>UQZR01000011.1 GCA_900545585.1 uncultured Eubacteriales bacterium
ACCAGCTCTACACCAAGCTCAACGGCGACAACGGCATCCTGCTGTCCTTTACCAAGCAGTCCAACTACGCCACGGCGGAGGTGTCCAACAACATCGCCGACCGGTTCGAGACGCTGGAGGCCCAGTACGACGGCCTGAAATTCGTGGCCCTGATGGATCAGGGCGACTATATCTATCTCATTGTGGAGACCATCCTCTCGTCCCTGCTGTGGGGCGCGGTGTTCTCTGTGGTGGTGCTGTTCCTGTTCCTGCGTGACTGGCGGCCCACCCTCATCACCCTGATCTCCATCCCCGTCAGCGTCATTTTCGCGGTGGTGCTGATGTACTTCACCGGCGTCACCATCAACATGATCTCCCTCAGCGGCCTGGCCGTATCGGTGGGTATGCTGGTGGACAACTCGGTGGTGGTCATCGAAAACATTTACCGCCTGCGGGCCAAGGGCGCTACCATCATCCAGGCTGCGGTGTCCGGTGCGGGACAGGTGCTGGGCGCGGTGACGGCGTCCACTCTCACCACGGTGTGCGTGTTCGCGCCTATCGTGTTCGTGGAGGGCCTGACGAAGCAGCTGTTCACCGATCTGGCCCTGACCATTACATATTCCCTGCTGGCCAGCCTGCTGGTGGCACTGACGCTGGTGCCGGCCATGGCGTCCGGCATGCTGCGGCGGGACTTCACGCCCAAGGCCGGTCTGCTGGATAAGCTCTACCCCGCCTACCGCAAGGCCATCTCCTGGTCGCTGGACCACAAGGCCTTCGTGCTGCTGCTGTCGCTGGTGCTGCTGGTGACGTCGGCCTGGGGCGCACTGAGCCGCGGCTTTACGTTCATGCCGGAGATCGACATGAACAACCTCTCGCTGGAGATCACCATGCCGGAGGGCACCACCCGCGAGGAAGCGGTGGAGGCGGCCGACCAGGTGATGGAACGGGCCATGTCCGTGGAGAATGTGGAAGCTGTGGGCTTCATGATGGGCAGCGGCAACATGGGCGGCCTCAGCATGACCAGCAGCGACAACGGCGACTATGACGTTACCGGCTACCTCACCATGCCGGAGGGCACCTTCGGCTCCGACGCGGGGCGGGAGATCGAGGCGCTGTGCGCCGACCTGCCCTGCACGGTGAAGGCCTCCGGCGTCATGAGCGGTATGATGAGCTATATGACCGGCAGCGGCATCTCTTTGCAGGTCTACGGCGACGATATGGAGGGCCTGCAGACCGCCGCCCGTGCGCTGGGCCAGCGCATCGGACAGGTGGAGGGCGTCAAGGATGTGTCCGACGGTCTGGAGGACGCGGCGCCTGCCTTACAGGTGGTGGTGGACCGCAACGCGGCCATGACCCGCGGTGTCACCGTGGCCCAGATCTACATGCAGGTGGCGGCGGCGCTGCAGGATACCACCACGGTGGCGGATGTGACGCTGGACGGCGAGAGCATGGAGCTGATGGTGGACGCGGCGGCGGACAGCAAGCTGACCCGCGAGAAGCTGCTGGATCTGACCATCACACCGGACAGCTCCATGTCCGCCGCCATGAGCGGCAGCAGCGATACCTCCGGCCTGAGCCAGCTCACCGGCGAGGAGACGGAGGAGGACGACGATGGCTCCTTCAAGCTGGGCGAGGTGGCGGAGGTCCGCGAGACCGTGTCCCTCAACAGCATCCAGCGCGACCAGCAGCGGCGGTGCATCACCGTGACCGCCACGCTGGCCGATGGCTACAACGTTACCAAGGTGACATCGGCGGTGCAGCAGGCCGTGGCGCCGCTGGCCCTGCCGGAGGGCGTCACCGTGGAGTTCAACGGCGAGAACGAACAGATCATGAATGCCATGGGCCAGCTGATGCTGATGCTGCTGCTGGGCGTGGTGCTGGTGTACCTCATCATGGTGGCCCAGTTCCAATCCCTGAAGTCCCCGTTTATCGTGATGTTTACCATTCCGCTGGCCTTCACCGGCGGCTTCCTGGCACTGCTGGTCTCCGGTATCGAGGTGTCGGTCGTCAGTCTTATCGGCTTTGTGATGCTGGTAGGCGTCATCGTCAACAACGGCATTGTGCTGGTGGACTACATCAACCAGCAGCGGCAGGACGGTATGGCGCGGAGGGAGGCCATCATCGACGCGGGCGTCACCCGTCTGCGGCCCATTCTGATGACCAGCCTTACCACCATCCTGGGCCTTGTGGTGACGGCGCTGGCCAAGAACGCCGGTACGGCCCTGATCCAGCCCATCGCGCTGGTGTGTATCGGCGGACTGCTGTACGCCACGCTGATGACGCTGTTCGTGGTGCCGTGTATGTACGATATGATGAATAAGAAGGAGCTGCGAAAGGTGGACGACAGCGAGCTGGAGCTGCTGGACATCTGAGCTCTGGCAGGGAGGGGAACATTTCCCCTCCCTGCTTCGTCATATGGACAAAAGGAGGGTGAGAGTATGAAAAAGCTGCTGCTGTGCGTATTGGCGCTGGGCTGCGCCGCGGTGCTGATGGCCTGCGAGTGGTCGGCTGTTCCGCTGCCGCTGGAGGGGGATGAGCCACAGGGCAGTCCCGCACCGGACCCGTCCGAGATCACGGGTCAGCTGGCGGAGTATACCAGAGACCACGTGGACATGGCGCTGACCATCCCCGATGGATGGGCCTTTGAGACGCTGGAGAAGGACGGGCAGGCGGGGCTGCGGTTCTGGAAGACGGACGATGATGCCGTGGACTTCCGGCTCACCTGCTGGCTGGACGGCTACGGCATCTGCGGCACCGGCGTGACGGAGCAGGAGCTGACGCTGTCCGGCGGCCAGACGGCCTGGCAGTACACGGAGGGCGTCAACGACAACGTGTGGGTGAACGTCGTGTTCCGGGGTACACCAGGCAGCTATGTGTGTATGCCCGATGACGACGGCGCGATGGACAGGGCCGTGTGGGACGGCTGCCGCGATGAGGTACTGGCTATCCTGGGCACTGCCCAGATCGGGCGGGGCATCCCCACGGAGGAGGAAGCTATCGAGCTGGCCAGGGCACAGTACGATGGGGAGTACGACATGGCCTACGGCTGGTACGATGTGAAGACCGGCTGCTGGGCGGTGACGTTCTCAAAGGGCGCCATGGGCCAGACCGACGACGTGCGGTACGTGTATGGCGGCGGCACCGTCACGGATGCTGCGCCCTGCCCCGAGGATGCCGACTCGCCGGACATCGAAAAATAGGCTTGACGGGCGGGAGAAAAGATGCTATTCTTTCCCTGTTACAGGCGATGAAGGGCGTGGCTGCCCGGAGCTGCGGGAGGAAATGCCCGCCGGACGCCCCGTTACCGGCAGTAAGAGTGTGGAATCATCCAAATTCAGGTGGAACCACGGACTAAAGCTTAGTTCGCCCTGATGCCAGCAATGGCATCAGGGCGTTTTTTGCTGCAATAAAGGAGAGCTGTCTATGAAAAAGAGGATCGCGGCGCTGCTGCTGGCGGCGCTGCTGGGGCTGACAGCCTGCGGCGCACCGGCAGAAACGGGTGCGCCCACGGGAGAGATTTTCATTTACGGCGAGGAGCACGCCAACGCTGCCTGCCTGGATAAGGAGCTGGCATTGTGGCAGACCTGCTACGGTCAGGGAATGCGCCACCTGTTCATAGAGATGGGCGCCGGCTCCACGCTGCTGCTGAACCGCTGGATGGCGGCAGAGGATGACGCCTACTGGGACATGGTGTATGGCGCCTGCGAGGGAACGCTGTTCCACGCGGAGGTGGTGGCGGATTTTTACCATCAGGTCAAGGAGACGTGTCCGGACACGGTGTTCCACGGCTTTGACATAGAGCATCAGTACGCCGCCTCCGGCGAAAAAGCGCTCCGGCTTCTGGAGGACGAGGGAAAGGCCGACACCGACGTGTACCGTCAGGTGGATCGGAGCATCAAGCAGGGCGCCATGTACTATCGGCGCGGCGCAGACGATGCGGCCGATGTGCAGCGGGAGCATATCATGGCGGCCAACTTCTGTGACGCCTTTGACGCGCTGGACGGCGTCAGCGTGGTAGCCTTCTGCGGCAGCGCCCACGCTGACCCCAACGGAATGGATCACCAGACCGGCACCGTGCCCTCCATGGCGGCTCAGATCGCGGCGCACTACGGCAGCAAGGTGACGGTGACCTGTGCCAATCTGGCGCGGGAGGAAAAGCCGGAGCTGGAGCCGCTCCGCACGGACACGCTGACCATCGCCGGTGAAGCATACGAAGCCGCCTACTTCGGGGAGCAGGACATCTCTGACTGGAGCGACTACGCCAGCCGCGAGTTCTGGCGCGTGGAGGGCGGATACGACGCCTTTTCCGCGTGGCAGACCACGGGAGATCAGCTGCCGGAGAGCAACTATCCCATGGCCCTGCACCAGGGGGAGGCCTATGCCATTCTGTACCACCTGCCGGACGGCGGTACCATGTGGTGGTACGGTGTGACCACAGACCAGACGGATTGGAATGCGGGAGTCGTGACTGTGCAGGTAACGCCGCCGGAGGCGGCTTGACCATAGAGACCAAAAATATTCACATAAAGGAGACGATCACATGAAAAACACCGAAAAGACCATGGATAAGATCGTGGCGCTGTGCAAAAACCGCGGCATCATCTTTGCAGGCTCCGAGATCTACGGCGGCCTGGCCAACACATGGGACTACGGCCCCCTGGGCGTGGAGCTGAAGAACAACATCAAGAAGGCCTGGTGGAAGAAGTTCGTGCAGGAAAACCCCTACAACGTGGGGCAGGACGCCGCCATCCTCATGAACCCCCAGACGTGGGTGGCCAGCGGTCATCTGGCAGGCTTCTCCGATCCTCTGATGGACTGCAAGGAGTGCAAGGAGCGCTTCCGCGCCGACAAGCTCATCGAGGACTGGTGCGGCCAGAACAGCGTGGAGCTGCCCAAGCCCATCGATGCCTTCTCCCAGCAGGAGATGAAGGACTTCATCGAGGACAACAACATCCCCTGCCCCACCTGCGGTAAGCACAACTTCACCGACATCCGGCAGTTCAACCTGATGTTCAAGACGTTCCAGGGCGTCACCGAGGATGCCAAGAACACCGTGTACCTGCGGCCTGAGACGGCGCAGGGCATCTTCACCAACTTCGTCAATACCCAGCGCACCACCCGCCGCAAGCTGCCCTTCGGCGTGTGCCAGATCGGCAAGTCCTTCCGCAACGAGATCACCCCGGGCAACTTCATCTTCCGCGTCCGCGAGTTCGAGCAGATGGAACTGGAGTTCTTCTGCAAGCCCGGCACCGATCTGGAGTGGTTCAACTACTGGCGTACCTTCTGCCACAACTGGCTGCTGGGCATCGGCCTGAAGGACGAGAACCTGCGGCTGCGTGACCACGACCCCGAGGAGCTGTGCTTCTACTCCAAGGCAACCACGGACTTCGAGTTCCTGTTCCCCTTCGGCTGGGGCGAGCTGTGGGGCGTGGCGGACCGCACCGACTACGACCTGACCCAGCACCAGAACGTGTCTGGCAAGGATCTGACCTACTTCGACCCCGAGACCAACGAGCGCTACATCCCCTACGTGGTGGAGCCGTCCCTTGGCGTGGAGCGCAGTGTGCTGGCCGTGCTGGTGGACGCCTATGACGAGGAGGTCGTGGACGCGGAGAAGAACGATGTCCGCGTGGTGCTGCACCTGCACCCGGCGCTGGCACCCTACAAGGCGGCGGTGCTGCCTCTGAGCAAGAAGCTCAGCGACAAGGCCCGCGAGGTCTACGCCGAGCTGGCGAAGGAGTGGATGATCGACTTCGATGAGACTGGTTCCATCGGCAAGCGCTATCGCCGCGAGGACGAGGTGGGTACTCCGTACTGCATCACGGTGGACTTCGACACCGTGGGCGATGCGGAGAAGGCTGGCGACAACTGTGTCACCGTCCGCGAGCGCGACACCATGGAGCAGGTGCGCGTGCCCATCAGCGAGCTGAAGGCGTATCTGGCGGAGAAGCTGGCGTACTGAACGGCAGGGCAGGGTAGACGGCGCGCCTGCTCCCTCCGCCGCGGAAGCGGCGTGTAAGCATTTTGGCGCAGCCAAAATCTTACGTTGGGGCGAATTCATTTCGCCCCAACAGGAAGTCAGATCGGGGCCCCCGCCCAACGTCGTTGCGCGGGGCGCAGGGTGCGTGTGCCCATCAGCGAGCTGAAGGCGTATCTGGCGGAGAAGCTGGCGTACTAAACGAGCGTGTAAAAAAGAGACGGACGCGGCCGCGTCCGTCTCTTTTTTGTTACATGCCTCCGGCGGCCCCATTTCTTCCAGCAGCGGAAGAAATGGGGGAAAGAACGCCGCCAAAGACCCATGGTCTTTGGAATTCCTTCAGGCCAATTTCGATGTGGTGGGAAAAGGTTCCGCAGGGAATCGACCGCGAGCCTACCCTCGCTGCCGCTGACATGGTGGGCGGGGGATATTGGCGGGACTACCGATTTAGGCGATTATCAAATCGCGCACTTGCCGCCGTCAGCGGCAAGTGTAGGTGCGGCCTAATGGGCCGCCATTTTACGTTGGTAGAGCAAAGTGCCGCCGTGCGGGACGTGGGAGCGGCAGCGATATGAGGACTGCAAGTGATTCGTTGTACGACGATTTGCAGCAATTTGGGACTTCGCGTGGTACGCGGTCACGTTTTTCCAACGCGGTCAGGCGCGCAGGAAGTCTTGAAACCTGCGGTTTCAAGCAGCGGTTTTGGTCACTTTTGGGGCTGCGGCCAAAAGCGACCCGCGCTCGGGGGCGCGGAACTCTCCCCGCCGGAGGAGCGATCCGAGCGCCGCCAGTGGCGGATGCAGGGGGGTGAGCGAGTGGCAGCGGTCAAAATTTCAAGCGTCCGCCGTCAGGAAGCGCAGAAATTTTGGGCACCGCAACAGTGTACCTTTTACAAATAAAGCGGGCCGTCGGGGACGCCGGCCCCTACGGGTGTGCGGCCGGACAGTGCAGTAAAAAGTGCGGGCGGGTAGAACTCCGCCCCTACAAAGGGGAAATGCCCCTTATACACAAACGAGGAAATCCTCTCGTCCCGCCGCGGGCCTCTCGGACCAGCGATAGAGGATAGACCGGCAAAAAAAGAGACGGACGCGGCAGCGTCCGTCTCTTTTTTGTTACGCCCGCCCCTCGGGGATCTGGGCGATCATGGTCTTGTACACGTGCCGGAAGAAGCACAGTGTCAGCAGCAGGGATGCGATCTCGGCGATGGGGTAGCACCACCACACCAGATCGTCGTTGCCCACGGACGTGCCGTAGCGGGCCAGCACGTAGGCGATGGGCACCAGAAACACCAGCTGCCGCACTATGGACGTGACCATGGAGTACAGTGACTTGCCCAGTGCCTGGAACGAGCTGCCCAGCGCGATGCACGCACCGGCCATGCAGAAGCTCAGGGAGATGATGCGCAGGGCGGGGATGCCCACGGCCATCATGGTGTCGGTGGCGTCGAAGATGCTCAGCAGAGGGCCGGGGATGGCCTGAAACAGAATGGTGCCCGCCACCATGATGCAGGAGGCGTACAGTGTGCCGCGCTTGATGGTCTCCATCATGCGGCGCCGGTTCTGGGCGCCGTAGTTATACGCCACGATAGGGATGATGCCGTTGTTCATGCCAAAGACCGGCATGAAGATGAAGGAGTTCAGCTTAAAGTACACGCCGAAGGCGGTGGCCGCCGTCTCATGGGCGGAGTGGTAGGTGATGAGGATCTTGTTCATCAGGAAGGTCATCACCGAGCCGATGCCCACCATGATGACGCTGGGCAGGCCGATGGCGTAGATCTCGCCGATCAGGGACCAGTCGGGGCGGAAGCCCTTGATGGACAGGGTGATGTCGGTGTTCTTCTTATGGTTGAAGTATATGGCCAGCGCACAGCCGCAGAACTGACCGATGATGGTAGCCACGGCGGCGCCTGCCACGCCCATGTCCAGCACGAAGATGAACACGGGGTCCAGCACGATGTTGACGATAGCGCCCAGACCCTGGGTGTACATACTCAGCAGGGAGCGGCCCGTGCCCTGAAGCAGCCGCTCGTACATGATCTGGCAGAACATGCCCAGCGAGCCGATGGTGACGATGCGCAGGTACTCGCTGCCCATCTGGATGATGTTCTCCACCTGGGTCTGGGAGCGGAAGAACAGATCCGCGCAGGTCAGGCCCAGCACGGCGGAGATGAGGAAGCCCACCACGGCCAGGAAGACGCCGTTGTTGGCCACGCGGTCGGCCCGTTCCCGCATCTGTGCGCCCAGAGCCCGGCCCATCAGGGCGTTGACGCCCACGGCGGTACCGGTGGCAAGACCGATCATCAGGTTCTGGGCGGGGAAGGCCAGGGATACGGCAGTCAGCGCCTGTTCGCTGACGCGGCTGACGAATACGCTGTCCACGATGTTATAAAGCGCCTGCACCAGCATGGACGCGATGATGGGCAGGGACATGTTCCAGATCAGCTTGGAAATGGGCATAACGCCCAGCTTGTTTTCATTCTGCATAGCGGCTCCTTTTGGCTCATATACTCTCAGCCTATTATTGTAGCATGTTCCGCACCAAAAGGAAAGCCCCGAAAGTGCGGGAAATGCGCACTTTCGGGACACAGATTTTGGCAAAAATGCGAAAAAACTTTTCGTGATGCGAAGTATTTACCGGTTTTGGAAGAAGCTGCGGATATCCTCCGCCGTGCAGGCGGCGCTTCCCTGGGCGAAGCCATCCCGTCCGCCGCCGCGGCCATGGAGGGCGGCGTTCATGTCCTTGACGAGGGGGCGCAGGTCGCCGCCGCTCTCAATGACGGCGTACTGGTAGGCGCCGTCGCTGCCGGCGAACACGGCGCAGCGTCCGCCTGCGGCCCTGGCAATGGCGTCGCACAGGCGGCGGGCGCCGTCGCCGTCCAGCTTTCCCGTGATGTGCAGGACGTTTCCGGCATCACGGTATCGCTCTGCCGTGTGGGCGAAGTCGGCCTCCTCCAGACGGGCAGCCTTTTCCTTCAGAGCCAGCAGCTCCTCCTGCATACGGCCTACGGCGGCTGCGGCGCTCTGGGGCTTGACGGACAGGGCCTGCCCGATCTGGCGGGCCTGCTCCCAGCTGGCGGAAAGATAGTCCAGCGCACGCCGTCCGCACAGCAGCTCCAGCCGCACGCCGTCCCGGAATTTCTGACAGCTCAATAGCTTCACCAGCCCCACCTGACCGCTGCGGGCTACGTGGGTGCCGCAGCAGGCGCACATGTCCGCGCAGGGGAACTCTGTGATGCGCACGGGACCCTCCAGCGCCTTTTTGCTGCGGTAGGGCAGGGCGGCCAGCTCCTCCGGCGAGGGATACCAGATGCGGATGGGGTGGTCGGCCCAGATGTAGGCGTTGGCGCGCCGCTCCACCTCCAGCGCCTGCTCCCAGGTAATGGGGGCGTTATAGTCGATAGTGACCACGTCCGCGCCCATGTGGAAGCCCACGTTGTCGCAGTGGAACGTGCTGCACAGCAGGCCGGAGATGATATGCTCGCCGGAGTGCTGCTGCATATGGTCGAAGCGCCGCGCCCAGTCGATGTGGCCGCCGACCTCCGCGCCTACGGACAGCGCCCGGTCGCACAGGTGGGTGACGACACCGTCCTTCTCGTGTACATCCAGCACGCGGGACTCGCCCAGCGTGCCGTGGTCGGCGGGCTGACCGCCGCCCTCGGGATAGAAGGCGGTACGGTCGAGTGCGACGGCAAAGCCGCCCTTCACCGCCTCACAGGACTCCACCACGGCGGTGAAGTCCTGCGCGAAGGCGTTTTCATAGTAGAGCTTGCGGGTGGCCATCAGTCGTCCTTCTCCACATCGCCCACGATGGCGATGTGCAGCTCATCCAGCTGCTTCTGCTCCACCACGGAGGGGGCGCCCATCATGACATCCTGGGCGTTCTTGTTCATGGGGAAGGGGATGATCTCACGGATGGAGCTTTCACCCGCCAGCAGCATGACCATGCGGTCCACGCCCGGGGCGATACCGGCATGGGGAGGCGCACCGTAGCAGAAGGCGTTGTACATGGCGGGGAACTTCTTCTTCACGTCCTCCTCGCCCAGACGCACCAGCTCGAAGGCCTTGATCATGATCTCGGGATCGTGGTTACGCACCGCGCCGGAGCTGAGCTCCACGCCGTTGCACACCAGATCGTACTGGTCGGCGGTGATGGTCAGGGGATCGATCTCGCCCCGCTCCGCCTTCAGCAGCACCTCCAGCCCACCGCTGGGCATGGAGAACGGGTTGTGGCAGAACTCCAGCTCGCCGGACTCGTCGCCGATCTCGTACATGGGGAAGTCCACGATCCAGCAGAACTCGTAGCGCTCCTTGTCCATGTGGCCCTCGCAGGCGGCGCCCAGCTTGCCGCGCAGGACGCCGGCGGTCTTGATGGCCGCGCCCTTGTCGCCGGCAGCCACGCCCACCAGCATATTGGGCTTCAGACCCAGCTTGGCGGTGAGCGCCTCATGGCAGCCGTTCATGAACTTGGCGATGCCGCCGGCCAGCTGACCGTTCTCATCCACCTTGAACCAGTAGGGCTTGCTGCCGGACTGCACCTCCACGTCGGTGCAGAGCTGGTCGATGGCCTTGCGGGTCAGGGTGCAGTCACTGACGGCGATGGCTTTGACCACCTTGCCGTCGATCTGCTCAAAGCCGCAGCCCTTCACCTCATCGGAGATGTCGGTGAGGGTCAGGTCGATACGCAGGTCGGGCTTGTCGGAGCCGTAGGTCTCCATGGCGTCGTTGTAGGCGATACGGCGGAACGGCGCGGCGGAGGCCACGTTGTAGGTGCCGTATTTGGCGAAGATGGGGGGCAGCACATCCTCCAGCACGGCGAATACGTCGTCCTGAGTGGCGAAGGCCATCTCCATATCCAGCTGATAGAACTCTCCGGGGGAGCGGTCGCCGCGGGCGTCCTCGTCCCGGAAGCAGGGGGCGATCTGGAAGTAGCGGTCAAAGCCGGAGGTCATCAGCAGCTGCTTGAACTGCTGGGGCGCCTGGGGCAGGGCATAGAACTTGCCGGGGTGCTTACGGGCGGGCACCAGATAGTCACGGGCACCCTCGGGGGAGGAGGCCGTCAGGATGGGGGTGGTGATCTCCAGGAAGCCGTGCTCGGTCATGGCAGCGCGCAGGGCGGCCACCACCTGGCAGCGCAGGATGATGTTCTGCTTCACCGCGGGGTTCCGCAGGTCCAGATAGCGGTACTTCAGACGCTGCTGCTCGTCGGCCTCGCGGCTGCGGTTGATCTCAAAGGGCAGGGAGTTGTAGCGGCAGCGGCCCAGCACCTCGATCTTGCTGGGAACCACCTCAATATCACCGGTGGCCTGCTTGGGGTTCTTGCTGGCGCGCTCGCGGACGACGCCCTCCACGCTGATGGTGGACTCCTTGTTCAGGTCGCGAATGATGGCCATCATGTCCTCGGTCTCCACCACGATCTGGGTGGTGCCGTAGAAGTCGCGGAGCACCACGAAGGCGAAATTCTGGCCCACGGCGCGGACGTTCTCCATCCAGCCCACCAGCTTCACGGACTGGCCCACGTGCTCCAGCCGCAGCTCGTTGCAGGTATGTGTGCGCATCTGCATCATTGTTTTGTCCTCCTATTTTGATAATGATTTGTATAAAACAAGATAGATATTACGATTTGTTTTCGGGATTGGCCGGCTTATTCCACGATGACCGTGCCTTCACTGCGCTGGGCGAGACCCTTCTGGATGATGGCCAGCGTCTCGTCGAAGGGCAGGGTGGTCTGTTCGCCGGAGGCCATATCCTTGCAGCCCACCACGTTTCCGGCGATCTCGTCGTCGCCCAGGAACAGCACATAGGGCACGCCGATCTTATCGGCATAGTTCATTTTGGCCTTGAACTTCTTCTGCTCGGTGTAGAGCTGGGTGCGGACACCGGCAGCGCGCAGGCGGGTGGCCAGCGTCACAGCGGGGGCCAGATCGGCGGTCATGGGCAGGATCAGCACGTCGGCAGGGGCGGTGGGCAGCGCGGGGTTCAGCATACCCTGCTCACCCAGCACGTAGAACAGGCGGGTCAGACCGATGGAGATGCCCACGCCGGGCAGCTGTTTGTCGGTGTAGTACTCCGCCAGGTTGTCGTACCGTCCGCCGGAGCAGACGGAGCCGATCTCAGGGTGATCCAGCAGCGTGGTCTCGTACACCGTGCCGGTGTAGTAGTCCAGGCCCCGGGCGATGGTGAGGTCCACGGCGAAGTTCTCCGCCGGAACGCCGAAGGCGGACAGGTATTTTACCACGGTGTTCAGCTGGTCAAGACCCTCGTCGAACACCTCGTTCCGGCCGCGGTAGCCCTCCAGTGCGGAGAGCACCTGATCGTTGCCGCCGCTGATGGCGATGAAGGCCAGAATTTCATCCGCCTTCTCCGCATCCACGCCGCACTCGTCCATCAGCAGGGTCCGGACCTTCTCGGCGCCGATCTTGTCCAGCTTGTCCACGGTGCGCATGATGTCGCCGGACTGCTCCGTCAGACCCAGCATGGCGTAGAAGCCATTGAGAATTTTGCGGTTGTTTACACGGATCTGGAATCGCTTCAGTCCCAAGGAGGTGAACGTCTGGTAGATGATGGCGGGAATTTCCGCCTCATTGGTGATGTCCAGCTTGCCGTCGCCGATGACGTCGATGTCCGCCTGATAGAACTCGCGGAACCGGCCGCGCTGAGCCCGCTCGCCGCGGTATACCTTGCCGATCTGATAGCGGCGGAAGGGGAAGGACAGGTCGTTGTAGTGCAGGGCCACGTACTTGGCCAGCGGCACCGTCAGATCAAAGCGCAGCGCAAGGTCGGCGTCGCCCTTCTGGAAGCGGTAGATCTGTTTTTCCGTCTCGCCGCCGCCCTTGGCCAGCAGTACCTCGCTGGCCTCGATCACCGGCGTGTCCAGCGGCGTAAAGCCGTACAGGCTGTACGTCCGGCGGAGGATATCCATCATCCGTTCCATCTGCTGCTGCGGCTGGGGCAGCAGCTCCATGAAGCCCGACAGGGTGCGGGGTGTCATTTTAGCCATTGTCATGATCTCCTTTATCTTCGGTGTTTTCCGTTTCGTAATGTGTCTCTGCGCCGTCGCCGATGGCGTCCGCACCGCTGTCCAGCGTGTGGGACGCCGCCTCCCGCGCGGCTTCGGCCTCCGCCTCGTGCTTCAGCTCCCGGGCCACCTCGCGGTAGATGTCGTCTGTCTCCAGACCCTTTTTCCGGCCTAACTTGCCCACCACGATGCCGCCGGCCACGATGAGCGCAGCCCATACCGGCCAGAACGCCGGTACGGCCAGCGCCAGCGCCAGGAAGGGCAGCATGCCCAGCCATGCGCCGATCTCGGCGTAGGCATCCCGCACGCTATGGTAGACGCCCTTCTTCCGGCGGATAGCGGCGGTGCGCTTCAGCTGGGCGAAGCACATGGCCAGCCGCAGCAGAGCCAGCGCCGTCACCGGGATGAAGATGTCGTAGTAGTGTTCGTGGATAAAGCGTATGACAGTCTGCATAGACGCCTCCTTTTTTTCACGGGCGGCGTGAAAAAACGCTCCCGTCCCCTGCGTTGGGACGAGAGCGTTCAAACACTTCGTGGTGCCACCCAATTTCAGCCGCCGTGCGGCCCTTTCTGCTCCTGTTACGGGGAGCGTGCCGTGGATGTTTCCATCCCCGCTCGTCTGCTGTCTTGGCCCGTCCTGCCGCGGTGCGCTTTCAGCCGGCGGCGCACCTCTCTGCTGGCGGCGTTGCGCGGGTTACTCCTGCAAAGTCAACGCGGTCACTCTTTATAATAGGCGATTTTTTGCCGGTTGTCAAGGCGGTTCAGGCGGTAAAGGGCTTGCTCTTGGGATTCACGATGTCGCGCCAGTCCAGATAACCCTGATTCAGGCCCAGCACCAGCATCTCCGCAGTAGCCAGATTGCTGGCAAAGGGGATATTGTTCTGGTCGCACAGGTGAGAGATATAGGTCACGTCCTCATCTGTTGTCTTCTGGTTGGGGTCGTCAAAGCACAGGACCATGTCGATCTCGTTGTAGGCGATGCGGGCCGCGATCTGCTGGCCGCCGCCGTGGGTGAAGGACAGGAACCGATGGATGGTCAGGCCGGTGGCATCTGCGATCTGCTGGCCGGTGCTGGCGGTGGCGCACAGGGTGTGCTTGGCCAGGATACCGCAGTAAGCCGTGCAGAACTGCACCATCAGCTCTTTTTTGTTGTCATGCGCCATCAAAGCAATATTCATAGAGGGGCGCTCCTTTCTCTGTTATATCTTCATCAGGGGCATTTTTCGGCCCATGATGCGTTTGGCGATGTTTTCATAGGCGCGGGCGGCGTAGAAATTCCGATCCCGCAGGACCAGACCGCGATTCAGGCAGTAGGGGACGTCCTCGTCCTCCGGGATTACCCCCAGCAGGGGCAGACCGGCGGTGTCGATGGCGTCGTCGATGGTGGTGTGCAGGGCCCGGAGCGTCTTACGGGACACGCGGCCCACCACCAGATGCACCGCGTTGGCGGGGAAGGCGGACAGCTCCATGGCGGTGCGCTGGGCGTCCCGCATGGCGGAGATATCGGTGGTGGTGACGACGATGACCTGATCGGCCATGCAGGCCGCCATCTTGAACCCCTGGCCCAGTCCGGCGGGGGCATCCATCAGGCACCAGTCGTACTTCTCCCGTATCTCGCGGGCCAGAGCTGCCAGCTGCCGTACCGTCAGGGCCAGCGGCCTGTCAGCCATGGGTGCGGCCAGCAGGTCCAGCGACCGGTATTTCTCATGGGTCACCACGGCCTGCTCCAGCGTGCAGCGTTCCGCCAGTACGTCGGAGAAATCCATCAGCGCCCGATCGCTGAGCCCCAGCGCCAGATCCAGGTTCCGCAGCGTGATGTCGCAGTCCATGCACAACACGTGCTGGTCCAGCGATGCCAGCGCCAGACCGGTATTGGCGGTGAAGGATGTCTTACCGGTGCCTCCCTTGCCGGAGACAACGGCGATGATCTTTCCCATGTGACCCTCCCTTCTGAGTGCTGCCGCTATTTCAGCGGCGCTTTCTTGATGCGGGCAAAGCTCCGCGGATAGATTGCGGGGGTGTCCTTGACCTTCTCAACGATGACCAGCCGGTGGCGTACCTCCGTCTCCGGTACAGTGTAGTCGCGGATGTCCGCGATGCGGCCGCCCAGCTGTCCGATGGCGCCCCGCGCTCCGGCGATCTCATCATCGGAGGACACGGACTTCATGGCCAGGAATTGGCCGCCTACCTTTACCAGCGGCAGCGCCAGCTCGCACAATACGTTGAGGTTGGCCACGGCCCGGGACGCGGCGATGTCGTACTGCTGCCGGTGTCCGGCGGCGTACTCCTCGGCTCGGGCGTGGACGCAATCCACCCGTGCCAGTCCCAGCTGGCTGCACACCTCCTTCAGAAAGTCGATGCGCTTGCCCAGACTGTCCAGCAGCGTCAGATCAAAGTCCGGCTCCAGGATGCGCAGCACCATGCCGGGGAAGCCGGCGCCGGTGCCCACGTCAATGACCCGCTTGCCCCGCAGGTCCGCCATAGTCAGCAGCGCCGCGCAGTCCAGCAGGTGCAGTGTGGCCACATCCTGCGGCGCAGTGATGGCCGTCAGGTTCATCACCCTGTTCTTTTCCAGCAGCGCTGCCGCGTAGGCCTCCAGCTGGGGTACGGCATCGGGGGACAGTCCCAGCTGGGTCAGTCCCCGTGTCAGGGACTCTCTCATTTCTGCTGCTCTTTCAGCAGGTCGCGGATCTCGGTGAGCAGATCCTCGGAGGTGGGCTTGGGCTCCTCCTCGGGGGCGGACTCCTCCTCTTTCTTCTTCAGGCTGGCCAGCTTATTCATGCCCTTCACCAGCAGGAACATGGCAAACGCCACGATGATGAAGTCCAGGATAACGGCAAGCAGATTGCCAATGCCCAGCGTGACGGGGTCGGCGCCCGCCTCCACGGCGGCGCTGTTGAGCAGGATGTTCCACTTTGCCAGATCGATGCCGCCGGTGAGCAGCCCGATGAGGGGCATAATGATATCGTTGACGATGGACGTGGTGATCTTGCCGAAGGCGGCGCCGATGACAACGCCGATGGCCATATCTATTACGTTGCCGCGCATGGCGAAGGTCTTAAATTCGTTGAAAAACTTCTTCACAGGTCAACTCTCCTATACGGGTTGTATAATGCGGGATAAATATTCCGAGTTGTTATCGAAAATCGTTCAGTGGCGGGGCACCAGACGATCCTTGCCGCCCATGTAGGGCCGCAGCACCTCGGGAACCAGCACGGAGCCGTCCGCCTGCAGGTTGTTCTCCAGCAGTGCGATGAGCATGCGGGGAGGAGCCACCACGGTGTTGTTCAGCGTATGGCACAGCTGCATCTTGCCGTCAGCGTCCTTGTAGCGGATCTTCAGGCGGCGGGCCTGCGCATCGCCCAGATTGGAGCAGGAACAAACCTCGAAATACTTCTGCTGGCGGGGGGACCAGGCCTCGATGTCGCAGGACTTGCACTTCAGGTCTGCCAGATCGCCGGAGCAGCACTCCAACTGCCGCACGGGGATGTCCAGGGACCGGAACAGCTCCACACTGTACTGCCACATCTGCTCGTACCACTTCTTGGAGTCCTCAGGCTTGCAGACCACGATCATCTCCTGCTTTTCGAACTGATGGATGCGGTAGACGCCGCGCTCCTCGATGCCATGGGCGCCCTTCTCCTTGCGGAAGCAGGGGGAGTAGGAGGTCAGCGTCTGGGGCAGCTTGTCCTCCGGCAGGATCTGGTCAATGAACTTGCCGATCATGGAGTGCTCGCTGGTGCCGATGAGATACAGGTCCTCACCCTCGATCTTATACATCATGGCGTCCATGTCCGTCTGGCTCATGACGCCCTCCACCACGTTGCCGTGGATCATAAACGGCGGGATGCAGTAGGTAAAGCCCTTGCCGATCATGAAGTCGCGGGCGTAAGCCAGCACTGCTTCGTGCAGCCGCGCGACATCGCCCAGCAGGTAGTAGAAGCCGCTGCCGGACACGCGGGCCGCGGCGTCCATGTCGATGCCGTCAAAGCGCTCCATGATGTCGGTGTGGTAGGGCACCTCAAAGTCCGGCGTCTTTGGCTCGCCGAACCGATGCACCTCCACGTTGCAGCTATCGTCCGGCCCGATGGGCACGGAGGGATCGATCATCTGGGGAATGACCAGCATGATCTTGTTCAGCGCGGACTCGGCGTGCTCCTTCTTGGCCTCCAGCTGGGCCATACGCTCCGCGTCCGCCTTGACGGCGGCGTTGTTGGCATCGATCTCCGCTTGGATGGCGGCCTTTTCCACCTCATCGGTACACTTTTTCAGCCGTCCGAACAGGGGACCGTTGGCCTTGGACAGCTTGTTGCGCTCCGCCTTCAGCGCCTCGCCATCGGCGATGGCCTGGCGGCGCTCGGCGTCCAGGGCGATGGCCTCATCTACCAGAGGCAGCTTGGCGTTCTGGAACTTTTTGCGGATGTTCTCCTTTACCGCCTCGGGATTTTCCCGCACAAATTTAATATCAAGCATTGTGAACCTCGATTTCCGGCTGTTTCACGTGAAACAGCTCAGTTATTTCTTTTTGATGGCGTGGAGTGCGTCCAGCAGATCGTTGAGATCGTCGGTGCCGTAGTACTCCAGCTCAATGCGTCCCTTTTTGCGGCCGCTGACGATGCGGCAGCCGCGGCCCAGCCGCTCGCCCAGCTCTCGGGCGGCCTCCTCGGCGTAGTTGACGGACAAGGGGTCCTTGGCCGGCTTTTCCGGCGTCTCCGCCATCAGCTTCTTAGCCAACAGCTCCGTCTGCCGCACGGACAGCTCACTTTTCAGCACGGCTGCCGCCGCCGTTTCCTGCTGCTTGGCAGGGAGGGGGAGCAGCGCACGGGCGTGCCCGCCGGACAGCCTGCCGTCCTCCACCATGGCCCGCACCGGCTCGCACAGGTTCAGCAGCCGCAGGGCGTTGGCCACGGCGGGACGGGACTTGCCTACACGTTTGGCCGTTTCCTCCTGGGTCATGTTGTACTGCTCCATCAGCACCTTGTACCCCTCGGCCTCTTCAATGGGGTTCAAATCCTCACGCTGCAGGTTCTCGATCATGGCCAGCTCCATGGCCTTGCGGTCGTCGGCCTCAATGACCACGGCGGGCACCTGAGTCAGTCCCGCCATGCGTGCGGCGCGCCATCGGCGCTCGCCGGCAATGATCTGGTAATAGCCGGACTGGAGCTTCCGCACCGTCAGCGGCTGGATGATGCCGTGCTGCCGGATGGAGTCGGCCAGGTCGGCCAGTGCATCGGGGTCAAACAGCTTGCGCGGCTGGGCCGCGCAGGACTCTACCTGACTGATGGGCAGCATCAGACTGGTCTTTTCCTCACTAAGGGCCATCATATCGTCGCCCATAAGAGCGCCGAGACCCTTTCCGAGGCCCTTGGAAATGTTTGCCATACTGCGTCTCCTTTCAGGCGTTTCGTTTCAAAAATTCCTCCGCCAGCGCGATGTAGGCGTCAGCTCCGCGGCAGTTGCGGTCGTAAGCAGTGATGGGCCGTCCGTGGCTGGGCGCCTCGCTGAGCCGGACGTTGCGGGGGATGACGGTGCTGTATACCTTGGTGCCAAAGAATCGCTTGACTTCCTGGGCCACCTGAATGGACAGGTTGGTGCGCCCGTCGAACATGGTCAGCAGCACACCCTCTATGTCCAGGGACGGATTCATGCTGCGCCGCACGATGCGCACTGTGTTCATCAGGTCGCTGAGCCCCTCCAGCGCGTAATACTCGCCCTGCACCGGCACCAGCAGGCTGTTGGCGGCGCACAGCGCATTCAGTGTCAGCAGCTCCAGCGACGGGGGACAGTCGATAAAGATGAAGTCGTACTGCTCCGTCACCTGCCGCAGCGCGGCCTTCAGCAGAAACTGGCGGTTCTCCATCTCGATCATTTCCACACCCGCACCGGCCAGCGCCTTGCTGCTGGGCAGCACATCACCGTAGGGAGTGGAGACGATGGCCTTTGCCGTCTCCGTGCCGTTGATGAGCACGTCATACACACCGTTGGACACGGATTTGTCCACGCCCATGCCGCTGGTGGCGTTGGCCTGCGGGTCGAAATCACACAGCAGCACCCGCTTACCCTTGGCCTTCACAGCGGCGGCCAGATTGACACAGGTGGTGGTCTTACCCACGCCGCCTTTTTGGTTGACGATGGCGATGATCTTGGACACAGCAAATTCCTCTTTCTATATAGTATCCCGCCCGACGCCGCCGTAAACAGCGGTCTCGCCCCGTGTGGAGGCGCGGCAAAGGCAGCGGACAGCGCCGCCTTGGGAGTATTATATAACAGGTGCGCCTGTGGATTCAATAGAGAATTTGCAAAAAACAGAAACTGTTTCACGTGAAACGTCGAACTGCGCGCCCTGACGCATGTTTCACGTGAAACATGCCGCCTCAGAAAAAGGGGGAGGGTGTTTCACGTGAAACACCCTCCATCCGTATCTGCTTATCTACTCACACCAGTATCACGCCATCCAGCGGCGGCAGCGTCAAGTGTACCGTGCCGTTCTGCGATAGGAACTGCTGACCCGTCACGGCGTCGATGCACAGCCGTCCGTCCCACGGCAGCGTCAGCTCCAGCGGCGTATCACCGGCGTTCAGTGCCGTCACGGTGCGCTCCGTCCCGTGGAGCCGCTCTACCACCAGTCCGCCGCCCTGGGCGTGGAGATAGCGGATGATGCCGCACTGCATGGATATCCGTTCCGCCCGCAGCTGTCCCAGCCGCCGGAAGAAGGCCAGCAGCGATCCATCCTCACCGCCCCAGGGATAGGTGCCGCGGTTCAGCGGGTCCTCGAACCCCTGCATTCCCGCCTCATCGCCATAGTACAGGGTGGGGGAGCCTGGGAAGCTGTACAGGAGCATAGCCGCCAGACGCAGCTTCTTCTGTCCCCGCGCCAGCTCGGCGGGGGAGAGGCGGTATGCCGCCCGCTGTCCCTTGTCCTCCGGCGTCTGTTCCACACCCAGCAGGGTCAGGATACGGGGCGTGTCGTGGGTCCCCAGAAAGTTCATGGCCCCGTAAAACGCCGCGGGGGGATAGTTTTCCCGTATGGTCTCCATGTCGTCGCGGAAGGCAGCGGCGTCACCGCCGCCCAGCCACGCCAACAGCGCCGTCCGGAAGGGATAGTTCATCAGCCCGTGGGTCTCCCGCCCCAGAAGATAGCGCCTGCGTCGGGAGTAGGCGATCTTGTTGCTGCCGTCCTCCCACACCTCACCCAGCAGATAGCCGTTGGGCTTCTCCGCTTGGATGGCGTCGCGGATGGCGGCGATAAAGTCATCCGGCAGCTCGTCGGCCACGTCCAACCGCCAGCCGTCGGCCCCGTCGCGGAGCCAGTGCCGCACCACGGAATTTTTGCCCGAGATGATGAACCGCCGGTAGTCCGGCTGCTCCTCGTTCACCGCCGGCAGGGTGTGTACGCCCCACCAGGCATCGTAGTCCGTGGGCCACGGGTGAAAGCTGTACCAGTTGAAATACGGAGATTCCGTGCTCTGGGCCGCGCCCGGCTCGGGATAGAATCCCTCCGCGTTGAAGTACCGGCTGTTGGAGCCGGTGTGGTTGAACACACCGTCCAGAATAATGTGGATGCCTCGAGCGTGAGCCTCGCGGCACAACGTGCGGAAGTCCTCCTCAGAGCCCAGCAAGGGATCAATGGCGTGGTAATCTGCCGTGTTGTAGCGGTGGTTGCTGTCCGCTTCAAATATGGGGTTGAGATAGAGGGTGGACACCGATAGGCTCTTAAGATAGTCCAGCTTCTCCGTGATGCCCGCCAGTGATCCGCCGAAAAAATCGCGGTTGGTGATCTGTCCCTGCTCATCCGGCAGGAACACAGGCTGGTCGCTCCAGTTGTCGTGGACCCACCGCCGGCCCACCATACCGCCGACATCCGGCACAGAGGTGCGCCGGAACCGGTCCGGAAAGATCTGATATGTCACGCCTTGTCCGAACCATGCGGGGGTGGGCGTGTCCTCATACACCGTCAGCTGCCACCGCGCCAGCGCGTCCTGCCCGCACCAGCCGCTGCGGCCGTAGCACACGGTGCTGCCGTCCGCGCGGGTGAACCGAAAGGCGTACCAGCACAGATCCGGCTCTTGCGGAGCGGTGTATATGCCGGAGAAGCCGCCCTCGGCAGGGGGGAGGGGGCATACCTCGTCCACCCCCGCGAATTCGCGGTGTACCAGCAGCTCACAGGCGTAGTAGTCACCGTCCCGCAGGGTAAAGGACACCTCAGCGCCGCAGGCTACCGCGCCGAAGGGGGACTTGCAGGCGGCGTCCCGCGGATCAAAAACAGGAAACATAGAAAGACCTCACACTTACTTTAAAAGGGTATTTTCGCCTATGGCAGTGCCGTCCTGGGCGCGGCTGAACCAGGAGTTGATGATCTCCACCGCCGTGTTGGCCAGCGCCGCGCCGCTGCCGCCCTTCTCGATGACGATGGCCACGGCGATCTCGGGTTTTTCGTAGGGCGCATAGGCCACGAACACGCCGTTGGCGATGTCGGTACCCACCTGAGCCGAACCGGTTTTTGCGCCGGCGGATACCACGCAGTTTTCGAAGGCGTAGGCCACGGAGCCGGACACCGTCAGCTCGTGCATGCCCCTGGTCACAGCACTCAGCGTAGTATCGGACATTTCAACTGTATTTATCGGATTATCGTCGTACATGTACAGCAGCCGCGAGTTGTCGTAGGCCTTGACGTTCTTCAGCAGATGAGCCTGATAGTGGTCGCCGCCGCCCACCAGCGTGGCCACGTAGTTGGCCAGCTGCAGCGGCGTAAACAGGTTGTAGGACTGGCCGATGGCGGCGGTAATGGTCTGGCCGTCAGTCCACTCCTGATCGTGGCTTTCCGCCCACTCGGGGGAGGCCAGCACGCCGCTGGAGTCGCCAATTTCAATGCCGGTGGACTGCCCCAGCCCGAACTGAGAGGCGTAGCTGTCCAGTGTCCGGATACCGGTGAGCCGGCCCACCTCATAGAAAAAGTAGTTGCAGGAGTCGGTGATGGCCTGAGACACATTGATGCGTCCGTGGGTGGAGCCGGTCTGGCTGTAGATCCAGCACATGGGCTGCGGATCCTTGTAATAGGTGTAGATACCGCGGTCCTGGATGATGGAGGACGGCGTGATGATGCCGCTCTCCAGTGCCGCCACCGCCGTCACCATCTTGAATGTGGAGCCTGGGGCATAAATGCCCTGGGTAGCGCGGTTGAACATGGGCAGCCGCTGGTCGTTCACCAGCTCATCGTAGTCCTCGTTGAACGTGGACAGGTCGTAGGTGGGGTAGCTGGCCAGCGCCAGCACCTCGCCGGTTCCCACACTCACCACGGCGGCCGCACCGCCGCGTTCGTTGCTGTCCTTGTCGATCATGCCGGAGATGGTCTCCGCCAGCGCCGCCTCCACATCGGCCTGGAGATCGATATCCAGCGTCAGCGCCACCGTGCCGCCCGGCTGCGGCTCACGGGTGTAAAGCTCACCGGTGATCTTGCCGGTCTCGTCGGTGGTGATGAGCCGCCGCCCGTCCGTGCCCCGCAGGTAGGACTCAAATGCCTTCTCCACGCCGTCCTTACCCACCAGATCGTTCATGGAGTACCCCTTGTCGGCGTACCCCACATAGCCGGTGTCCTCGTTGCTGCTCCACTCCTCCTGCCAGATGGGGCCGATAGTGCCCAGAATGTGGGCCGCCAGCGCAGTGTTGTATACGCGCGCTGAAGCGGTGCGGATGGTGACACCCTCGTACCGTCCATCGGTGATGAGACTCAGCACCTCCGTGGACACATCCTCGGCGAAGGTGTAGCTGTCGCGGCTGTGCAGCTCATACCGCACGCCTACGATGAGCCGCGCCTCCCGCTCCGACAGGCTTTCGTCCACGTGGTACAGCTCCCGCAGCTCCGAGAGGAGCTGCCGCCCGCTGGCGCCGGAGGTCAGATCGTTTTTTTCGATAAACTTGTCAAAGGTCTCCGACCGCGCGTTGGAGTACCGCAGGAAGTTGCCCACCCGCCCAATGGGCAGGGTGTCGTTCCAGCCGGTCCCCGTCTCCTCGCACAGCTGCACCAGCCGCAGGATGGCGGCGTTCAGTGCCGCATCATCGTCAAAGCCGCTGCGGTCGAACACCAGCGTATAGGCCAGCCGATTAGACACCAGCACCTTGCCGTTGCGGTCGGTGATGATGCCGCGGGAGGCCGTCACCGTCTCGCTGGCGGCATTACTGGAGATGGATTTGGCGCGGTTTTCGCCGCCGTGGAGGATCTGGGCGTCGTACAGCACCGCCGCGAACAGCAGCAGGAACGCGCCGAAAAACGCCAGCAGGGCGATGACCCTCCGCTTGGCCGGATGTGGGTTCTGCATCATGGGAAACTCCTTTTGGTCATGCGCTCCGCGTCAGGCGGAACACCTTGTAAAACGAGATATGTGCCAGCGGCGTGGCCGCCAGCGACAGCAGCAGCTCCTTGCCCATCAGCATCAGCGCCGGACCGGTGGAGATGCTCTGCTGGTACGTCCGCAGCAGGATCTGCAAAAGCCCGCACAGCAGCAGGCCCACGGCGTTCGCTGCCAGCGAGCAGAAAAATCCCGCCACGATGACCTGACCGGACAGCAGCTGCGCGATGACCGCCGCCGCCAGAAAGACCAGGCAGTAGAAGCACACGAACACGCCGGTGGGCATCAGCAGATCGCAGGCCAGCCCGAAGAACAGGGCGTACAGCAGCGACTGCCCGCTGCGCTCCAGCGTTACGGGAATGACCGCCAGCGCCGGCAGCAGGAAGGGGTGGACGCCGCCGATGCGGATGCGTACCAGGATCAGGTCCTGCACCGCCAGCAGCACCAGCGCACACAGGCAGTAGAGTATCCATTTTTGTACGATGGCGCGCCGAGTCATGGCGTCTCCTTTCCCGCGGTCACTCCACCACGTCGAAGTCGGTGATGATATACAGATCCGTCAGCCCCTCCGGGTCGCAGCGGGGCTCCAGCACCGCGTAGCGGGCCAGCCCGCCGTCGTCTGTGCGCACATCCTCCACGGAGCCAATGGTCAGCCCGTAGGGATAGTACCCGCCCAGACCGGAGGTGACGATGAGATCCCCCGTGATAAGGGTGGAGGAGTCCGGCAGATAGGTGAGCTTCAGCTTGCCCTGGCTCATCAGCGCCAGATCTCCGGCGGCGATGGCCGTCTCTTCCGTGCGGAACACCATAGCGCCCAGCTGGGAGCCGGTGTCCAGGATGGTGGTCAGGCGGCACCAGTTCAGGCCCACCTCCGTCACCACACCCACCAGATTGCCGTAGCAGTCCACGGCGCAGTCGTTTTCCGCCACGCCGTGCTGGCTGCCGCGGTTCAGCACCAGTGTGCTGGCCCAGTTGGACACGTCCCGCTGGGTGACGCGGGCCGCCTCAAACTTCAGGTCGGATCGCTGCTCCCGCAGGCCCAGAAGCTTCCGCAGCCGCTGGTTCTCCTGCGCTGCGGGCTGAGCGCTCTGCAGCTCCTGCCGCAGCTGGGCATTCTCCTGCCGCAGGGCCTCGTTCTCCGCCTGCAATTCCTCCACGCTGGCAAAGTGGTCGCTGATGCCGCCCACCCAGTTTACCACCGCGGACCCCGCTGCGCGGAAGGGGGACGCGATAACGCCCAATGCGTTGTGAAGAAAGCTGGTGCCGGAGCCCATGGCCGAGATGATGCACAGTACCACGGCGATCACCGCCGCGCCGCCCAGCAGCCAGATACCTGTTTTGGTAAAAAATCGCTTCATTGACCGTTTCCTTTCAGCCCAGCAGGGTGATGCCGAACTCCGCCAGCATCCGGCTCAGCAGCAGCACCGGCAGCCCCATCACGTTGAAAAAGTCGCCGTCGATGCGCTCTACCAGCAGCGCGCCCTGGCCCTGCACGCCGTAGGCTCCCGCCTTGTCCATGGGTTCGCCGCCGGCGATGTAGGCCCGCAGCTCCGCCTCCGATGCGGCGCGGAAATAGACATCCGTGGACAGGGCGCGGGTCAGTGCCCGCTGCCCCTGCCGCACCGTGACGCCGGTACACACCGTGTGGCGCCGCCCCTGCAGCG
Organism: uncultured Eubacteriales bacterium; assembly: GCA_900545585.1. Classification (GTDB taxonomy): domain Bacteria; phylum Bacillota; class Clostridia; order Oscillospirales; family Oscillospiraceae; genus Vescimonas. The sequence goes on from UQZR01000011.1 coordinate 24,981, forward strand.
CCGTCAGCATGGCCAGCGCCTGAGCCTCGTCAGCGGGCTTACCCAGCTTCTTGTCGTCCAGAAACACCATGGTGTCGGCGGTAATGACGATCTCATCCTCCGTGGACGCCACAGCCTGAGACTTCTCGCGGGAGATGTAGCGCACGATCTCCTCCGGCGTCAATCCGTCGGGATACCACTCCTCCACCTGGGGCACGCGGACGGTGAAGTCACGGATGCCGATCCGCTGCAAAAGCTCCTGTCTCCGCGGGGAGCCGGAGGCCAGTATGATCCTCGCCATACCGCTCACCGCCCCGTGGAGCCGAAGCCACCCGTGCCGCGATCCGTCTCGTCCAGCGTGTCCGCCGGCACCACCGTGGGCTGCACCACCGGCGTCACCATCAGCTGGGCGATGCGGTCGGCGGGCTGGACGGTGTAGGCTTCGCCGCCCAGATTCACCAGACCCACCCCGATCTCGCCGCGGTAGTCGCTGTCAATGACGCCCACGCCGTTGGACAGGCACACACCCTGCTTGATGCCCAGCCCGCTGCGGGCGAACACCAGCGCCACATAGTCCGCCGAGGGCAGGGCAATGGCGATGCCGGTAGGGATGAGCCGCCGCTCACCGGCGGCCAGCGTCACCGGCTGGTCGATGCAGGCGTACAGGTCCATGCACGCTGCGCCCGCCGTGGCGAAGCGGGGCAGGGGGATGTCCGTCCCGATTTTGGGGGACAGAGCTTTGATCTTCAGTTCCATAGGCAAATTTTCCTCAAATATTGAAAACTATCTGTAATATACTATCGTAATTATACTATGAGTTTACTCAACGCCGCGGTAAAACAGGCCGCGGGTCAGGTCCTCCGGCGTCCAGTTGCCGCCGTTCTGATACCGCTGCAGCACCTGCACGCACTGCTCCGGTGTCTCCGTAGTGAACCGCAGCCGCCCATAGGTCAGGCCGCAGCGCCGCATTTCCGGCTTGTCGGCGAGGAACAGCGTCTTGCTGTTCTGGATCTCGCACCGGCAGCCGTAGCCGCAGAGCACAGGGAATCGTGCGCCGGTACGGTCGGTGAGGACGCTGCCTGCCCCGTGGGTGCAGCCCACGCTGCATCTGGTGACGCAGTTCTCCGTCACCATCAGCGGCAGCCGCCCGTAAATGATGGCCTCGCAGGGCAGGTACTTCCGGAGATCCCGCACCTGCTGCCACCTTAGCTCGAAGGAGACTGTCGCGCTGGCCAACTCCTGCCCCTGCCAGAACAGCAGGGCGCGGGAGTTGAAAATGTTCAGTCCGAAGTCGCCCCGCAGCGTCCGGTTCAGTCCCCGGGCGATGGGGAGATGGCCCAGATTGCCTATGGCCACCGCCGACGCCTCGGGGTGCTGCTCCAGCAGCTGCCGCAGGGGCGTCTCGTCTGCTGTCCGGAAAATGCGAGGCAGCACGGCGCACAGCTCTGTCTCGCCCCAGTCCAGTTCGGGGCCCAGCCGCTCCAGTTCTTCCACAGGAACATACACCGCCGCAGGCTTTTCTGACAGCAGCGCCGCTGTCACCTGCTCTGCCTTCTGCACGGAACAGGTGAAGCGCATAGCCTGCCCGCCCTCCGGCGCATCCGGCAGGGGAAGGGCAGGCAGCTTCCGGCGGGGTGGGATGTCCATCCGCCGCTTTGCCAGCTCCTCCAGCAGCTCCCGGCGCAGACCGTTGACGGCGCTGGCGGGTATCGTCAGTCCCTCATCCAACTCGATTTCGATACGGTCTGCTGTGAATACGGTGCCGCCGGTCTTGCTCAGCCGCTGCCGCAGCTCCTCCGCTGTTACCGCGCGGTTCCGGGCTTCCTCCGGTACAGCGCCGTCCACGGCGAAGGCCGCACCGCCGTGGACGGCGCAGGCGCCGCTCAGCCGCACAGGTTCGCCTCGCCGTACTGACAGACGGAGATTTACCGGTATTTTTCTGTTTTCCCGCCCGTTTTCATACATTTCACGGGCCTTTGCAAACAGCTCCTTCGGCTCCGGCGCGTTCTCCGGACGGGTGCCGAACATCTGGGGACCCTTTTTGCCCAGCCAGTAGCCGTCGGTGAATCCGCTGCGGGAAAACGCCTGCTCCAGCCGGCGGGATTCTTCTGCCGTGGGCTGCCGCTTTTCGTCCAAAAGCCGCCGGTAGATGTCGGTGACCACCGCCACATACTCCGGCCGCTTCATCCGACCCTCCAGCTTGAGACAGGCCACGCCCATGGCCTCCATCTCCGCCAGATACGCCGACAGGTTGGCGTCCTTCAGGCTAAGGGGATGGCCGCCGCGGCAGGGCCCATTGACCCCGTAGGGCAGGCGGCAGGGCTGGGCGCAGGCGCCGCGGTTGCCGCTGCGCTCGCCCACCACGGCACTCATCTCGCACTGACCGGAGTAGCACATGCACAGTGCGCCGTGGGCAAAAACCTCGATCTCGGCGGGACAGCCGGCGCAGATCTCGCGTATCTCATCGCGGGCCAGCTCGCGGGCCAGCACCACCCGCTCCAGTCCCAGCGCGGCGGCCTCGTTGGCTCCGCCCAGGGTGAACAGGCTCATCTGGGTGCTGGCGTGGAGCGGTACGTCCGGCACGATCTCACGGGCCAGGGTCAGCAGACCCCAGTCCTGCACCAGTACGGCGTCCACGCCCATATCACTGGCTTTGCGCAGCGACTCTGCCGCCTGCTCCAGCTCACGGTCCGTCAGCAGGGTGTTCAGCGTCAGAAAGACCCGTACGCCTCGCAGATGGCAGTACGCCACTGCCGAAGCGAATTCCTCATCGGTGAAGTTTTTGGCACTGCGCCGCGCGTTAAAGGCGCCGAAGCCCATATATACCGCGTCCGCGCCGGTCTGGACGGCGGCAATGAGGGAGTCGAGGCCGCCGGCGGGGGAGAGGAGCTCCATCATCCCTTGCGGTTCTGCTGGGACTGCAGCTTGCGGCGCAGCTCGGCGGCCTCATTCTTGGCGCGGCTGGCCTCGTCCAGATAGGTTTTCAGCTGGCGGCGCAGATTGTCGGCGTTTTCCTGGGCCTTGCACAGCTCATCCGCCAGGTTCACGGCGGCCAGTACGGCGGCGTTGTCGCGGCTCATGTGAGCGCCGTCCATCAGCTGGCGCATCTCGCCGTCCACCATGGCGCCTACCTTCTCCATATAGGCCGCGTCCTCCTCTGCCACCAGCGTGTACTCCGTGCCGCAGATGGTCATTGTTACCCGATTCGCCATAGGTCAACCTCCTCTGTATCTTCGCAAAAATTATGTTGTCTCTATCGGTAAAGATATCAATACAGCATCCATTATAGCACAATTTCCCGCTGTGGAAAGCCTATTTTGACGAAAAGCGGAAATTTGTAAAAATGTGACCGTCCCTGCTTTACGCCGACGGACTTTTCATGTAAAATAGGGGGCACTGAGAAAAGGGAGGCCGGAGCCATGAGCGGTTATATCCTGCGGGGCGGACAAGAGAATATCACGCTGCCCGCCGCCGCAGTGGAGAGCCTGCTGCGCCGCGGGGAGGGCGATGCCGCCCTGCTGTATCTGGCGCTGCAGCGGTTCGGCCGCGGCGTAACGCCGGAGGAGCTGGAAAAGGTGCTGCCCACCATGAGCCGCCTGCGGCTGGACGCAGCGGAGCGGGTATTGCAGGAGCTGGGACTCCTGCCGCGGCCCCAGACGCCCGGCCCCGAACCGGCGGCGGAAAAGCCCGTTTACTCCGCAGAGGACATCACCGCCCTGCTGACGGACAACGAGGGCTTCCGCCTGCTGATCCCCCAGGCGGAGCAGCAGCTGGGCAAAAAGCTGCGCACCGCAGACTTGCAGATACTGGCGGGGCTGTACGACGATCTGGGCCTGCCGGCGGACGTGATCTATCTGCTGCTGTGCCACTGTGTGGACAGGGCCAGAGCCCAGTGGGGCGAAGGACGCCGCCCCACCATGCGGCAGGTGGAGAAGGAGGGCTATCACTGGGCCCAGCTGGGCCTGTTCGATCAGGACAGCGCCGCCGCCTACCTGCGGACGTGGAGCCGCCGCCGCCAGAAGATGGGGGCGTATATGAAGGCGATGCAGCTGCCGGACCGCCCGCCGGTGGAAGCGGAGAGCCGCTATATCACAGACTGGATGGACATGGGCTTCTCGCCGGAGACGGTGGCCATGGCCTATGAGCGGACGGTGTTTTATAAGAAGGATATGAACTGGCGCTATCTCAACGGCATCCTGCGCCGCTGGCACGAAAACGGCTGGCACACGCCGCAGCAGGTGGAAAAGGGCGAGGAGCGCAAGAGCGCACCGGCCCAGAGCGGCGGCCAGAGCGGCCAGCAGGGGGGCGCGGAGCAGAACGCGTGGATGCGCCGGTACATCAAGAGGTGACGACATGGCATACGACGGCAGGATCATGCAGCGGGCGCTGACCCGCTTCGACGAGGACAAGCAGCGCCGATCCGCCCAGCTGGATCAGCGGCGGCGGGCGCTCTACGCCCGTGAGCCGCGGCTGGCGGAGATCGAGACGGAGCTGCGGGGCACCATGAGCCGTATCATCTCCTCCGCACTGGCCCGGGGGACGGACCCGCTGCCCGCCATTCGGGTGCTGCGGGACGAGAACCTTGCCTTACAGCAGGAGCGGACGCAGCTGCTGGCAGCCATGGGCTATCCTGCGGACTATCTGGAGGAGAAGCCTGCCTGCCGCCTGTGCGGCGACACCGGCTATGCCAACGGCCGCGTGTGCGGCTGCCTGCGGGCCTACTACGCCCGCGAGCAGCTGGCGGAGCTGTCCCGCCTGCTGCCCCTGGGGGAAGACAGCTTCGAGACGTTCAGCTTCGACTGGTATGACAGCGCGGTGCAGCCGGCCTTCGGCGTGTCGCCCCGGGCCAATATGGAGCGGAACTTCGACGTCTGCCGCGATTACGCCTACCAGTTCGCCAAGGGCGGCGGCAGCCTGCTGCTGTCCGGCGGTACGGGACTGGGCAAGACGTTTCTCTCCGCCTGCATCGCGCGGGTGGTCAGCGAAAACGGCTTCTCCGTGGTGTACGACACGGCGGCCAGCGTGTTCGCACGGTTCGAGGACGCCAAATTCCGGCGGGACGAGGACGGCGGCGAGGACGCGGACCGCTGCATGCGCTGCGACCTGCTGATTTTGGACGATCTGGGTACAGAGATGACTACCTCCTTCGTCCAGAGCGCCCTGTACCAGATCGTCAACGGGCGGCTGATGGAAAAGCGCTCCACCATCATCAGCACCAATCTGGCGCCGGAGGAGATCGGCAGCCGCTACGGCCGGTCCGTGCTGTCCCGTCTGGAGGGGGAGTACGAGATCCTGCCCTTCTTCGGCGAGGACATCCGGCGGCTGAAGCGGGAGCGGCAGTGATATGAACAGGACGTAAAAAAGACGCCTGCGGGCGTCTTTTTTTGCGCGCAGGGACAGATTTTTCGGATTTCCCGACGGTTTCTGCCTGATTTCGCGGCAAATACGCCGTAAAATGGGGGGAAAGGAGGGGGAGACCATGAGGAAAAACCAGAAGGGGGAGTTTCTGTCCAGCCGCGTCCGCTATATCGCCATTGGCGCCGTGCGGCCCAATCCGCAGCAGCCCCGCCGCAGCTTTGACGAGACGGCGCTGCGGGAGCTGGCGGACAGCATCCGCGCCTACGGGATTTTACAGCCGCTGACGGTGCGGGACAAGGGCGGCTATTACGAGTTGGTGGCGGGAGAGCGGCGGCTGCGGGCCGCCCGCATGGCGGGCCTGCGGGAGGTGCCGTGTCTTATTGCGGCGGTGGGGGAGGAAGACGCGGCGCTGCTGGCCCTCATCGAGAATTTGCAGCGGCGGGATCTGGACTATCTGGAGGAGGCGGCGGCCATCTCCCGCCTCATCGGGCGGTACGGCCTGTCCCAGCAGCAGGCGGCGGAGAAGCTGGGCAAGTCCCAGCCCGCCATCGCCAACAAGCTGCGGCTGCTGCGGCTGGGGCCGCCGGTGACGGACTGCCTGCGGCAGTACGGCCTGACGGAGCGCCATGCCCGGGCGCTGCTGCGGCTCACCGATCCGGAGCAGCAGCTGGCGGCGGCGCGGCACATGGGACAGCGGGGTCTCAACGTGGCTCAGGCGGAGCAATACATAGATGCCCTGGCCGCCCGGAACCGGACGGAGCCGCTGCGGCGGCGTCCCACGTACATCATCAAGGACGTGCGGCTGTTCCTGAACAGTGTGGAGCGGGGCGTGCGGCTGATGCAGTCGGCGGGCGTAGGCGCGGAGGTAGGCCGCTGCGACACGGACGAGGAGATCCTCTTGACCATCCACATTCCCAAGCGCCGGCCCGCAGGGGTTGTTACGGATTCGTAACCCATTTCCCACAGGGGTATGGTATCATGGGCTGGCACAGGGTACCCCTGTGGCGAAAGGGAAGGAGGGGGACATCTATGGAAGAAAACATCGTGTCCTCTGTGAAAACGACAGAAGCAGCCGACGGCGCACGGCTGGAACAGATTGCACCGGAGAAGCCGCCGGTCTCCGGCGGCAGAAAGGCGGGCTTGATCGTCGGCATCGTCGTGGGCGTGCTGGCACTGGCCTACATAGCCGCCTGTGCGGTGGTGCAGTTCCTGTATAACGACACCGCGCTGTCCCACACGGATGTGCTGGGGGTGGACGTGTCGGGACAGGCTGCCCAGCAGATCGAAGCGCTGTGGGAGCAGCAGGGCGAGCGGGTCCTCCATGACACCGCCGTGACCCTGACGGAGAGCGGTGAGAGCATCGGCGCCGTCACGCTGGAGGAGCTGGGCGTCACCGTGACGCCCCAGGCGGCGGCTGTGGCCGCCGGTGCGTCCCGGCGGTACGAAAGCTGGGGCGGCGGGGCGCTGGCATGGCTCCGCGGCGGGTATGAGCTGATCCGCAGCTGGTTTGTCCAGACCTCCGCCGTACCGGCGCTGGACGTGGATCAGTCGGCGCTGGATGCCGCCTGCGAGAAGTTGGCGGCATCGCTGAACTGCACGGTGGTGGACGGCGGCTACCGTCTGGAAAAGGGCGAGGGCCTGTATATCACCAAGCCTGCTGACGGCCGCATGCTGGACGCGCCGCAGCTGGAGAGCGACCTTGCCGCCATGCTGCAAAGCGGGGAGCTGACGCCGGTGGCCTGCGTCTATGAGGAGAAGAAGGCCCAGACCGTGGACGTGCAGGCGATACACGACCAGCTGGCGGGAGAGAAGGTGGAGGCCGTCTGCGACAAGGAGACGGGGAAGCCCACCGAGTCCCGCGTGGGCCTTTCCTTCGATGTGACGGCGGTGCAGGCTCAGCTGGACGCCGCACCGGCGGGTACGGAATTCCTGGCCGATGCGGAGGTGGAGTTCCCCACCGTGTCCACCGAGGAGCTGGAGGAGTGCATGTTCCGCGACGTGCTGGGCACCTACACCACCAAGTGTGCGGGACCCTGGGGCCGTCACCAGAACATCAAGCTGGCGGCGGCGGCCATCAACGGCAGGATCTATAACCCCGGTGAGGAGTTCTGGTATAACTCCGCGGTGGGCCAGCGCACGGCGGCCCGCGGCTATCAGGAGGCCGGCGTCTACGAGGGCGGGCGCACCACCACCGGCATCGGCGGCGGCATCTGTCAGGTGTCCTCCACGCTGTACTACGCGGCACTGCTCAGCGATCTGGATATCGTGCTGCGCTACTGCCACATGTTCAATCCGGGCTATATGCCCATGGGCTGCGACGCCACGGTGAGCTGGGGCGGGCCGGACTTCGCCTTCCGCAACAGCCGCGACTATCCTATCAAGATCGTCACGTCCTACAACGACAATACCAACGAGGTGACGTGTACCATTCTGGGCACCAAGGTGGATGACCACTACGTGGTGATGACCAACGCCGTGCTGGGCGTCACGGACTATCAGACGGTGTATCAGGAGTCGCCGGACGTGGCCCCGGGCGAGGAGGTCATCGACCAGTATGGCCATACCGGCTACTACGTCCGGACGTGGCGCAACATCTACGATGGCGACGGCAACCTGCTGTCCAGCCGCGTGGAGGCCGACAGCCACTACGACGTGGGCAACAAGATCATTCTGGTGGCGCCCGGGTATCTGCCGGGCAACAGCGAATAACGAAAAGGGGCATATCCGCGATATGCCCCTTTTTGCAGGCGGAGACTGTCGAATCTTGCGATTTTATTAAATGTTTCCGCCGAACACCTTAAATCGGCAGCGGCTCACTTGCGTACCGCCGCAGAAAGGGTATAATCGAAATACAGACATCACCGGAGGGAGGGGAATACTGTGCGCACACTGGTCATCGACGCCGCGGCGCTGGCGCGGAACCTGGACAGGCTGCGGCGAGCTGCGTCGGCCCGCATCATCGGCGTGGTGAAGGGGAACGGCTACGGGCTGGGCCTGACGGACTACGCCCGCTTTCTGACGGAGCACGGCGTGGATATGCTGGCTGTGTCCACGGCGGAGGAGGCTGCGGCTCTGCGCCAGGCGGGGATCGCGGCGGAGGTGCTGATGCTGTCCTCCACCGCAGTACCACGGGATGTGGCCGTCCTGCTGGACTGCGGCGCCATCCTGACGGTGGGCTCCTGCGCTGCGGCGGAGACGGTGTCCGCCGTGGCCGTGGAAAAGGGCGTCACTGCCCGCGTCCACGTGAAGCTGGACACCGGCATGGGCCGCTTCGGCTTCCTGCCGCAGGACGTGACGGAGGCCGCCGCCCTGCTGAAAAGCCTGCCATCGATGCGGGTGGAGGGGGTGTTCACCCACTTTGCCAACACCGCCGACGAAGCCTTGACCCGCCGGCAGTACCAGCAGTTTCAGGAGGGAGCGGCCCTGCTGGAACGGGCCGGTATCGAGACGGGTCTGCGCCACGTCTGCGCCTCCTCCGCGTTTCTGCGGTATCCGGAGATGCAGCTGGACGCGGTGCGTCTGGGCTCGGCGCTGCTGGGACGGCTGTCGGTGCCGGACCCACTGGGGCTGGAGAAGATCGGCTGGCTGGAGACGCAGGTCATGGAACTGAAGGACTTGCCGTCTGGCTGGAAGGTGGGCTACACCGGCGCGTACCGCACCAAGCGGCCCACGCGTCTGGCTCTGCTGCCGGCGGGCTATACCAGCGGCGTGGGGGTAACGGAGGAATCCAACGCCCTGCGCCTGCGGGACAGGGTGTACCGGCTGCTCCGCACCGGGCGGGCACTGCTGCGCAGCAACGGTCTGACGGGGCTGGTCAACGGCCGGCGCTGCCCTGTGCGGGGCGTGGTGGGCGCCACCCAGCTGATGCTGGACGTGACGGACGTGCCCTGTGCCGTTGGGGACACGGTGCGTCTGGAGGTGCGGCCCAAATACGTGGACAGCGCCGTACCGCGGGAATACCGATAAGGACGAAAAAAGAGCCGGACTTCATGAGTCCGGCTCCTTTTATGCGATTTTTTACCGGCACAGGAAGCTGTACCAGCCCTCGGAGTCGTGCTGCTCCACGATGGTCCAGCCCTCGGCGCGCAGCTTGGCGGAAACCTCTTCCGCGCGGTCATCAATGATGCCGGAGCACAGGAACAGACCACCCTCCTTCAGGAAGGGCCGCACCTTGCCGGAAAGCCCCATAATGACGTCCGCCACAATGTTGGCCACCACCATATCATAGTCGCCGCCGAATTCCGCCTGCAATGCCTTGTCCGTCAGCACGTCGCCCCAGCGCACGGTGTAGCGGTCCTTGCCGATGCCATTGAGGGCGGCGTTCTCGTAGGCCACGTCCACGCACTTCTCGTCGATGTCGCAGGCAAAAGCCTCCTTGGCTCCCAGCACCAGCGCCGCGATGGACAGGATGCCGCTGCCGCAGCCCAGATCCAGCACTCTTTCGCCGCCGTGGATGCACTTGTCCAGCGATTGCAGGCACAGACGGGTGGTGGCGTGGCTGCCGGTACCGAAGGTGAGGCCCGGGTTCAGCACCAGCTTCATCCGCCCTCTGGCCTTGGTCTCCTCCCACTGGGGTACCACCAGCAGCCGCTCCCCGATCTCCATGGGCTTGTAGAACTTCTTCCAGTTGTTTTCCCAGTCCGCATCGGCCACGTTGTCGATGGTCAGCAGCATCGGGCCGTACTCCGGATGCTCCTTTTTCAGGGCGGACATGGCGATGCGCACCTGCGCCACGATGTTCAGGGCATCCTCGTTCCGCTCCAGATAGAAGGTGACGCGGCTGACGCCGGCCTTTTCCCGCAGCAGGTCCTCATCCACATAGTCCCAATACTGCCGGTTATGCTCCAGAAAATCCTTGAAATCCGCTTCATCGTCGATGATGACGCCGGTGATGCCCTGCTGCTCCAGCAGTGCCGTCACCGCATCCAGCCCCGACGGCGAGGTGTCGATCTTCAGCTCCAGCCATTCCATGTGCGTTCCCTCCGAATGTGAAGTCATGTGTCAGCGCTTGGTGCCCACGAAGAACAGGCCCATGGTGTTGGGGCCGGTGTGGCTGCCGATGACAGGCCCGATGTAGTTGATATAGACCTCCTTCACGCCGTAGCGGGCCTTCAGCTCCTCGGCCACGGCGCGGGACTCCTTCTCGCAGTCTGCGTGGCAGATGAACATCACCTGCTCACTGGGCTCGATGCTCAGCTCCGCCACCTTGTCGATGAGGGCCTGCAGGCTGGCCTTGCGGCCGCGGGCCTTGCTGACGGGCACCAGCTTGCCCTCGTCGGAGGTGTGCATCACCGGCTTGATGGACAGCATGGTACCCAGAAACGCGGTGGTGGCGGACACGCGGCCGCCCATCTTCAGGAAGTTCAGGTCGTCCACGGTGAACCAGTGGTCAATGTGAAGCTTGTTTTCCTCTACCCACTGCACCAGCTCCTCAGCGGACAGACCCTCCCGCTTTTTCTGCACCGCCAGATACAGCAGCAGCCCCTGCCCCAGCGAGGCGGACAGGGAGTCCACCACGTAGACATGGCTCTCGGGGAACTCGTCCGCCATAGTCTTGGCGGCGATGCAGGCGTTCTGGTACGTGGCGGACAGAGCGCTGGAGAAGTTGATGCACACGATGTCCTTGCCCTGGGCCAGCACGGCGCGCATGGCGTCCTCGAACTGTCCTACATTGGCGGCGGAGGTGGTGCTGAGGATACCGCTGCGGATGTTCTTGTAAAACTCCTCGAAGCTGATCTCACTGCCGTCCAGCATGTTGGCGTAGTCCTTGCCGTTCATGTGGACGGTCAGGGGCACCACGTTCAGCTCCAGCTCCTGGGCCATGTGGGCGTTCAGATCGCAGCAGCTGTCGGTCATGATGATATAGTCACGCATAGCAAAAGCCTCCTTTTGTCGAATGGATGTTCACGATACTCCATGGTAACACGAAACGCGCCAGTTGAAAAGGGGAAACCCGAAAATTTGCGCACCTCTTACAAAAATACGGTCATTTTCCCACGCAGAAGCGGGAGAAGATGGTATCCACCAGATCCTCGCGGATGCGCTTGCCGTTCAGCTCGCCCAGTGCCTCCAGCGCCGCTTCGCAGTCCGTCAGCACTACATCCGGCGTCATGCCCATGTCCAGTGCGCCGCGGGCCTCCGCTACGGCGGACAGGGCGCGTTCCACGGCGTCAGCCTGCCGCGCGTTGGTCAGCAGCTCGCCCACAGGCGTCTCCCCCGCAGGGTACAGCGCCGCCACAGCCTCCGCCAGCGCGTCCAGCCCCGCGCCGGTTTGGGCGGAGATATGCAGCACGCGGGGGAACCGCTCAGCCAAGGCCGCCGTGTCCAGCTTTTGGGGCAGATCGCTCTTGTTCACCAGCACCAGCAGGCGGGGCGTCTGCTCTGCCGCCGCCATGGCCTGTTCGTCCTCATCTGTCAGAGTCTGGGAGCCGTCCAGCACCAGCAGGGCCAGCGCCGCCCGCTGCGCCGCCTGACGGCTGCGTTCCACACCCATAGCCTCGATGCGGTCAGCGCTGTTTCGGATACCGGCGGTATCCGTCAGCCGCAGCAGTACGCCGCCCACCAGCACCTTTTCCTCCACGGTGTCACGGGTGGTGCCGGCGATGTCGGTGACGATGGCGCGGTCGTAGCCCAGCAGGGCGTTGAGCAGGGAGGATTTCCCCGCGTTGGGCCGTCCTAAGATCACGGCGGGGACGCCCTGCTTCAGAAGCTGTCCGCGGGAGAAGGTGGCCAGCAGCCGCTCCAGCTCCCGCTGGGCACGACTCAATGTGTCCAGCATCTCCTGGCGCTGTACGTCCCCGATGTCCTCGTCGGGGTAGTCCACCACGGCATAGAACCGTGCCGCCATAGCCATCAGACCGTCGTAGATACCGGCGATGGTGCGGCTCAGCACACCGTCCAGCTGGCACACCGCGTTTTTCGCCGCCTCCGCCGTCTCCGCGTCGATGAGGTCCGCCACGGACTCCGCCTGGATCAGGTCCATGCGTCCGTTGAGGAAGGCCCGCTGCGTGAACTCGCCGCCTCTGGCCTGACGGCACCCCGCGGCCAACAGCGCGGCCAGACCCGCGTTCAGCACCACCGGCGAGCCGTGGCAGTGTATCTCCGCGCAGTCCTCACCGGTGTAGCTGTTGGGCCCTGCGAACCGGACACACAGCACATGGTCGATGACGCTGCCGCTCCGGTCCAGCAGGTCGCCATACACCATGCTGCGAGGCTGCTGCGCACCGGCGGGGCGGCCGTTTCTGGCGCGGAACACGCGGTCCAGCGCCGCCAGCGTGCCGGGGCCGGACAGGCGCAGAATGCCGATGGCGCCGGGCAGTTGGGGCGTGGCGATGGCAGCGATGGTGTCGGACATGGCGGGGAGCCTCCTTGCGGTCGTTTTTCCCCAGTATACCACGGCGGGCCTCAAAAGGAAAGGGCGGGGATACCCCGCTCTTTCCTTTTTTAGATCTGCCGCAGGACGGAGAGAGGCACCACATCAAAAAACAAGAGACATGCCTGACGGCATGTCTCTTGTTTTTTTGGAGCGATTACTCCGCCTTGGGAGCTTCCTTGGCGGCAGCAGCCTCAGCGGCGGCCTTGGCGGCAGCAGCCTTCTTCTCAGCAGCAGCCTTCTGCGCAGCCTTGAACTTCTCCTTCTCCTCGGGAGTGGGGATGGGCTCGATGGCGTTGCGGGGGCAGGCCTTGGCGCACATGGTGCAGTTCTTGCACTTGCTGTAATCGATGACGGCCACGTTGTTCTCCACGTGGATGGCATCGAACTTACAGGTGCGCTCGCACATACCGCAGGCGATGCAGCTGGAGGCGCACACCTTGGTGACGGCAGGGCCCTTGTCCTTGTTGGAGCAGTTGACGAACACCTTCTGCTTGTAGGGCACTTCCACGATCAGGTGGTGCGGGCAGGCGGCGCGGCAGGCGCCGCAGTTGGTGCACTTCTCCTTGTCCACCACAGCCACGCCGTTGACGACGTGGATGGCGTCGAACTTACAGGCAGCGGCGCAGGAGCCGAAGCCGAAGCAGCCGTAGCGGCAGGCCTTGGCGTCGCCGCCGCAGACCTTGGTGGCTGCCAGACAGTCCTTCACACCGCGGTACTCGAAGTTGTCCTTGGCGTTGCAGCCGCCGTTGCACAGCACGTGGGCCACCATCTTGTCGCCGGAGGGAGCCTCCATGCCCATGATGGCAGCGATCTTGGCAGCGCCCTCCGCACCGGCAGGTGCGCAGGCGGTGACGGGGGCCTTACCGGCCAGGATGGCCTCGGCGCAGCCGCCGCAGCCAGGGTAGCCGCAGCCGCCGCAGTTGGCGCCGGCCAGACATGCCTGGATCTCAGGCAGACGGGGGTCGACCTCCACCTCGAACACCTTGGCGGCGACGGCGAGGATCAGGCCGAAAACGATGGCGAGTACGCCCAGAACGGCGACCGCATATACAATAGTCATAGTTGCTACCTCCTTACCAGACCTTCAGGCCGCTGAAGCCCATGAAGGCCAGCGCCATCAGGCCGGCGGTGACCAGCGCGATGGGGAAGCCATCAAAGGCCTTGGGATTTTCACTGGAGACCTCCAGCTGCTCACGGACAGCCGCGAACAGGAAGATGGCCAGCAGGAAGCCCAGACCGCCGGTGATGCCGTAGACCACGGACGCGATGAAGTTGTAATTGTTCTGGGTGTTCAGCAGAGCAACGCCCAGCACGGCGCAGTTGGTGGTGATCAGGGGCAGGTACACGCCAAGGGCGGTGTACAGGGTGGGGATGTTCTTCTTCAGGAACATTTCCACGAACTGCACCAGACCGGCGATGACCAGGATGTAGGCCACGGTCTGCATGAACTCCAGACCCAGGGCCGCCAGCACCAGGTTCACCAGATAGCAGAACGCGGAGGCCAGACCCATAACGAAGGTCACGGCGGCGCCCATGCCCACAGCGGTGTCGATCTTCTTGGACACGCCCAGGAAGGGGCAGATGCCCAGGAACTGGGAGAAGATAAAGTTATTGGTCAGAATCGCGCCAAGAGAAATGGCGAGCAGCGTAGTCACACTCATAACTTACTTGGCCTCCTTTTTCTTAGCACTCTTGGCCAGAGCCCACTGCATCAGGGCGATGAGGCAGCCCAGGGTCAGGAAGCCGCCCACGGGCAGGGTCAGGACCTTGATGCCGAACTCCTCGGGGAAAATGGCGATGCCGGGTGCCTTGCCCAGCACGCCGCCGCCCAGCAGGCCGCCGCCGAACTTACCGGAGCCCAGGAACTCGCGGACCACGCACATTACCACCAGCACCAGCGTGTAGCCGATGCCCTGGCAGATGCCGTCCACCGCGGAGGCGCCCACGCCGTTCTTGGAGGCAAAGCCCTCGGCACGGCCCAGGATGATGCAGTTCACGACGATCAGGGGAATGAACACGCCCAGAGAGCTGGACAGGGCGGGAACGAAGGCCTTCAGCAGCAGGTCGACGCAGGTCACGAAGCCGGCGATGACCACGATGTAGCAGGCAATACGCACTTCATTAGGGATGATCTTGCGCAGCAGGGAGATAAAGATGTTGGACAGGGTCAGGATAATCAGCACACTGACGCCCATGCCCAGGCCGTTGAAGAACGACGTGGTGATGGCCATGGTGGAGCACATGCCCAGGACCTGGACCAGCACGGGGTTCTGCGTGATGAGACCCTCTTTCAATTGCTTACCGAAATTCATAATGCAGCTCCTCCTTTCTTAGCCCAGAGCTTCCACGGCGGCCAGGGCGGCATTGACGCCCGTGTTGATGCCCTTGGTGGAAACGGTGGCGCCGGAGACGGCGGTGATGTTCTTGCCGACTACCAGAGAGCCTGCGCCGCTCATGCCGATGAACTGATCCAGCACGGGGACACCGGCGGCGTTGGGCTCGTTGCCCACCACCTTGGTGCCGATGCCGGAGGTCTCGGAGTGGCTGACCACGGAGACGCCGGTAACGGCCTTGTTGGCGTCCACGCCCACCATCATCACGATGGTGCCCTGGGAGCCGGAGGCGGAGATCTTCATAACATAGCCGGCCTCAGCGCCGCCGTTGGTGACGCCGTACAGCTCGGACAGCGTACCGCCCTGGGCGGACGCGGCAGCGGCCACGGCCTCGGGGATATCCAGCTTGTCGGTGAACTCGCTGCCCTCGGGGACAACGGCGCTCATGGCGATGCGGGTGTTCTCGGCATCGATGGCCGCGATCTTGTCAGCGGTGACGTTGTCGACCAGACCCAGCAGGGCGGCCACGACCAGAGAGATGACGGTCAGGGTACCGGCGACCTTGAGAATAAACTTACCGGAGATCTTCATTACTTAGTCGCCTCCTTCTTCTCTTTCTTCACAGCACCGTAGATGGTGGGACGGACATACTTATCCAGCAGCCACGTGGTGCAGTTCATGATCAGGATGGAATAGCAAACGCCCTCGGGATAGGAGCCGAAGCGGCGGATGAAGCAGGTCAGCAGACCGCAGCCCACGCCGAAGATCAGCTGGCCGGGCTTGGTGACGGGGGAGGTGGCATAGTCGGTAGCCATGAAGATGGCGCCCAGCATCAGGCCGCCGCCGAACACGTTGTAGAGCATGTAGTCCACAGCACCGATACCGGCAGGAGCCGCGATCAGGGACAGGATGGCCACGGTGCCGATGTACGCCACGGGGGTGTGCCAGGAGATGACCTTGCGGATCAGCAGGAACACGCCGCCCACCAGCAGGCACAGGGAGGAGACCTCACCCAGGGAGCCGCCGATCTTGCCCAGGAACATATCGCTGATGGAGTAGTTCTGCATCAGGGTGTTGAACGCCTCGGCAGTACCCTCCTTCATGATCTGCAGGGGGGTGGCGGCGGAGGTGACGTCAGGACGGATCTGGGGGATGGCCCAGGAGGTCATGGCGGTGGCATAGCTGGCCAGCAGGAACGCACGGCCCGCCAGCGCGGGGTTCAGGAAGTTGCAGCCGATGCCGCCGTAGAGCTGCTTGACCACAACGATGGAGAAGAACGCGCCGATGATGACAGCCCACCAGGGCAGATCAACGGGGCACACGAAGCTCAGCAGGATACCGGTGACGACTGCGGACAGGTCGCCGATCATGCTGGACTTCTTCATGAGCTTGCGGTACGCCCACTCCCAGAACACGCAGGACACCACGGACACCGCGGTGAGCAGCAGGGCCTTCCAGCCGAAGGCATAGACGCTCCAGGCCAGGGCCGGCAGCAGCGCGATGATCACGTCCAGCATGATGGAGCGGGTATCCTCATTGGAACGGATATGGGGGGAGGAGGACGCGATCAGCTTCAGATTCTTGTAATCAGTCATGGATTTACGCCTCCTTCTTTTCGGCAGCGGCCTTTGCCTCGGCCTCCGCCTTGGCCTTGGCGGCCATTCTTGCGTTGTTGACCTCCTGCTTGCCCAGCCGGAACGCATGGGTCAGGGGCAGGCGGGCGGGACAGGTGTAGGTGCAGGCGCCGCACTCGATGCAGTCCATACCGTGCAGCACGTTCTGCCAGGTGTCCACGTCGCCCTTCATCAGGTACTTGTACATGAACACGGGCTCCAGACGGATGGGGCACACACCCACGCACTTGCCGCAGCGGATGCACTGGGGATCCTCGACGTACTGCTCCTCCTTGTCGGCGAAGGCCAGCATGGCGCCGGTGCCCTTGCCCACGGTGACGTCCACGTCGTACTGGGCAAGACCCATCATCGGGCCGCCCATGATGAGCTTGTAGGTCTCATCCTTCAGACCGCCGCAGGCGTCGAACAGCTTGGTGATGGGGGTGCCGATGGGACACTCGATGTTCTTGGGGTCGATAACGCCGGAGCCGGACACGGTGACGATCTTGTTCACCACGGGCATGCCGGTGTACACCGCGCGATAAATGGCGCAGGTGGTGTTCAGGTTGAAGATGCAGCAGCCTGCATCGGCGGGCAGCTTACCGCTGGGGACCTGACGGCCGGACACGGCCTGGACCAGCTGCTTCTCAGCGCCCTGGGGATAGCGGGTGTGCAGGACCTCCACCACCACGGGAGCGTTCAGCTCGGCGATGGTCTTGTTCAGCACATCGGCCGCGTTCTGCTTGTTGGCCTCGATGCCGATGTACACCTTGTCCACGCCGAAGCACTTGGCCAGCAGGGTCGCGCCCTTGATGACCTGCTCCGGACGCTCCAGACAGGTGCGGTGGTCGCCGGTGATGTACGGCTCGCACTCTGCGGCGTTGATGATCACGTAGTCCACCTTGCCCAGACCGGAGCTGATCTTGACGTGGGTGGGGAAGGTCGCGCCGCCCTGGCCCACGATGCCGGCGTTCTTGACGATCTCCACCAGCTGCTCGGGGGTCAGACTGTCGGGGTCTGCCACAGGTTTGACTTCCTCGGACACTTCGTTCTGGAAGTCGTTCTCGATGACCACGGACATCATCTTGCCGCCCATGTTGAAGGGGCGGGGCTCCACGGCTTTCACCGTGCCGGAGATGCTGGCGTGGATGGGTGCGGAAACAAATCCGCCGGGTTCGCCGATCCTCTGTCCAATTTTTACCTTGTCGCCCACCGCAACGATAGGCTTGCAAGGCGCACCGATGTGCATAGACATGGGAATGACCACCTCAGCCGGCGCTGCCAGCTGTTCGATGGCCTTTTCATTGGTCGCGGCCTTCATGTCGTTAGGATGAACGCCGCCAAAGAAAGCTTGTGCCATTGTCTTCACCTCATCTTACTACCGGGTGGCCCTTTGCCACCGCATACTATTCAGATATTACAACAAAACTTTTCTCTTGTCCAGCCCTACGGCGCAATTCCTGTGGTTTTTTGCCGTTTTTATCGCGGGCTTGACGGCGTTTCTCGTGAAATATCCCCACATTTCCCGGCGAACGCCAAAAAATCCGCCGCTCCGGCCGCCCTGCGGCGGCCCTTGTGTTTCCGCCGCCGCTGTGTTAGAATATTAGCGCATCGCGGGAGAAATACATTCGGTCCCCGCGCAGAAAGGATGGGACATCATGCTTCTTGACCGTGTATCCCTGAAAAACGAGGCGAAGGGCATCCTCCGCGGCGCCCGCGTCTCCCCGTACCTGTTCACGCTGCTGTTCATGGGCATCTCGCTGGTGCTCACCGCCGTATCAGACTTTGTGTCCTTTGATGAGGACATGGTCCACAATATTTATTATAGTACCGGTGTGGATCTGTCGTTTCTGGTACTGCATCGGGCGTTCCCTGCGGCGCTGGTGACGTTCGTGTCCATTCTGGTGTCGCTGCTGGGCGTGCTGCTGAATGCGGGCTACTACCGGTACCATCTGGCGGTACGCCGCGGCGAGGAGGTGCCGTATCTGGGGCTGTTCGACGGCTTCTCCTTCGCCGGGAAGCTGATCCTGCTGGCGCTGGTGCAGTACATCTTCATCTTCCTGTGGACGCTGCTGTTCATCATCCCGGGCTTCATCGCGGCCTACCGCTACCGCTTCGCTGTGTATAACCTGTGCGAAAACCCCGACATGGGCGTGATGGAGGCTATCAACATGAGCAAGGCCCAGACTGCCGGCTTCAAGTGGCAGCTGTTCGTGCTGGACCTGAGCTTCATCGGCTGGCGCATACTCAGCGGCCTGACGCTGAACATCCTGGCCATCTGGCTGAACCCCTACATCGTCCAGACCGATGTCGGCTTCTTCCAGCAGATCAAGGCGGCCAAGGGCATCGGCTGGTCGCCGGACCGCGGCGGCAGCGGCGAATTCCGACCCTACGACGGCCCTGACCATACGGACAATACGGGGTGGTAATGTCTTTTGACGAAAAACACCGGAACAACAAATGGGTTGCTCCGGTGTTTCTTTTTGTGCAGATGTAACAGAAAATGCCATAACCTGGACTTCTCACACGGGTAATCTTTATTAAAAATTTAACAAACGACACATTTGCACTTGATGTTAAAACCTTAACGTAGTAGACTGGTCTTGCCGGTCACGGACCAAAAGGGAAGATGCTGTGCCGGTATCCTGCCAATTTGTGTGTAGTGAAGGAGAGTGACGTTGTGTTCAAAAAATTCACCAATGGATGTGTGCGCGTCGTAAACCGGTGGCTGCCGGATGCGTTTCTGTTCGCCATCATCCTGACCCTGATCGTATTCGTGGCCGCCATGTGCGCCACCGGCATGGGCCCCGTCGAGGTCATCGCCAAGTGGGGCGATGCCAAGGGCGGCTTCTGGAATCTGCTGGCTTTCTCCATGCAGATGGCGCTGGTGCTGGTGTTCGGCTCCGCTATGGCCTCCGCCCGCCCCTGCAAGAAGGCGCTGCGCGCCGTGGCCGCTCTCTGCCATAATGACAAGCAGGCCATTCTGGTGACCACGTTCGTGTCCACCATCTGCTGCTGGCTGAACTGGGGCTTCGGTCTGGTCATCGGCGCTCTGCTGGCCAAAGAGGTGGTGCGCCGTGTGCCCACCGTGGATTACCCCCTGCTGATCGCCTCCGCCTATTCCGGCTTCGTCATCTGGCACGCCGGCCTGTCCGGCTCTATCCCGCTGGATCTGGTGGCCGGCAAGGACTTCGGCGGCGTGATGTACCAGGCTCCCATCACCGAGACGGTATTCCACCCCGTGAACCTCATCATGTGCGGCGTCATCCTGGTGCTGATGCCCTTCATCAACTACGCCATGCATCCCGACAAGGATCATACCATCACCGTGAACCCCGCCCTGCTGGTGGACGAGGAGGAGCGCGTGTACGCTATGGATACCCCTGCTGAAAAGCTGGAGCACTCCAAGATCCTGTGGGCCATCACCGTGGTGTTCGGCTTCGTGTACATCGTCTATTACTTCGTGCAGAACGGCTTTACCCTGGGTCTGAACATCGTGAACATGATCTTCCTGTTCCTGGGTCTGCTGCTCCACGGCGACCTGCGCCGCTATGTGGACGCCATCGGCGATGCTGCCGCCGGCGCCGCCGGTATTCTGCTGCAATTCCCGTTCTATGCAGGCATCATGGGCATGATGGTGGCCGCCAACGATCAGGGCGTGTCGCTGGCCGGCGTCATCTCCCAGTTCTTCGTGGACATCTCCAACAATGTGACGTTTCCCATGCTGTCCTTCCTGGCCGCCGGTATCGTCAACTTCTTCGTCCCCTCCGGCGGCGGCCAGTGGGCCGTCCAGGGCCCCATCATGATGCCTGCCGGTGCGGAGATGAACATCGCGGCCGGCCGCACCGCCATGGCCATCGCCTGGGGCGACCAGTGGACCAATATGATCCAGCCGTTCTGGGCACTGCCTGCGCTGGGCATCGCCAAGCTGTCCGCCCGCGACATCATGGGCTATCTGGTGGTGATCCTGCTGTTCACCGGCGCGGTGGCCTGCCTTGGCTTCCTGGGCTGGGCATTGTTCTTCTAAGTGTGACACCCCCTCACATATCCCCTATACCCGCACACAGGGACGGCGCGTCGGCGCCGTCCCTGTGTTTTTGCGTATATTGCCATCGGCCGAAAGGGCGGGCACGCCTGTCGCCGTGCCTTTCCGGCGATTGTTGTCCTTGTCCGCCGATGGTGTATGGATGTATCACACCGCTGCGGGCTCCTCTGTGTCCGCTTTCGCCGCCTCCGGCGCGGCGCTGCCGTCAAAGGGCGTCTCCAGCAGCTCCGGCCTCCGGATGTGCTTCCGGAAATCGTTGTAGAAGGAGGCGTACTCATAGCCGGTGGCGATGCGCTCATCCATGACGATGCCCAGCGGCATCATCTTCTTGCTGAGGTCTCCGCTCATATAGTTGGGCACCGGCTTTCCCATGCAGACGAACACGCTGGTGGTGCCGAATTCATAGCAGTGGTGGTAGATGTGGCTGGTCTTGATAGACGCCAGATTGGTGATGAACAGGCTGGTGTGGAACGGGCTCAGGTCGATGATCTTGCGGGGCAGCAGCCCGTGCCTGTCCAGATGGTACGCCAGCCACACCACGAATTTGGGCAGCCCGGGCACGGAGAACATCATCCGTGCGAACTTGTCGGTGCTGTTTTTCTGCTCCGTGTGTCGGTTGGCCTCGATGGCATCGGTGATCTTCTGCTGGATGGTGAACACGGTGTCGCCGGGCTCGAGATAGATCTTCAGCGTCGTCTCGTCCGGCGAGCCGTCCGCCAGCTTCTTCAGAATGACGAAGGATACGCTGAAGTGGTTGCGCCGGTAGATGTGGCTGTTCACCACGAAGTAGTTCAGCTTGGGGTTGGTCTGTATCGCCTTGTAGTACGCGGCGATGATGACGGCCATGTGGTTGATGCGCACGCCGCTGCGGCGCTTTTCACGGATGTAGGATTTAATGGCCTCCTCGTCGATGTACTCGGTAATGGAGTTCCAGGCATCGTATCGCTTGGGCATGATGTAGGGCACCGCCGCCACGATGGGCGGCAGGTCTTTGACTCTCGTTCCGTCAGGGCGCATGGGCAGGTCCTCGATTCTGTCTGAATTAGAATCATTGTAGACCATATCGCCGCCGATTGCAACCCAATTGCGCGGCGGGATATTTTGCCCTTTACCTTTTCCGTTACATTTGGTATAATAAAGTATTATAAGTTAAATTGGCGGCATAGCCCCTGCCGCCGGAAGAAGGAGGTGATCCGCCGTGAAATTTCAGAAGTGGCATATTGCCGATGCCCATCCCCAGGCGGCGGAGCGCCTGAAAGCGGCGGGCTATCCCTGTCTGGTGTCAGAGGTGCTGGCCTCCCGCGGCATTGAGACGGCGGAGCAGGCCGCTGCGTTTCTGGAGCATGAGCAGCGTCTGACGTACAGCCCGTTCCTGATGGCCGACATGGATAAGGCCGTGGCGCGGCTGCAGCAGGCGCTGGCCGCGGGGGAGCGAGTGGCCGTGTTCGGCGACTACGACGTGGACGGCATCACCGCCACCTGCATCCTGGTGGACTATCTCCAGAGCCGCGGCGCCGACGTGCTGCACTATATCCCCCGCCGCATCGAGGATGGCTACGGACTGAGCCGTGATGCCATCGAGAACCTGTACCGCCAGGGCGCCCGCCTGCTGATCACCGTGGACTGCGGCATCACCGGCGTGGGGGAGGTGGACTTCGCCAACTCTCTGGGCATGGATGTGATCATCACCGACCACCACGAGTGCAAGGAGACGCTGCCCCATGCCGCCGCTGTGGTGGACCCCCACCGGCCCGACTGCGGCTATCCCTTCAAGCATCTGGCCGGCTGCGGCGTGGCGCTGAAGCTGGTGCTGGCTCTGGGCGGGCCGGACAGGGAGGAGGCCCTGTTTTCCCGCTACTGCACGCTGGCCGCCATCGGCACCGTGGCCGACGTGATGCAGATGTCCGGCGAGAACCGTACCATCGTGTCCCGGGGCCTTGCCGCCATCGACCACTCTTATTTTATCGGGCTCCACGCCCTTTTGAAGGAGGCCGGCCTGGCCGGCCGGGAGATCACCTCCGTGCAGATCGGCTTCGTGCTGGCGCCCCGCATCAACGCGGCGGGCCGCATGGGCGCCGCCGACAAGGCGGCGGAGCTGCTGCTGTGTACCGATCCGGCGGAGGCGGAGCGCATGGCCCGTGAGCTGTGCGCTCTGAACCGCGAGCGCCAGAACGTGGAGCAGACCATCTACTCCCAGGCGGAGGAGATGATCGCCCACCTGCCCGACCGCGACCGCAGCGCGCTGGTGCTGGAGAGCAGCCGCTGGCATCAGGGCGTGGTGGGCATCGTGGCCAGCCGCCTTTCCGAGAAGTATTCCCGCCCCAGCTTTATGATCCACCTGAACGGCGCCACCGGCAAGGGCTCCTGCCGCAGCTGGGGCGGCTTCAACCTGTTTGCTGCGCTGGAGAGCTGCAAGGACCTGCTGCTGGGCTTCGGCGGCCACGAGCTGGCCGCGGGCTTCACCATCCAGGAGGAGAATATCCCCGCCTTCCGCCAGCGTATGAACGACTATGCCCGCAGCTTCCGCGGCGGGCAGGCTCCCGTGTCCGAGCTGGACGTGGATGTGGCCATCACCCACCCCTCCGCGGTGACGCTGGAGGAGCTGGAGGCTCTGTCCGCGCTGGAGCCCTACGGCAGCGGCAATGCCCGCCCCGTATTCTGCCTGCTGGGCGCCACGCTGCTGCGCACCCAGAACGTGGGCCAGAACCGCCACCTGAAGCTGCGCCTCGGCAAGGGCAGCGCCCAGTTTGACGGCATCTTTTTCTCCACCGTGGCCGAGGACTGCGGCTGCCGCGCCGGCGACCGCGTGGATGCCGCCTTCTATTTGCAGATCAACGAGTTCCGCGGCAGCCGGACGGTGCAGCTCCAGATGGTGGACCTGCGGCCGTCCCTGTACCCCAGCGGACGGGAGCAGGAGGGTCTTGCCCTTGCGGACCGCTGCACGGCCCATCAGTCCCTGACGATACGGGACGCCCGCCGCCTGCTGCCTACGCGGGATCAGTTCGCCGCCGCATGGCGTTTTCTGGAGCACACGGTACCGGAGCCCGGCCTCACCACCGGCTATCTCCCGCTGCTGCGGGCGGTGGCGGCGGAGCTGGGCAAAACCGAGCCGTTCCCCCGGGCGTCCCTGTGCCTGGAGGTATTTGCCGAGCGGGGACTTTTGACCATGGAGCATCAGGACGATGACGTGACCATCCGCCTGCACCGCGGGAAGAAAGTGGTGCTGTCGGAGTCACCTCATCTGCTGTGGCTCCGCCAGATGACGGAGAAGGGAGGCACTGTACAATGACCATGACACCCCAGGAGATGTACGATCGCCTGATCGAAACAGTGAGATCATATAACCCGTCCGCCGGCTTCGACCAGATCCGCGCCGCCTATGAGTACGCCGCCGCCCACCACGCCGGACAGAACCGGAAGGACGGCTCGCCGTTCATCACCCACCCGCTGGCCGTGGCCCAGATCGTGGCGGAGGAGCTGCATCTGGACACGGAGTCCATCGTGGCGGCCCTGCTCCACGACACCATCGAGGACACCGACGCCACCCACGAGGAGATCAGCAAGCTGTTTTCTCCCACGGTGGCGGATCTGGTGGAGGGCGTCAGCAAGCTGACCCGCGTCCACTACACCTCCAAAGAGGAGGAGCAGATGGAGAACCTCCGCAAGATGCTGATGGCCATGGCCAAGGACATCCGCGTGATCCTCATCAAGATCTCCGACCGTCTCCACAACATGCGTACCATGGAGTACCAGACGCCGGAGAAGCAGAAGCAGAAATCCTTCGAGACCATGGAAATTTACGCCCCCATCGCCCACCGTCTGGGTATGCAGCGCATGAAGTGGGAGCTGGAGGATCTGTCCCTGAAATATCTGGACCCCGTGGGCTACCGGGAGATCATCGAGGCGCTGGACGAGAAGGCGGCGGAGTACGACGGCTTCATGTCCGCCATCCACGACCAGATCACCACCCGCCTGCGGGAGGCCGGCATCGACGCCACGGTGCAGGCCCGCATGAAGCACCCCTACTCCATCTACCGCAAGATGTACACCCAGAACAAGTCGCTGGACGACGTGTTCGACCTGTTCGCTTTCCGCGTCATCGTGGACACTGTGGCGGACTGCTATAACGTTCTGGGCCTGATACACGACCTGTATAAGCCCATTCTGGGCCGTTTCAAGGACTATATCGGAACCCCCAAGCCCAACATGTACCAGAGTCTGCACACCACGGTGGTGGGCGAGAGCGGCATCCCCTTCGAGGTACAGATCCGCACCAGGGAGATGCATGAGGTGGCCGAGTACGGCGTGGCCGCCCACTGGAAGTACAAGCAGAACGGCCAGGGCGCCGGTGACGAGCGCAGCTACGAATGGGTGCGCCGCCTGCTGGAGAATCAGGAGGGCACCGATGCCGAGGACTTTATCCACTCCCTGAAGGTGGACATGTTCGCCGATGAGGTGTTCGTGTTCACCCCCAACGGCGATGTCATCAACCTGCCCGCCGGCGCCACGCCCATCGACTTTGCCTACACCATCCACTCCGCCGTGGGCAACCACATGACCGGCGCCAAGGTCAACGGCCGCATCGTCCAGTTCGATTACCACCTGCGCAACGGCGATGTGGTGGAGGTCATGACCAGCAAATCCGCCCACGGTCCCAGCCGCGACTGGGTGAAGATCGCCCGCTCCAGCAACGCCCGCAGCAAGATACGCCAGTGGTTCAAGCGGGAGAAGCGGGATGAGAACATCGTCAACGGCCGCCAGAGCTTCGAGTCGGAGCTGAAGCGCACCGGTGTGACGCTGAAGGAGCTGACCAACGAGGAAAACCTGTCCAATGTCCTGAAAAAACTGAGCTACAACAGCCTGGACGATATGTACGCCGCCATCGGCTACGGCGGCATCTCCGCCCTGAAGGTCATGGGCCGCCTGCGGGAGGATATCCAGCGTATCCTCCACCAGCACCAGACAGAGCGTCAGGCCGAGGTGCCCGTGGCGGATCAGCCCCAGCAGACCCGCCCCGCTGTGCCTCAGCGCGCCAAGGGAGAGCAGGGCATCGTGGTGGAGGGCCTTACCAACTGTCTGGTGAAGTTCTCCAAATGCTGCACCCCCGTGCCCGGGGACGACATCGTGGGCTTCATTACCCGCGGCTATGGCATCTCCGTCCATCGGGCGGACTGCCCCAACGCCGACCCCGCCCGCCGCAAGCCGGAGGAGGCCGGCCGCTGGATCAAAGTCTCCTGGGGCGGCAACACCAGGGAGAGCTACCGTACCACGCTGGAGGTGGTGGCCAAGGACCGCCTGAACCTGATCGTGGACATCTCCACGGTGCTGTCCAGCACCAAGACCCACGTCTCCTCCATGAACGCCCGCAGCACGCCGGACGGCTTTGCCCTTATTACGCTGGACACTGATGTGTCCGACAGCCGGCAGCTGCAAACGGTCATGCGGAGGATCGAGCAGATCTCCGGCGTCATGCGGGTCACCCGCCCCGCCGGTTAACACTCCGCGCCCCGCCCGCACACCCCACGAAACCGAGAAAAGGAGCATATGCCATGAGAGCAGTATTGACCCGCGTGAAGCACGCATCCGTCACCATCGACGGCGAAGTACACGGCCAGATCGGGGAGGGCTTCCTCATCCTGCTGGGCGTGACCCATGAGGACACCGAGGCCCAGGCCGTCAAGCTGGCGGACAAGCTCACCGGGCTCCGCATTTTTGAGGACGAAAACGGTAAGATGAACCGCAGTCTGGAGGACGTGAAGGGCCAACTGCTCATCGTCTCCCAGTTCACGCTGTACGGCAGCTGCAAAAAGGGCCGCCGTCCCGAGTTCCTGTCCGCTGCACGGCCGGAGGTGGCCATCCCCCTGTACGAGAAGTTCGTCCAGCTCTGCCGGGACAAGGGCTTCCACACCGAGACCGGCGAGTTCGGCGCCTACATGCAGGTGGAGAGCCTCAACGATGGGCCGGTGACGCTGGTGGTGGATACCGATCAGCTGTAAGAAAGGAAGCGCCATGAAGATCACATCCATTCAGGTCGGCCCCATCATGACCAACTGCTACCTGCTGTGCGATGAGACAGCCGGCGTCTGCGCCCTCATCGACCCCGGCGACGACGCCGCCCGGGTGGCCCGTCTGGTAGAGCAGAGCGGCTGCACCCTGCAATATATCCTTCTGACCCACGGCCACTTTGACCACACCTCCGCTGTCCGCCCTCTGCTGGAGCAGTACCCGGACGTGCCGGTATATATCCACGAAAAGGACGCCGTGGATACGGAGCGCGGCGAGCTGCTGTTCCACAAGGTGGGGCCGGAGAACCAGCGCTACTATAAGGAGGGCGACACCCTGCCGCTGGGCGGGCTGACTCTCCGCGTGCTGGAGACGCCGGGTCACTCCGAGGGCTCCGTCTGCCTGCTGGTGGAGGGGCAGGGCGTGCTGTTCGCCGGCGACACGCTGTTCCGCTGCTCCTGCGGCCGGTGCGATTTCCCCGGCGGCGACTACCGGAAGATGCTGGCCTCTCTGGGCCGCCTGGCGGCACTGGAGGGGAACCTGCGGGTGCTTCCGGGTCACGACATGGAGACTACGCTGGACTACGAGCGCCGCGTCAATCCCTACATGCGGCAGGGGTCGGCGCGATGAAGCTGATCTTCCGCGGCCATGACGACCGTTATGCCATTGAGCAGAGCCTGCTGGCCTTCTTCCCTGAGGAGCGCCCCGTCTACGAGACAGCGGAGGCGGGGGAGGACGACTGCGCTTATGTCTCCCTGACGGAGGGCAAGCGCTATGCCACCGGCGTCACCAGCATTCATTATCATGGTAAAACGGCGCGGGGCGTCTCCCGCGCTGTTCTTACGGATGCCCCCGACGAGTACGAGCGGGAGCGTCTGCGTCAGCGCGCCCTGAAACTGTCGTTCTTCAAGGCGGCGCGTGACATCACCGGCGTTACCCCCAGCTGGGGCGCCCTCACCGGCATCCGCCCGGGCAAGCTGGCCCGCGCTATGCTGGAGCAGGGAAAAACGGAGCGCGAAACGGACCGCGTCCTGCGTGACACCTACTTCGTCTCGCCGGAGCGCCGCCGCCTGGCCATCGAGACGGCCCGGGCCGGCCTGAAGGCCAAACGCGACCTGCGCCCCGATGAGATCTCCCTGTACGTGGGCATCCCGTTCTGCCCCACCCGCTGCGCCTACTGCAGCTTCGTGTCCGCATCGGTGGAGAAGTCCTTCGGCCTGATGGAGCCCTATCTGGCATCGCTGGAACAGGAGATCACCGACGCTGCCCGCATGGTGGCGGAGACGGGCCTGCGCATCAAGTCCTTCTATATGGGCGGCGGCACGCCCACCACCCTGTCGGCCCGGCAGATGGATCACCTGCTGACCCATCTGAACCGCAGCTTTGACCTCACCGACTGCGCGGAGTACTGCATCGAGGCGGGCCGCCCCGACACCATCACACGGGAGAAGCTGCAGGTCCTGCTGGACCACGGCGCGGACCGCATCAGCGTCAACCCCCAGTCCATGGAGGATGAGGTGCTGCGGGCCATCGGCCGCAAGCACACGGCGGCGGACATCGAGGCGACCATGGCGCTTGCCACATCCATGGGCTTCCCCCATGTGAACATGGACCTCATTGCCGGCCTGCCTGCTGACACGCCGGAGGGCTTCCGCCGCACGCTGGACAAGTGCCTGACCTTCGGCGCGGACAACATCACCGTCCACACCCTCAGCCTGAAGAAGGGCAGCCGCATTCTGCTGGAGGGCCTGCCCATCCCATCGGCGCAGGACGTGTCCACCATGCTGGACTACGCCAACGAAGCCCTGCGCGCCGCGAATTTCACTCCCTACTACCTCTACCGTCAGAAGTATATGTCCGGCAGCTTCGAGAACGTAGGCTGGTGCATATCCGGCGCGGAGGGACTGTATAATATCTACATCATGGAGGAGCTGCACAGCATCCTGTCTCTGGGCGCCGGCGGCTCTACGAAGATGGTGGACCCTGTACACGACCGTATCGAGCGGGTCTTTCACCCCAAGTTTCCCACGGAGTACATCGCCCGCCCCGAGAAGATCCGGCAGGATCTGGAGACGTTCCGCCGGTTCCACGAGGCCATGAAATAGCAGACGGGAGGCGCCTATGGCCCAGCGACGGCACAACTTCATCAGCGGCGCCGCTGTGCTGGCCCTTGCCGTGGCAGTGACCAAGGTGCTGGGCGCCCTCTACAAGATCCCGCTGGGCAACCTGCTGGACAAGGAGGGCATGGCCCATTTCTATGCGGCCTATAACATTTACAACCTGCTGTTGGTGCTGTCCACGGCGGGACTGCCGCTGGCGCTGTCCCGGCTGGTATCCCGCGCCGCGGCGCAGGGCAGACGCAACGCCCAGCGCCGCATTTTCCGGACGGCGCTGGCGCTGCTGGCTGTCATCGGCGCGGTGTGCAGCGCCGTCATGTGCCTGTTTCCGCAGGTACTCAGCGGCCTGCTCCACGACTCACTGGCCGCGCCCGCCATCCGGGTCCTCGGCCCGGCGGTGCTGTTCGTCTGCCTGACCTCCGCCATCCGGGGGTATACGCAGGGCTTGGGCGACATGACGCCCACCGCCGTCAGCCAGATGACGGAGTCCGCCGGCAAGCTGGTCATCGGCCTCGCCCTGTGCCTGGTGCTGCTGCACCGGGGGGCGGACTCGTCCCTGTGCGCCGCCGGCGCCATCGCCGGCGTCACCGCAGGGTCCCTGCTGTCTCTGACGGTGCTGACCGTGTTCCTGCTGCGCCGCCGTGACCGCGCCGCCGTGGACGTACCCCCTGCGCGGAGCGCCGTGCTCCGTGAACTGCTGACTGCCGGCATCCCCATCACGCTGGGCGCGGCAGGCATGAGTCTCATCACCCTGCTGGATCAGGCGCTGGTGATGTCCACCCTGCAGAATACTCTGGGCTATACGGAAGCCGCCGCCACTGCGCTGTACGGCGAGTACACCTTCGGCATGACGCTGTTCGCCCTGCCGCCGTCCTTCATCTACCCCGTCACCGTCAGTCTGGTGCCGGACATCTCCGCCGCACTGGCCCGGAGCGACCGCCCCGCTGCGGGGCGCAGCGCCGCCGCGGCCCTGAAGCTCACCACCCTCATCGCCCTGCCCACCGGCGCGGGCCTGTCCGTGCTGGCGAGGCCCATCCTGCGCCTGCTGTACCCTGCGGTGCCCGACACCGCCGCAGCCGCCGCCTATCACCTGACCATTTTGGGCATCGCCTGCATTTTCGTGTGCCTGATGGTGGCCACCAACGGCGTCCTCCAGGCCTACGGCAAAGAGTACATCCCCGTCGTCACCCTGCTGTGCGGCGGTATCCTGAAGATCATCACCAACTACCTGATGGTGGGCGACCCCGCCACCAACGTCCGCGGCGCACCGGTGAGCACTCTCTACTGCTACGGGCTCATCGTGGTGCTGAACCTCATCGCCATTGCCCGCTGTGTGCCGGAGCGGCCCTCCTACCTCCGCCTGTTTGCCAGACCCGTTCTCATCACGGCGGTGATGGCACTGGCCGCCCGCTCGTCCTACGGCCTGCTGGCCCGCAGCCTGCCGGAGCGCTGGGCCGTATTGCCCGCCATAGCCGTGGCGGTGGTGGTCTACGGCGTGCTGGTGCTGGCGCTGGGCGCCGTGACGCGGCAGGACGTGTTGGACCTGCCGAAAGGTGAAAAAATTGCCCGAATGCTGCACTTACACTGAACTTTTCGGCGCATCACCACGAAAACCTCTTGCAATAGGAGCGCAAATATGATAAATTTTACAAGGAAACCGCACTATGACTATGCGGATCTGCTGGAGATCATTCGGCTCCTCCGCTCGGAGGATGGCTGCCCCTGGGACAAGGCGCAGACGCATAAGTCCATCCGCCGCGGCCTCCTGGAGGAGGCGTATGAAGCCGCCGAGGCCATCGACAACGACGATCCCGTGCTTCTCAAGGAGGAGTTGGGCGACGTGCTGATGCAGGTGGTGTTCCACGCGGACATCGAGTCCGACGCGGGCCGCTTCACAATGGACGACGTGTGCGACGGCGTGGTGAAAAAGCTGCTGTTCCGTCATCCCCATGTGTTCGGGGACGGGCATGAGGACTCGCCGGAGTCCGTGCTGGTCAGCTGGGAGCAGCTGAAGCGCCGGGAAAAGGGTCAGAAGACCGTGTCCGACAGTATGGACAGCGTGGCCCGCAGCCTGCCGTCCCTGTGGCGGGCTGAAAAGCTGCAGAAGAAGGCGGCCGCCGCCGGCTTTGAGTGGCCGGATGTACAGGGCGCGCTGGACAAGCTGGAGGAGGAAGTGGCCGAGCTGCGCCGCGCCGTGGAGAATGGCGGCGATGTGCCGGACGAGCTGGGCGACGTACTGTTCGCCGCCGTGAAGGTGGGCCGCTTCTGCGGATGCGACCCCGAGGACGCAGTCAACGGCACCTGCGAAAAATTCATCCATCGTTTCCGCGCCGTGGAAGAGGGCGCGGCGGTCCGGGGGAGGGAGGTCTCCCAGCTGTCGCTGGAGGAGATGACCGCCCTGTGGAACGAAGCCAAACGTTCTTAATGCGATCTTGATCGTTTTGAGATACACCGCCCGCCGGGACGGTGTCAACAAATGAAAAATTTTGGGAGGAACTATCATGAATAAGACTGAACTGATCGCCGCTGTGGCGGAGAAGACCGGTCTGTCCAAGAAGGACACCGAGGCCGCCGTCAACGCTACCCTGCTGACCATCACCGAGACCCTGAAGGCCGAGGAGAAGGTACAGCTGGTGGGCTTTGGCTCCTTTGAGACCAAGAAGCGCGCCGCCCGTACCGGCCTGAACCCCCGCACCAAGGAGACGGTGGAGATCCCCGCTTCCAAGGTCCCCGCTTTCAAGGCCGGCAAGGCCCTGAAGGACGCCGTGGCCGAGTAAGTTTGGTTTCACAGGAGCCGGCGTGACGCGCCGGCTCCTTTTTCATCGCAAAGGAGGACCATATGCGTCTGGATAAATATCTGAAGGTATCCCGCCTCATCAAGCGCCGCACTGTGGCCAACGAGGCCTGCGACAACGAGCGCGTCACCGTCAACGGGCGGGTGCAGCGTGCGTCCTACGATGTAAAGGTGGGCGACGTTATCTCCATCCGCTTCGGCCAGAAGACCCTGACGGTGGAGGTGCTCAGCGTGGCGGAAAACGTGGGCAAGGACGCGGCTGCCGCCATGTACCGCGAAGCGGCGGCTCAGCCGGACAAACTGTCATAATGCAGGGCGTTCCCTCATACGATACAGTGAAAACTGTGTGGGAGGGAGCGCTTTTTCAATGTCTTACGATATGACCGATGGCGGCGTGGCCGCCTATCACCGTCTCCAGCTGGAGGGACGGGAGAAGCTGAGCGTTTCCGGCGTGGAGGACGTGGTGCGGTTCGACGAGAACTGCATCGTTACCACCACCAGCGCCGGCACGCTCATCATCACCGGCGAGGAGCTGCACATCGGCAAGCTGTCGCTGGACGGCGGCGAGATGCAGGTGGATGGCCGCATCGACGCCGTGACCTACGAGGATACGGAGGTGCGGCAGGGGTCGTTCCTGTCCCGCCTGTTCGGCTGACATGGAAAACCACGTCTCCCAGCAGCTGTCCGCCTACCTGACCGCCGCGGCGCTGGGTGCCGCCTCCGCCATGTGCTACGACCTGCTGCGCACAGTGCGGCTTCGCCGCCGCAGGAACCGCCGCCTTACCGGTGCGCTGGACGCGGTGTATATCGCCGGGCAGGGCTTGCTTCTGCTGTGGTTCGCCCTGCGCATCGGACAGGGAGAGCTGCGGCTCTACATGCTTACGGGCATGGCTCTGGGGGCTTTGCTGTACGGCCTGACGCTGCCGCCGATGCTGCGCCCTCTGTGGGATTTCTGGCTGGACGCGGCGGTGCAGTGCTGCCGCCTGCTGTGCCGCCCTGCGGCGATACTGGTGTGCTGGGTGAAAAAAGCCGCCGCTTTCCTGAAAAAAACCTTTCCTTTTCACCGCGCCTGCGCTACAATAAAGAGAAAGGGACGGCTCTGCCGCCGTCAGAAAGGGGAAGGAGACCATGGCGCAGAAGAAGAAACCACGCAAAAAGCGGAACAATACCGTGCTGGTCATGGTACTGGCCGTGTTGATCCTGGTAGTGGGCGTGGAGATCATCAACGTCTACGGCCGCCTGAAGGAGGTACGGGCCCAGGAGGCGGCCCTCACCCAGCAGCTGCAGGAAAAGACCCAGGAGAACCAGGCCCTCCAGTCGGACCTGGATAAAAAGGACGATCAGGAGTTCATCAAAGCGCTGGCCCGCGACCTGCTGGGTCTGGCCGAGGAGGGCGAGCGCATCTTCTACGATGTCAACGACTGACGGCTCATCTGTATACGAAGCGCCCCGCCGGAAGGCGGGGCGTTAGTCTGTCCAAAACCCTGCCTGGCCACAAGTATCGGAGGGAAGGATAGTGTGAAAGGGAACCGTTAGGGTTCCCTTTCGCGTTCGATCACCCGCCGCAGCGGCCAAAATCGCAAAATACTGTTTTTTTATTTTGCGATTTTGCTGGCAGCTTGTCAAAAAAGTCCGTTCGGACTTTTTTGACAAGCTGACGCCCCGCCGGAAGGCGGGGCGTTTCTGTTGCCATTTTCCGGCCCCCGTGCTATACTGTGGCCAACGAAAGGAGTGAGGACCGATGCCTGCTTTTCTGGAGGAGCGCTACCGCCGCAAGCACCTGAACTGCGTGCGGCACATCACGCTGGACCCCAAGGGCCACGGCGTGGTGCGCATCCATATGATCCCGCCGCGGCAGGACGCCGCCGACGCGCCGTTCCTGCTGCTGCTCAACGGCGATAAGCTGGTGCCGCTGAACTTATCCTGGGCCATTCTGCTGGCCAACTTCATGGATCGGCTGGAGCCCTTTGCCGGTCTGGAGATCAGTGAGTCCGACTGGCGCGCCATGGCCGCGTCCGCTGTGGCCGAGACCCGTAAGACCTATCCCTTCACCTCAAAGACCCGACTGGCCGGCGACCTGGAGCTGATGCTCACCTCGCTGGTGGCCATCGCCCGTGGGCAGGAGCCCGCCGTGGAGGTGGGGGCCCTGTCGCTGGGGGATTATGCCGCGGAGATGACCGCGCCTCATCGCATGGACCTGATGCTCAGCGCCATGCGCCGCAGGGACGGCGCGTGGCACTGCAACCAGAAGTGCCTGCACTGCTATGCCGCCGGCCAGTCCCTGGCGGACGCGCCGGAGATGTCCACCCAGCAGTGGCTGGACATCCTCCGCCGCCTGCGGGAGGCCAACATTCCTCAGGTGACGTTCACCGGCGGCGAACCCACCCTCCGCGCCGACCTGCCGGAGCTGGTGGACGCGGCCCAGTGGTTCGTCACCCGCCTGAACACCAACGGTCAGCTGCTGACGCCGGAGCTGTGCGCCAAGCTGTACGATGCCAGTCTGGACAGCATACAGGTCACGCTTTACAGCGCCGACCCTACCGTCCACAACGCACTGGTGGGGGTCGACGGCTTCGACAAGACCGTGCAGGGCATCCGGAACGCCGTGGCCGCGGGGCTGATCGTCTCCGTGAACACGCCGCTGTGCAGCCTGAACACGGACTATGCCGCCACGCTGCGCTTTGCCGCGTCTCTGGGCGTGCGCTACGCCACCTGCTCCGGCCTGATCCCCTCCGGCAGCGCCGAGGGCGCGGAGAGCCGCGCTACCCGCCTGACGGAGCAGGAGCTCACCGCCGTGCTGCAAGGCGCCGTCTCCGTGCTGGAGGAGCTGAGCATGGAGCTGGACTTCACCAGCCCGGGCTGGCTGCCGGAGGAGACGCTGCGCGCTCTGGGCCTGCACCTGATTCCCAGCTGCGGCGCCTGCCTGAGCAACATGGCCATCGCGCCGGACGGCAGCATCATCCCCTGCCAGAGCTGGCTCAGCGCCGCGCCGCTGGGCAATATGCTCACCGACGACTGGTCCGCCGTCTGGAACAGCGACCGCTGCGCCGCCATCCGCGCGGAGAGTGCCAGAATGGATCACATCTGTCAGCTGCACACCGGCAACAGGGAGGAGGCGGTCACATGCTGAAGAAACTGCGCATCCTGCTGCTGGCCCTGCTGGCGGCCCTGTGCTGCACCGTCACCGCCTGGGCGGACTACGACTACATCGACCGCTACGACGTGACCGCCGCCCCTAACGCCGATGACGGCAGCCTGACCATCACCGTCGATCTGACATGGACGGCGCTGGAGGAGCTGCCCTACGGACAGGAACTGAAGATCGGCGTGCCCAACGGCTCCGTGCGGGACGAGGAAGCCCTCACCGACAACATCGAGCGCCTGTCCTTCGACAACAGCTACATGTACGTCTACCTGGACCGCGCCTACAAGCAGGGAGAGACGTTTACGTTCTCCTACCGCTGGGTGCAGGAGTACATGTATACCCTCAGCGGCAATACCGTGACTTTTGACTATACCCCGGGCTGGTTCGACGAGGCCAGGGTGGGGGAGATGACCCTGAAGTGGATCGACCCCGCGGGCCTTATCGGCGATCTCACCGCTGCCGCGGACGCCGGCGGCACCGCCGCGCCCCAGACCGGCATGATGACTATCACCGCCTCCGACCTGGGCTACGGCGAGACCATGGGCGTCCACGCCGTCTACACCGACTGGCCCACCGTCCTGTCCTCGGACAACAGCGCCGTTAACGCGCCGAATGACGGCTGGTACGACGGAGACGAGGACGAGGACACAAGCATGGCCGGCATGTTCCT
Source organism: uncultured Eubacteriales bacterium (assembly GCA_900545585.1). Lineage (GTDB taxonomy): Bacteria > Bacillota > Clostridia > Oscillospirales > Oscillospiraceae > Vescimonas. The sequence continues at coordinate 60,413 of UQZR01000011.1, forward strand.
GACGCTGATCATCACCATTTTCATCGTTTGGTTGGTGCTGCGGATCATTCGGGGGCTGGTGGGCGGCTACGCCGGCGGCTTCGGCACGCGGTATGTGTTCGTCAACCACCTCTGGTATCCCGCGGGACCCGACGGACGCCCCCGTCCCGGCAGCGTTGGCACCAAGCAGCGTCCCCGCCCGCCCCGCAGCGGCGGCAGCGGCTTCGGCGGCGGCAGCAGGGGCGGCGGCTTCGGTGGCGGCGGCTTCGGCGGCGGAAGCCACTGCGCCTGCGCCAGCAGCTGCGCCTGTGCGTGTGCCTGCGCCTGTGCCGGCGGCGGACGTGCCGGCTGCTCCGCCAAGAATCTGTACGGCGCGGTGAAGCTGAACGAGACCCTTTCGGAGAGACTGGATGCCTGAGCAGGAGAGACGGCGCATGCCGTCTCTCTCTTTTTTTCACAAAAAAGGAGCCGCCCTGCAAGCAGAGCGGCCCAAGCGGGTGGGATATTGGAAAGCTTCCTCTATTATAGTAGCGCAAGCCCGTCCCCTTGTAAATAGGAGCTTTTGTCGGACGGGTACGACTTTTCGGGGTCGGTGTCGAATGTGTCTGAATTGCAAACGATTTGTGAAGTTTTCACAAATTCACAGAAAACGGCTTTTCAAACGTCATGCGACTTGCTATAATACGGACAAGGATAAAGGGAACCGGCTCCCCGACCCTGACCTGTGTTTACCGCACTGACGAAAGGAGCAAGAATTATGAAGTTCACATTCGCCTGCAAGAAGATCTCCCTCAACGACTCCATCAAGGAATACGCGGAAAAGAAGATCAGTAAGCTGGATAAGTATTTTCCGGAGGAGGCAGACGCCTTTGTGACCTTTGCCGTGGAGAAGAAGAACCGCTGCGTGGTGGAGCTGACCATTCGCAGCGCCAACGGCACGTTGTTCCGCGCCCAGACGGAGGACCCCGATGGCGATATGCGCGGCGCCATTGACGAGGCTGTCAGCTTCATCGACCGCCGCATCCGCAAGAACAAGACCCGCCTGGCGAAGAACCTGCGGGCCGATGCGCTGGTATCCTCCGTTCCGGCTGAGTTCGACGTGGTGGAGGACAACGACTTCGATGTCATCCGCACCAAGCGCTTTGCCGTCAAGCCCATGACCACGGACGAGGCCATCCTGCAGATGAACCTGCTGGATCACTCGTTCTATGTGTTCCGCCGCATTGACGACAACGCCATCTGCGTGGTGTACCACCGCAACAACGGCGGCTACGGCCTGATCGAGACGGTGGAGTGATAGACCATCTCCCAAGGGGGCGGCGTATGCCGCCCCCTTTTTTGCGTCCTTTCCTTGCAAAACCCGCCCCCATCTGCCATAATGGGACAAAAAACGAAAGGACGTGTCCGCCCTGACCTTACTGCATCTGTGGTATCGTACCTACCAGCTGGCCTTCGGGCTGGGCGCCCGCCTGCTGCCCTGGCGCAGGCCGGAGGCCGTCACCGGTGCCGGCAGCTTCCGCCGCCTGCCGGACCTGCTGCAAAAGTATGGCGCCCGCCGCCCTCTGGTGGTGGCCAGCCGCCGCCAGTGCGCCGCCCCTGCCTTCCGGCAGGTGCTGGACCGGCTGGAGGGCTATGCCCTCTATACCGGCGTGACGCCGAACCCGCCGGTGGCCGAGGCGGAGGCCATCGCCGCCCTGTACCGCGCACAACAGTGCGACAGCTTCGTGGCCGTGGGCGGCGGCAGTCCCATGGACGCGGCCAAGGCTGCCGCGGCCCTGCTGGCCCGTCCCCACAGGACGCTGGCCCAGATGGCGGGGCTTCTGAAGGTGCGCCGCCCCATTCCGCCCTTCATTGCCGTGCCCACCACCGCCGGCACCGGCTCCGAGACCACCATTGCCGCCGTAGTCACCGGCGCGGACCACCACAAGTACGCCGTCAGCGACCTGTGCCTGATCCCCCGCTGCGCCGTGCTGGACCCGCTGCTCACCGTATCCCTGCCGCCCCACACCACCGCCGAGACGGGCATGGATGCCCTGACCCACGCGGTGGAGGCATATCTGGGCCGTTTTTACCCCACCCGTGAGACCAACCGGCTGGCGGAGCAGGCTGTTGTCACCATTTTTCAAACGTTGGAGCACGCCTGCGCCCACGGCGATGATGTGGCCGCCCGACAGGCTCTGCTCACCGCCTCCTATCAGGCGGGCTTCGCCTTCACCCGCGCCGGTGTGGGCAACGTCCACGCCATCGCCCACACTCTGGGCGGCCTGTACGGCGTGGGCCACGGCCTTGCCAACGCGGTACTGCTGCCGGTGGTCCTGCGGGATTACGGTCCGGCGGCCCACCGGAAGCTGGCCCACCTGGCGGAGTTGGTGGGCCTCACCGGCGACAGCGAGGCGGACAGAGCCAACGCCTTTATCGACGCCATCTCCGCCATGGAACGCCGCCTGGGCATTCCCACCGGTTTCACCTGCATACGGGAGCAGGACCTGCCCCGGATGGCGGCCTGGGCCGCGGCGGAGGCCAACCCCACGTACCCCGTGCCGGTGATCTACGACCGCGCCCGCTTCATCCGCGTGATCCGTCAGGTCATGCAGTGAGCCCCGCCCGCACCCCTCCAAACACAAAAAAGCGTCTGCACGCACCGCGTGCAGACGCTTTTTTCGCAGTTTTTTCTCACTCGAACAGTCCCACCTGCTCCGGCAGGTCGCCCCGCCCGATGGCCTGGAGCTGCTGGACGTTCTCGGCGGTGAGGGCATCGCTGATGGCCATCTTCCGGATAATGTTCTTCACGGTGCTGTCCAGTCCCGTGCCCTCCCGATAGTCGGCGGGGAAGATGAAGTCCACCCGCCCCTTGCTCAGCAGGTCCTCCACACCGACGCGGTTGCCGGCTTGATACACGGCGATAGCCTGCCCGCCGTAGGCCCGCATCATTTTCATGCACGGCACGTCGGACAATCCGTCGCCCACGTAGATCATGTTGGTGAAGGGGATACGCTTGCTGTCGTCGGGCATGGAGTCGTTCAGTGTCTTGTCGTCGGACACATCCAGAACGCCCTTGTTGATGCGGTAGACGAACTGGGTCTTGTTGGTAAAGTTGACATCCAGCTTGGGCCATGCCGCCAGTCCCTCCGCGTTGTAGAAGAACTCGCAGGCGTAGATCTCGCGGAATTCATGGGCGATGCCGCTGCCCTCGATGATCTCCCGCAGGCCGGATGAGATGACATAGTGCTCGATGGTGACGCCCTGTTCCTCGCCGAAGGCATTGATGCGCCCAAACCACTCCCGCACGCCGGGGAACAGCTCCATGCTGTGGCCGCACTGCACCAGAAAATCGCGGTCCAGCCGTTTCCCCTGGGCGCGGCACTCCGCGATCATGGTGTACATATAAGCCAGGAGGCCGTCCATCCGGTTGTCCCGTCCAAAGGTGTTGGCCTTGTCCCAGAACTGGGCGGGGGTGTACCCCAGCGCGGGGATAAAGGCGTAGTCCTCCATATCGGTGGTACACAGCGTCTTGTCGAAATCGTACAGCAGCGCGATGATAGGCTTGTCCGTCATCTGCTCTCCTCCTTGTTTGTCTGCGCGGCCCCGCCGGAGCCGCCATACTTCGTTGCCGGGGCCATAGCCCTCTGCCCGCCGGAATCGTGGCTGCCCGCCCTCGCCGGCGCCGCACCGGACCGTTGGAGCTGCGGCTGTCTCTCACCGCAGCCGCCCGCTGCCGGCGCCCCGCCGCACATTTCGGCGCGGCCACCGGCGTCTCCGCTGCGCCCCGCCGCACATTTCGGCGCGGCCGGCTGTTTTCTGCGGTCCCTTACCGGTATTTCCCGCAGGCGTCCATTCTGAAAAAAGGCGGCCACAGGCCGCCTTTTTTGATTGTGCGTCTTATTTGCCGCCGTTGTAGTTCCGCCCGAACTTCAATTCGTCCAGACTGAGCTTGAAGTCGGTGGGAACGGCGTTGTCGTTCACCGGCGGGAACTGAATGGTGGGCTCGTCGGTGACGGCGGGCTTCATCTCCTCCGCCTTCTCCTCCGGTGCCGCATCGTACTGGGTCAGGATGTCCTGCTCGATGGCGCCCACCACGGCGTCGGGCTTCTCCGCCGTCTCCGCCGCCGCAGGTACCAGCTCCAGCTCCGGCAGCGTCTGCAGAAACGCGGACTGGGCCTGACACAGCTCATCGGATCGGCGGATGAACTCCGCCAGCTTCTCCTGGGCCATCGCCAGCTTCTGCTGGGCGGCCTGCTTCTCGCTTTCCAGACGCTGGATCTCCTGGGCCGCCTCGGCCTTGGCGTTGGATAGCATCCGGTCCTTCTCGGCCTGCGCCTCCTGCACCAGCTTGGCCGCCATCTTCTGGGCGGTCAGCAGCGTCTGCCGCATGGCGTCCTCAGTGGAGCGGTATTCCTCCACCTTCTCCGCCAGCACCTTCAGCTTGGCCTTCAGCGTCACATTCTCCTTGAACAGGGTGCTGTAATCCTCCGTCAGCGCGTCCAGGAACTCGTCCACGGAGCTCATGCTGTATCCGCCGCTGCCGAACGATGCCTTGGGGAATACCTTTTCCGAAACCTCCTGCGGTGTAAACATGAATGATCCCTCCGATCCTTAGTCTTACAGATACAGGCCGTTGTTCTCCAGCTCGTCGATCAGGTCGCCCATGATGTCCACGGAGTACGGCGTGATGATATAGGTGTTGGCCGCCACCTTCTTGATCTTGCCCTCACCGGCGTAGGCCACGCCGGAAAGAAAGTCGATGAGCCGGCGCGCCACGTCCTTGTTGGTGGATTCCAGGTTCAGCACCACTGTCCGCTTTTCCTTCAGGTGGTCTGCGATCTCGGAGGCGTTCTCGAATCGCTCCGGCTTCACCAGCACCACCTTCAGCTGGGTGGTGGCGTGGATGTTCACCACCTTGTTGTGGCGGTCCTCGGACCTGCGATCCTCGGTGCGGCGATCCTCGCCGCGCCGCTCCTCCTTGCGGTCCTCAAACGGGGAACGGGACTCCCTGGCAGACTCCTCGAAATCGTCCTCGTAATCGTAATCCTCATCATCGTAGGGATGAATGATCTTCTTCAGCTCGTCCATGAAGCCCATTGCAATGTACCTCCCGCGTTATTTTGTGTAATCTCTGGCGCCGAAAATAGCCGTACCCACGCGGACCATGTTGCTGCCCGCGCGGATGGCGTCGGCGAAATCGCCGCTCATGCCCATGGAAAGATAGTCTAACTCATTATTATACATTTTTCGATTTATGTCAACATATAGGGCATGGACTTTTTCAAAATATACCATATTTTCATCCCGCGCCGCACCGGCAGGGGGGATGGTCATCAATCCCCGTACCCGCACGTGGGCCAGCTCTTTCGCATGGGCCGCCGCAGCCTCCACGGCCTCCGGCGCGAAGCCGCTCTTGGCCGCCTCGCCGCCGATGTTCACCTCCAGCAGGATGTCCTGCACGATGTCCAGCTTTTCCGCCTGCTTCTCGATCTCATCCAGCAGTTCCACGGAGCCTGCGGACTGGATAAGCGCGGCCTTGCCCACCACCTGCTTCACCTTGTTGCGCTGCAGATGCCCGATAAAGTGCAGCGGCGCGCCGTCGTAGGCGTTCTCCGCCAGCTTGGCCACCATTTCCTGCACGCGGTTCTCGCCCAGCACGTCGATACCGGCGGCGATAGCCTCCTGGCAGGCAGCGGCGTCATTCATCTTGCTGGCGCCCACCAGTGTAATGTCCGCGCCGGTGCGCCCTGTCTCGCGGGCCGCCTCATCGATCCGGCGGCGGATCTCCGCAATATTTTCTCTGATAGACATAGAAGCCTTCCTCCTTGCGTATTTCTGATCGGATGTCTGTCCGTTATCGAATGACCTTGCCCTCGTGGAGCTCACCGGCGGTGGCGATGACCTCGTCCCCCGCCCGCAGCGTCTGGGTATCGTCCACGCCGTCGGCGGGCTGCACCAGCGCATAGCCCTGCCCCTGATACAGCACCGTCACCGGCCGGAACGCCGCAGTGACGCCGTCCACGCAGTATACGCCGGTGACGCCGTCGCTGCTGACCCGCAGCGCGTTGGACGGCACCCGCAGCCCCGTGTAGGTCCGCAGGATGATGTCCGCCGCCTGATGGCGCAGCAGCGTGGTCTGGGCCAGATACTTCCGGCAGGACAGCGTCACCGCCGCCTGCCCGTTCTCCGCCGCGGACACGGACACCACCCGCATCTGCAGATTCTGGTCGAAGCCCTTGGCGAACCGCAGCGTCACGCTGCCCCGCCCTCTGATCACATTGGCCTGCTCCTCCGCCAGCGTCACCACATAGTACCACGTATCGCCGTAGATGAGCTTGCCGATGTTGCTGTCCTCGCCGGAGGGCTGGAGCTTCGCCAGCTTGGCGGGCGTCACATCCTCCAGAAACTCCGTGGTCAGCACCGTCTCATATCCGTCGCACACAGCGGAGTACGTCCCCGACGACTTGGCGGTGACGGTGGCGGCGCCGGACAGCGAGTTCTCCAGCGACTGGATCTGCCCTTCCACCGACTTGATCTCCGTCTGGATCTCCTCCTGGGAGGTGTAGGGATGGTCCCGTTTCAGCACAGCGGCCTTCAGCTGGGCGATGTCGCTCTCCGCGGCGGTGTAGTCGCCGCCGGTGAGGGACTGCCGCAGCGTCAGGATGTCGCCGGTGATGGAGGTGTCCAGCTTCAGCGCCGCATCGGGGTCCAGATAGGAGGTCAGCGCGAATTGCAGCTGCTGCAATTGCAGCTGCAGCGTCTCGATCTGGCTCACGGTCTGCAAGGCCCCGTCGTTGGCGTAGACACGGGCCAGCATCTGGCCCACGCCTACATGCTCGCCCTCCTGCCGCACACGGCTGATCGTGCCGCTCTGGGCGGCCAGCGGCTCCTCGTCCCGCACCATCCAGCCGTTCAGCGGGATGGTGTCCTCCGCCTGCCCCTCCGTCACCAGCGTGGTGGTGACAGGGTCGGACAGGTAGTTGTACAGCTGCACGGCAAAATAGATGAGCACCGCCGCCAGCACGGCGATGGGCAGTATTTTCATGAGGGGCGATGTTTTTTTCATGGTGCTTTCCTCTGTCTCGTATGTTGCTCCCCGCGCCGGACACTATGCCTCCGCCGCCTCGTCCTCCCGCAGCTCCACGGGCCGCAGCGGCGCGATGGTGGAGATGGCGTGCTTGTAGATGACCTGCTGCCTGCCCTCGGAGTCCAGAATGACCACGAAGCAGTCGAAGCCGGTGATAATGCCCCGCAGCTGGAACCCGTTGACCAGGAACATGGTCACGGGGATGTTCTGCTTGCGGGCGCGGGTGAGAAAGATCTCCTGAAGGTTGTTTGTCTTTTGCATATCGTCTGCTCCTTTATGTCTGTGTGCGGACGATAGGCATGTCCTCCGTCCGCCGCCCTCAGCATACGCCGGCGGCGGTGAGGAAATCTGTCGCATTTTGGAGAGCCCACGGAAAATCAGGCTCTTTTTCCCATAGTATCCAGTGGATGTCGGGATTTCGCCGCAGCCATGTCAGCTGCCGCTTGGCGTACTGCCTTGACCGGAGCTTGACCTCCTCCACGGCCTCCGCCTCGGTGGCTGTCCCGTCGGCCACCGCTAAAAACTGCTTGAACCCGATGGCCTGTAAGGCCGTGGCGTCTCGGGGCAGCCCACTGTCCAGCAGCCGCCGCACCTCGTCTAAAAGGCCCTGCGCCACCATGGCGTCCACCCGCCGGTCAATGCGGTCGCGCAGATCCTGCCGGTCACGGAAGCTCAGTCCAATGTACAGGGCGTCGTAGCGGTCGGGTGTCTCCCGGCTTTTCCGGTCATGCTCGCTGATGGTCTCGCCGGTCTCGCGGTATACCTCCAGCGCCCGCAGAATGCGCTTTTCATCCCGCAGGTGGAGCCGCGCCGCCGCCTCAGGGTCGACCGCCGCCAGCTCTGCCAGCAGCGCCGCCGCCCCCTCTCGGGCCAGCCGCTCCTGCAGCTCCTGCCGTATCGCGCCGCCCTGCTGTCCGGCGGCAAACGTATTGCCCCGCACCAGCGCGTCCAGATATAATCCGGTGCCGCCCACCAGCACGGGCAGCTTCCCGCGTGACAGGATGTCCTGCACGCACCGGTCCGCCGCCTCCGTGAAGCGGGACACGGACCAACTCTCCGCGGGGTCAGCCACGCCGATCATGTGGTGGGGTATGCCCTCCATCTCCTCCGGCGTGGGGGCGGCGGTGCCGATGGCCATGCCCCGGTAGATCTGCATGGAGTCCACGGACACCACCTCGCCGTTGAAGCGCTTGGCCAGTGCCACGCCTATTTTCGTCTTGCCCGACGCGGTAGGGCCTACCACGCAGATCACCCGCTGTGCCATCGCTTCACCTCCTGTGCGTCAAGGGGTCACGCCCGCTTGAACATTTTCTCGACCTCGTATTTCCGCAGCTTCACCGCCACGGGCCTGCCGTGGGGGCAGTACCGGACGGCGCCGGACTGCACCTGCCGCACCAGTGCCGTCAGCTCGGCGGTGTCGGTGGTCATGCCCGCCTTGATGGCGGACTTGCACGCCATGGTGTGCAGCAGCTCGTCTCTCGCTCCGTCGGGGTCTGCCCGCTGCAAAAGCAGCTTGCGGGCCAACTCCTCCAGCGTGGCAGCGGCGTCCTCCGCCCGTATGTAGTCGGGGATCTCCCGCACCAGCACGGTGCCGTCCCCGAAGTCCTCGCACAAAAAGCCGTAGCCCGCCAGCACGTCCAGCTGCTCCAGCACCGCGCCGTACTCCTCGGCGGTCAGCGTCACGGCGGCGGGGGTCATCAGCTGCTGGGCCATGGGCGGCACGGGGTCCGCCTTCAGCGCATCGAAGCGGATGCGCTCGTGGGCGGCGTGCTTGTCGATGAGCCACACGTTCTGCTCCCCGTCCTCGCAGATAATATAGGTTTTCAGCACCTCCCCGGCGATGCGCCACGGCGTCTCACCGATGGCTTCCTCCTCCGGCATGACCAGCTCCTGCTGGACGTGCTCCGCCGCCACGGCGGCCGCGTCTATCCCCGCATAAGTGCCCGCCTGCGCGGGAGCGCACACGCCCTCCGTCTGCGGAGCGGCCGTGCCGCCGCATACCTCGGCGCTTTCCGGCCCGTTGGATGATGTACCCGCCATGTCAGGAGAAGCGCCCGTCGTGCCGGGCATCGCATCCGCCGCGTCCGGCGGCGTGATGCGGTAGACGACGCCCTCCCGTCCGCTGGGGACAGTGAAGGATCTGCCGGCCTCCGGCGCGGCGTCCCGCACCTGCCATACCTCGCCCTGCGGCGCTGCGGCGGGTCGTACCGCCTCGCGCGGCGTCTGCACCGGCGGCGCGGCGGGCGCAAAACGGTTGACGGTGGGACGGTCGGCTCCGGCGGAGCCCACGGGCCTGCCGCTGACAAAGGGCAGCCGGACGCCTTGGGACGCGGGGGCTTTCTCGCGGAATTCCTCCGCGCTCATGGCCTGATAGAACGGCTTTTTCTCCGGCGCGGCGGGCTGTCCCTCGCGGTCCAGCGCGTCCTTCACGGTATAGTGTACCGCATCGAAGACGGTCTTGTCGGACAGGAATTTCACCACGGTCTTGGCGGGGTGGACGTTGACGTCCACCTCGCTGACCGGCAGCGTGATATGCAGGACGCACCCGGGGAACTTGCCCTTCAGCAGCCGGTTGCGGTAGGCCTCCTCCACGGCGGCAGCCAGCAGTTGGCTCTTGACGAACCGGCCGTTGACAAAGAACAGCTGGCGTCCGCGGGTGCCGTGTCCCGCCAGAGGTCTGGTGACAAAGCCCTCCACCCGCACATCGCCGCCGCTGCCGCTGACGGGCAGCAGGCTGTTGGCAAAGTCGCGGCCCAGCGCGGCGTAGATGGCGGACAGCAGCTGGCCGTCGCCGGGGGTGTGGAGGATCTCCTGCCCGTCCCGCAGCAGCTTGAAGGACACATCGGGATGGCTCAGCGCCAGATGGGTCACGACGCCTGCGGCGGCGGCGCCCTCGGCGGAATCCTTCTTCATAAACTTCATGCGGGCGGGGGTGTTGTAGAACAGGTCCCGCACGCAGACGGTGGTGCCGTCGGGGCAGCCGGCTTCGGCGACACCGGCGGGCACACCGCCCTCCAGGTGCAGCGCGGCACCGCAGTCCGCACCGGTCTGCCTGGAAAAAATATCCACCCGCGACACGGCGGCGATGGCGGCCAGCGCTTCGCCGCGGAAGCCCAGAGTGCCGATGGCGGCAAGGTCCTCGGGGCGGCGGAGCTTGCTGGTGGCGTGGCGCAGGAAGGCGGTGGGCAGCTGCTCCGGCGCGATGCCGCAGCCGTTGTCCGTAATGCGGATGTAGGTCAGACCGCCCTTTTCCAGCTCGGTGGAAATGGCGGAGGCGCCGGCGTCAAGAGCGTTTTCCAGAAGCTCCTTGCACACGGAGGCGGGGCGTTCCACCACCTCGCCGGCGGCGATCAGGTCCGCCAGATGGGGCGGCAGCTGTTGGATCTGGGGCATGGGATGGGGCCTCCTTTCAAGGGTCCTGCGGGCCGGAAGGGCCAAAAAAACGACGCATTTTATTTCCGGTTTACCCCCGTTTTTTCCGGTTTTACACTTCATGATGAAGAAATTATGATCCTGAGGCCGCAGCGCGGCAAAACGGGGGGGGTCAGCTGAGGCGGCGCTTCAGCTCATACAAAAGATTCAGAGCCTCCAGCGGGCTGAGAGAATCCACCTGGGTACGGCGGATGGTGTCCGCCGCCTCGCTCTCGGCCATGGCGGCCAGCGACAGCTGATCCTCCGGTGGGGCGGCGGGAGCGGGACGGCCGGACTGGCTCTCCAGCTCCTCCAGAATGGCGCGGGCCCGCTTGAGTACGCTGTCGGGCAGACCGGCCAGCTTGGCCACCTCGATGCCGTAGCTGCGGTCGGCCCCGCCGGGGACGATCTTGCGCAGGAAGATAATGTCCTCGCCCCGGGCGCGGACGGCGATGTTGTAGTTGCGGACGTTGGGCAGCGTCTGGTCCAGCGCTGTCAGCTCGTGATAGTGAGTGGCAAACAGGGTCTTGGCCTTCAGCTTCTGGGCGCAGTATTCCAGCACTGCCCGGGCAATGGACATGCCGTCAAAGGTGGAGGTGCCGCGGCCGATCTCATCCAGAATGAGGAGACTGTTCTTGGTGGCGGTGCGGAGGATGTCGGACACCTCCGTCATCTCCACCATGAAGGTGGACTGGCCGGCGGACAGGTCGTCGCTGGCACCGATGCGGGTGAAGATGCGGTCCACCACGCCGATGTGGGCGTCATGGGCGGGGACGAAGCTGCCCACCTGCGCCATCAGCACGATCAGCGCTACCTGACGCATGTAGGTGGACTTGCCGGCCATGTTGGGGCCGGTGATGATGCTGACGCGGTCCTCCTTCGCACCCATGATGGTGTCGTTGGGGACGAACAGGGCGTCGGAGCGCATTTTCTCCACCACCGGATGGCGGCCGCCCTGAATTTCAATAACGCCGGACTCGTCCACCGAGGGACGGCAGTAGTTGTTTTTCACCGCCACGGCGGCAAAGGAGCAGAGCGTATCCAGCTGGGCGATAAGGGACGCCGCCAGTTGGACGCGGGTGACGGACGCCGCCAGCCTGGCGCGCAGGGAGGAGAACAGCTCGTACTCCAGCGCGGCGTCGCGGTCCTTGGCGGTGAGGACATCGTGCTCCAGATCCTTCAGCTCCTGAGTGATGTAGCGCTCGCCGTTGACCAGCGTCTGCTTGCGGATATAGTGGTCGGGTACCTGATCCCGGAAGGAGTTGGATACCTCGATATAATAGCCGAATACCTTGTTGTAGCCGATCTTCAGGGTGCGGATGCCGGTTTTTTCCTTCTCCTCCGCCTCCATCTGGGTCAGGAAGCTCTTGCCGCCGTGGAGGATGCCCCGCAGGCGGTCCACCTCCGGGTCGAAGCCGTCCCGGATCATCTCGCCCTCACGGACGGAGAACGGCGGCTCGTCCACCAGCGTCTGGCCGATCAGGGCGGCCAGATCGTTGAGATCCTCCAGCTGCCGGTCCAGTTGGTGCAGCGCACCGGAGGGGAAGGCGGCCAGCTGCGCCTTGACGGCGGGCAGCCGCTCCATGGAGGCACGCAGGGACACCAGATCCCGCCCGCCGGCAGAGCCATAGACCACCCGGCCGATGAGCCGCTCCATATCGGCGATGCCGCTGAGGGCCAGCGTCAGCTCCTCCCGGGCCACGGTGTGCTCCGCCAGAGCAGCCACGGCGCTGAGCCGCCGGTCGATGGCGGCCACGTCCACCAGCGGCTGCTGGAGCCACGCCCGCAGGTTGCGGGCGCCCATGGCGGTCTTGGTCTTGTCCAGCACCCACAGCAGGCTGCCGCGCTTTTCCTTGCCCCGCAGCGTCTCTGTCAGCTCCAGATTGCGGCGGGCGGTGAGGTCCAGCTCCATATACTGACCGGTGCGGTACCATGTCAGCTGGTCGAGGTGACCCAGATCGGTCTTTTGCGTCTCATAGAGATAGCCCAGCAGACCGCCCAGCGCCAGCAGCGGCGTCATGTTGTCCCGGGGCAGCCGCTCCAGCGCGTCCTGACCGAACTGGGCGCGGACCTTTTTCTCCGCGTCCTCCGGGGTGAACCGGGCGTCGGACAGCTTCTCCATGTGGCAGGAAAAACGGTCCTGTAAGGTCTGGTGCAGCGTCTCATCAAAATAGGCGGCCTCGTTCATCACCGCCTCGGCAGGGGCGAACCGTCCCAGCTCATTGAGCAGGGCGCGGACCCGGTCGGGACCGGTGAACACCGTGGCCTGGGCCTTGCCGGTGGAGATGTCGCAGGCGCACAGACCCGCGCCGGTATCGTCCAGATACACGCCGCACAGGTAGTTGCTGCGTTCGGCGCTGAGGCAGGACTCGTCGATGACGGTGCCCGGGGTGACGACGCGGATGATGTCCCGCTTCACCAGCCCCTTGGCGGCGGCGGGATCCTCCGTCTGCTCGCAGATGGCCACCTTGTAGCCCTTGGCGATGAGGCGGGCGATGTAGGCGTCGGAGGCGTGGTAGGGGATGCCGCACATGGGGATCTTGTCGTCGAAGGACTTGGTCTTGTCCTTGTCGCGGGTGGTGAGGGCAAGATCCAGCTCACGGGACGCCGTGCGGGCGTCGGGGCCGAACATCTCGTAGAAGTCGCCCAGACGGAAAAACAGGATGGAGTCGGGATTCTGCTCCTTGATCTCCATATACTGGCGCATCATGGGGGTGAGCTCTGCCATGGGGGATACCTCCTTGGGAAAAATCAAATCAGTTGGCCGAACAGCGCCCATGTATTGCTGTCGGTGATCTTCACGTCGCGGTATGTACCCACGGCGTCGGGACTGCCCACCAGATGCACCAGCCGTCCCCCGGCGGTGCGGGCCGTCAGCGGCCAGCGGCTGTCGTCGCTCTCACCGTCGATGAGGCAGCGCAGGGTGTCGCCCACATACCCGGCGTGGATCTCCTCGGAGATCCTGTTCTGGGCGTCGCAGAGGCGGTCGAACCACTTCTGCTTCTCGCTGCGGGGCACGGGGTCGTCCATTTTGGCGGCGGGGGTACCGGGACGGGGGGAGAAGATGAAGGTGAACAGGGCGTCGAAGCGCACCTGCTCCACCAGCGCCACCGTCTCCATGGCCTCGGCCTCCGTCTCACCGGGGAAGCCGATGATGACGTCGCTGGTCAGCACCAGATCGGGCATGACCTTCCGGGCGTAGGTGATGAGATCCAGATATTTGGCCCGGTCGTAGGGGCGGTTCATGGCGCGGAGCACCCGGTCGCAGCCGGACTGCACCGGCAGGTGCAGCTGCCTGGCCACGTGCTTGCAGCGGGCCATGGTGTCGAACAGCTTATAGCTGGCGTCCTTGGGCTGGGAGGACATGAAGCGGAGGAGATAGTCCCCCTCGATCTTGTCCAGTGCGCTCAAAAGGTCGGCAAAGTCCCACGGCGTATCCAGATCCTTGCCGTAGGAGTTGACGTTCTGCCCCAGCAGGGTGATCTCCTTGTAGCCCTCAGCGGCCAGCTGGCGGACCTCGGCGAGGATGCGGTCCGGCTCGCGGCTGCGCTCCCGGCCCCGCACATAGGGGACGATGCAGTAGGAGCAGAAGTTGTTGCAGCCGTACATGATGGACACCCACGCACGGGTGCGGCCCTCCCGCACCACCGGCATGTCCTCGGCAATGGAGCCGTGCTCGTCCTCCACGGAGAACACGCGGCCCCGGCGGGTATAGACCTGATACAGAAGCTCGGGGAATTTCCACAGCGCCTGGGGGCCGAATACCAGATCCACATGGCGATAGGACTGGCGTACCTTCTCCGCCACCTCGGGGCGCTGTGCCATGCAGCCGCACAGGCAGATGATCTGCTCCGGGTTGGCCTTTTTCGTGTGGGTCAGGGCGCCCAGCGTGCCGTAGACCCGCTTTTCCGCGTGGTCACGGATGGCGCAGGTGTTCAGCACCACGATGTCCGCCTCCTCCGGCGCGGTGACGAAGGTGCAGCCCATGGCCTCCAGCATGCCCATGATATGCTGGCTGTCCGCCACATTCTGCTGGCAGCCGAAGGTATCCACCAGTGCGCGGATGCTCCTGCCCCGCTGGGTATGCAGCTCTCTTATTTTCCGTTCGAAATCCCGCTGACGGAGCGTCTGCTCCTCCGGGATCAATACCTGTTTTCTGTCCAAGTCGGGCCTCCCTGCCCCGATGTGGATACGGGGCGATATTTGAATACGATATTATACCACGCGGCGATGCGCAATACAAGAAAGCCGCGGAATAAAAGTTGCAAACCGCGGGCAAATGGGATATGATGGGGAGGAATCTCAAACAGGCAGGGAGGATGCCCTATGTGGTATGTATTGCTGCTGGCGGCCTGCGTGGCAGGCGACCAGCTGTTGAAGTGGTGGGTGACGGCCCATCTGGAGATGGGGCAGTCCGCGCCGCTGCTGCCGGGCGTGGTGCAGCTGACGCGGCTGCACAATACCGGCGCGGCGTGGAGCAGCTTTTCCGGCAAGACCGGGCTGCTGGCCATCGTCACCATCGTGCTGATGCTGGCGGTGGCGTGGCTGCTGGTGAAGAAGATCGTGCGCCATCCGCTGGGCGTGACGGCGGGGGTGCTGATCCTGGGGGGCGGCATCGGCAACGTCATCGACCGCGTGTGCCGCGGCTATGTGGTGGATATGTTCGACCTGCAGTTCATCAGCTATCCCATTTTCAATCTGGCGGACTGCTTTGTGGTGGTGGGCGTCATTTTGGGCGCTGTGTACTACCTGTGGTTCTACGACAAGTACGACAAGAAGGAGCCGAAGGATGACGCTGCATCTGAAAGCTGAGACGGAGGACGCCGGGACGCGGCTGGACGCCTTTGTGGCCTCCCGCGCCAACGGACTGACCCGCTCGCAGGCGGCGCGGTACATCGACGAGGGGCGTGTGGCGGTGGACGGGAAGCCTGCGTCCAAGAGCTGCCGCATCGGCGGCGGCGAGACGGTGACGGTGGACGTGCCGGAGGTGCGGGAGACGGCGCTGGAGCCGCAGGACATCCCGCTGGACGTGGTGTACGAGGACGAGGACGTTATCGTGGTGAACAAGCCGTCGGGACTGGTGGTGCATCCGGCGCCGGGGCATCCCGACGGGACGCTGGTCAACGCCCTGCTGCACCACTGCGGGTCGTCGCTGTCCGGTATCGGCGGGGAGAAGCGGCCCGGCATCGTCCATCGCATCGACCGGGATACCAGCGGGCTCATCATTGCCGCCAAGAACGATGCGGCCCATCTGGGACTCAGCGCCCAGCTCAGCGACCACACGCTGGCGCGGACGTACGAGTGTCTGGTGGTGGGCAACCTGAAGGAGGACAGCGGCACCGTGGATGCGCCCATCGGACGGCATCCGTCGGACCGGAAGAAGATGGCGGTGGTAGCCGGCGGGCGGCCCGCCGTGACCCACTGGGAGGTCATCGCGCGGTATGCGGGCGTGACCTATGTGCGCTGCCGTCTGGAGACGGGGCGGACACACCAGATCCGCGTACACATGGCCTACATCGGGCATCCCATCCTGGGGGACACGGTGTACGGCGCAAAGAAGCCGGTGGCGGGTCTGACGGGGCAGTGTCTCCACGCGGTGGGGCTGCGATTTATCCACCCGCGTACCGGCCAGGCGGTGGAGCTGCACTGCCCGCTGCCGCAGGAGTTTCAGGAGCAGCTGCGGAAGCTGGAAAAAAGAGCATAAACAAAAAAGGGAGGACACGCAATGCCACAGCCCACTAAGGCGATAATTTCAAACGAACAGAAAAGTGGCATTCGCAAAGGCAGCAACAGGGCTTCAACCGGCAAGGTTGGAGCCTTGTTGCTATCAGTATATATATAGTATAATCGCATCTTTGCGTTTTTTGCAACTGCCGGAGTATAATGGAAGCGTCAGGAGGTGCCGGACAATGAAAGAACAGAAGTATCATATCTATCTGACCGAGCAGGAACGGTCGGAGGTTATCAAATCCCTCATAGACCTGAAAAACACGCTTATCCGGCAGGGCAAATACACGGACGCCGTTGACGATGTGCTGGTGAAGCTGACCGGCGCAAAGCGAAAAAAGCTGAAGGTCGTATACATCTGAATAGAGTTCGAGCCGCTTATTCCCAATCGGAGTAAGCGGCTCTTTTCATTTCAGGTATAGCTTTCCGCCAAAGAGTTTTCCTTGAAATGGCGGTTGTTTTCCAGCAGCTCATCAAAAGTTACAGGCTTAAAGCTGTTTATATCCACACCGGCATTCAAAACATTCTCCCGTGCGGCAATCAGCGGCCAGAAGTCTGCCCTCGTATCATTATGAATATGCCCGTGGATCATATATGACCGCTTCGCGTGCTTCCACGAAAGCATCGGGTAATGGAATAGCGTTAAAGAGCGCTTTCCGTCCGAGGTTTCCAAAAACTTGTCCACGCTGAAAAAATACCTTGCGTAGTCAAACTTCGTCATCCACGAGCCGTCGTGGTTGCCGACGATCAGCCGCTTCTTGCCCTTCAACCGCTTCAGGATTCCCTCCGCATTGGTGCTGCGGAAAAACATATCCCCAAGAATATATACCGTATCGTTTCCGGTCACTCTATCGTTCCAGTTTTGAATCATCGCCTCGTCCATTTCCTCGGCGGAGGCAAAGGGACGGTCGCAGAACCGGATGACATTGTAGTGACCGAAATGCGTGTCTGCCGTAAAATAAATCATCGTGTATCATCTCCCATATATAAAGTAAAAGCAGAACTGCTCACCGAACAGCCCTGCGCGAAATCAGGATAGTCCTGTACTATCCCCGTTTTCGTCTGAACTGACCGTAATTCGTTATGAAGCAAAAAGTCCGGGAGGACAAACCGAGCCTGCTTATTATCTCTTTGCTTCTGTTGCTGCCGTTCGTCATAGCTCTTGCCCTCCTTCCATAAGCCTGACCACAGTATACTATATAAATATGAACAAGTAAATCATTCAAACGCAAAGCCGCTTTTCCGTTCTCGGAAGGGCGGCTTTTTTGCTTTCCAAGGGGCACGAAAAATTTTTTCAACTTTTTTTGAAAAACACCCTCAAAAATCGCTTCCTTATTCAGAGTAAGTGAAGGGGTTCTTTCCCAACCACAATCGGGAGCCGCTTCGTGAACCTTGAAAATTGAATATACAGGCACTTGGGACATTACTTCTGATGATTAGCCCGAAGATGGGTACGCCGTGACTTCTCCTAACCGGAGGACGAGCGAGAACCCCCGATCTGAAACCCGGATTGCCACCGGGACGGCGATGACAGTCAGAATGATAATGATACTTCTCTACGGAGCTGGCGGAGAACCCGGCAGAGGTGAAAGCCCTATGACACGGTGCAGCACACCGTGACCCAAGTGTTTCCCGGAAGGCGAAAGCCGCCGCAGGGGGCGTTGAGGACAAATACTGCGGACATATACATAGCCGTTCATTACAGGCGGCTATGAAATCTACAAAGAAGGAGGAAAACGAAAGATGCCAAACTGTAAAACCATAGCGATATGCAACCAAAAGGGCGGCGTCGGGAAAACCACCACGGCGGTCAACCTCGGAATCGGGCTTGCCATGCAGGGCAAAAAGGTACTCCTCATAGACGCAGACCCGCAGAGCGACCTTACGGCCTGCCTCGGCTGGCGGGATTCAGACAGTCTGCCGCAGACGCTGACCAACAAGCTGGCGGCGGTAATGCGCGAGGAAAGCCAAGACCCATTTGCCGGGATTCTCAGCCACGAGGAAAAGGTTGACCTTGTGCCGTCGAATCTTGAGCTGTCGGCGCTGGAGATGAGCCTTGTGACCGCAATGAGCCGGGAAAGCGTGATGAAGAACTATCTCAGCCAAGTAAAGGACAACTACGATTATGTCCTCATAGATTGTATGCCGTCCCTCGGTATGATTACCCTTAACGCACTGACGGCTGCGGACAGCGTTATCATTCCCGTGCAGGCGCAATATCTGCCGGCAAAGGGAATGACGCAGCTCCTGTCCACGATTGCCAAGGTAAAAAAGCACACCAACCCGAACCTTGCCATCGACGGAATCCTGCTGACCCTTGTGGACGGCAGAACGAATCTCGCCAAAAGCACCGTGGAGGCGCTGCGGGAGAACTTCGGCTGCCGGATCAGGATTTACCGGACGACCATTCCCGTTGCCGTGAAAGCCGCAGAGGTTTCGTCCAAGGGAAAAAGCATATACGCCTATGAGCCGAACAGCACCGTGTCCAAGGCCTACGCAGATTTCACGAAGGAGGTGTTAGCCGATGGCAGGCAGAAAGAGCGACTTCACGCTTCCCACGAACACGCTCGATGACCTGTTCTCCACGCAGGAGGAACGGGACGACGCAAAGCTGGCAAAAATCCGGGACATTCCCCTGACGGAGATCGACAATTTCCCCGACCATCCCTTTAAGGTGCGGGACGATGAGGATATGTTACAGCTTGTGGAGAGCGTCAAGGAGCGCGGAGTCATCACCCCGGCGACCGTCCGGCAGAAGGAGGACGGCAGATACGAGCTTGTTTCGGGACACCGCAGAAAACGAGCCTGTGAGCTTGCCGGATTTGAAACGCTCCGCTGCGAGGTGGTAGACCTTGACCGTGACGCCGCCACCATTTTGATGGTGGAGAGCAACTACCAGCGGTCGCAGATACTTCCCTCAGAAAAGGCGTTTGCCTATAAGATGCGGCTGGAAGCTATGAGCCGTCAAGGAAAACGCACAGATTTAACTTCGGACCCAGTGGGACCGAAGTTGTCGGGAGAACGCTCAAACATTGAGCTGTCATCTGAAACAGGTGACAGTACCTCGCAAATCAAACGCTATATCCGTCTGACAAGTCTTGTGCCTGAACTGCTCGACCTTGTGGACGAAGGCAAAATTAAAATGCGTCCTGCGGTGGAGCTTTCCTATTTGGA
>UQZR01000012.1 GCA_900545585.1 uncultured Eubacteriales bacterium
CCGCATGAGGCGTGGCTGGTGACATAGGGCTTCGCCCGCATAAGAAATACCCCCGGCTAGGCCGGGGGATATTTATTTCACCGAAAATATCCCCCGCGGGAACCCACGGACAGGGAAACGCGTCGAAAGAGCGGTGGGGGAATTTAAGGAAATATTCATATCTTTCCTGTTGCCATTTTGTAACCATTTATATATAATGAAAGAAGCTCGAAACAAGCCACAAGATGTTGCATTTTGACGAACAGGAGCAGAGTTATGATCCGTTTGATAGACGCTGAAAAAATATATGACAACGGGACACATGCCCTGAACGGCGTGTCCTTCACCGTGGACGATGGGGAGTTCGCGTTCCTCGTGGGGCCCTCCGGCTCCGGCAAGTCCACCATCATCAAGCTGCTGACCGGTGAGGTGGTGCCCACCTCGGGCCGCGTGATGGTCAACGGCTTTTCCATGAGCCGCATCTCCGAGCGGCAGATCCCCTACATGCGCCGGACTATCGGCGTGATCTTCCAGGATTTCCGTCTCATCGCCAACAAGACGGTGTACGACAATCTGGCGCTGGCCATGCGGGCCGTGGGCGCATCGCCCAAAGCCCTGCGGGAGCGCATTCCCTACGTGCTGGAGCTGGTAGGTCTGGCGGACAAGGAGAACCGCTATCCCGACGAGCTGTCCGGCGGCGAGCAGCAGCGCGTGGCCATCGCCCGGGCGCTGGTGAACAACCCCAGCACCATTGTAGCCGACGAGCCCACCGGCAATCTGGACCCCGCCCGCTCACTGGAGATCATGACCCTGCTGGAGCGCATCAACGCGCTGGGTACCACCGTCATCGTGGTGACCCACGAGCGAGGGCTGGTGAACCACTTCAACAAGCGGATCATCCTGCTCCATGAGGGCCGCGTTATCGGCGATGGTATGGGAAGCTATGAGGTGTAAGGCATGAAATATAATTTTCAATTTTTCATCAAGGAGGGCGCGGGGAACATGTTCTCCCACGGGTTCATGTCCTTTGCCGCCATCGGCATCAGTGTGGCCTGTCTCCTCATTATGGGCACCTTTACACTGGTGGCCTACAACGCCAACGAGAATCTATCGGATCTCCAGCAGGAGAACGCGGTGGTGGCCTTCGTGGACGACTCCCTGACGGAGACACAGGCCCGGGACCTGCAAGCCCAGCTGGAAAAGGTGGACAACGTGGCGGACTGCACGTTCATGTCCCGCGACGAGGCCAAGGAGAACTATATCGAGAAGTACGACGGCGACGAGCTGTACGGCGACCTGCCGGCAGATGTGTTCCGGCACCGATATGTTATCCATGTCACCGACCCAGATCGCATCATGGAGACCAAGACGGCGGTGGAGCAGGTGACAGGCATTGCCAAGGCCCGTGCCGACCAGGCGGTGGCCGAGGGCTTCACCACGGCCCGCAACGTGGCGAGCATCATCAGCATCGCCCTCATCGCCATTCTGCTGCTGGTGTCGGTGTTCATCATCTCCAACACCATTAAACTGACCACATTCGATCGGCGTGACGAGATCGCCATCATGAAGATGGTGGGCGCCACCAACGGGTTCATCCGCTGGCCCTTCGTGTTCGAGGGGCTGCTGCTGGGCCTGTTCAGCGCCGTCATCGCCTTCGGCCTTCAGTGGCTGCTGTATACCGCCGTGGCCCGGGGCATCGGCACCTCCGACAGCCTGCAGATCCTGACGGTGATCCCCTTTGAGCAGATATGGCAGCCGGTGGCGCTGGTATTCCTGGGCGCGGGCATCCTGGTGGGCGTGGGCGGCAGCCTGACAGCCATCCGGCGGTTCCTGCGGGTCTGATGAACGGAGGGAGAGCTATGAAAAAAGGAAAACGCCTTCTATGCGGTGTACTGGCTCTGCTGCTGGTGCTGTCGCTGACGGCGGTGGGTACGGTGCAGCGGGCTTATGCCACCAAGAGCGAGGAGGAGCAGGCCGCCGAGGAGCAGAAGAAGGCGGAGGAAGCGGCCCAGCGTCAGGCCGAGATGGACGAGCTGGAGCGAAAGAAGCAGGAGAAGAAGGACCGTATCGCCGCGCTCCAGAAGCAGATCGCCGACGCCAAGTCCAAGAAAGAGGACGTCATGGGCACCAAGACCCTCCTGGACCAGCGGAATCAGCTGCTGATGGAGGAGATCGATGACACCAAGGCCCAGATCGACCTGTACGCAGAGCAGATCCAGGTCTATCAGGAGATGGAGGAGGAGCAGTACGCCCTCTTCTGTCAGCAGGTGCGCAGCGAGGAGGAGCGGGGCAGCCTGTCCTACTGGTCGGTGCTGTTCAAGGCCACCAGCATCTCCGACCTGCTGAGCCGACTGGAATTTGTCAACGAGGTGGCGGAGTACGACCGCAGCCTGATGGAAGCCATCCGCCAGACCCGTGAGAACATCAAGACGGAGAAGGCCGCCATGGAGGAGCAGGAGCAGCTGCTGGCCCAGCAGCAGGATGAGCTGCAGAAGAAGGTGGACGAGGCCGCGGCGCTGATCGCCGAGTACGCCGCCACCCAGAAGGGCTACGAGGAGCTGGCCGCCGCCGAGGAGAAGGAGGCCCAGGAGATCGAGGCCCAGATCAAAAAGCTGCTGGAGACATCGGACGTGACCCCCAGCCCCGGCGGCTTCATCTGGCCCGTTACCACCAGTAAGATCATCACGTCCCCCATGGGCGGACGTGTGTCCCCCGGCGGCATCGGCAGCACCAACCACCGCGGTGTGGACATCGGCGGCGTGGGCACCACCAGCGCGGCCCTGGCCACCAAGAGCGGCAAAGTCATCATCGCCAAGACCGTGGTGTACGGCTCCTACGGCGGCAGCGGCTACGGCAACTACGTGGTGCTGGACCACGGCGGCGGCTACACCACGCTGTACGCCCACCTCAGCTCCGTGTCCGTCAGCGTGGGCGACATGGTGACGCAGGGCGACACGGTGGGCATCACCGGCTCCACCGGCAACTCCACCGGCCCCCATCTGCACTACGAGGTGATGATCAACGGCGTCAACCAGAACCCGCTGGACTACCTGCCCGGGTACATCGCCCGCTGGTAAGAAAGACATATGCAAAAACTCTGCATCATACCATGATGCAGAGTTTTTTGCGTGGAGGCGGGATATGTACGGCTATATCCGGCAGGGACGGCGCACGGCGCTGACGCGGGAGACCATCGGCGGCGTGCCGTTCTGGGTGCTGACGGCGGGGCAGGGCCTGCTGCGGCGCCGGGGCGTCCGCCGCCTGCTGCGGCGGATGGCGCGGTGCGGCGTGAAAACGGCGGTGTTCGAGGACGATGCGTGGCAGGCCGCGGCAGCAAAATACGGCATCCGGCCGCCGCCGGTGCAGGCCCTGCGGCTTTGCAAGCTGGGTGAGCTGCTGGACTGCGTATGCCCCCGGGGCTTGCGGGGCCAGGCGGTGCGATTGCACACAGGGGAGGACGGCGCGGCGGCCCGGCGCGCCGCGCAGGTGCTGGCCCGGCGGGCGCGGTACGTGGCGCTGGAGCCCTCCGGCCAGACGGGACTGGAGCGATGGCTGCTGGCGCAGTACGGTCTGGCGGCAGGGTGCTGCGGCCATACGCCGGCGGTGACGGTGCATCTGGGCCCCGCACCGGAGAAGCTGGACGCGGCAGTGTATCTGGGACCGGACTGCGCCGCGCGCCAGCAGGTGACTTACGAGGCGCCGGGGCTGGGACCGTGGCCGGTGACGGAGCAGCTGCTGGCGGCGCTGACCGCAGCGGGGCGATGGAAGCCATCAGAAATTCATGTGGTTTCGGTGACTTCCCGCGCTTGACAGGCGGGGGGAAACTTACTATAATGCAACGTGATATATTGTGCGTATTTTGTCTGTAAAGGGGCATCTTACCAGTAGAAAGGAATGTGCAGCATGGCAAAAGAATTCAAAATGAGTCAGGCCCGCTACGACGAGCTGAAGCAGGAGCTGGATTACAGCAAGACCACCCGCGCCGATGAGGTGGCGGAGCTCATCAAGGAGGCCCGAGGCTTCGGCGA
Organism: uncultured Eubacteriales bacterium; assembly: GCA_900545585.1. Taxonomy (GTDB): domain Bacteria; phylum Bacillota; class Clostridia; order Oscillospirales; family Oscillospiraceae; genus Vescimonas. The sequence goes on from UQZR01000012.1 coordinate 4,008, forward strand.
CCTCAGCGAAAACAGCGAGTATGACGAGGCGAAAAACGAGCAGGGCAAGCTGTATTCCCGCATCGCGGAGCTGGAGGACATTCTGCTGCACGCGGTGATCGTGGATGAGACGGAGGAGTCCGACAAGATTACCATCGGCAGTGTCGTTACCGTGACGGAGCTGGCCAGCGGCAAGCAGCTGCCGGTGTACCGCATCGTGGGCTCCCAGGAGGCGGACGTCATGTCCCGCGCCGTCAGCGAGGACTCCCCCTTCGGCAAGGCCCTGATGGGCCACAAGGCCGGCGAGGAGGTAGCGGTAGAGGCGCCCCGCGGCGTGATCCGCTACCGCATCGACAAGATCGAACGCTGAACGCAGGGCGCACAGTGCGTCCGCATTGGCAATATACAAAGGAGGGCTGCAAAATGGCAGACGAAACCAACCGCAACGAGACACAGCAGCAGGACCTGGGTGAACTGCTGCGCATCCGCCGTGAGAAGCTCAAGGCCCTGCAGGATGAGGGCCGCGACCCCTTCCAGATCACAAAATTCGACGTGACGCACCACACCCAGGACATCAAAGACAACTTCGACGCCATGGAGGGCACCGAGGTATCCGTGGCCGGCCGCCTCATGAGCAAGCGCGGCATGGGCAAGGTATCCTTCTGCGATCTGCAGGATAAGACCGGCCGCATCCAGATCTACGCCCGCAAGGACGAGATGGATGAGGACAACTATAACCGCTTCAAGAAATACGACATCGGCGATATTGTGGGCGTCAAGGGCGAGGTGTTCCGCACCCAGCGGGGCGAGATGTCCGTCCGCGCCAGGGAGATCACGCTGCTGAGCAAGTCTCTGCGCCCCCTGCCCGAGAAGTTCCACGGCCTTACCGACAAGGAGATCCGCTACCGTCAGCGGTACGTGGACCTTATCATGAACCCCGAGAGCAAGCGTAACTTCGAGATCCGCAGCAAGTTCGTGGCCTATCTGCGCCGCTATCTGGATGGTCTGGGCTTCATGGAGGTGGAGACGCCGGTGCTGAGCCCCATCGCCGGCGGCGCCAACGCCCGTCCCTTCATCACGCACCACAACGCCCAGGACATCGACATGTACATGCGCATCGCCACGGAGCTGCACCTGAAGCGCCTGATCGTGGGCGGCATGGAGCGCGTCTACGAGGTGGGCCGCATCTTCCGCAACGAGGGCATGGACACCAAGCACAATCCGGAGTTCACCACCTGCGAGCTGTATCAGGCATTCACCAATCTGGACGGCATGATGGACATTCTGGAGGGTATCCTCTCCGGCGCCGCCAAGGAGATTCTGGGTACCTACCATGTCCAGTGGCTGGGCCACGAGATCGACCTGACCCCCAGCTGGCAGCGCGTGACCATGGCGGACGCCGTGAAGAACGTCACCGGCGCCGACTTCATGGCCTGTGTCGGCGACGCCGACAAGGGCGTGGAGCTGGCCAAGAGCGTGGGCGTGGACATGGACGGCGTGCCCCATACCTGGGGCAACGCCCTGTACGAGACCTTTGACCAGAAGGTGGAGGAGACGTTGATCCAGCCCACCTTCATCACCATGTACCCCGTGGAGGTCAGCCCGCTGGCCAAGCGCAGCCCCGAGCAGCCCGCCCTCACCGAGCGGTACGAGATGTTCATCTGCGGCTGCGAGATGGGCAACGCCTTCAGCGAGCTGAACGACCCCATCGACCAGTACGAGCGCTTCAAGGCACAGGCCGAAAAGCGCGCCAACGGCGATGAGGAGGCCGACATGATGGACGAGGACTTCGTCATGGCGCTGGAGTACGGCATGCCCCCCACGGGCGGCCTGGGCTTCGGCATCGACCGGTGCAGCATGATGCTCTGCGGTACGGATTCCATCCGCGACGTCATCCTGTTCCCCACAATGAAGCCATTGGACAAGTAAAACACAATATGTAGTGCCTGATGGAAGCGGACAGCACAAGATGAAGTAAAAGGGGCTTACAACTACAACTTTTTTACAACTTTTGCTTGAAACCAGACGACACCAGACGGGCCAAAATGAAGGGCAAATCCGCGTTTGAGATGCGGATTTGCCCTTTTTTGTAATTTTCACATCAGCACCAAATTGCCCTTGATCACTTCTGCTTTTTCCTTCATGTTTTCCTGCGTGATATGGGTGTAGATGTCCATGGTGGTGGAGAAATCAGCATGTCCCATTACTTGCTGGATGAACTTAATGTCGTTTGTGCTCTCGCAAAGTCTGGTGCAGAAGGTGTGCCGTAAATTATGTACGCTGAAATGAGGCAATAGACTCGGCTCACGGTCTTCCAATTCTGCTTGATCCATTTCTTCGGCGTTGTAGGCGATGGAGATGCGCTCAATGGCCCGGTTGATGTTGTGGGCACTGAGAAAGTAACCAGAGCGGTTTCGGAAGATGAAACCATGATATCCATTCATCACGAGATCCTCCGGATACAAGGCGTCCATCACTTCAATCAGCGCACGGAGCTGTTCGGCAACCTCCGGATACAGGATGGGAATAGTGCGAGTACCGCTTGCCGTTTTGGGAGTAGTAATGTGAAAGTCTGCTTTCCCATCAATGACCCGATAAATCAAGTTATGATTCACGGAGATAGTGTTGTTCTCCAGATCCACATCGTTTTTGGTTAACCCAGTACACTCTCCCACACGCAGTCCCGTACCAAGCAGCACGACCATGACGGGCAGCCAGTGACTATACATCGGCGATTTGGAAATGAAGCGCAGGAAGTTCTTCTGCTGCTCCTTGGTCAACGCAATCCTTGTTTTTGCAGGCTTTCCGCTTCCCTCGGATTTTAGAGAACGGTAAACACCCTTGCTGGGGTTCTTTCGGATATAGTCATCATCGACTGCCAATTCAAGTGCGGGATGAACCAGATTATTGATGCTTTCCAGCGAGTTGATTGCAAAGCCCTTTTTCAAAAGCTTAGTGTAAAATGTCAGGATATCACTTTTACGAATATTGGGCAGCGGAGTGTTAGCAAATGGCTCGTCCTTAATATAACTGCTCCAAAGGTATTCGTAATTTGCCCGCGTGGAAGCCTTCAACTGGAGTTTCGTATCCATGAGAACTTTGAACATGTCATTTAGGGTGATTTTCATGGCCTCTTGGGTACGAACGCCGTCATCGGCATCTTTCGTGAGTTGCTTTTCTTTTGCGCGAAGAGCGGCTAAGTCAGTATCGTAAATGTACTTTTTCTTTTTCCCCAGCATATAGACAAACATATAGTTGCCGTCTGAACGCTGGGTTTCGCCTGGCCGGAGATTGCGGCCTTTGTTGTCTTTTCTAATTTTGGGCATAAATTGATACCTCCCGATGGTTGGTGTGCTGTTGCGCCCCTGGTGGGCAGGATTCTGTCAGCATGAAATCTCGTAAAGATATTCCTTTACGCGCTGAACGCTCCAAAGGACACGAGAATTCATGGTGATGCGAGCATGGGCAAGGTCGCCGATCTGAACGGCAGTGTGCCGCCCGCAGTCGAGCAGCTTGCAGAGCGATTCCGTATCTACCGCCAAGCACTGCTCAGGCGAAAGGTCATTGGGTTTTCTTTTCTCCATAATTGCCCTCCTTTATTTGCAATTACATATATCCTCTACTGTTTGTAGGGAAAGGTTTTCAACAAAAACAATGAAGTCATTCAAATTTATCGGGAAGTATCAGGTCTCTTCCAAAGGCCATTTCCTGCGCCGGGTTTTTCCGCCGCGTATTTTCAGGCAACTGCTGTGCAGCATTTCAGTCGTGGGCGTGCTCCATGCAGTCATCACACACTATCCACGACCCCTGTATAACTCCAATGGAAAAGGTTATGGGGGTTGTCAAGGTACAAAAGGCGAACAGACAGGCAGTGGAACCACACGCCATGTCTATACGCTTTATATATAGGGACGGAACGAGTTGAATTCTGCAGATTCCTATTTTTTATTCTCAGACAGATACGAAGAAACAATTAAGACGCTATATGTAGACAACAATACTTGACTAATACTATATATTGTGCTAAACTTGCTTTGTAATTGATTTTTGTGCGCTTCCCGTATGGGATACAGACATAAGTTCTGTACCGCAGGCCAAAAGCCCGCATTGCACACGCAGTTAAGATTGTACTTGTGCCAGTAGTATTACTGCGCCCGTATGGGTCGGTATATTACTGGCTTTTTCTATTTTCAGGGAATGCCCATTCCCTATTGGCGAGGATGACTTTGGTTCACAGGTTGCTGTGGACAGCAGGCGTATGCCGCAGTCAACCTCGCTTATTTTTTTGCCCAAATGCCGGAAACGGCTTTGAGGATATATCAAAAATCAGAAAGGCAGGTATGCAAATGAACACGAAAATGCTGAACCATGACATCATGGTGAAAGAGAAAAAATTGAACGAGAGTTGGAGGCAGTTCAAGAAACTGCAGCAGCCCATCAAGAGGCGGTGCCCGGTAATGAAGGCGCATGTCGTTCCTCGCCCGACGAGGAGGGGGTGCTGAGTATGCCGGATAGCTGTGCGGCATTGAAGGAAGCGCATCAACCGCAGGTACTGGTCGAGACCGCAGGCTTATCCGAAAAGGAATGGCTCGCTTATCGGCGAAAAGGAATTGGTGGCAGTGATGTGGCTGCGCTGCTGGGTATATCACCCTGGCGGACGGCCCGTGACCTGTACTACGACAAGCTGAATATTGCAGCGGTTGAGGACAACGAAGAAAACTGGGTTGCTCTGGAAATGGGGCATCTGCTGGAGCCGCTAGTGGCGAAAATTTTCCAGCATCGGACCGGCTACAAGATATATCAGGTCAAGAAGATGTTCCAGCACCCCAAGTATCCCTGGATGCTGGCGGATGTGGACTACTTTGTGGAACTTCCGGATGGTACGACCGCAATTCTGGAAATCAAAACCACGAACTACAATGCCAAGGATCACTGGTGGCTGAACGGGGAAGAAACTGTTCCGGTCTACTACGAAACCCAGGGGCGCCATTACATGGCCGTTATGAATGTGGATCGCTGCTTCTTCTGCTGTCTGTACGGCAACAACGAGGAAGAAACCATCATTCGTGAGATTCGCCGCGACGAGGCTTATGAGGATGAGATGATTTTCTTGGAACAACATTTCTGGGAGAACTATGTCCTTGCCAAAACACCGCCGCCCTATACCGAGGAGGGCGATCTTGTAATTGAAAGCGTGCGCCGGCATACGGGTCCTGCGGATAAGGACGCCCCTGTGGTGACCTTTGATTATTCTCTGACTGCCAAGCTGATGCGGTATCTCCAGCTCCAAGAAGAAAAGAAACGTGCTGAAAAGAACAGCAAGGAAATCGATGCGGATATGCAACGGCTGAAAGGAGCATTGATTGCCGAAATGGGCAAGAGCTGCAAAGCCATTTGCCAGCAGGACGGCGTAAATTATACGGTCACCTACAATCCGGTGCGGAAGCCTATGGCAGAACGGCTGCACTATGACACCAGTGATGAAATCGTCTACCGTGTGCGCAAACTGCGCCAGCGGCACGATGAACTGGTCCTTCAGAGTGAAGCTGGGAGTCTGGAGGAGCAGGCATCGAAAATGGCGGCGAAATATCCCCATGTCAACGACATCTGCATGGAGCTGCAGAAAAAATATGCCTACAGCGATGGCGACTACACGGTGCTTGCGCCCCAAAACATCTTTGCCATCATCAAAGAGGGGCGTATGCTCCACCATTGCGTCGGGAATGACGGAAGTGGTGAGCGGTATTATGAGCGCATCGAGCGCCGGGAGAGCTTCATCATGTTCCTTCGTCGGACGGATGAACCGGAAGACCCCTATTACACGCTTGAAATTGAGCCGGATGGTACTGTGAGGCAGAAACGCACCCTGTTTGACCGCCAATATGAGGACATCGAACAGGCAACGGAATTCCTGCTGAAGTGGCAGAAGGTCATAGCAACCCGTCTTACCGGCCGCGACCTGAAGCTGGCCGAACGGAGCCGTGAGCTGCGGAAGGAGGAATTTATCCAGATGCAGAAAGACCGTGTGATTATTCACACCGGGCATCTGGCTGGCCGTCTGCTGGCAGATGTGTTGTTGGCCGACTTAATGGAAAATACGGAAGTCATACAGCCGCAGGCACTCCCTGCAGCCGCGTGAGACAGGTTCAATGGCCGGGCGTCCCTTGGGGCGTTCGGCCATTCATTTAAGAAAGGGGTTTTACATTGAGCAAATTGAAATTTGAGTACAACATCCGCGGTTATCGTTATGCTCCCGAGAGCTTCCACATCTATAAGGGGTTGCCGGGGCAGAAGAAGGATGAGATTTCTCTGTCCGATGAACAGCGCCAGAAGATGGGATAACATAGATGCCGCCGGAGGTAAGGAGCACACCAGTGAAGCGAGAACTGCGGATCTGCGTGGTATCCACCCCCATCTCCTTGACTTCGCGGGAACTGTAAAATGAGGGATACTTCACGGCCCCATCGGAATAGCCCTGCGGGGCAAAAACCTTCGGTTTTTCATCTTGGAAAAGTCCAACCCCTGCATTGTCCATCGTGACATAGGTTTCTGCCAGACGGTGAAGACGAAGCCGACGCCCAATCTCGCTTTTCAGCCGGTTGGTGTCGGTATCACCTGTCAGATAGGAAGCAAAACGCTCAGGCCAGTTGTCCAGCAGCCTGTTTTTGGCGCGAACGCCTAAACGATAGCCGCGGAGTTTGTCTCGGTAATAGGTGCGGAGTAGCCCGCTCTTTTTCAGATCGGTCACAACCGACTCCAAATAGTAAGGACTGGCTGGGAGACGGTTGAGCTGGCTGGTGGGGAACTCTCCAGAGATGGCTGTCAACGCCAGAAGCCGGAACGGGAGCGTGTCCGGCTGTGGAAATGTCCGGCTGCTTTTCCCAAGTGATCACCTCCCTTGTGAATTGTTTTTTTACCGTGATGACTGAGAACTTCGGTAAAATTCTGCAGTGGCGCAAGTCTGGAAGCGTTGAAAATCCGGGCTTTTTTGTGCCATCAAGGTATGTCGGGAAAAATAAGGGCCAAAAGGCTCAAAAATCCGAGATGGTTTTCAAGCTCTCTTTGCGCTCTGCAAGCCATTGGGGAAACCGCTTTTTTTCCATGACAAAGATCTTGGTGCAGTCCTGCTCTCCCAGCTCTGTGGTATTATAGGCGTCGCATAGCAAGCCGGTATCATCGGCCATCACAAAGGTGGACAACAGATCCAACAACTGCTTTTCCTCCAGATTGTCATAATCACGCACCCGCCTGGTGGGAAGTGTTTGATCGTAAACTTGGGCAAAGCAGACAACACAATTCCGGTAATGGGGGAGAGGCTGTTCCTTTGCGTACTGCTCCAGAGCGAAATAGAGCGTGTCTAACAGAAACTCGGAACTTTGCCGTTGCCGGCGCTTCGGGAGAAGCCCGGGAAGGGTCACTTCCAGGACCCCGTTTTCATAGGCTATCGAGATGCCCTGCGCCACGCTGGCGGATTGGAGATACTCGCCCTTCTGGATGGAGGTGCTGGAATATATCAAATGCCGCAGCCGGCAGGCAATCCGTTCCGCCCGAAGCGCAGCATCGGTAGAGAGAATTTCGTAATTGTCGGGATAGCGTTGGATGTCTGTTGTGTCCATCGCATACAGCGCATTACTCAAACGGGATATATCGTCGAGAATGCTCCCTATTCTGCGGGAAATCAGTTTTCGATCCAAAAATCATGTGCCTCCTGCTTTCTTGAAATACTGGGTTTGTCCATCTTGAGATACGGTGCAAAAACCGGATATGTCGTGACAGTCGATTTTGGCAATCTGTGTCGGAGAATCGACCAAGATGATGCGGCGGCTACCGCCCTTGTTGCCCCGTAGAGCATGACAGACTAACGCTTCCTGTCCATGGGCGACATAGGCGACTTCATACAGTTCCCCATCGGCAAAAAAGACCAGTTTGACAGGAAACTCCGCAGGTGCATGATAATCAGCCTGCTGAATGAAATCCAAAAGGACCCACACCGCCTTGATAAGCGCCTGATCAGCTTTGGGCGGATAGCCGGCAGGAAAATATCCGCCGTTATCACTTTGGAAAATGCGGCCCTGCCTTTCCAGATGGGAAAGCAGGGCTTTCGCTGTTTCAGACTTGCCAGGGTGAAAGCAAAGAAGCTGCTGCTGGCTGAGACCAGGATACATAGTCACTGTCCGCAGTAGCGTTGCAGCTTCATTTCCATAGATTTCAGCCCTGGTCCTCATGAGCTCACCTCCTGTTTGTAAAAATAGATGACACATAAAAGACGCCATCGGGACGCCTTCCAAAAAATAATCGTTGAAAGGCGTCATCGCAGCGTCTATTTGGCGTGTTTTGAAGAAATGTAGGAGAACAAGGGTTATGCAGACTCCTGTTCACGGCGCTTGCGCTCCAGAATTTCACGAAGTTCACGCCGGTCGGTGGTGATCAGGTCTTTCTCAAGAGGGCTGGCCTTAAACTCAACCATGACATTGTTGTTGTTGGTCGAGATCAAGCCATTGCCACGCTCAAAATGGGTGACCTCCATCGTTTCCGCATCGGACAGATGCAGGGTCTCCTGAACCCGTTCCGCTTCATCATCTTCCAGGTTAAGAATGATCTTTGTCTTGCTGTTGTTGATGATACCTTTGCCAAAGCGACCTTCATCCAGATTGAAGAAATCGTTGAGGTCTTGGCTCGCGAAGACCGCCGAGCCACCATACCCACGTATCGTTTTTGCAATCTCCAAGAGGAAATCGCCGGCCAGTCGTGTGCCTGTGGCGCCGGCGCCGGAAAGGAGCTGCCAGCATTCATCGATGAAGATGGTTTTTTCTTCTGTGCGGTCGGCCTTTGCCCGGTCCCACACGAAATCAAGCGCCACAAACATACCTACAGTTAGCAGATCGCCGGTGAGCGAGGAAATGTCCAGCACGGTATATTTGTTATCCAGACTTACATTGGTCTGCTTGTTAAATGTATTGGCCGAACCGTGAACCAGACGGTTGAGAATATGAGCCATGCGGGTAGTTTCCGGCGCAGCTTTCAGAATCTCATGCAGGTCGCCCAGCACCGGCATTTCCCGGTACTGACCCGGGTTGGCCGGGTCATCCAGTGAAGCGTTATCATGCGTAATGCCCTTTGCGTTGTAAGTGCGGATCAACGCTTCGTCCAAAAGCTGACGCTCTTCATGGCTCATATCGGGAATGAGCAGGCTGAAAAAGATGTGCAGCTGCTGGATTTTTGCCGCCAATTCAGAAAGCTGGATTCCGGGGCCGTCCAGAAGTTCATTGACAGACCGATCAACCTTGCGGATCTCCATAACATTGATGCAGTGAGGGCTTGCCGGGGAGATTTGGATAAACTCGCCGCCCACATTTGCACAGGCGCGGTGAAACTCGTGCCCCTTCAAGGGAGCGACGATGAAAATAGGGATATTTTTACGCCGCATTCTTAACGCCATAAGCTGCATTGTGAAGGTTTTGCCTGCGCCACTGGTACCTAAAATCGAAATGTTGGCATTTTTGTAGATCGCGGAATTGAAAATATCCACGATGATGAGGGAACTGTTGTACTTGTTGACCCCCAAAAGGATGCCGTTGTCGTCACACATCTCAAAGGAGGTGAAGGGGTAGCAGCTTGCGGCGCCGCCAGTCAGCAGGTTGCGCTTGCCACGCTCAAAAAGTCCTTTCTCCATGGATACCAGCGGGAGCGCGGAGAGAAACGCCTGTTCCTCACGAAAATGGCAGGAACGGACATCCATATCCTGCGAAAGCAGAAGCTTTTTCATCTCGCTGACCTTCCATTCCAAATCTTCCTCAGTAGGGGCAGTAACGGTAATCAACAGATTCAGATAGTAGAAGTCCTCGTTGTTGGAAAGACCTTCCTTCAGAAAATAGCCGCTTCGGATGGCGCCGTCGATGTCGTCAAAATCAGTGTTGGTGTCGCTCGCGTCCTTGATTTTGGAACGATTGATGCGGAGCTGCTGGCCTACCCGCTGGATGATGCGCTCTTTGGGCTGCCTGGAAAGGAACATGTCCATGTCGATGCCGTCGCCGGCGTTGACGATTAAACTCAGCCATCCGGCGGGAACCTGCGTCTTATAACCATCCGACGGAATCAGCAAATAGGCGTAGTACAGCCCGTCTATGCACAGATAGCTCCCATGAGTAAAATCAATACTCTTGGGAGCGGCAAACTCGGCTGCAGGGATATGGTCAATCTCGCTTTCCCGGCCTTTTGCCGCATACTGTGCAACAACCTCCTGTGCCCGGAGTGCCAGCGGTTTGATGACGCTCTCATTTCGGCAGAGGAGATTATAAAGAACATCAACCGTAAATTCGTCCTCGTTTTCGGGGATAATCACTTCATTACCGCATTGCCGGAGGTAATTGGATGCAGTATGTACGGCGCTTTGCAGGGATTGAATAGCTTCCTCTTCCTGTTCCGAACGCCGGGTGTTGTTCCATGGCTCATACTCAAAAATCAGGAAAAAGCGCCGTGTGACAGCTTCCCGGGCGCCGATCTGCTGCACAAAGCTCAGATAGTCTTCCTGCATCAAACGGCACTGCTCATTTTTCTCCTGAGCCATCTCCCTGCGTACTGTGTCCAAATGACGGTTGATGTCCGCCCGACGGGTCAGCACCTTGATCTGCAGCTTGACGGGAGAGATTTTCAGATACGACACAAAAGAGTAGATGATATTGCGCTGCTCTCTTGCGCTGCGGAGCATAAAGTTGATGGGAACCACCTCGACCACCTTGACATACCGGTGGTCTTTGGTGTAGATGATGCCGTTCTGGATCTTTTCGATGGGAAGATAGTCTGCCACCGGATTCAGGCAGGCGGGCGGCTGCTCTTTGATATGAGCGGGGCGCTTGGGTGGACATGCCTTCTCCTTCCGCTTGTTGGGCTTTTTCTTCGCTTTTTTGGACGAAAGTTCTTTCTTCGGCTTTTTCTTGGGCCGGAGCTTCTCACGAATCTCGTAACTGCGAACCTCGTCAAACTCAGCTGGAAAATCCGATTCACCGGAACGCCTGCGCTTCGGAGGGCGAGACTCCTTTTCTTTCGGAGCCCTCTGCTTGAGATGTCTGCCGGGGCGTTTCATAGCGCCTTTTATGGTGTGGGCAGCGGATGCTCCGGTTTCCACGGCATCGGCAAGACCAGTCTTTTTTTCTTCACCCATTTAGATCTTGTCCTTTCTGCGGGGAGTGGGGGGCAGCTTCTTGACGATTGACTCGTTGTAGGCTATCGACCCATCCGGTGCCATGTAGGGGGATTTCTCCACAGTGTCAACAGCGTATTGCTTATACCATGCCGCACCGTCGGCGGAATGAACCGTTGTGTATTGGCCCTCGGGTGCAACATACTGATCTGCATGATACATTCCGAAAGCGATGCCTTCCGGATGCTCGGCGGTAACTTCGGTGCCTGTGATACGCCCGCCGCCGATCTCAACATTCTGGTATTGAGGAATGTTTTCAGCACCGGCTTCCAAAGCAGCGTGCCCCATGTAAGAGTGCAAAGCGTCAACAGCTTTCTCACCGGAAATTGTACCCATCTGGGTAATGTTCCCGGTGGCAACAGAACCGATCACATTGTTGGCGAAATTGCCGCCCTTGCTGACGGACGAAGTATAGATGTGGCCGCCGATACCCCCTGCAGCACCGCCTACGAGACCACCAAGGCCAGAGGCTTTTGTTTCTGAGGGAGTTGTTGCTGTTTTTACCGCATTGTTCGTGACCTTCCGGCCAATCACCCCAGCCAAACCGCCGCTGGCAAAGCCGGCACCAAAGCCGCCACCCTTACCGCCACCGCTTGCATTCACATGGGTGGAATTGCTGCTGTGCCCACCGCCGAAATGGTGGCTGGAAAAGCTCTTGAATCCACTGAAGCCCCGGGCGGCTATTAAGGCCTCCGCCAGCATACTGCCGCCGGTATGACCTACATTGACCCCAAGACTTGCCATGAAAGAGTCGATTTTCTGTGATACTTTGAGAAAACCAATCGCACACATGAACCAAATCAGGACATTGCCGGATACAGCTTCTTTGCCCACGGCGTCTACCTGTGCCTGCACTTCTTCCTCCGAAACGGCGGCAAAAGCGGGTTGGCAGCACAGGCAGGCAAGAAGACCGACCATGAGCGCAAGAAACAGAATTCTTCTGAGTTTTTTCATTACGCCCCTCCTTAAAGCGAAAGCGGGTTGGAGATAAACGAACCAACCATGCTCGTAAATAGGCGCAGACACCAGGCGTTCATAAGCAGCAGAAAAATCTGCCCGCCCAGCATCCGGCACCAGGATTTCCAGATGTTTGATGTGGTCTGGCTTGCCCCCATCGCAAAAGCGACTGGTGCAGTATAGACCAGCACACCAAGCAATACATATCGTTCCGCTGCTTCAAGCAGCAGTTTCAGATAGTTCCATGCCAAAATGATGACCAGAATCAAAGTGATCAAGGCCACGGCTCCATTGGCGCATACACCGATGATCACCAGCATCACCGAATTGAAATCGGCAAAGCTGAGGGGCGGCAGTTCCGAATCCATGATCCAGCGGTACGGGGTGCCGCCGATGGTCAGTATCGTGTTGATGATCTCGTCTGAAAAAAGTGCCAGCAGAATGAAGAGAACCGAGCGGATGCTCAGCTTCACAGGATCTTCTGCCTCGATGCCGGCGCTCAGACCAAAATTCTTAAACAGCTGCCATACCCAGTTGAGCAAAATCAGACCGACAGCCAGAGCTACAAAAATCCCGTACATCGTCTCTGCGGCGGGGAAATAGCGCAGAAAAACGGTCATGTCACAACCAAGCGCGCCCAAAACCGAAGTAGTCACAAGGTCGAGACCTGCCATGATCTGCTCTGCAATCCATTCAACGATGCCATCCAGGATACCCATAAATTACGCCTCCTTCCAGCGGGTGTAGAGTTGTCTCTGTCATCCAGCCCACTGACCGCCGGCAAACAGAGGCGTCACATAAGCCATGATAAAGCCTAATCCGTTGAGGATCGCCCAGGTGATACAGATGCGCTTCAGCCAAGCACGGCTTTCATCGACGGTCCGGCCCGAGCGGGAGAAGTTCATCAGCAGCAGGGCGACCGAGGCGGTCACAATAGCCGCAATGGTGGAAATTGCGACAATCTGCTTGTAGACATCCTGCATGATCTCTTTGGCTTTAGACCAAACATCGGTTGCAGCAAAGGCCGGCTGACAGAAAACCAGCGACATCGTGACGCAGAGAAAAGCCATATAGGCGAGTTTGGCAGCGGAAAAATGATGCTGAGGCGTGCGGTCGGCATCTTTCCGCTTCGACTGGGGAAGTTTCAGTTTCTTCAATGTTTGAGGACCTCCAATCCAAATGTGATGATCGTTGCTCAAAAGCAAAGAACAAGCCCGCACCTGATTTGCAGATGCGGGCTTATTCCCGGGCCGGACGGCCGTTTGGACAGAAAAAAAGCACTTCGGAAAAAGGCGCTGTTCTCTGTCCGTATTCGGTTTTGGGTGCAAGTTTGAGCATATTCAGTCTAACACATTGAGATTTACGCCTCAAGGGCAGAAACGCGCCAATTATTTTCCCGATATGTGCCAATTATTTGCCCTGCTTGTTTTCGCCGGCCGTCAAGTCTGGGAAAAATTGCTCCAGCACATTCAGGCTGTCCTTGGAGGTATATCCCCACAGCACGGAACTGAGGGCTTCAATGGCCTCCCGCCGCTTACGGTAATAGGTACGGAAGGAAATATCCCGGATATGAGGGCGCAGGTTCTCGATGATCTCCTCCACATTTTTCAACTGCTGGGGGGAGAGAAAAGAGTAGTACAGAAGCCAGTAGTATGCTTCACCGTTCTTGTGCTTGGTGCGGAGCAGATCGACTGCCGAATCCAGCAATTTCAGCATTTTGTGGCTGCGCTCAATGCACTTGGCGTGATGCTCAATATCGCTGCCCGCCAGATCGGCGCCGGCCAGGTAGACAGAATCCAGAAAATCCTCGATGGAAGTGCCATACTCGATCTCAAATTTTGTCCGGACATGCTGAACAGACAGCTCCAGGCTCCATACCACATCACGGTATTTCTTCAGCAGCTTCCAGGTGTCGTGGTACAGCGGGTTTTCAGCAACATTCTTTTCGTCAAATTTCTTCATGGTTATGCCTCCTTATTTGTTTTCAACAATGGGGTTGAGAGTAAGTTCAAAACTTGCGACCTGCTTGTTGCCACACAACACAGCCAGGCCTAAGCGCAACACAGTTTGCTCGTGTGCGCGGGGTAGTAATTCTTCCCGGCAGTCGCCCGATAAAGGATATAACTTGTAGTGAGAGAGGGAGCATCCAAAGCACGAAATCCCTTGTGCCATCAGGATTTGCGCCATTTTCTGCATGATGATTTCAATGTGAGATTTTGAAACGCTGGAGAGTTCGTCTGAAACGATGACCTCATGCTCCATGGTGGGCTCTTCCTGGTCAACACAGCCCTCCGCAGGAAGCTCCAGACGGATATTGAGTGTCATAGCGACCTCCTCTTTGTCCACCATCACATCAGATATTTCAAACATGGTGGACAAGTAGTTTTTAAGATAGATCACGCTGCCGTGGCGGCCGGGGAAGGACATGAGGGAAATATAGTCCAAGGCGGACAGCTTTTTAAGAATACGGCCAACGGTGGCCCGGGACAGTCCCCAGCGGGCAGCAAGTTCCGTATAGGTGACCAAAGGATTGCCAGTGCCATTGCGGAAATAGGCTACAGGCCCAAGACCCGACCCCTGCACTTGACTGTCGTTGTAGATGGCCGAAACCCATAGATCCAGCACGATATCCATTTCGGAACAGCGGTCAGAGCTGATTAGGTCAGTAACGATAGATACCGGCAGAAAGAAAAAGCCGGTGTCCTTTTGACAGGGAGCGTTATACTCCAAAACCGTGTTGTGCCGGGCCCAGTTCCGGATTTTATAGCGGATCACATTTCCGCGCCCGAGAGAGGAGAAGTCAATGAGGTGCCGCTGCTGAAGCTCTCCCAGGATGGAAAGCGCCTGACACTGAAAACGAGTCCGAAACCATTGAGACAGTTCTTTGAGCGTACAGACCCATTCGCCGGGGTAGACGGTGTAGCTGATGCCATCGATGTGCCGGTATGAGGTGCGGAAGTTTGCAAAGCTGCAAAGCACGGTATAATGAAAAAGGCCGGAGCCGCCGCTTGCGCGAATGCTCCGGTCATCTATCAGACGATGGATAAACTGTCGGTAAATCCGACAGCGTGGATAGTCCACCACCTGTTTAATTTGTAATTGATAGGCTGGCATAAGAATCTCCTTTTTATATATAAGGTATGAAATTGGAACATGCTACGAGAAAAGCGTTGACTTGAATGGTTTTCTGGCTTATGCTATTATTGTATGGCTTAGAGAATCCGGCTGGTATTTTGGCTGATTTGGGTTAACGGATTGCTCTTCATGTATGTTGGTTATGCCGAGAGGTGCAGCATTCGGGATGTACTTCATAGCTGCAGAATGTATCGCACTATTTTCTGGAAATTCTCCGCAGAATATTCTGCTTGTGATTTTCTGGAAAAACGATTGAAAAAAGGCGAAAAAAACGGCCTACAACTTTTTACAACTTTTCTACAACTTTTGCCCCGAATCAGACGAAACGGGAGGACAGTTTATGAGATTTAAAAAGTTTGAAAAACCGTATAAAAACGCCAAATTTCAGGCAAAACGGGCTGTGATGAAGCAAGATGAAACGGTCAAAACTCAAATCCCCACCATGAAGCCGTTGGACAAGTAAACACGCAAAACAGGCGGCCCATTTTGGGCCGCCTGTTTTTCTCTTTTTCCGCAGAAACTCTTGCCAGAGGGGGCGGCGGAATAGTATAATGCTTCTAACCGCGCCGTTGGAGCGTATCATAGACCAGAAGGCGCGGAGACAAGGGGGCTATTGTCATGTATACCATTCAAGACCTGTTCGACCTGTCCCATACCCGTGCGGCGGCGTATCTGGCGGGCTTCACCTATCCCTGGGAGGCGCTGGCCGGCATCGGTGACCTGATCCGGCAGCTGGGGCCCACACTGGAGCCGGACTTTGCGCAGCGCGCGCCGGAGGTTTGGGTACACAAGACCGCCGTGGTGGCGCCCACCGCCTATCTGGGCGCACCCTGCATCATCGGCGCAGGCACGGAGGTGCGCCACGGCGCGTTCATCCGCGGCAGCGCCCTGGTGGGCGACAACTGCGTGGTGGGCAACTCCGTGGAGCTGAAGAACGTCATCCTGTTCGACGGCGTGCAGACGCCCCACTATAACTACGTGGGCGACAGCATCCTGGGCTATAAGGCCCATATGGGCGCGGGCTCCATCACCTCCAACGTCAAGTCTGACAAGACGCTGGTGGTGGTTCGCTGCGGCGCAGAGCGTGCGGAGACGGGACGCAAGAAGGTGGGCGCCATGCTGGGCGACCACGTGGAGATCGGCTGCAACAGCGTGCTGAACCCCGGCACGGTGGTGGGCCGGAGCAGCCGTGTCTACCCGTTGTCCTCCGTGCGGGGGACGGTACCGGCGGACAGCATCTATAAGCGCGGCGGCGACATCGCCGCCCAGCGGGAGGAGTAAGGAGCGACTATGGGGAGATATTTCGGAACAGACGGCTTCCGTGGTGAGGCCAATGTGGACCTGACGGCGGACCACGCTTATCAGGTGGGACGTTTTCTGGGCTGGTACTACGGTGAGACCAAGCGCCGCAGCGGCGACACCACGCCGGTGCGGGTGGTCATCGGCAAGGACACCCGCCGCAGCAGCTACATGTTTGAGTACGCGCTGGCCTCGGGACTGGTGGCCTCCGGCGCGGATGCCTATCTGCTGCATGTGACCACCACGCCCTCCGTGTCCTTTGTGGCGCGGACGGACGGGTTCGACTGCGGCATCATGATCTCCGCCAGCCACAACCCCTACTACGACAACGGCATCAAGCTCATCAGCGGCAGCGGTGAGAAGATGGACGAGGGCACCATCGCCTTCATCGAGGACTATCTGGACGGCAAGCTGGAGGTGTTCGGCCAGCGCTGGCAGCAGATCCCTCTGGCCCGGCGGGACCACATCGGCCGCACGGTGGACTATGTGGCGGGCCGCAACCGCTACGTGGGCTACCTCATCTCTCTGGGGCTGTTCTCCTTTAAGGGCAAGCGCGTGGGATTGGACTGCGCCAACGGCAGCGCCTGGACCATTGCCAAGAGCGTCTTTGACGCACTGGGCGCCAAGACCTACGTCATGGGCGATGAGCCCGACGGCTTCAACATCAACAACGGCGTGGGCTCCACCCACATCGAGGCCCTGCGCCGCTTTGTGCTGGCCAACGAGCTGGATGTGGGCTTCGCCTACGATGGCGATGCCGACCGCTGCCTTGCCGTGGATGAGCAGGGCGGCATCATCACCGGCGACCATATCCTCTACGTCTGCGGGCGGCACCTGAAGCAGCAGGGCGAGCTGCCCCGCAACACGGTGGTGACCACCATTATGTCCAACTTCGGCCTGTACCGCGCCTTTGACCGCGAGGGGATTTCCTACGCCAAGACCGCCGTGGGCGATAAGTACGTCTACGAGTACATGGCCAGGAACGGCTGCGCTCTGGGCGGCGAGCAGTCGGGCCACATTATCTTCTCCAAGTACGCCTCCACCGGCGACGGCGTGCTCACCAGCCTGAAGCTGATGGAGGTGATGCTGGAGCAGAAGAAGCCCCTCAGCAAGCTGACCGAGGGCCTCACCATCTATCCCCAGGTGCTGGAGAACGTCCGTGTCCAGGACAAAAAGACGGCGCGGGAGGATCCCGATGTGCAGGCCGCGGTGGATGCCGTGGCTGCGGAGCTGGGGGACACCGGCCGCGTGCTGGTGCGGGAATCCGGCACAGAGCCGGTGCTGCGGGTCATGGTGGAAGCGCCGGAGGACGCCATCTGCCGCCAGTGCGTGGACCGCGTGGTGGACGTGATCCGGCGGAACGGCCACTGCGTGTAACCGGAAAACCATAAAAATCAGACAAAAATCAGGGAGCGCCCACCGGCGTTCCCTGATTTTATGTTGACAACGGGAAAACACACCTATATTATAAAGAATATTCGGGCACACCGCCTTACCGGCGGCGCGCCAAAATGGGGAGGGCGTATGGAGCGCATCACCAGTCGTAAAAATCCGCTGCTGGAGCATATGCGCCGGCTGGACAGCGCTGCCTTCCGGCGGCAGCAGGGGGAGTTCCTCTGCGACAGTCCCAAGCTGGTGGGGGAGGCCCTGCGCCACGGAGCGCGGGTGCTGGCCGTGGCCGTCAGCGACGGCGTAGAGCCGCCGGAGGGGCTGGATGCGTCGGTGCGGTGCGCGGCCGTGCCGCCGGATGTGATGGTCTCCATCTCGCCCATGCGCACGCCCCAGGGCATGCTGGCGGTGTGCCGCCTGCCGGACACCGCCCTGCCGGAGATGCTGCCGGGCAGCCGCTACGTGGTGCTGGACGGCGTACAGGACCCGGGCAACGTGGGCACGGTGCTGCGGACGGCGGATGCCTTCGGCTGCGACGGCGTGCTGCTGCTCACCGGCTGTGCCGATCCGTACAGCGTCAAGACGCTGCGCTCGTCCATGGGCGCGGTGTTCCGCATGCCGGTGTGGTGTACCGACGCCGCGGCCATGGGGCAGCGGCTCACCGCGGCGGGGCTGCCGCTGTACGGCGCGGCCCTGCGGGACGATACCGAGGACGTGCGGGCGCTGGACCTGCGCCGCTGCGCCATCGCCATCGGCAGCGAGGGCAGGGGATTGACGGAGCAGGTGCTGGCCATGTGCGACAAAACGGTACGTATCCCCATGCGGGAGCACTGCGAGTCACTGAACGCGGCCATGGCGGCGGCGGTGCTGCTGTGGGAGGCCTATCGCTGAAAAAGGGAGATGAGGGGGATGGCGGCGCTGAAATACTGGCTGTGGCTGACCACGGCGCCGGCGCTGAGCAATCGGGCGAAGCTGCTGCTGTTGGAGCATTTTTCCTCGCCCGAGGACGTATACTATGCCCAGCCGGACCAGCTGTGTCTGGTGGAGGGCATCACCAGACAGCAGGCGGAGAGCCTGTCGGACAAATCGCTGGCCCGCGCCGAAAAGGTGCTGGCCGACTGCGCCCGGGACGGGCAATTCATCGTCACCATGGACGACGCGGCCTATCCCGCCCGTCTGCGGGACATGTACGACCCGCCGGTGCTGCTGTACGGCAAGGGCTCCATGCCGCTTTTCGATGAGGAGGCCGCCGTGGCGGTGGTGGGCACGCGGAAGTGCTCGCCCTACGGCACCCGCGCCGCCTCCCAGCTGGGCTATGAGCTGGCGCGGCAGGGCGGTCTGGTGATCTCGGGCCTTGCCAAAGGCATCGACGGCGCGGCCCATCAGGGCGCGCTGCGGGCCGGCGGGTTCACTGCGGCGGTATTGGGCGGCGGCGCGGACGTGATCTATCCGCCGGAGAACCGCCGTCTCTACGAGGACATCGCCGCCACCGGCGTACTGTTGTCGGAGTACCCGCCGGGCACGGAGCCGCGCGGCGGCCACTTTCCCGTGCGCAACCGCATCATCAGCGGCCTGAGTCTGGCGGTGGTCGTGGTGGAAGCGCCGGAGAAAAGCGGCGCGCTTATCACTGCCAATACCGCGCTGGAGCAGGGCCGGGACGTGTTCGCCGTTCCGGGCCCCATCAATGCCGCCTCCAGCCGCGGCTGCAACCAGCTGATCCGCGACGGCGCGGGGCTGGTCATGGAGGCGTGGGACGTGCTGGGCACGTACCAGCAGCGCTTTCCCCAGAAGCTGCGCCCCATCCGCGCGGTGCTGCCGGAGATACCCGGAAGCGCGGAGACGGAGCCTGCGTCCGCATCGGCGCAGCCGGTGCGGCAGCCGGAAAAGGCGCCGGCGCTGCCTATACTGAACATGGCCAGGGAGGGCGCGGCGCTGACTGACGACCAGCAGCGCATCCTGCGCCTGCTGCCTACGGACCGCCCGCTGCTGGCGGACGAGGCCGCCGTGGCCACAGACCTGCCGGTGCGGCGGGTGCTGTCGGCCCTGACCATGCTGGAGATCGACGGATATGTCTGCCGTCAGGGAGCGGGGAGCTTCCTGCGGACAGTGGAACTCAAGGAGGAGTAGATCAAGTTATGGCAAAAGCAAAGAATCTGGTGATCGTGGAGTCCCCCGCCAAAGCCAAGACCATCGGCAAGTATCTGGGCCCCGATTATCAGGTGAAGGCCAGTATGGGCCACCTGCGGGACCTGCCCAAGAGCACGCTGGGCGTGGACGTGGACGGGGATTTCACCCCCAATTACCGGCCCATCAAGGGCAAAGAGGATATCATCAAGGAGCTCAAGACGGCGGCAAAGGGGAGCCAGACCGTCTACCTCGCCACCGACCCGGACCGCGAGGGCGAGGCCATCAGCTGGCATCTGAAGCATCTTCTGGACCTGCCGGATGAGAAGGCGCGGCGGGTCACGTTCAATGAGATCACCAAAAAGGTGGTGACGGACAGCATCCGTCACCCCCGCGACATCGATCAGGATCTGGTGGACGCCCAGCAGGCCCGCCGCGTGCTGGACCGCATCGTGGGCTACCAGCTGTCGCCGCTGCTGTGGAAGAAGATCCGCCGCGGCCTGTCGGCAGGCCGTGTCCAGTCCGTGGCCATGCGTCTGGTGGCCCAGCGGGAAAAGGAAATCGCGGATTTCGTACCTCAGGAGTATTGGACGCTGGACGCCAGCCTGAAAAACCACGCCGGCGCCCTGTTTACCGCCCACTACTACGGCAAGGACGGCAAGAAATACGAGCCTGCCAGTCAGGCCGATACCCAGGCGGTGATGGACGAACTGAAGGGCCTGCCCTTTGCGGTGAAGTCCGTAAAGCGGGCGGACAAGCAGCGCTCTCCCGCACCGCCGTTCACCACCTCTACTTTACAGCAGGAGGCGTCCCGCAAGCTGAACATGACCCCCCGCCGCACCATGGCCATCGCCCAGCAGCTGTACGAGGGCGTGGACATCACCGGCGAGGGCACCGTGGGCCTCATCACCTACATGCGTACCGACTCCCTCCGCATCTCTGCAGAGGCCCAGACCCAGGCCAGGGATGTCATCTGCTCCCGCTACGGCCAGAGCTATTACCCCGCATCCCCCCGCGTCTATAAGACCAAGGCCGGAGCACAGGACGCCCACGAGGCCATCCGCCCCTCCGATCCGTCCCTGACGCCGGAGCAGGTAAAGGGCGACCTCACCGGCGAGCAGTACCGGCTGTACCGCCTGATCTGGAGCCGCTTCCTGTCCAGCCAGATGGCCAATGCCGTCTACGACAGCATCAGCGTGGAGATCGGCGCGGGCACCCACAGCTTCCGCTGCTCCGCCAGTAACCTGAAGTTCGCCGGCTACACCGCCGTGTACGAGGAGAGCCGCGACGATGAGAAGGAGGAGAAGGAGTCCCCGCTGCCGGAGCTGGCCGAGGGCGAGACCGTGACGCTGGAGAGCTTCGCGCCATCCCAGCATTTCACCCAGCCTCCCGCGCGATACACCGACGCCACCCTCATCCGTACCATGGAGGAAAACGGCATTGGCCGTCCCTCCACCTACGCCCCCACCGTGTCCACCATTCTGGACCGTGAGTACGTCATCAAGGAGGGCAAATACCTGCGCATCACCCCGCTGGGGCAGGTGGTCAACGACCTGATGTGCCAGCGCTTCCCCGATATCGTGGACGTGAAGTTCACCGCCCGCATGGAGAAAAAGCTGGATGATGTGGAGTCCGGCGATGTCCGGTGGAAGGACCTGATCCGCCAGTTCTACGTACCGTTCCACGAGAATCTGGAAAAGGTGGAAAAGGATATGGAGGGCGTGTACCTGAAGGTGCCCGACGAGGTGACGGAGGAGAAGTGCGACCTGTGCGGCCGCAACATGGTCATCAAGTCCGGGCGTTTTGGCCGGTTTCTGGCCTGCCCCGGCTATCCGGAGTGCAAGTTCACCAAGCCGCTGGTGGTGGAGATGCCCGGCCGCTGCCCCAAGTGCGGCGGACGCATCCTGAAAAAGACCAGCCGCAACGGCTACACCTACTACGGCTGCGACAAGTTCCCCACCTGCGACTTTATGACGTGGGACGTGCCGGTGAAGGACGACTGCCCCGTCTGCGGACAGACCATGTTCAAAAAGGCGGGCCGCGGCTTCAATAAGCCCTTCTGCGCCAATCCCGCGTGCAGCAACTTCCTGCCGGAGGATAAGCGGGGCTATCGCCGCCGCAAGCCCGCCGAGGGCGGCGAAAACGCCGCCGAGAAGCCGGCGGAAGGCGCTCAGCCCGCCGAGACGGCCGCCGAGAAGCCTGCCAAGGCGGCCAAGACCACGAAGGCGGCCAAGACCACCAAGACCACCAAGACCACCAGGACTGCGACGGCCAAAAAGCCTGCCGCGAAGAAGCCCGCCGCAAAAAAAACGGCGGCTAAGACCACCGCCGCCAAAAAGACCACAAAGAAGGCTGCGGAGAAAACGGAGTAAAACATGAACCATGTGACCGTCATCGGCGCGGGACTGGCCGGCTCCGAGTGCGCGTGGCAGCTGGCCCAGCGGGGCGTGGCTGTGACGCTGCGGGAGATGAAGCCGGAGAAAAGGACTCCCGCCCATGTCACCGACTATTTTGCGGAGCTTTGCTGCTCCAACTCCCTGCGCGGCGCAGGGCTGGAAAACGCCGTGGGCCTCCTGAAGGAGGAGCTGCGGCGGCTGCACAGCCTCATCATGCGCTGCGCCGACGCCACGGCGGTGCCTGCCGGCGGTGCGCTGGCGGTGGACCGCGAGGGCTTTGCCCGCATGGTCACGGAGACCATTTTCAGCCATCCCAATATCACCATGATCCCCGGCGAGGTCACGTCCATCCCGGAGGGGGACGTGGTCATCGCCTCCGGCCCTCTGACCTCCGACCCGCTGGCGGATGCCATCGCCGCCAGACTGGGCGGCGGCAATACCCTGAACTTTTTCGACGCCGCCGCGCCGCTGGTGTCCTACGATAGCGTGGACATGAACAGCGCCTATTTCGCCAGCCGCTACGACAAGGGCACGCCGGACTACATCAACTGCCCTATGACCAGAGAGGAGTATCTGGCCTTCTGGCAGGCTCTGACCACCGCTCAGGAGGCGGAGGTCCACGGCTTCGAGGATAAGAACGTGTTCGAGGGCTGTATGCCCGTGGAGGTCATGGCGCGGCGGGGCGAGGACACCCTGCGCTTCGGCCCCCTGAAGCCCCGGGGGCTCATCGACCCCAGGACCGGGAAGGAGCCCTACGCCGTGGTGCAGCTCCGCCGTGACAACGCCGATGGCAGCATCTACAATCTGGTGGGCTTCCAGACCCACCTGAAATGGCCGGAGCAGCGGCGGGTGTTCACCATGATCCCCGCGCTCCGCGACGCCCAGTTCCTGCGCTACGGCGTGATGCACCGCAACACCTATCTGGATTCCCCCCGCCTGCTGGACCGCTACTACCGGCTGAAGTCCGACCCCCGCATTGTCTTTGCCGGGCAGATGACCGGCGTGGAGGGCTATGTGGAATCCTGTGCCAGCGGTTTTCTGGCAGGTGTGGAGCTGGCCCGCCGTCTCAACGGACAGGCTCCCATCGACTTCCCCGCGGAGACGGCCATCGGTGCGCTGGGACTCTACGTCAGCAACGGCTCCGTGGGTGACTTTCAGCCCATGAACATCAACTTCGGCATCATCCCGCCGCTGGACCACCGCGTCAAGGGCAAGCGCAACAAGAACGCGGAGCTGAGCCGGCGCTCTCTGGACATCCTGAGCCAGACCATCGAGCAGGAGGTACTGTATACATGAAGATCATTGTAGACGCCATGGGCGGCGACAACGCCCCGCTGGAGATCGTCAAGGGCGCGCTGCAGGCGCAGAAGCGCTTCGGCGCGGACATCGTGTTTACCGGCGACGAGGCCGCCATTCTGGACGCTGTCAAGGCCTGCGGCCTGACGGACCTGCCGGACGGCGCGGCCGTTATCCCCACAACGGAGACGGTGGAGATGTGCGACGACCCGGCCACCGTATTCCGCCGGAAAAAGGACACGTCCATGGGCGTAGGCCTGACGCTGCTGAAAAACGGCGGCGGCGACGCCATGGTGTCCGCCGGCTCCACCGGCGCGCTGCTCACCGGTGCCACCCTCATCACCAAGCGCATCCACGGCATCCGCCGCGCTGCCATGGCCCCCGTGATCCCCACCGCCACCGGCAGCGCCGTCCTCATCGACTGCGGCGCCAACGCCGAGTGTACGCCGGAGTATCTGGTGCAGTTCGCCTATCTGGGCAATTTCTATGCCCGGCGTGTGCTGGGCGTGGACAGGCCCCGGGTGGCGCTTCTCAACATCGGAACCGAGGACAGCAAGGGCACCGACCTCCAGAAGCAGACGCTGGCCCTGCTGCGTCAGGCCGGCGAGCGGGGCGACCTGCACTTCATCGGCAACATCGAGGCCAAGGAGGCTATCAAGGGCGGCTGCGACGTCATCGTCACCGACGGCTTCTCCGGCAACATCATGCTCAAGAGCATCGAGGGAGTGGGCTCCTTTGCCGGCTCCGCGCTGAAGACCATGTTCAAGAAGAACCTGCTGACAAAGCTGGCGGCGCTGCTGGTGATGCCCGGGCTCAACGCCTTCAAGGACAGGCTGGACCCCAACAAGGTGGGCGGCACCGCCTTCATCGGCATCTCAAAGCCCGTCATCAAGGCCCACGGCGCGTCCAATGCCGAGGCCATCGAGAACGCCATCGGACAGGCCATCCAGGTGGCCCAAAGCGGCATTGTGGAGGATATTCAGAAGAACATAGACAAGATGCAGCTGGTGTCCGAATAAAAAAGGAAAAAGGGTATTGACAGTCTCAGAGGATTGCCGTATTATTTTCGAAGAAAAAAAGAAGGAGGAATACCCCGTGACAATGGAGGAGATCTTCAAAACGATGCAGGACCTCATCGCCGAGCAGTTTGCCATCGATGCCGATGAGATCAGCATGGAGAGTTCTTTCGTGGACGATCTGGGTGCCGATTCCGTGGACCTGGTCGAGTTGGTCATGGCCATGGAGGAAGAATTCGACATCGGCGAGATCGATGAGGAGGACCTGACGTCTCTCAAGACCGTCGGCGACTGCGTCCGCTATCTCAACGGAAAGCTCGGTTGATCTGACATAGAAAAGACGAGACCTGACCCCGCCTGTGCGGGGTCGTCTTTTTGGAAAGGAGAGTTACCTATGCAGGCATTGGAGACAAAGCTGGGCTATACCTTCCGCCGCCCCGCGCTGCTGGAAAACGCCCTGTACCACAGCTCCTACGCCAACGAGCACCGCGCCGGGGGCATCACCAGCAACGAACGTCTGGAGTTTCTGGGCGATGCGGTGCTGGGCTTCGTGGCGGCGGAGTACCTGTACGCCAAGCACCCCGACCTGCCGGAGGGCGATCTGACCCGCATCCGCGCCGCACTGGTGTGCGAGGAGAGCCTGCACGAGGTGGCCCAGTATCTGGAGCTGGGCCAGTACCTGAAGCTGGGCCACGGTGAGGAGCTGGGCGGCGGACGTCAGCGCCCGTCCATTCTGGCAGACGCCACGGAGTCCGTGTTCGCCGCCGTCTATCTGGACGGCGGGGTAGATGCCGCCCGCGACCTGATCCACCGCGTCCTGCTGGACAAGGAGCAGGAGGAGCAGGTGGAGGAGCGCCGCCGCGACTATAAGACGGAGCTGCAGGAGCTGGTACAGCGCAAGCCCGACCAGACTCTGCGCTACGAGATGACCGGCTCCGCCGGTCCCGACCACGCCCGCCTGTTCGCCTTCCGCGTCACGCTGAACGGCGAGCCCATCGGCGCCGGCGAGGGCCGCAGCAAGAAAGAGGCGGAGCAGTCCGCCGCCCGCAGCGCTCTGAAAAAGCTGCAAAAATGACAAAACCGCACCGGCAGTTGTCCCTGCCGGTGCATTTATTTTGCGCGGAGGGAAACCTTTTCCCACTCCGCCCCGTCTAAGGGATAGAGAACATGGAAAGGAGCTGATCCCATGGGAAAGCGTATGGCCGCGCTGGCGCTGGCCGTTTGTATGGCGCTGCCGCTGTTCGGCTGCGGCGGCAAGCTGAAGGCCCAAAGCCTGACGGAGGGCATCACCGCCCGCACCATCGATACCCACACCGACCTGACGGGCGACAGCACCGCCGTCATGGACTTTGCCGCCGCCCTGCTGCGGCAGACGGCCGAGTCGGAGGGCGTGCTGCTCTCGCCGGTATCGGTGCTGTACGCCTTGGGCATGACCGCCAACGGCGCCTCCGGCGACACCCTGACCCAGCTGGAGCAGGCCATGGGCATGGACCTGACTGCCCTCAACGACTACCTCTACACCTACCGTATGAGCCTGCCGGAGAACACCAAAAAGTGTAAGCTGTCGCTGTCCAACTCCCTGTGGCTGCGGGATATCTTCCGCGTGGACGATGCTTTTCTGGATACCTGTGCCAACTACTACGGCGCGGAGGCCTACCGCTCCGCCTTCGACGACTCTCTGGTGACGGACCTGAACCGCTGGGTGGACAACAAGACCGACGGCATGATCTCCAGCCTGCTGGATCAGCCGCCCACGGACCGCACCATGCTGTATCTGGTGAACGCCGTCTGCTTCGACGCCAAGTGGCGGGAGCCCTACGAGAAGTCCGACATTGAGACGGGCGCCGCCTTCACCGCCGCCGACGGTACACGACAGACGGCGGACCTGCTGTGGTCCAAGGAGAGCGTTTACCTGTCCGACGACAACACCACCGGCTTCATGAAGTACTACGACGGCGGCCGCTACGCCTTTGTGGGGCTGCTGCCCAGTGAGGGTGTCCCCATAGCGGACTATGTGGCCGGACTCACCGGCGGTAAGCTCCACGCCCTGCTCAACGAACACCGTTACGGCACGGTGGAGGCCGCCATCCCCCGCTTCACGGCGTCCTCCTCGCTGGAGCTGAACGACGCGCTGAAGGCCATGGGCGTCACCGACGCCTTCGACGCCTCCCACGCCGACCTGCGGGCCATGGGCAGCGCGCCCAATGACCAGCTGTACGTCAGCGCCGTGCTGCACAAGACGTACCTGTCCCTGGACGAGAACGGCACCAAGGCCGCCGCCGTCACGGCGGTGGTGGCTGACACCGCCTCCGCTGAGCCGCCGGAGGTGCATCGCGTGGTGCTGGATCGCCCCTTCGTGTACATGATCGTGGACACCCACGCCAACCTGCCGCTGTTTTTGGGAACTGTGACCCAAATGAACGGTTGACATTTGCCCGCGAAGCGCCTATACTGTCAGTTTGCCGGATGCAGCGAAGGCCGCATCCGGCAAACTGATACAGGAGATCTGTTTGTATGGACTATTATCTGCTGACCGATCTGGCGGTCACCATGGGGTATCATCTGGCCATGTCCGGCGCGGAGACGTTCCGCGTGGAGGACACCGTCCACCGCATCCTGCGGGCCTATGGTGTGGAGTGTGAGGTGTTCGCCATCCCCAACAGCATCTCTGTCAGTCTGGAGGCGGCCAACGGCAAGCCCCTGATGCTCATGAAACGTATCGACTTCCACGGCAACGATCTGGAGACCATGGAGAAGCTCAACGCCCTGAGCCGCCGCATCTGCACGGAGCGTCCGGAGGTGGACGAGGCCATGACATGGCTTCACGAGACGCTGGCCGCCTGCCGCACCTACCGCACCGGCGTGATCTATCTGGGCGGCGTTCTGGTGGGCCTGGGCTTCTGTCTGGTGTTCGGCGGCACGCTGCTGGACTGCCTGTGGGCGGGACTCATGGGCCTTATCATCGGCCTTGTTACCCGCTTTATGGACAAGCAGGAGGCCAACCCGTTTTTCAGTACCCTGCTGGCCGCCTGCTGCATGGCGCTTCCGGCCTATATCGCCGCGGGACTGGGTCTGATGGACAGCCCGGACGCCGCCATCATCGGCACGCTGATGATGCTGGTCCCGGGCCTGCCCATCACCAACGCCATGCGGGACATCATCTACGGCGATACCAACTCCGGCATCTTCCGGCTGGTGCAGGTGGTGTTCACGGCGCTGGCCATCGCGTTGGGCACCGCTGCCGCGTGGCACCTGACATCAGGGGTCTACGGTGTCACCGGCTCCGCCACGGTGACGTGGCAGCCGCTGGCACAGGCTGTGGCCGTGTTCGTGGGCTGTCTGGGTTTCTGCATCCTGTTCAACGTCCACGGCCGCGGCAGCGTCTTATGCATCATCGGCGGCGTGGTGACGTGGATGCTGTACCTGCTGGGCGGCGCGCTGGGCTGCGATGTGTATGTCGCCAACCTGTTCGCATCCCTGTTCGCGGCGGCGTATGCCGAGGTGATGGCCCGGGTCCGCAAGTGCCCTGCCATGCCCTATCTGGTCATCGCCATACTGCCCCTGCTGCCCGGCGCCGGCGTGTACTACACCATGAGCCTGGGACTGGAGGGCAATCGTATGGACGCCGTGGCCAAGGGACTGGAGACGGTGGGCATCGCCGGTTCTCTGGCGGTGGGCATCCTGCTGGTATCCACGGTGTTCCGCCTCATCTACCGCCATGTCCAGGGAGCGCGGGCGGAGAAGTCCTGATCCGATAAGCTGAAAAAGCCATCCCCCTGCACCGCAGGGGGATGGCTTTTTCCTCAGTCCTCGATATAGGCGTGGGGGTCGATGACGCTGCCGTCCTGACTGACGGAGAAGTGGAGGTGGGGGCCCATCTCACTTTCCGCCGCGCTGGTGGAGCCCACGCGGCCGATGATGTCACCGGCGCGGACGGACTGCCCCTCCGCCACCGGCACGTCCGATTGCAGACTGCTGTACTGGGTGGTGTAGCCGCCGCTGTGCTGGATGACCACGGTGGTACCCATCAGCTCATCGCTGGTGACGGACAGCACCGTGCCGTCCGCCGCGGTCTTGACGGCCGCGCCCTCCTCGGCCTGCACATCGATGCCGTTGTGGGTGCGCCAGTCCGCCATGGTCTGGTCATACAGCAGCTCTGTCATACTGAATACCGTCACGGTGGTGCCGTCCAGCGGGGAGATGACCTCCGGCAGCAGCTCCACCGGCTCCTCGATGACCGTCTCCGCCTCCTGCACCGGTACCTCAACGGGCTCCGACTGGATCACCGGCTTGGTGGGCGCCGCAGGCACGGGGGTGACGGGAGTGGGCTTGATCTCAATGACGGGGTCCGGCTCCTTCGTGGGGGAGTCGGCGGAAAACAGGGTGATATAGCCAATCGTTCCGGCGGCCAGCAGGCACAGAGCAAGGGCTATGTAAAAGCCCTTGCCGCCGAACATGGCCTTGATCTTGGAGTTGTCGAATCTGCTCATACGCGCCTTTCGGGTGGGACGCACCCACCGCCGCCTGTTTCCGGCCTGCGGCCCGCCGTGATAAAAAAGTCTCTGCCTGCATTGTGACCAGACAGAGACTTTTTTATGCACTTTTTTTCCGGCGCGGCTGTGTCAGTCGTAGAATTCCTCCGTCAGGCCCCGCCGCAGCAGACCGGCCAGCACATCTCTGGGCACCGCTTGCTCATAGAGGATGTCATGTACCGCCTTGCAGATGGGCAGCTCCACACCGTACCGCTGTCCCAGCAGCATCAGGGCCTTCACGGTGTAATACCCCTCCGCCAGCTGGTGGTAATCCTGCCCGCGGACGAAGGACTCGCCGAACTGCCGGTTGTGGCTGTACGGCGAGAACACCGTGGCCTCGTAGTCCCCCAGGTGGCACAGACCGTAGGCCGACAGCTCGCTGCCGCCCATGGCCTTGATGAGACGGGCCACCTCGCGGGTGCCGCGGCTCATGAGAGCGCCCTTGAGACTGGACATCTCGAAGCCATCCAGAAAACCGGCGGCGATACCCACCACGTTCTTGGCGGCGGCGCCCACCTCGTTGCCGATCATATCCCCGCCGTAATAAAAGCGGATGAGGTCACTGGAAAACGATTGCACCAGCCGGCGCTTCACGTCCTCGTTTTCGCTGTCGATGACCATGCAGTTGGGGATGCCGCGGTAGAACTCCTGCACGTGGCCCGGCCCCAGCCACACGGCCACGGTGTTGGACGGGTGCAGCAGCTCCGCCGCGATCTGACTGAGCCGAGCGCCGGTCCCCATCTCCAGACCCTTCATGCATAAGACCACCGTGCGGCTCCTCAGTGCCTGCAATTCCGACTGTCCCAGCAGGCTCCGCAGGCTCTGGGAGCCGATGGAGATGATGACCGTCTCCGCGCTCTCCAGCGCCGCGTCCAGCGCCGTGGACAGCGCCACGGACTCCGGCAGCGTCAGCAGGTCGTTCTGCCGCGTGGTGAGAAACGCCTGCATGCGGGGCGATGCCGCGCGGCCATACAGGGTGACGCGGTGGCCGATGTGATCCAGATACCACGTGATGAGGGAGCCCCACCGCCCGCAGCCGATGACTGTAATGTTCATGGATATGTCTCCTTATAAACAGGTCCCGAAGCATGGCTTCGGGACCTGCCGTACATGACGATGTTGGTTACTTGACGATCAGCGTCTTGCCGTCCATCTCCGGCGGGCAGGCCAGCCCCATTACATCCAGGATGGTGGGGGCGATGTCGGCCAGACGGCCGGTGCGCAGCTCCGTACCGGCGCCGCAGAGGATGAAGGGCACCAGATTGGTGGTGTGGGAGGTCATGGGGCTGCCGTCGGGCTGCTTCATGTCCTCGGCGTTGCCGTGGTCAGCCGTGACCATGGCGATGCCGCCCATCTTCAGGGTGGCCTCCACCACGCGGCCCACGCAGGTGTCCACGGTCTCCACCGCCTTGATGGCGGCCTCCAGCACGCCGGTGTGGCCGACCATGTCACAGTTGGCGAAGTTCAGGATGATGACGTCATACGCGCCGGACTCGATGCGCTCCACGCACTTGTCGCACACCTCCACAGCGCTCATCTCCGGCTGGAGATCGTAGGTGGCAACCTTGGGAGAGGCCACCAGCACACGGTCCTCGCCGGGGTACTGCTTCTCCACGCCGCCGTTGAAAAAGAACGTCACATGGGCGTACTTCTCGGTCTCGGCGATGCGCAGCTGGGTCAGCCCCAGACTGCTGAGATACTCACCCAGCCCGTTCTTCACGGCGATGCGGGGCCACGCCACCAGCACGTTGGGCATGGTGGCGTCGTACTCCGTGTTGCACACGTAGGTGGTGGGGAAGAACTCCCGCTGGAACCCGTCGAAGTCGGGGTCCACGATGGCGCGGGTGATCTCACGGGCGCGGTCGGGGCGGTAGTTGAAGAAGATGACGCTGTCGTTGTCGCTGATGGTGCCCTCGCTGTCGCACACCACCGGCTCCATGAACTCATCGGTGACGTTGGCGGCGTAGCTCTGTGCCACGGCGTCTACGGGATCGGGGTTGTGGTTTCCCTCGCCGTACACCATGGCGTCGTAGGCCATCTGCACCCGCTCCCAGCGCTTGTCACGGTCCATGGCGTAGTAGCGGCCCATGACCGTGGCGATCTTGCCCACGCCCAGCTCCGCGCACTTGTCCGCCAGTGCCTGGACGAAGCCCTTGCCGCTGGTGGGGGACACATCGCGCCCGTCCAGGAAGCAGTGGAGATACACGCGCTGGAGGCCCTTGTCCTTGGCCATCCGCATCAGCGCGTACAGGTGGTCGATATGGGAGTGTACGCCGCCGTTGGACAGCAGGCCGTACAGATGCAGGGAGGTGCCGTTTTTCAGGCAGTCGTCCATGGCCTTGTTGTAGGCCTCGTTCCGGAAGAAGCTGCCATCCTCAATGGCGCGGCTGATGCGGGGCAGATCCTGAAACACCACGCGGCCGCCGCCGATGTTGGTGTGGCCCACCTCGCTGTTGCCCATCTGCCCTGCGGGCAGACCCACGTCCAATCCGCTGGCGGACAGGGTGGTGTGGGCGTATTCCTGGAACAGCCGGTCCAGCACCGGCGTCTTGGCCAGGGTGACGGCGTTGTCGTCCGCCGGCGGCGCGATGCCGAAGCCGTCCATGATGATAAGGGTCGTCGGAGTTTTGTTCATGCCTGCCTCCTTTTGCTCGTTAGTCCTGATTGGCGGCGTTGATGATCTCCACGAAGTCCGCTGCGTTCAGGGCGGCGCCGCCGATGAGACCGCCGTCGATATCGGGCTGGCCCAGCAGCTCCGCGGCGTTGGCGGGCTTCATGGAGCCGCCGTACTGGATGGTGATGGAACGGGCGATGCGGGCGCCGTACAGGTGGCGCACGGTGGTGCGGATAAAGGTGCAGACCTCGGCGGCCTGCTCCGCGGTGGCGGTCTTGCCGGTACCGATGGCCCACACGGGCTCATAGGCGATGACGCACTTGCGCAGCTTCTCGGCGGGCACACCGGCCAGCGCGGACTTCACCTGCAGGGCGATGAGCTCCATGGTGATGCCCAGCTCCCGCTGCTCCAGCGTCTCACCCACGCAGATAATGGGGTGCAGACCGGCCTCCAGCGCGGCCAGCACCTTCTTGTTGACGATGAGATCCGTCTCGCCGAAGTACTGGCGGCGCTCGGAGTGGCCGATGATGACGTACTTCACGCCCAGATCCTTCAGCATGTCGGCGGAGACCTCGCCGGTGTAGGCGCCGGACTTCTCAAAGAACACGTTCTGTGCGCCCACGGACACCCGTGCGTCCTTGAAGGCCTTGATGGCGGTGGAGATGTTCACGGCGGGGACACATACCACCACGTCGCACCACTTGGCCTTGGGCAGCAGGGCCTTCAGCTCCTCGGCGAACTTCTTGGTCTCGCTGGCGGTCTTGTTCATCTTCCAGTTGCCGGCGATAATGGTCTTACGGTATCTGCGATTCATAACACGTTTACTCCTCTGTCTTTCAAAACTAATATATCGTTACATGATACGATCGGATGTAAAGGGGGAGCGCCTCCCCCGTCAAGGGACCTTACTTGTCCAGCAGGCACGCCACACCGGGCAGCTCCAGCCCCTCCAGGAACTCCAGAGACGCGCCGCCGCCGGTGCTGATGTGGGTGATCTTATCGGCGAAGCCCATCTGCTCCACCGCTGCGGCGCTGTCGCCGCCGCCCACGATGGTGATAGCGCCGCTGTCGGCCAGAGCCTGGGCCATGGCGCGGGTGCCGGCGGCGAAGTTGTCGAATTCAAACACGCCCATAGGCCCGTTCCACACCACGGTGCCCGCGCCCTTCACGGCATCGCAGAATACCTTGATGGTGTCGGGACCGATGTCCATGCCCTCCCAGCCCTCGGGGATGGCCATGGTGCTGACCACCTGGCGCTTGGCATCGTTGGAGAAATCGTCCGCCGCCACAGTGTCGGAGGGCAGCAGCAGCTTTACGCCGTTCTTCTTGGCCTTCGCGATCATCTCCAGAGCGTAGTCCAGCTTGTCGTCCTCGCACAGGCTCTTGCCGATGGAGCCGCCCTGCGCCTTGGCGAAGGTGTAGGCCATGCCGCCGCCGATGATGATGGTGTCGGCCTTGTCCAGCAGGTTGTTGATGACGCCGATCTTGTCGCTGACCTTAGCGCCGCCCAGCACCGCCACGAAGGGCCGCTTGGGATCGTTCAGCGCGCCGCCCATGACCTCCAGCTCCTTGGCCACCAGCAGGCCGGACACGGCGGGCAGATACGCCGCCACACCGGCGGTGGAGGCGTGGGCGCGGTGTACGGTGCCGAAGGCGTCGGATACGTACAGCTCCGCCATGGAGGCCAGCTCCTCGGCGAAGGACGGGTCGTTCTTCTCCTCGCGGGGATCGAAGCGCAGGTTCTCCAGCAGCATGATCTGACCGCCCTGCAGCGCCGCGGCCTTGGCCTTGGCGTCCTCGCCCACAATGTCCCTGGCGAAGATGACCTCCTGTCCCAGCAGCTCGCTGAGACGCTCTGCCACGGGGGCGAGGCTCAGCTTGCTTTTCCACTCGCCCTTGGGCTTACCCAGATGGGAGCAGGCGATGACCGCCGCCTTCTTCTCCAGCAGGTAGCGGATGGTGGGCAGCGCCGCCACGATGCGCTTGTCGCTGGTAATGGCGCCGGTCTCCTTGTCCTGGGGCACGTTGAAGTCGCAGCGCAGCAGGATCTTTTTCCCGGCCACGTCCACGTCCAGAATGGTCTTTTTATTGTAGTTCATACGGATACATCTCCTTTTGAAATAGTATGTGTATGGAAAAAACAGATCAGCGCTCCGCCATCTCGCCCTGCCCGGACAGCCCGGGGAACCCGTTCTGCCGCAGGGCCTCGTAGGTCAGGATGGCCACGGAGTTGCTGAGGTTCAGGCTCCGCGCCTCCGCACGCATGGGCAGACGGAGACACCGGTCATAGTGGGCCGCGCGGAACGCCTCCGGCAGGCCCGCCGTCTCCTTGCCGAAGAACAGCCAGCAGTCCGGCGAAAACCGGGCCTGCGTGTAGTCCTGCGGGGCCTTGGTGGTGGCCAGCCACAGGTCTGCGGCCGCCTCCGGGTGCTGCCGGAACAGATCGTCCAGCCCGTCGTAGTCCCGCACCGTCACCAGATGCCAGTAGTCCAGCCCCGCCCGCTTCACGGCGCGGTCCGAGATATCGAAGCCCAGCGGCCGCACCAGATGCAGGGAGCACCCCGTGGCGGCGCAGGTGCGGGCGATGTTGCCGCAGTTCTGGGGGATCTCCGGCTCGACCAGTACGATATGCAGCATAAGCAGCCATCCTCCTCGCGGCTTGTCGTCCTTGGGCACGGGCAAAAACGCGGCTGCCCTTGTCAACCGATGGTATTGTAATGCAACGGAAAAGAAAATGCAACTCAAAAATGCCAAAAACCCCCGCATTTTCTTAGAAATACAAAAAATGACCGCTGTTTCCATGGAAAAATGGTAATTTACGTCAGCGTTTTTCCTCTCTGAAAAATTGTGGCCAAAAAAAGTTGGAAAAATACTGGATTTTCCTGTAAAGCCTGCTATAATGAGGACAGACCGATTTATGCGAAGGGAGGAAGGGCCGATGGATCGTATGGACTGCATCAAGACCCATATCATCTGTCAGTGCGCTCCCTCTGTCGGAGTGTGCGCCGTCTGCATCGCCGAAAGCCGCTGAACACAGCGGTAAGCGGCGCGGGACGGCGTTTTTGTTTGCTTTTTAACAGGCAAACGACCTCCGGCACAGCAACCAGAGAATACAAAAAAGGACAGAAAGCGAGAGGGTAAACACCATGATTTCTCACGGCAAGGACATCAAGATCTTCACCGGCAACGCCAACCCCGCGCTGGCGCAGGAGATCTGCAAGCTCATCGGCATCAAGCTGGGCGAGGCGGAGGTCAAATCCTTCGCGGACGGCGAGGCGTCTGTCTCCCTGTACGAGAGCGTTCGCGGCAGCGACGTATTCCTCATCAACTCCACCTGCAAGCCGGTCAATGACAGCCTGATGGAGCTGCTCATCATGATCGATGCCTGCAAGCGCGCCTCCGCGGGCCGCGTCACCGCGGTGATCCCCTATTTCGGCTATGCCCGTCAGGACCGCAAGGCCAAGAGCCGCGATCCCATCTCCGCCAAGCTGGTGGCCAACATGCTCACCGCCTCCGGCGCGGACCGTGTGCTGACCATGGATCTCCATGCCAGCCAGATCCAGGGCTTCTTTGACATCCCCGTGGACAACCTGCTGGGCAACCCCGTGTTCGTGGACTACTATGCCAAGAAGTTCGGCGAGCGCTGCGAGGATATGGTCGTGGTGTCCCCCGATGTGGGCTCCGTGGCCCGCGCCCGTACCTTCGCCCAGAAGCTGCACATGGGCCTGGCCATTGTGGATAAGCGCCGTCAGAAGGCCAACCAGTGCGAGGTCATGAACGTTATCGGCGACGTGGCCGGTAAGGACTGCATCCTGTTCGACGATATGATCGACACCGCCGGCTCCATCTGCAACGCTGCCAAGGCCATCGTCGAGGTAGGCGGCGCCACCAGCGTCTATGCCTGCGCCAGCCACGGCGTACTGTCCGGCCCCGCGCTGGAGCGCCTGAGCGCCAGCGTCATCAAGGAGGTGGCCCTGCTGAACACCATTCCCGAGTCCATGGGCGAGGGCTGCGACAAGATCAAGTATCTGTCCGTGGCGCCCATGTTCGCCGAGGCCATCGAGCGCATCTACCAGGAGATCTCCATCGCCAAGCTGTTCAACTGAACGCTTTGCAAACGGAAAAGACTGTGTTATAATAGAGGGACTGCGTTTGCAGTCCCTCTTTACTTTGCAGAAGGAGGCGAGAGCCTTGTTTTTTAATCGGAATCAGAGCGGCGGCGTCAATTGGCTCCTGGTGGGGCTGGGCAACCCGGGCACCAAGTACGAATCCACCCGCCACAACATGGGCTGGCTGGCGTTGGACAGCCTGATGGAAAAGGAAAATTTCAAACTCAACAAGCTGAGGTTCAAGGCGTGGACCGGTATTTTGGAGAAAAACGGCAACAAAATCCTGGTGATGAAGCCCCAGACCTACATGAACCTCTCCGGCGAGTCGGTGGGCGAAGCGGCGCGGTTTTATAAGGTGCCGGCGGACCATGTGGTGGTGATCTCCGACGACGTTTCGCTGCCGGCAGGCAAGCTGCGCATTCGCAAAAGCGGCTCCGCCGGCGGCCATAACGGCCTGAAAAATATCATCCAGCATCTGGGCACCGACGGCTTCCCCCGCATCAAGATCGGTGTCGGCATGCCGGCGCACCCTGACCACGAGATGATCGACTGGGTCATCGGCAAGCCTCAGGGCGAGGAGGCCAAGGTGCTCCGCGCCACGCTGGACCGCGCGGCGGAGGCGGCGCTGTGCCTCATGGAGGAGGGGGCGGATGCCGCCATGAATCGCTTTAACGGATAAAAGTTTTTCGTGCAAAACAATCGCATGTTGAAGAAGCTGCTCAAATGGCGATGACGCCTGCTGTACCAGGGAAAAGGCGCATTGCCCCCTGCGGCGGCCCGAAGAATGATGAACTGCCGGCTCCCGCAGACTGTGCGCGAGCCGCGGCGCATCGCTTTATGCACCGGCCCTGCGGGGCAGGGCCCCGCGTTTTCGTGTCCGCTCTGCGGCGTTTTTTGCGCGGCGCTTGCGGCGGTTTTTTCAGGTAATTTTCAGCAAGGGCACATACCATAGAAAATGGTATATCTTCGGCAGGGGAGCCGCGCTTCCGAGGGCGGGTCACCTCCTCGGCCCTGTGGCTCCGGCGGCCGCGTCCCCGTACCCCGTAGGGGCCGGCGGTCTCGGCGGGCCCATTTCTTTCAGCAGCGAAAGAAATGGGGGAAAGAACGCCGCCAAAAACCAATGGTTTTTGGATTTCCTTTGCCCGATTTAAATGCGGCAGGAAAAGGTTCCACAGGGAATCGGCCACGAGTCTACCCCCGCTGCCGCTGACAAGGCGGGCGGTGGGACTTGATGGGCCTACCGGCTTGGGCGATCATCAAATCGCGCACTTGCCGCCAGCGGCGGCAAGTGCAGGTGCGGCCCGCTGGGCCGCGGGAATATAAAAATTATGCGGAGTGTAAAGATGTTTCACTGTACAGCGCGGGAGTAGAAAGTTTTCGTGCGGAACGTGGGAGCGGCAGCGATAAGAGGAGCGTAAGTGATTCGTTGTACGACGATGTGCAACATTTGGGTTTTCGCGGGGTACGCGGCGACAGGTTTTTGACGTACTCCAACCGCGCAGGAAGTCTTGAAACCTGCGGTTTCAAGCAGCGTTTTTGGTCACTTTTGGGGCTGCGGCCAAAAGGGAGCCGCGCCCGCGGGCGCGGAACTCTCCCTGTTGGTGACATGGAGGAAAAACGAACGGGCCGTCGAGGACGCCGGCCCCTACAAAGGGTTAGGCGAAAGTGCGCCGGTATTTGGCGGTGCGTCGATGTGGGCTGCCGGGGACGCCGGCCCCTACGGGAGCGAGAGCGGGGCCGTCAGCAAATTTGAGAACATCAGCAAACGAACAGATATATCCACGAGCCGTGCAGGAGCGACCCGCGGAGGCATTACAAACAATATAAAAACCACGAAGCATCGCAAAAACCGCCGTTGCGCAGCAACGGAGCAGCGCACTACCGTGTGGAACGTGGGAGCGGCAGCGATAAGAGGATCGTAAGCGATTCGTTGTACGACGATGTGCAGCATTTGGGTTTCCGCGGGGTACGCGGCGACAGGTTTTTGACGTACCCCAACCGCGCAGGAAGTCTTGAAACCTGCGGTTTCAAGCAGCGTTTTTGGTCACTTTTGGGGCTGCGGCCAAAAGGGAGCCGCGCCCGCGGGCGCGGAACTCTCCCTGTTGGTGACATGGAGGAAAAACGAACGGGCCGTCGAGGACGCCGGCCCCTACAAAGGGTTAGGCGAAAGTGCGCCGGTATTTGGCGGTGCGTCGATGTGGGCTGCCGGGGACGCCGGCCCCTACGGGAGCGAGAGCGGGGCCGTCAGCAAATTTGAGAACATCAGCAAACGAACAGATATATCCACGAGCCGCGCCGGAGCGCGAAGCATTCCTTTGAAAATAACCGGAAAATAGCAATCGCATAAAAACAGTAGAATATCACGACAAAACAGCAGAATATTACCACCAAAAAACGACAAGGAGGGGAGAGCGATGGAAGGATTCATCCGGCAGCTGCTGACGCTGCCGCAGGTGCAGGAGCTGACAGCGGGCATCAATGGCCGCGAAAAGCACAGCGTGGTGACGGGGCTCTCCCCCGTGCAGCGGGCGGCCATCGCGGCGGCTGCGGCGGAGCAGACCGGCAGGCCGCTGCTGATGCTGTGCGCCGACGAACAGGAGTGCGCCCGGCAGTCCGCTGATCTGCGGGCCCTTACCGGTCAGGAGCCGGTGGTGCTGCCGGCTCGGGAATGGCAGCTGCGGCCTGCGGCGGCGTACAGCCGCCAGTGGGAGTACCGGCGGCTGTGGGCCCTGTACCGGCTGGCGCAGGAAGCGCCCCGCGTAATGGTGGCCACGGCGGCGGCCATGGCCCAGCTATGCGTGCCGCCGGAGGTGCTGCGGCAGACCGCCTTCACGCTGGAGGTGGGGCAGCAATACGACGTGACGGCGCTGACGGCACAGCTCACCGCCGCGGGCTATGTGCGCTCCCAGCAGGTGGAGGGCGCGGGGCAGTTTGCCCTGCGGGGCGGTATTCTGGACATCTTCTCACCGGGGCCGGAGCGGCCGGTGCGCTGTGAGTTCTTCGACGACGAGTTGGACAGCATGGGCGACTTCGATGTGTCCACCCAGCGCCGCGTGGAGAACCGGCAGGCGTTCACGGTGCTGCCGGCGGGAGAGGTGCTGCCGTTCCATGATGCGGACACGGCGGAGAGCGCCGCCCGGCGGATGGACGCGGCGGTCAAGCGGCTGGCAAAGAAGGAGAACGCCGCGGCCCTGCGGCAGCGGCTGGAGGAGGACGCGGCGGCTCTGCGGCAGGGGGTGACGCCCCCGGGCGGCGACCGGTATCTGGCGGCGGTGTATCCCGATGCGGCCACGGCCTTCGACTATCTGCCGGAGGAATGCCTGATCTGCGTCAGTGAGGCGGGACGGGTACAGGAGGCGCTGAAAGCCTTTGTGTGGCAGGTGAAGCAGGACGTGACGGCGTCCATGGAGGCGGGGCTGATGGCCGGCGCCTTCGGGCGGCTGACGCTGACGGAGAACGAGACGGCGGCGGAGCTGGAAAAATTTCCCGTGTGCCAGATGGAGAGCCTGCCTACCAGCCGGTATCTGACGGCGCCGCAGCTGCTGCTGGACATCCCTGCCAAGCAGCTGGCCAGCTATGGCGGCAGTCTGGAGACGGCGGCGGCAGACATCGTACACTATCTCACCACGGGCTACGGCGTGCTGGTGCTGTGCGGCGGCGAGGTGCGGGCGCGGAACATGCAGCAGCTGCTGCGGGAGAAGAAGATCCCCGCGGCGCTGGCGCTGGACGGCGCGGCCATGCCTCAGCGGGGGCAGGTGTGCATCACCGTGGGCGCGCTCAGCGCGGGCAGCGAGTGGCCGGCGCTGAAGCTGGCGGTGCTGACGGAGGGGCAGCTGACCCAGGCCCTGTCCGGCAGCCGGAAAAAGCCCCGTGCCGCCAAGGCGGACAACCGGCAGAAGCTCCAGTCCTACACCGATCTGACGGTGGGGGATCTGGTGGTACACGTACACCACGGCATCGGCCGGTTCGCCGGTATGATCCGGCTGCCGGTGGACGGTATCGAGAAGGACTATATCAAAATCAACTATGCAGGCAGCGACTGCCTGTATGTGCCGGCCACATCGCTGGATCTGGTGAGCAAGTACATCGGCGGCGGCGACGAGGCGGCGGAAAAGACCAGACTGAACAAGCTGTCCGGCGACCAGTGGGCCAAGACCACGCGGCGGGCCAAGGCGGCGGCCAGAGATCTGGCGGAGGGACTCATCAAGCTCTACGCCCAGCGGCAGCGGCAGGCGGGCTTCGCGTTTTCACCGGACTCTCCGTGGCAGCAGGAGTTTGAGGACTCGTTTCCCTACACGGAGACGGAGGACCAGCTGGCGGCTATCTGCGACATCAAGCGGGATATGGAGAAGCCGTCGCCCATGGACCGGCTGCTGTGCGGCGACGTGGGCTACGGCAAGACGGAGGTGGCGCTGCGGGCGGCCATGAAGTGCATTCTGGACGGCAAGCAGGCGGCCATTCTGGTGCCCACCACCGTGCTGGCCCAGCAGCACTATGCCACGGCTATCGACCGGTTCCGCGCCTTCCCTGTGACGGTGGAGGTGCTGTCCCGCTTCCGAACGCCGGCGCAGGTGAAGGACGTGCTGGCCAGAGTGAAGGAGGGCAGGGTGGACCTGCTCATCGGTACCCACAAGCTGCTGGCTAAAAATGTGGAATTCAAGGACCTGGGGCTGCTGATCATTGACGAGGAGCAGCGCTTCGGCGTGACCCACAAGGAAAAGCTGCGGGAACGGGCGCGGCAGGTGGATACGCTGACGCTGTCCGCCACGCCCATTCCCCGCACGCTGAACATGGCGCTCAGCGGTATCCGGGACATGAGCACCATCGAGCAGCCGCCGCAGGACCGGCAGCCGGTGCAGACCTACGTGCTGGAGCACGACTGGGGCATTCTGAGCGAGGCCATCCGGCGGGAGCTGGACCGCGGCGGGCAGGTATACTACCTGCACAACCGCGTGGAGAGCATCGACTCCACCGCCTCCCGCCTGCGGCAGCTGCTGGGAGACGGCGTGGTGGTGGAGACGGCCCACGGCAAGATGGCCGAGGGCGAGCTGAGCCGCGTCATGGGGCGCATGGCCCAGGGCGACATCCAGGTGCTGGTGTGTACCACCATCATTGAGACAGGCATCGATATCCCCAACGTCAATACCCTTATCATCGAGGACGCGGACCGCATGGGGCTCAGCCAGCTCCATCAGATCCGCGGGCGCATCGGGCGGTCCAACCGCCGGGCCTACGCCTATCTGACGTTCCGCGTGGGGAAGGTACTGACGGAGGTGGCCGCCAAGCGGCTCACCGCCATACGGGAATATGTGGAGTTCGGCTCCGGCTTCAAGATCGCCATGCGGGATCTGGAGATCCGCGGCGCAGGCAATCTGCTGGGACCGGAGCAGTCGGGGTACATGATGTCCGTGGGCTACGACATGTACCTGAAGCTGCTGAACGACGCGGTGCTGGAGCAGCAGGGGCGCGGCGCGGAGGTGCGGACGGAGTGCTCCGCCGACCTGACGGTGCCGGCCTACATCCCCGAGGGGTACGTGCCCGCCGCCGAGCAGCGGATGGATCTGTACCGCCGTATCGCCGCCCTGCGGACACCGGCGGACGAGGCTGATCTGATGGACGAGCTGCTGGACCGCTACGGCGATGTGCCCAAGCCGGTGACGGCGCTGCTGAACGTGGCCATGCTGCGCGCGGCGGCCATGGAGACGGGTATCACCGATATCACCCAGAAGGGGCGGCAGCTGATCTTCAGCTTCGACATGCGCATCGAGCCGGCGGCGCTGCTGGCGGTGTGCGGCATGGCGGGCTACCGCGACCGGCTGCAGCTGGCGGCGGGGGCGTCGCCGAAGCTGACGCTGTTTTTACAGCCCAAGGAGGACGCATTGGACGCCGCTGGCGGCCTTGTGGAGCAGCTGCGCTTGCAGCAGAACGAATTACAATTACAGGGGCAGCAGCCCCAAGAAGGAGGAAATGAACCATGAAAAACAACTGGGTGCGTTTGATCGCCGGTGTGCTGGTGTCCGTGGCACTGGTAGGAGCCATCTCCCTCACCGGCGGTATGAAGAAGGGCAGCCGCACCGACGGCCTGCTGTACGAGGCCAGCGGGCTCCATCCCGACGGACAGCTGCTGATGGTAAACGGCGAGACCGTCACCTGCGAGGAGTACCTGTACTGGCTGGCCTACGACTGCGAGTACCTGAGCACCTATGTGCAGGACATCGACTGGAGTGCGGAGCTTACCAGCGGCATCACCTACGGCGACTATGCCCAGACCGATACGCTGGAGACGGTGAAGCTGTACAGCGTGGTGCGGGCGTGGGCCGAGGAGGCCGGTATCACCCTGACCGATGAGGATCAGGAGGCGCTGGACGCCCAGCGGCTGGAGTATGTGACGTACTACGGCGGCGAGGAGGCCTATCAGCGGCAGCTGGCTATCCAGGGTATCAGCGAGGAAGCCTATGACCACATCCGCGAGACGTCCTATCTCTATCAGCGTTTGCAGGATGCCTTCTGCACCGAGGGCAGCGCTCTGTATCCCGACGGCGCGGCGCTGGCGCAGTACGCTGCGGACAACAAGTATCTCACCGGCCGCGTGGTGTTCGTACCCGCCGGTGACGGCGCAGAGGACGAGGCCAACGGCTATCTGAAGCGCTTGCAGGAAGCCGAGGACAAGCTGGCCGAGCACGCCGCCATCTGTCAGGAGCGGGAGGTGGACCAGCAGGACAGCATCACCTTCGCCGCCGCGGAGGGTGACGCGCTCAGTGAGCAGGCGCTGGCCCTCCAGACCGGTGAGCTTACCGGCGTGGTGGCTCTGG
This sequence comes from uncultured Eubacteriales bacterium, assembly GCA_900545585.1. Lineage (GTDB taxonomy): Bacteria > Bacillota > Clostridia > Oscillospirales > Oscillospiraceae > Vescimonas. The sequence continues at coordinate 46,866 of UQZR01000012.1, forward strand.
ACGAGGGATACTACATCTTCCTGAAGGAGGACACCGATCTGTCCGCCGTGCTGCCTGCCTATTTCAGCAGCCTGCTGGCGGACCGGAGATCCGCCGCCAACGTGGTGTTCAACGAGGACCTGTACAGTACCATCGACACCGGCGCGTTCTATGAGAAGCTGGTGGCTCTGCGCAGCGAGGCGGCCCAGGAGCCTGCACAGGCTCAGCAGTGAGCCATGCGTCCGTCAAAATGACGGAAAGGGCAGGGGCTTAAATGGACCTTTTGACGATTTTTTAACAAAGTTGCATTTAGTGGTTGACTATTGTTAAAAAGTTGACTATCATAGCCGTAGACATCCGTTATCCGATGCTGTATAATAAGCTTAATTTTTATAGGAGGTAACTTTTCATGAAAGACCTGTATGTTGTCAACTGCTGCAGAACCGCTATCGGTTCCTTTGGCGGCTCCCTGAAGAACACTCCTGCCGCCGAGATGGGCGCGATCGTGGTCAAGGAGGCTCTGAAGCGTGCCAACGTTGCTCCCGAGAACGTGGATGAGCTGATGTTCGGCTGCATCCTGACTGCGGCACAGGGCCAGAATGTGGCGCGTCAGGTTTCTATTAAGGCCGGTATCCCCTACTCCGTGCCTGCCTATACCGTCGGCATGGTCTGCGGCTCCGGCATGAAGTCCGTCATCGAGGGCGCACGCTCCATCCTGGCCGGTGATTCCGACATCGTGGTCTGCGGCGGCACCGAGAACATGAGCGCCGCTCCCTATGCCTCCATGGACGCCCGCTGGGGCGCTCGTATGGGCGACAAGAAGCTGGTGGACACCATGATCAAGGACGGTCTGTGGGACGCCTATAACAACTATCACATGGGCACCACCGCCGAGAATATCAACGACATCTGGGGCATTACCCGCCGCGAGCAGGACGAGTTCGCCGCCGCCTCCCAGCAGAAGGCCTGCGCCGCCCGGGATTCCGGCCGCTTCGACGATGAGATCGTGGCCGTCCCCGTGAAGGTGAAGAAGGAGATCGTGGAGTTCAAGCGCGACGAGTACGTGAAGGAAGGCGTCACCGCTGACAGCATCGCCAAGCTGAAGGGCGCGTTCCCCGTGGGTCCCGAGTCCCCCAACCCCCAGGTGGTACACACCTTCGAGGTCACCGGCGCACAGGATGCTGCCGATAAGGGCACCCAGCGTGTCACCGCCGCCAACGCCTCCGGCATCAACGACGGCGCTGCCGCCATCGTGCTGGCCTCCGGCGAGGCTGTGGAGAAGTACGGTCTGAAGCCCATGGCCAAGCTCATCGGCTGGGGCCAGGGCGGCGTGGATCCCAAGATCATGGGCGTGGGCCCCGTGGTGGCTTCCCGCAACGCCATGAAGAAGGCCGGCGTGACCATCGACGATATCGATCTGGTGGAGGCCAACGAGGCCTTTGCCGCCCAGTCCATCGCCGTGGCCCGCGAGCTGCACTTTGACATGAGCAAGGTCAACGTCAACGGCGGCGCTATCGCTCTGGGCCACCCCGTGGGTGCTTCCGGCGCACGCATCATCGTCACCCTGCTGCACGAGATGCAGAAGCGTCCCGAGGCCAAGAAGGGTCTGGCGACCCTGTGCATCGGCGGCGGCATGGGTACCGCTGTGGTGTTTGAGAAGTGCTGAAGCACGACTGAAGGTACATAAAAAGATCAGGACCGCTTTCGCGGTCCTGATCTTTTTATGCCTCCGGCGGTTCCATTTCTTCCGGCAGCGGAAGGGGATGCTCCGTGCCCTCGGGCACGGGTCACTTTTGGCCGCAGCCCCAAAAGTGACCAAAAACGCTGCCTGAAACCGCAGGTTTCAAGATTTCCTGCGCGGCTGGGGTGCGCTGAAAACCGTGGCCGTGTACCACGCGAAAACCAAGATAGTGCGGATCGTCGTACAACGAATCGCGTGCGGTCCTCTTGTCGCTGCCGCTCCTGCGTACCGCGCGGAGGTGCGCTGGTCTACCGCCGTGGGCGAAAGGCTGTCGCGCCGGAGCGCGAAATGTTCCTTTGGCAGGAGAATGAAGAATGGGCTGCTGGACCCGCGGGAGGTTATGTGTGCGGCTGGAGAACGATGGGACCGTGCTGCTTTTCGTATGCGGCAATACAGTCGCGGATCAGGATATTGATCTGGCTGTTGGCGGAGCGCCCCTCGTAATCGGCCACGATGTGCAGTTTATCCAGCACAGCGTCATCAATGCGGATAGAAAGACTTTTGATAGCCATAAAATCACCCCATAATAAACAAATTTTATGTTTATTTTAGATATGCCATATGCTATAATGGGCGAAGTGGACGCATAATATATCTAAAACGCGTTCGCTAAGAAAGGGGAAATATATGGCTGATTATCAGAAAATGTACCACGTACTGTTCGCGGCGACGGAGGATGCGCTGACGCTTTTGGAGGAAAATATGGGGACATGCGGAGAATTGGGGGTGCCTATGCGGGTGAGACTCCTCCTGGAGGAAGCACAGCGGGCATGTGAGGAAATATACATAAACAGCTGAAAAGGACGCCAGAAGGCGTCCTTTTCATGCAATTTTCGGTGGGGCCGTGCCTGCGGGCACGGGTCACTTTCTTGAGCTTTTGCCTCCGGTGGTTCTATTCCCTTCCAGCAGCGGAAGGGGGATGCTCCGTGCCCTCGGGCACGGGTCACTTTTGGCCGCAGCCCCAAAAGTGACCAAAAACGCTGCCTGAAACCGCAGGTTTCAAGATTTCCTGCGCGGCTGGGGTGCGCTGAAAACCGTGGCCGTGTACCACGCGAAAACCAAGATAGTGCGGATCGTCGTACAACGAATCGCGTGCGGTCCTCTTGTCGCTGCCGCTCCTGCGTACCGCGCGGAGGTGCGCTGGTCTACCGCCGTGGGCGAAAGGCTGCCGCGCCGGAGCGCGAAATGTTCCGTTATCGACAACAAAATGTATAATACGACAGAAAAATCACCCTGCGTAGCGGATACGCAGGGTGATCCGGTTTTATTCCTCGAAGCGGACCACGTCATTGGGCGTACAGCCCACGATACGGCAGAGCTTTTCCAGCGTGACCATGGTGATGTTCTTGTTCTTCTTCAGGGAATCCAGCGTCTTATTGTCGATGCCGCCCTTGAGAAGCTGGTACTGGGACACGCCATTTTTGCGCATGGTATCCCACAATGGACGATAATCAAAAATGGCGTTCACCACCCTCACTTGCTACTGTTTCCATTATAGGGGAAAATAAAAAAATCTATATTGTGGATATAGTCACAATGCGTTACAATGGAAGCAGGGGGTGTTAAAATGGCAGATCACAAAGCGATGTATCTGGCGGCGATGGATGCCATGGAGCAGGCCGTCCAGCTACTGGCGGAAGCGCAGCAGAAGTGCGAGGATCTGTATGTGGAGACAAGCGGCGAGGGGCCGGTGGTGCTGCCATGGAAACAGAAAGAAATTGCCAAAGAGTGACAACAAAATGTATAATACGACAGAAAAATCACCCTGCGTAGCGGATACGCAGGGTGATTTTGGGTGGCAGAGGTTCGTAAGCGCAGGGAACTTACTTCTTGATCTCGCCGTTGGCGGCGGCGGTGAGGTAGGCGTTGATAAAGCCGTCGATGTCGCCGTCCATCACGGCCTGGATGTTGCCCATCTCATAGCCGGTGCGGGTGTCCTTGGCCAGGGTGTAGGGCATGAACACGTAGGAGCGGATCTGGCTGCCCCACTCGATCTTCATCTGGACGCCCTTCAGGTCGCTGATCTTCTCGGCATGCTGCTGCAGCTTCAGCTCCGCCAGCTTGGCCCGCAGCATCTTCATGGCGTTGTCGCGGTTCTGGAACTGGCTGCGCTCCGTCTGGCAGAACACCACGATACCGGTGGGCAGGTGGGTCAGGCGGACGGCAGAGGAGGTCTTGTTGATGTGCTGGCCGCCGGCACCGGAGGAGCGGCAGGCCTGCATCTCAATGTCCTCGGGCCGGATCTCGATCTCGCTGTCATCCTCCAGCTCCGGCATGACCTCCAGCGCGGCAAAGCTGGTTTGGCGGCGGGCATTGGCGTCGAAGGGGCTGACGCGGACCAGACGGTGGACGCCATTCTCACTTTTCAGGTAGCCGTAGGCGTTCTCGCCCTCGATGAGGATGGTGGCGGACTTGATGCCCGCCTCGTCGCCGGCCTCGTAGTCCATGAGCTGGTAGGTGTAGCCGTGGCGCTCGGCCCAGCGGGTATACATGCGGTAGAGCATCTCGGTCCAGTCCTGCGCCTCGGTGCCGCCGGCACCGGCGTGGAAGGTGAGGATGGCGTTGTTGCCGTCATACTCGCCGGACAGCAGGGCGGCCAGACGGCGCTCGCTGATCTCCTTTTCCAACGTGTTGTAGCCCTCCACCACGTCGTCCAGCTGGGAGGGATCGTCCTCCTCCTGTGCCATTTCGCACAGGGTCAGAGTGTCCTCCCACTCGGACACCAGCTTGTCGTGCTTTTTGATCTTGTTTTCCAGACGCTTGACCTGACGGCTCACCTGCTGGCTGCGCTCCAGGTCGTTCCAGAAGCCGTCCTGCTCCGTCTCCTTCTGGAGCTCGGCCAGCTCCTCGCGGGCCTTGGGGATGCCCAGCGCCTTCTCCAGCTCGCCCAGAGTGGGCTCCAGCGCCAGCAGCTTCTGCTTATACTCGTCATATTCAATAACGGCCATATATCGTATCTCCTTATGCTGTAAATTTCCTTAGCCTTACCATCTATCGACAAGGGCAGACGCGGTTTTGACGGGCAGAAATGCGCCCACACTGCGTCAAGTCCCCTGGCAATACGTCAGTATTCCCCGCGGGCCTTTTCTTGTTTGGACACATTTCTGCTCCGGCAAAACTGCTTTGCACCTGTCGGCGATGGATATTCGAGGGATCGTTGGCTTTTGAGCCGCAGGCGGGCGCGCGCCCGCCAAGGCGAAAAGGGCAAAAAGCGCCGGAAAGACGCGCAGACAGGCGCGCTTGCCCTTGTGGATAGATGGTACTATTATAACAAAAAACAGGTATTTGTAAAGGGGGCAGTCTTGCCGTGGGAGAGGGGATGTGGTAAGATAGGGCGCAGAAAGCGAGGGATGACGGATGCGTATCGCACTGGCGCAGATGAAAAATCAGGGGAGCGTGGAGGCCAACCTGAATCAGAGCATCGAATGGATGCGGGAGGCCGCGGAGCATGGGGCTGACCTGATCCTGTTTCCGGAGGTGCAGCTGACGGAGTTTTTCCCGCAGTATCAGGGGCAGGATGTGCGGAGGTACCGGCTGGGGCTGGAGTCGCCGGAGGTGCAGGCGTTCCGAAAGGCCAGCAGAGAGTGGAACATCTGGGCATCGCCCAACGTCTATCTGGAGGAGAACGGAAAGGCATATGACGCAAGTCTGCTCATCGGGGCGGACGGGCAGCCTGCGCCGGAACGGGGCGGAGACCGGGACGGGGGAGCGCCGAAAGTCTTTCCGGAAAATTAACTGCTTTGTTACAATTTGGCACTTTTCCTTTGGGGCGGTTTGTACTATAATACGTAGTCGGGAAAGTCTGCCCTTCCCGCCGCAGGCAAGGGGCCTGCGCAGAGAAAAATGATTGAGGAGAGCTTTTATGAAACGTATCATTTCGATGCTGCTTGCCGTGATGTCCGTGGCAGCACTGACCGCCTGCGGCCAGCAGAAGGACACCGCAGTGGACGCCCAGGGCCTGGCCAAGGCGCTGGTGGAGAAGGTATCCTTTGAATCCGAGCTGACCGCTATTTCCGACGAGGAGCTGGGCTACTACTTCCAGCTGCCCGAGGGCTGCACGGCGGCGGCCTATATGTCCTCCGGCTCCACAGCCGAGGAGGTGTTCGTCATCCAGTGCAAGAGCGGCGACGACGCGGCGGCGCTGCGGGCGTCCATGCAGGAGTTTCTGGACAGCCAGAAAACCGAGATGGAGCGGTATCTGCCCGCCGAGGTGGACCGCATCAACAGCGCGATCTTTGAGACCTACGGCACCTGCGTGGTGCTGTGCGTCAGTTCCGACACCGACACGGCCCGCAGCGTCATCAAGGAGTATGTGAAGTGAGCGGTCGGAGATACAGCGGACGGCACTATCGCCGCCGCAGAAGTCCCGTGCCGGGGATCCTGCTGCTGATCGTGGCGGCGGCGCTGGTGCTGGGGGCGCTGGCCATCTTTACGGATGTGTTCAAGAAGGACAGGCCCGCCGACAGGGCGGACGACCCCGCAGTGACCCAGCCCGACGATACGCAGAAGCCCGACGATGCCAAGCAGCCCTCCGGCGGCGCCGACGGGCAGGACGGCCAGACCGGCGGCGATACCCAGCAGCCGGATAACAGCGGCAGTCAGACCGGCAGCAAGACGCTGGATACCATCACCACCGACGCCACGCCCTACCAGTCCGGCGGCGTGTATATCGTGGGGGATACCGGCTTTGAGATGTACAACTATGTGGACAGCCTGGCCAAGAACTACGGCGAGATCGTGACCTCCGTAGCCGATCAGCTGTCCGGCGTCAGCACGGTGTACGCGCTGGCGGTGCCGCTGTCCAGCGGCATCACGCTGCCGGATGCGCTGTACAGCGATATTCCGGGCAGCGATCAGGCTCAGGCGGAGAAGGATATTCTGGCCGCTATGGGGAAGAATGTGAAAACGGTGCCCCTTCACGATGTGATGATGTCTCACCGCGGGGAGTATATCTATTTCCGCACCGACCACCACTGGACGGGGCTGGGCGCGTACTACGCCTACCGCGAGTTCTGCGGCGCCAAGGGCGTGACGCCCCACGCGCTGTCGGAGTATGAGGTCAGCCAGTACGACGGGTTCCTGGGCTCGTTCTACAACGACGGCGGGAAGCCCGACGCCATGAAGAACAACCCCGACGTGGTGACGGCGTACCATCCCATCAGCACCGAGGCGCGGATGCAGTACGGCAAGTCCGACAGCGACCTGACCGCCGGCAAGATCATCTATGACGAGTCCGAGGCATCGGCGGGCCTGAAGTACGGCGCGTTCATCATGGGCGACAACCCCTACACCGTGATCAGCAACCCCGACCTGTCCGACGGGTCCAGCTGCGTGGTGGTGAAGGAGTCCTTCGGCAACGCCTTCGTGCCGTTCCTGGTGGATCACTATCAGACGGTGTACGTCATCGACTACCGCTATTACAGCGGCAGCGTGGTGGATTTTGCCAAGACCAATAAGGTCACAGACGTCATCTTCGTCAACAACCTGTCCGCCATCCGCGGCAGCTATCAGATGGGCAAGCTGGCGGGCGTCAAGTAACGCAGGCAAGCATACATAAAGATGGGGCAGGTCCGCCTGCCCCATTTTTCGACTATCGAGCAAAGGAGCCGACACATGGTTTTCAGCAGTACCACGTTCCTGCTGGCGTTTCTGCCGCTGGTGGGCATCCTGTACTTCATCTGCCCCAGAAAGCTGCGCAACGCGCTGCTGCTGGTGTTCAGCCTGCTGTTCTACGGCTGGGGCGAGCCAAAATATATCCTCATCATGCTGTTCTCCACGGTGTTCGACTACTGCAACGGCCTGGCCATCGGACACTTCCGCGCCGTGGGGAAGCCCAAGGGCGCCAAGGCGGTGCTGGTGGTGTCCGTGGTGGGCAACCTGAGCATTCTGGGATTCTTCAAGTATACGGATTTCGCCATCACCAATCTCAACGGTCTGCTGGGTACAGCTATCCCCGCGCTGGGGCTGCTGCTGCCCATCGGCATCTCGTTCTACACGTTCCAGACCATGAGCTATACCATCGACGTGTACCGGGGACTGGTGCCGCCCCAGCGGAACATCATCGATTTCAGCGCCTATGTGACGCTGTTCCCTCAGCTCATCGCGGGGCCCATCGTCCAGTACAAGACGGTGGCCGCCGATCTGGAGAACCGGAACCGCGAGTCGCTGGCAGGGGCCAGCGCCGGTATGCAGCGGTTCGTCATCGGCCTGGGCAAGAAGGTGCTGCTGGCCAACCAGATGGGCGCCGTGTGGGAGGAGATCGCGGCCATGTCCGCGCCCTCCGTGGTCACGGCGTGGCTGGGGGCGCTGGCATTTACGTTCCAGATCTATTTCGATTTCTCCGGCTATTCCGATATGGCCATCGGCCTGGGCAGACTGTTCGGCTTCCGGTTCCTGGAGAACTTCAACTATCCCTATGAGTCCCGCACCGTGACGGAGTTCTGGCGGCGGTGGCACATCAGCCTGTCCACCTGGTTCCGCGAGTACGTCTATATCCCGCTGGGCGGCAACCGGAAGGGACTGGGGCGGCAGCTGCTGAATATCGCCATCGTGTGGTTCCTCACCGGACTGTGGCACGGGGCCAGCTGGAACTTCGTGCTGTGGGGTGTGTACTACGCCGTGCTGCTGCTGCTGGAAAAGACGTTCCTGCTGCAATGGCTGGATCGTGTACCCGCCGTGGTGGGGCATATCTATACCTGCCTGTGCTTTATCCTGGGCTGGGTGCTGTTTGCCATCACGGACTTCGGGAAGCTGGGGGCCTATCTGGGCCACATGTTCTCCGGCGCATTCTTCGACAGCGGCGCGGCCTATCTGCTGCGGAGTTTCTGGCTGGTGCTGGTGCTGGCGGTCATCGGCTGCACGTCCCTGCCCAAGCAGCTGTGGGACCGGTGGGAGAAGGGCATGAAGCCCGCCGTGTCCGATGGGCTTCGCACCGTGTGGATGGTGCTGGTGCTGCTGGTGTCCGTGGCGTTTCTGGTGGGCGACAGCTACAACCCGTTTTTGTATTTCCGGTTCTGAGGAGGGGCGAACATGAAACGAAATATGTTGGCCCCGCTTATCGCCATCTGTGTCATTTTGCTGGGGCTGTCGGTGGGGAGCTTCTTCTTCACGCCGGATCGGGCTTTTTCCGAGAATGAGAACCGCTATCTCCAGACCACGCCGGAGCTGACGGCGGACAATGTGCTGTCCGGCAAGTTTATGACGGAGGTGGAGAACTACACCAGCGACCAGATCCTGCTGCGGGACTTCTGGACCGGCGCACGCTCCGCCCTTCAGCGGCTGGAGGGGCGGCAGGACATCAGCGGCACATATCTGGGAGCGGATGGCCGCTACTTTGCCAAGGTGACGGACGATACCTTCAACTGGGACAACTATCAGAAGAATCTGGCGGCGGTGGAGACGTTTTTCGCCGCCAACGACGGTAAGAACTGCACGGCGCTGATCGTGCCCAGCCCCGCCGGTGTGCTGCGGGACAGTCTGCCCGAGGACGCGCCGTATTACGACGAGGACAGGGCGTTTGCCATGCTAGAGGAGCGTCTGGGGACGGCGTTTGCCGATGCGCGTCAGGCGCTGGCCGGTGTGGCCGACCCCTACTACCATACGGATCACCACTGGACCACGGCGGGAGCACAGGCGGCCTACCATATCTGGGCGGAGGCCACGGGGCACACCGCCCGCAGCTATGAGCCGGTGCAGGCCACGGACCGGTTCCGCGGGACGCTGTACTCCAAGGTGCTGCTGCCGGACAGCGTGTACGACCAGGTGGACTACTGCCCCGACATCACCATCGAGTCCGCCGACTGCGACGGGACGGTGACGGATTCGCTGTACGATCTGGCGGCACTGGAGAAGAAGGACAAGTACGAGCTGTTTTTAGGCGGCAACTACGCCAAGGCGGTGCTTCGCACCGGCGTGGAGAACGGGAAGCACCTGCTGCTCGTCAAGGACTCGTTTGCCAACAGCCTTGTGCCGTTCCTGTGCGGCGACTACGAGACCATCACCATGGTGGACCTGCGGTACTGCCGCGAGAAGATACAGCCGCTGGCCGATGAGGCCGACGATGTGCTGGTGCTGTACGAGATCACCAACTTCGCCGCCGACGGCAATCTGTTCAAGCTGAATCTGAAATGAGGCAAAAAAAGATGACCGCCATATGCGGTCATCTTTTTTTGTTGTCTCAGAAGTCCACCACGCCGTCCAGTACCCGGAGGTCGTAGGGCTCGAACACCACCTTGCGGTAGGCGTCCACGTCCATCTTCACGCCGGTCCAGTCGCTGTGGATGTCGCCGTTCTGCTTGATGAGGATGTCGTACAGAATGTCATAGGTCACGCCGTCCTCGCCGGTCTCCACGATGGTGGAGTAGGGCAGGGTCTTGTGGTACGTCATGTGCAGGCCCTTGTATACAAAGTGGAAGCCGTTGCGCATGCGGCAGCCGTCCAGACCCTTGTAGGTGAACAGGCGCTTCAGGTCCTGCAGGATCTTGTCATTGTCCTCCTCATACAGGTTCTCCGGCGTGGTCTCGGTGTAGTCGTAGCGGAACTGGATGGGGATGTTGTAGGGCAGGAAGCGCTCCACATAGGCAGGGAGCTTGTCCGCCGGATAGTGCTTGTAGAGCACGCAGTTGATGCGGGTGGGGCAGGCAATTTTGCCCAGGATCTCATCAGGGCTCTCCTCCACGTAGTGTACCAGGTGGCGGGAGATGTTCATGCAGGTGATCTTGTGCTTGTTCCGCTCCGTAAAGGCCAGCATCTCGTCAAAGGTGGTGGTCTCCTGGGCGGGGAAGGTGGTGTTGATATACACCTTGTGGGTGGTAGGAATGGCGTCCAGCATCTGCTGCAGCGCGTTCAGGTCCGCCAGCGGCTCGCCGCCGGTGAATACAAAGTCGCAGCGGGGTGTGATAGCGTCCATGGTGCGGATGCTGGCGATGATCTTCTCCAGACTGAAGCCGGTGCAGTCCGCGTATTCCTGTTTGTTGATGCAGAAGGGGCAGTGATTCTGACAGTCGTAGGGGACGAACACCGTTACCGTGGCGCCGCCCTCCCGCGTTTTATAAGGGTGGGTCATGTCTCTGATAACCTCTCATGTGTGAATGTACGCAGAATATTGTATACCCAATAGGGGGGAAAAGCAAGGAAAAGATATGGAAATCCTCGTTTTTCTCTTAACGATGCCTTAAAATGCGCTGTCGCGCAGCTCCTGACGGATGGCGGCGAAGGCCGCGTCCTCCCCCCGCTCCTTCAGCAGCAGGAGCCAGCGGTCCAGCAGCGCCGCGGTGTCCGCGTGCATGAAGCGGCTGGCATCCGTGCGGGAGAGGTCCTTGGAACGCTGATAGTAGTCGTAGGGCGAGGCGTCGGTATACCGGTCGCCCTGGTAGACGCGGCAGGCGGCGATGCGGTCGCAGAACATCTCGGCCACGTACTTCTTCGGCATCTTGCAGCCGCCGATGTAGATGGTGCCGTCCTCGCGGCGGCAGTAATCGATCCAGTATTCGAAGTGGTGGCGGTTGCGGCCCTTGTGGTGCAGCCAGGCCAGACTGACGCCGTTTTCCAGGCGCTCCTGATCGTTGGGGCTGCGCCAGCCCTGATAGTATTTGCAGCCGCGCCAGAATTCCGTGGGGCTGTATTTGGAGAGGTCGTGGGTCAGGCCCTGCCACACCAGACCCAGCTTCAGGCAATAGCGGCGGACCAGCCGGCGGTGGCGATTCACGGTATGGAGATGGGCGCGGAACTGCATGGGACAGCCTCCTTTAGGGTAGTAGCGCCAGTATAGCACATTCCGGCGAAAAAGCCCAGCAAAAAAATGGGCGGCATAAGTTTTTCCCTGCGCGGCAGACTAAACACGAGGTGAGGAACATGGCGGAGCACGGTTTTTACCGCAGCAGCGGCGCGGCGTGGCAGCGGGCGCTGCCGCCGGAGCTGTGCAGGCCCGACGACAGGGAGGTGCTGCGCCGCGGGTGGGATCTGTTGGCGCTGGATCGGGAGGGCGCGCGCCGCCTGACGGCCCAGGGCGGCCTGAGGTGCCGGACGCTGCTGCTGCCCCAGGGGGTGTGGACGGAGCCGCTGGCGGTGCGTCAGGCGGTGAGCTACGGGCCGTCGCCCCAGAGTACGCTGACGCTGTCCAGCCTGACGCGGCGAGGCGTGCTGTGTGTGCAGCGGCAGGTGGCGGCGCTGGACGGCTCCGTCATCGAGCCCCAGGATATCCCGCTGCCGGAGGCGTGGGGGTGCTGGGAGACAGAGCCGCTGCTGCTGTTGGCGGGGGTATACCTGCTGCTGGGGCGGCTGTGAAAAGGGAAAAAGAAAGGCCCGCCGTAGGCGGGTCTTTCTTTTTGGAGAAAAGCTTCAGGAAGGAGAGCAGAGCGCGCTCCGAGGCTTCAGGCGGCGTGCGCGGCGGTGTGGGCGGTGTGCCCCTCATAGTCCATCTCCAGCAGACCGGCTCTGGAGGCGCTCCAGGTAGCCAGAGCACCGAAGATCAGAGGCAGGTACATACCGGCCTGACGGATGGGTTCATCGGCGGCGGTCATCAGGAAAGCGGTGGCCACGACCATGACCAGAGAGACGATGGTGATGAAAACGTAAGTACCAATGTTCTTCATGATAAGTTCCTCCTTAGAACGTGAATTTATTATCGAAAAATGGGATCTTTCGTTGCTGTGCCTGTATAGTAGGATAATTAACGAGAAAAGTAAAGCTATGAAATGTGATATGGGATGTTAGTGATACTGATAAGAGGCGGGGCGTCCGGCCGAAGGACCGGACGCCCCGTCTGCGGGAAAGGATGCAGGTTTTTTTGTAGGAGTCGATGTCGACTGACGGTAAATACGCCGAATGAAAATGATACCCTGTTTTGTATATTGTGTGATGCTTGACACGATAATTTATTATAGTATAATGCAGTTAAAAATTAGTTTATTATGCTATAAAATGTCATAGAAATGGGTGACGCTATCGTGGCAGACAAGCGAATACAGTTGTTTGGCTCAAAGGAGTATCACTTTCTGAGCTGGCTAAAGAGTCAGGAACGAGAGACCTCTCGCGGCGCAGCTGTCAATTTCTCGCAGGAGGAGATCGCCGCCGAGTATGGCAGCAGTCCGGCAACAATAAACAAGTGGCTGCGGGAATTGCAGTCGGTGGGGTGTGTGGAGCAGCAGAAAAAAGGCAGTTACCATATCACCGAAACCGGAAATGCAGTAATTCAAAAAATGGAAAAAATTGAACAGATCGTCGCGGGAGGCACCGTATGCAAGTCACTCGATTAACAGGGTCATATTATACTTCTCAACGTATTGCTGATTATATGGCTGCGTGGGCTTTGAGAGATCGATCCGACACATTATTGGAGCCTGCCTTTGGCGACGGCGTTTTTTTAGACGCTGCTTTCAATAGGTTTTCTGCGCTTGGCAACGATACGCCCACGGTCATCGGCGTTGAGCTGCAGCCTGCTGTTTTCTCGAAATATGCAGACTCCGCACCGACGTCATTTGCCGGCTGCTGCAAAGACTTCATGGAATGCTCTGAAAAAATTGCAGTTTCAGCGGTAGTCGGGAATCCTCCCTATGTCAGACTGAGAAATCTAAAGGAGGAAGACCGTGCAAGGGCCATTGACCGAATGGCTGATTACAAGATCAAGATGTTGTCGAGCGGCAGCCTTTGGATGCCGTTTACCATCCATGCGTCAAATATGCTGGCTCCAAACGGGCGCATGGCCTTTGTGCTGCCCTTTGAAATAACCTATGTGAAGTATTCATATCCCCTGTGGACGTATCTTGGCAGCAATTTTGGCGCTGTTAAGATCATTCGCATACACGAGGACTTTTTTCCTGATGTTGATGTGGAGACCGTTCTGCTGCTTGCAGACCAATACGGGGCAAGTACACATTGCGTGGATTTTGAGATTTACGACAGGGTCGATGATTTGCTTGCAAACAACATATCACGCAGAAACAAAATTAAGATTTCCGACATTATACACAGGAAAAAGCCGTTTGCCTTTTCAATGCTCAGCGAAAAGCAGAGAAATATGATAGAAATGCTTCGGAAGAAAAAAACGATCATACCGTTGATCGACCTGTGCAAATTCAATATCGGATATATTTGCGCCGATAAAAACTATTTCCACCCCAATCAGGAGACCTGCAGGCGCTATAAGCTTCCTTCTGCAAGTCTCCTCCCGTGCATCAGCAGCGGAAAGGAAATAAGCGGAGGAACGGGTATAGGTGCAATTGCAGGCCCCGATCAGCAGCTCAATAATCTTTTCATGCCCGGGAATGTAACGGCCGCAGACAAACGGTATATCAGGCATGGGGTGGAGACCGGTGTTCATTTGCGCTATAAGTGCCGGCAGAGAAAGCCGTGGTATATTACGCCAAGCATTGAGATCCCTGATTTGATTTTGACGGTTTTCGGAGATGCTCCCAAATTAGTAGTCAATGACGGGAAATACGTGGTATCGAACAGCTTGCTTGCAGGGCATATAAAGTCAGACATTACTGCGGAACAACTGGTGTGTATGTGGTACAACAGCCTTACGCTTCTGTCGATCGAGCTCAACGTCCACTCTTTAGGCGGCGGGGTATTAGTCCTGATCCCGGGCGAGACAGATAGGATAGAGGTAGTAAACGCAATATCGCAGGAGGAAGCCGGAAGCGTGTTCAAGGAATTGGACGATTGTATAAAAGAAAGGGGCCTGCAGGCTGCATATCAGTTAGGAGATGAGCTTGTTCTCTCAAAGATATATCAGCTTTCAACGGAAGAAATTCAGCAGATACGAAACGCTGTATCAACGCTCAGGTATTGGAGACTGCCAAAAGACCGGAGAAACGCAAAGAAGAGGTGAGCCAATCGCGGCGGCCGGTAATTTTCCCGAATACTTCTTCCGTCCGGCCGTTTGTCTGAGCTGGGATACACGGTAACGGTGCTTGAGGGAGATATTCACCGAAAAGGCGAGCTGTCCTGGGCAGTGATGCCGGTAAGCGAAAAGGGGCGTCCGGCCAAAGGCCGGACGCCCCTTCTGTGGGAGAGGTTACAGGTTCTTCTCGTAGGACTCGATCATCTTCTTGACCGTGTGACCCGTAGAAACTTCGGGATCACCAGCCGGTGAAAACGCCGCAACTGATTGCGGTACAACAGCTTGCGCCGCTGCCTGACGCCGCAGGCTTTGCAGGTGCTTTTCACAGCTCTCACCGGTGAAAATCTTGATGTCCAGCCGTAGAGAACCATCCTCCTTCGGCGTGGCAAAGATCTTGTCAATATACCGGGTGACAAATTCCTTGGTAATGACACCCTTGGCAACATCCTTCTGGGCATTACGCAGGACGGCGCGGATGGTGTCCAGCTGCTGCTTTAGGCTGCCGGTGGATTCCTGCTGTGTAAGCGCCTCTGCCAACTGCGTTTGCAGTTCCTTTGCCTCAGCGGAGCATTTTTTGTTCATAGCGAGAAAATCTGCATCATCCAGCTTTCCCTGGGCATTATAGGTCAGCAGCTTCATGCGCTTCTGCTCTACTGTTTCCAGCTGCTTTTGCAGCGAGGCGATCTGCTTATCCAGCTTACCACCACGGTTCAGAGATTTATATAATTCTACATATTCTTCGATCAGCGCCTCTGCGCTGGCCTCCGTATCGCGGAACACATCCAGCAGCAGGGGTTTGATCTCGTCCTCATAGATGGGGAAGGAGTCGCAGGAGTCTGCGCCGTTTTTGATCTTGCCGGAGCAGACCCACTTGCTGTTCTTGTTGCCCTGTCTGTCCTGAGACTCCCGGCGGTAGTAGGCGGTGCCGCAGCAGGTGCAATAGAGCTTTCCAGTCAGCAGATTGGCGTGATTGCAAATGCCTTGTCGGTTCTTTACGTCATCGCTGCGGCGGCGGAGAATGGCATTGGCCTGGTCCCACAGCTCCTCGGAGACAATAGCGGGCACGATCTCACCCGTCTCGTCTTTGAACATGACCCATTCCTCCGGTGGGAGGAATTTCTGCTTTTTGGTGAACATATCCATCACCTTGACCTTGTTTCCTACATAGTAGCCCTTGTATTTTGGATTGGAGATCATATTGGACATGGTGGTGTGGGCGATTTTCTTGCCGTTGAGGTTGCGGTAGCCCTTCTCCCAAAAGATGGTTTCGATCTGTTTCATGCTGTACTGATCGGTGGCGTACAGTTCGAACAGCTCCCGTACCATAGGTGCCTGTTCCTCGTCAATGACCAGCCTGCGGTCTTCCTTGCGATAGCCGAAAATGCGGCTGTTTCCCAGCACCACGTTATTCTTGATGGCCTGTTGATGGCCGAATTTTACGCGGCTGCTGAGCTTGCGCAACTCGTCCTGGGCAATGGAGGACATAATGGACAGCCGCAGTTCGGAGTCCTCATCGAAGGTGTTGATATTGTCGTTCTGGAAGAACACGCCCACGCCGTAGCTAAGGAGCTGCCGCGTGAATTGGATGGAGTCCAGCGTGTTGCGGGCAAAACGGGAGATCTCCTTGGTGATGATCAGATCAAATTTGTCCTCCGCTGCATCCTCGACCATGCGGTTGAAGTTCTCGCGGTGCTTGGTAGAGATGCCGGACAAACCCTCGTCAATATAACCGGGTACAAATGCCCACGCGGTATTCCGGCGGATGAGGTCTTCGTAGTATTGAATCTGATTACCCAGCGAGTTCAGCTGCTCGTCAGACTCGGAGGACACGCGGGCGTAGTACGTCACCCGTAGGGGAATGTCATATATGCTCTTTGTCCGCAGCTGCTGCCTGACAGAATGTATATCCATAATGGCTCCTTTCTGAAAAGTTCGTCATATCATGTTCTATATTGTATCAAGGTATACAGAAGAAATCAATTGCAAAGCAGGAAGTACACTTGAAAAATTTATATTATCATGTTATTGTGTTTTTGTAATTTTATAAAAATAAGAAAATGATAGAAAATGCTGGCTTATTTCGCCGCTTCTGATAGATTTAATATGAAAAGTTTTCTTTACAGTATTGCATTTTAAAAAGATGAGGAACAATAGAATATATATTGAATCGAGGAGGCTATTGCAGTGAACGACGGTAAAAAGAGAAAGATTACTGCGTGGGAGTATCAGTATGATAACGGAGAGGTCGCGCTGCTGTATCACGATGCTGGCATCTGGCGTGGGAAGAAAATCAATACAGTTCAAAGTGAATACTATCAGAACCCACACAAGGCCATCGCACGTATACGCGAGCTCGAAGCTAAAATCCCAGGTAAGGACAACTTTACTTTCCGGAAGCGGAACTTTGAAGCAGGGATAGAATATCTTTCGGATCGGTGTGATATGGGAGTACCTATTGAGCAGCAATCGAAGGAAGCGCAGCATCATGCTTGCGCAGCACTGCTGCAGATGCTGAATAGCTGTGGATCGGATGTAGATGGCCGCAGGACGATCTTACAGGTTGTCAGTGCAAGCCTTTCGGGGTATATTTTTCGGCTGTGCAGTGAGTGGGAGCTTTTTACATATGGTGAACCCGTGCCCTATGAAACCGCCCCGCGCATCGTGTGCTCACGGGCGGATGGGGCAGGAAACGCACTTCGCCAGGTCATGGCATCACTTTTCCTTGACACAGAAGAACTGCTTACAGCTGGTGCTGCAGCAGGATCTGTGGAAAGCCATCTGCCGGCGTATTTGCCGTCGGTCGGTAATGAAAGGCAGATCATCGACTGTGCATATGCACAGGTCTGTAAGGGTGAGCGGGATAAGGAAAACAATGAGAAATACTATGATGAACCTTTAGCGGCGCAGTATCGGGACACTGCTGTCGGAATCAATACAGCCTTCTTCAGAGCTTTTGATGTTGAAAATTTTGTGCGCAGAAACCGGTGGGTCACGATCATCCAACTGGGTAATAAGTGTGAGTTGGAAATGCCAATACGGATAGAGGGAAAGATTTTGGCGCGGTCATGGTGTGGTGATGCTTGGGATTTTGCGGCGGTGCGGTTATTGATCGATGGCTTTTTGAGACGGATATATACATGTGGGCTGTCGGAGACGGAAGGAGAAAAACAGGAAGTAACCAATAAAAAGGAACGGGAAAGAGGTTTACTTTTGGAACACCTGAAAGTAGCCAGTCAGAGGATCGATACGCACAATAGCAGGCGTGGAACAGAAAAATATCGGGGTCTACAGAGATTGTGGCTGGAGACGCAGATCGTTGTTCTTGGGGAACTGATGTCATATATGAACATGCTGGGATTTTGGAAGGCGGATGAGGGCCAGGCCACGCTGAACGGATGGCTGCACGTCCTTCTGCCAGATGTATACCCAGCGCCCGTAGATGATTTGCCAGTGGACGATTCAAAGCACGTTCTGAACTATGAGACGGACAGCCCGGATCTATTGGAAAAGCTGGTAGCTGCGATGGTTGCACCAGAGAATTGTAAGCACTTTATGGCCGTTCCGGTCAAAGGAGAATTCCCAATGAAAAAAGCGGATGGCACTGTCATTTGGGGCTATGTCCGTGGATTTCAAGTGACAGGGAAAGATGGCCACCGGCATCGAGTGCCAACGCTGCAGATCCGCGAGGATATGCTGACTGAGATAGCGCCAATGCTTATGCCGTTCGAATGTGACTGGCTCGCGGTCATCAAGACGGTGAGGGAACAACAGCCGGACTATCTGGTAGGCAAGAGTAAAAATGTTCGCTTGCCGGTTGACGGGGAAAGCAGACTCTGTGCAACGCTGGTATTGTCTGTTGAAAAGCTGTCATGGCTGCCAAAAGGGGCGTGGAATATTCTGCTGGAGCTGACCGCGCTGATTGCACAGAAAACTGAATAAAGAATGCCCGCTGCGGAGAAGATTACCGCAGTGGGCATTTATTTTTTGAAGAATTCAAAGACAAAAATATACACATCGAATTGCGAGGTGGTGTGGGGTACATGCAAATGAGGAGGTCGGACAATGACAGAACGGACACAGACGCGAGACAGCGCCTACCGCTGGGGAATGCTGATGTGGTTTAATCAGCTGCTCTTGGAGAAGGGGACGATAACCGAGGCGGAGTTCAGGCAAATGCGGCTTGAAATCGAGAAGAAAATAAGAGAACCGGAGAAAGGCGGCACCAAGTGAAATTATTTGGTGCCGTTCTTTTTTTGCAAATGTCTATTGATATAAAGAAAAACTAAAAGAAAAAGCTCTTAAAACAGCAAATAAAGGACGTTGAAGAGAAGAAAGAAATACTTTTTTTGAAAGGAGCAAGATGATGAAAAAGCCGGGCGCAGGAAGTTTTCAGTTGGAACCGGATGGATTTTCGATTCATACGCTTGAAATCGTGAAGAAACTATCGAACAAGGAATACAAAAGGATACGTGACAGCATATATCAGAAATGCCCCAAAGGGGAAATGTACAGTGATATGCAGACCATCAACCTCAAGCAATATTACCCGTTCTGCACCGAGGACACTTTTGTGGAGGTGTCGGATGAAATCGTTGAGGCGTTCCTGCTGGACAAGCGGGCCGAGGCCGCCAGGGAGCGCAAGATGTACCGCTACAAGGCGTTTTACTCCCTTGACTGCGATGATGGGATTGAGAACGCCGCCATCGGCTGGGCGCAGCCTTCGCCGGAAGATTGCCTGATGGAAAAGGAGGCGCAGGCCGAATATGCCGAACTGCTCCGGCGGCTCTATGAGGCGATTTCCTCTCTGACCCCAGCGCAGGCCCGCCGTGTCCATGCCCGGTATATGCTGGGGATGAAAGTGAAGGACATTGCCGCGATGGAGGGCATTACCCCATCCCAGGCTGGGAAGTCCATTCATGCGGCGCTCCGGCGGCTGCGCCGGTACTTCATACGCCGAAAATGGACAAGCGGCCTATGAAAACCATCAACCTGAAAAAATACTACTACCCGATTTGCAAGAAGGACACTTTTGTGGAAGTGCCGGACGAGGTTGCAGACGCCATTGTGGAGGAAAGCCGCGCAGAGAACGCCAATGACGCCAAGCAGCACTATCACTGTTATTCTCTGGACGCTTCCCCCGGCATAGAAAACCATTTCCCGGAACAGGCCATTTCCCCGGAAGATATTCTGATGGAGAAGGAAACGGAACGGGAACAGGAGGACGCCCATGCCCTGATGATGGAACGGCTTCGGGAGGCCCTTGCCACCCTGACGCCCCGGCAAGCAAGCTGCCTGCACGCCCGGTTTTGGGAGGGCAAGCAGTTTAAGGAGATTGCCGAGGCCGAAGGCTTCACGACATCAGCGGCCATTGTCACGGTTCGCAACGCCATTATCAAGTTACAGAAATATTATATCAAGCGCGGCTGGATGAAGCCGCCAAAGGAGAAAGCGATATGCACAAAGACAGCACCGCCCAAGCGAAACAGAAAAAAGACGAGTGCGAAGAAGTCCTGAGGGAAATCCGGCAGCTTGAGAACCGCCAGAAGATTTTGGAGAACAAGCAGCGTAACGAGGAACGCAAGGCCCGCACCCGCCGCCTGATTGAGCGCGGGGCCATTTTGGAGGGCGTTTTTCCTCTGACCCCAGACCTTCCCGGCGTAGAGGTCAAGGCGTTCCTGATTGCCCTGTCCTATCTTCCGGGGGCGGCGGAACTGGCCGCAAAACTGCCGAAATCCGGGGACAAGCCGTAAGTCCCTTGTTTACAAGGGCGCACTTATACACCGTTGCCGGTGTCGTGCGCGCGTCGTCGCAAAGTCCGCTTTATTCCGTTTCCGCCTTGCGGCGAAAACTGCACACGCTCCCTTGCTCCTCCTTTTCCCACGAAAACCGCTCCGCTGGGTTTCCGTGGGGCCCCATGTTTGGGCTGTTGCGCTCTCCGAGCGCGATGGGGAGCTACACTCCCCAAACCCCTTGTGCGCCCCGCGCAGCCAAACACCCGCTTCGCGTTTGTTCGGCTCCACGGAGCCTGAAATATCCCCGCCGAAAGGAGGTGCCACCCATAGATTTTTGCCATATCCCCGTCAGTATCATCAAGCGCAGCGAGGGCCGTTCCGCTGTTGCCGCAGCCGCCTACCGAAGCGGAACCAAGCTGACGAATGAATGGGACGGCCAGACCCATGATTACACCCGGAAGGGCGGCGTTGTCCATGCGGAAATCATGCTGCCCGCCCACGCCCCGCCGGAGTTTGCAGACCGCTCTACCCTCTGGAACAGTGTGGAGCAGATTGAGAAAGCCAGGGACAGCCAGCTTGCCCGCGAGATTGAGGCGGCCCTGCCCCGCGAACTGTCCAGGGAACAGCAGCTTGCCCTTGTCCGGGCCTATGTCAAGGACAACTTTGTGGACAAGGGGATGTGCGCCGACTTTGCCATCCATGACAAGGGAACCGGCAACCCTCATGTCCATATCATGCTGACGCTCCGGCCTCTGAAAGAAAATGGACAGTGGGGCGCAAAGTGCCGCAAGGCATACGATCTGGACGAGAATGGACAGCGTATCCCGGATGGGAAAGGCGGCTGGAAAAATCATCGGGAGGATACGACCGACTGGAACGATAAAGGAAATGTGGAGATTTGGCGGGCGGCATGGGCGGCTTATACCAACCGGGCATTGGAGGCCGCCGGTCAGCCCGCCCTGGTAGACCACCGCAGCTACAAGCGACAGGGCATTGATAAAATCCCCTCTGTCCACCTGGGGCCAGCAGCCAGCCAGATGGAGAAACGCGGTATCCACACCGACAAGGGAGAAGTCAACCGGCAGATCGCCGCCGATAACAAACTGCTCAAAGAAATCAAGGCCCGCATTACCCGCCTCTACAACTGGTCTAAGGCCGAGGCCGAGAAGCCGGAGGGCCAGCAGCCCAGCATGGTTGACTTGTGGGAGGCCCAGCAGCAGCTCAAGCGGCCTGACACCCGCACCGGCAAAATCCGGGCTTTGCAGGAGAGCGCCGCCCTGTTCAGCTTTTTGCAGGCAAACGAAATTAAGACCATGCAGCAACTCAACGATAAAATCTCCGACATGAACACCCGCTACTATGACCTGCGGGGGAAAATCGTCCAGGCCGAGCGCCGGATCGCTGTCCTCACCGAGCGCGGGGAGATGTGGGCGCAGTACAACGAGTACAAGGCCATTCATAAACAGCTTGCCAGGGTAAAGCTGGAGAAGCGGGAACTGTTTGAGCAGCGCCACAGCCGGGAACTGATCCTCTATGACGCGGCGGCCCGGTATCTGAAGGAACTGAAGGACAGCGGCGAGGAAATCACCCCCAAAGCATGGCAGCGCGAGATCGACCTGCTGACCGCCCAGAAGCAGGTGGACACCATCGACATGAAGGCCATGCGGGAGGAACTGAAAGCCGTGGAACGGCTCCGCAAGGCCGCCGACCAACTGGCCCGCCAGGAACAGGACAAATCCCATGACCGGGGGCCGGAACGGTAAAGGGTACGGCATTTTGGCGACCCCTTTCGAGGGCGTCGCGTTTCACGACACCCCTTTGCACAGAACTGTCAACATTCACTCATGGAAGGAGATTGCCTTATGAAGCAGATTATTTTACCCGTCACTGTCCAGCTGAATATCCGCCTGCCCCTTGCCCTCTTGCAGCCGGAACCGGCAGACGCCCCCACCGGCCCGGAGCCGGAGGCCCATGCCTGCCAGGGCTGCGGCAACTGCGGCGGGTGCGGGAAGTGCCAGCATGAAGAAAAGCAAGCCTGAACCCATCCCCGTCATGGACTACCGCCAATACCGCAGAGCGCGGCGGCTGGTACATGAGTGCTGCAACTATGACGGCGGCAACTGTATCGCGCTGGATGATGGGGAGGAATGTGTCTGCGTCCAGTCCATTTCCTACTCCCTGTTGTGCCGGTGGTTCCGGGCGGCGGTGCTGCCGCTGGACAAGGAACTGGAAACGGCCCTGTTCCACCGCCTGGACGCCAAACGGTGCGCCGTCTGCGGGGCGCTGTTCACCCCCGGCTCCAACCGGGCCAAATACTGCCCGGAATGTGCCGGACGCATGAAGCGTATCAAGGCCGCCCAGCGCAAGCGTAAACAGAGGGCTAAATGTCACGCTTTAGGAGCCGAAAACCCCTTGTAAATCAAGGACTTTTTCAAGGGTGTCGCTGGGGGCCTGATAGATTTATCCTCTGACCCCCAAAACGGCCCTCTAAATGCGTACAGAAGCCCAAAACGAACCCCAAGGAGGAACCCATGTCAGACAATCGAAAATATTACTATCTCAAGCTGAAAGAAAACTTTTACAACAGCGAAACGATGGTTATTTTGGAGAGTATGCAGGATGGCCTGCTGTACTCCAATCTGCTGCTGAAAATGTACCTCATGTCTCTCAAAAGCGGCGGTATCCTCATGCTCAATGACCATTTGCCCCACACGCCCCAGACCATCGCCACCTTTACCCGCCATCAGGTGGGGACGGTGGAACGGGCCTTGAAGGTGTTCCTTGAATTTGGCCTTGTGGAGATTTTGACCGACGGGGCCTACTACATGGCCGACATCCAACTGCTGATCGGCCAATCCTCTACCGAAGGGGAACGGAAAAAGAAAGAGCGTATGCGATTGAAGCGTCAAAAACTGCTCCCATCCGGCGGGGCGGACATTTGTCCACCATATAGCCGGGGGGACATTTGTCCGCCAGAGATTAGAGATAAGAGATTAGATATTAGAGATAAGAGTATAGAGAATAGAGAGAGTGAGGGCGCCCGCGCCTATGGCCGTTACCAGAATGTTTTTCTGACAGACGAGGAACTGGCAGACCTGCAGGCCAGCTTTCCCACCGTATGGGGCCAGTACATCGAAAAGCTGTCCGAGTACATGGCTTCTACCGGCAAGCGGTATCAGAGCCATGCCGCCACCATCCGGCGCTGGGCCAGCGAGGACACCAGGAAAGCAGCCCCGCCCACTCGCAACCGGGATTACAGCGTAAAGGAGGATGAAACCGTATGATTGAGATTACCGCAGAAATCCGGGCGCTGATCG
>UQZR01000013.1 GCA_900545585.1 uncultured Eubacteriales bacterium
TGCTGATAACATTGGCACCGTGGGAGAGATTCTGTTTTGCCATGAGCGATTTGGCTAAACGCCAGGGGTGGGAATCGTAGATGGAGACGAACCGGCCAGAATATGCCATAGACGATTCGGATGGGCGAGTACGAGATATCTCAAGCAAAGCGCGGTTTACGTGATCGAGAGCAGTTCACTCCATAGAGCGCTGTGGCTTTGAAATGGGGGTGCCTCCGGCAGGAGTTATAGCAACAAGAGGAGTCAGTGACTAATTTCATATTACAAATTACCCTGCTGCATAAATCTATATTGCGGCAGGGTATTTTTTTGCGCACTGGGTGGTTTATGGGACACCTCCTTCTGTAGAATGGGTATTGTAAAGAACGATACAGATCGGAAAGGGAGGAAACGACATGTTCAAGATTGGTTTTAATGGTTCCGCAGAAGAGCATCGTCAGGCACCCGAGGAGGCGCACTCCATTTGTCCCGCGGTCACGCCGAGAAAATCGGTCGTTCGCGTCCATTTTCCGGCGCGGAATATGAATCTGTCTTACTACAATGACGCCTTTGACCTGAAGCGCGGAGATATCGTTTTTGTGGAGGGCAAGCTGGAGAGTCTGCGTGGCCGCGTGGTAGATGTCGCATACAATTTCAAGATCAAGCTGTCTGACTACAAGCGGGTCATCAGCGTGGCCGACACAAATGTACAGGGCGAGTTCTTCTTCGCCGGGTCGCACTTCGTCACGTTCGACCGCAGCACTCTTCCTTACGAAAAGGTCATCACCTGGTTTAAGGCACCCGCCAAGGAGGATGAGATGTTTGTTTCCGGCAATGATGAAAGCGGCTTCCTGCTGCGTGATCTGGGCGCCATGAGCATCAGCAGGGCAACTGCCGATCGCGGACACGATTACTACACGGACAATCGTGTGCGGTACATTTCTCTGGACAATACCCATGTGCGGGCCATTGTGGAGGGGACGCGGCCCTACGAGCTGGAGTGCGACTATGTCAACGGCGAGATCAGAAATCTGGTTTGCGACTGCTTCTGCAGTGAGCCGTGCAAGCATGAATTCGCAGCCATGCTGCAGCTGAGGGAGACGCTGGAACTCATTGAGAAGAACTACCCTGCACAGCTTGAGGCGACGCAGTATTTCGCCGCCGTCTGCAAGGGGACGCTGCTGAACTTTGCGATGGATAGTAAGGAAACCGGCAGCATCGCGCTTTAAGGAGCGGGGGAGGTTCACCTATCTTCGCAGGACCGTGCGGAGTAAGCAGACCATGAGTATTTTCCCCCAAATGAAGGATATGCCGCCGGAGGAGCAAGCCAAGGCGCGGCATGACCTGCTGAAATACTGTGAGCTGGACACCCTTGCGATGGTAAAGGCGTGGCAGGCGCTGTGCGAGGCAGCGGAATGAATTAGAAGGAGAGGACGATAAAGTAATACATTCCCTTTCGCGGGCAAATCAGCTGCTTTAATATGGAAATGCAAGCAGCTGCTTACCTTTGGCTCCACAGGTCTGTCCTTTAATTATGGCTCTGCTGCTGAGCAATTTTGCGATAAGCTGCCGGCGTGCAAAGAAACTGCTTATGGAAGCAATGAATAAAATAAGAGATGTTGTTAAAGCCACAATTTAAGGCGACTTCTGTAACACTTTGAGATGACTCCTGCAGTAGTTTTGTGGCATAGTCGAGACGATGCTGTAGAATAAACTGGTTACAGGTAATGCCTGTGTTCTGTTTAAACACCTTCATAAAATGGCTGGGACTGTATTTGCTGATTGCCGCCAGCTTTTCGATGGACAAATTCTCGGATAGATGGTCGGAAATATAATCCAATACATTTCGGATCACTTCTTCGTTTTTTGGGTCACTATCACCCTCTCCGGGAGTTTGCAAATAATTGTTATCCAGCAAAAGGTAAAATAGGTATAGCATGTGTTTTTTAAAAAGGATTTCCCAATAGCGAATACGATTATTATAGCAGCTGATCGCGGAGGAAACACAAGAGAATATCTGCTCATAGGCAGGATCCCCCGGTCGAATCAGGGTCTTAAACCGGCGCTTCTGTGCAATAATTGGCAGAAACAACTGATAGATGGCACCCTCAGTAGCAGCGGAACAGAACATATGCAAATCACAAACAATGCTCTCCGTCTTGCAGGCTACCCTCGGCAACTTTCTGGCTCCATGCAGCACGCATGGGGAAATAATGAGAATATCACCTTCATGCGCCAAAAATTCAATACCGCCAACTTGATATGAAGTTTTTCCGCTGCAAATCAATGTAACTTCAATCTCTTGATGCCAGTGCGAAAGAATACTTGTCAACTTCTCTGAAAAGCTGCAGGAATAAATCTTAACCGGCATTTGCCCCTCGCTGTGACGGACATTTTCTCTTAACTGCTGTTCTTCTTCCTTACGGTGATACATATTGCAATACCCCAATCCGCTAAATAGAATTTTGTTATTATGTGCGTGTCTTTATGTTAGAATTATCCGTAATCAAATATTATATTAATGTTAAAGGAATTGCAAGAGGTTGTCGATCAGATTAGAGTCCTACGAATAACAGCCAAAAGCAGAAAAACGCCCCGTAAATCTAACGAGGCTGAAAAGGGTACGGTATCTCAAGGCAGAGCGGGGGCAGCTTACCCGCCGGAATGGATATAAGTTGTTAAGAATTTGGGATGAAAAAAGGTGTGGCTGGCTGCCACGTCTTACATCATAGCTTTACCGTAGGAGGAATTCGCATGCACAAACAATGGTGGAAAGAGGCGGTTGTATATCAGATTTATCCGCAGAGCTTTCAGGATTCAAACGGCGATGGTTTTGGTGATTTGAACGGAATCATAACCAGACTGGATTACTTAAAAGAACTCGGTGTGGATGTTCTCTGGCTGTGTCCCATTTTCGACTCCCCTATGTTCGACAACGGGTATGATGTCAAGGACTACTATGGCATTATGGAGAAGTTCGGCACGCTGGAAGATTTTGAGAGATTGCTGTGCCGCGCCCACGAAAAAGGGCTGCGCGTGGTTCTGGACGCCGTATTCAACCACACCTCCGATCAGCATCCGTGGTTTGTGGAGAGTCGTAGGCGAGATAGTAAATATCGGGACTATTATGTGTGGGCTGATCCTGTAGATGGACATGAGCCAAACAATTGGATGAGTATTTTCGGCGGTTCTGTGTGGGAGCATGATTCGGTCTCAGACGCGTACTATATGCATCTCTTCTTCAAACAACAGCCCGATTTGAACTGGGAAAACCCTGCCGTGCGCCGGGAATTGCGGAAAATTTTGGAGTTTTGGTGCGAAAAGGGCGTGGATGGTTTTCGGTTTGACGCCATTAATCTATTCTCCAAGCCAGAGGATATGTCCGACTGGCCTGACCCTTATCGCATCGGAGATTATGCAAACGGAAAACATACCCACCCCTATCTTCAGGAGCTGCTCAAAGGATTAGACGATAAATACAATATCATGCTGGTTGGCCAGACCGACAATGTTCGCCCAGAGGACGCCCTATTGTTCGCTGGCTTTGATCGGGGCGAGTTTCAGATGATTTTCCAGTATGAATTGGACAACTACCGAAACAACGGCCCCACTTTTAAGTGGCATACCCAAGTGCCTTCTGTACTGGAAATCAAGGAGATTTTCACCAAGTGGCAGCAAGTGCTGGCAGACAAAGCGTGGAATACAGTTTGCCTCGGCAGCCACGATATGCCCCGATCTGTCTCCCGATACGGAGATGACCAGATATTCCATAAGGAGTCAGCCAAAATGCTGGCCACGTTCCAAATGTCGTTACAAGGAACACCTTTCCTCTATCAGGGAGATGAGTTGGGTATGACTAACACAGTGTTTGACACTGTGGACGATTTTTTAGATGATGAAGCAAGAAACTTCTATCATGATTTTGTGGACTCCGGAAAAATATCAAATGATGAGTTTATGAAGGCGGCCAGATTCCGGGCACGTGATAATGCCAGAACCCCCATGCAGTGGGATGCTACGGAAAACGCTGGTTTTACCAACGGTATTCCTTGGATGCGGGTAAATCCAAACTACCTCACCATCAATGCAGCGGCACAGATGGCGGACGAAAACTCGATTTTGTCATATTATAAGCAGCTGCTTTCCATCCGTAAGCAGCATGATGTTTTCGTTTATGGGCGCTATGAATTAACAGATGCATCCAACCCCGCAGTCTACTCGTTCCTCCGGATACTCGAGGATGAGGAACTGCTGGTCCTGTGCAATTTCACTGCCCAAGAGGCAAAAGTGGCTGTGCCAGCGGATTTTCTGAAATACGGCGTTTCACTGTTGCTGGGCAATTATTCAACACATCCCGAGCCACTGAAGGCAGAAATATCTATCCGCCCCTATGAAGCCCGGATTTATCTGCGCAAAAAAGACATCGAGAAGGAAGAAACATCTGTATCGAAAAATGGAGCTTCCGTATGAAAACGAACAAACCACGACTCTGGGTTCACGGGCTCTTTTTAGGCCCATCAATATTGGTATTTTCTATTGGTATCGTTGCACCATTTCTCGTCAGCTGCTTCTATTCACTGACGGATTGGAATGGCGTTTCCCGTAAGTTGACTTTTATTGGGCTGCAGAACTTCGTGGATATTTTTACCGGAAAGACCTCGTTTCTCGATGCTCTTTCGTTCACGGTAACGCTCTCTGTGTTCAACATCATCCTGGTGGTGGTCTTGGGAACTTTGGTTGCGTTGTTGGTAACTTCCAAAATCCCATTACGTAACGTCACCAAAACCATCTTCTATCTCCCTTATACCATTGGTGGTATGGTGCTTGGTTTTGTATGGCAGTATGTGTTTTTGGAAGCACTGCCTTCCATCGGTAAACTGCTTCATATTTCAGCCTTAACCATTCCTTGGCTGGGATATGAGAATACCGCCTTTTTTGCGCTGGGAATCGTATTTGTCTGGCAGAATTTGGGTTATGTGATGGTTATTATCTCATCCGGCCTGATTTCTATCTCGAAGGAAGTGCTGGAATCTGCTAAAATTGACGGAGCCGGTTCTATCACAACGTTTTTCAAGATCAAGGTACCACAGATCATCCCCTATATATCTACCTGTGTTTTCTGGACGACGGCCTGTGCGTTTAAAATGTTTGAACTTAGTCTGGCTATGACAAAAGGCGGTCCCTACGGATCAACACGGACACTGGCGCTCAACATTTATTATGAAGCCTTTTCGAATAATATGTACGGGATGGCAACGGCAGAATCTCTTATTTTCATCCTGATCATGTCGGTGATTGTGCTCACGCAGCGCATTGTGACAAACAGATTGGAGAAAAAATGGTTATGAGAAATAGAAGAACTACGATCAGAACTATTTTGCTTGCTATTGCCTTGCTTCTCCTGCTTGCAATCTTTGTCTACCCTATCATCATAGTTTTCATCAATTCCATAAAGCCTGTTGGAGAAATTCTCGGCGCACCTTTAAGTTTGCCAAAGACAGTGCAGCTGTCAAATTTTATTCAGGCATGGAAAATCACATCCATGGGAAAGCTTCTGCGCAACTCGGCAATTCTAACCATCTGCAGTGTGTCTGCCGTTGTGGTGTTTTCTGCAATGAGTGCCTACTGGTGCCACCGTTATCGGAACGCTGTAACGCGGACATTCACCGCACTTCTTATGGTGTCTATGCTGATCCCCTTCGCATCCCTGATGATTCCGTTGGTGAAAATCACAACCGTTCTGCACATCAACAATACGCTTCCCGGTGCAATAATCGTTTTTGCCGGCGTAGGTCTTGCCTTTGGTTTCTTTATGATGCAAAGCGCTGTAAAAACATTGCCCCGGGAACTGGAAGAAGCTGCGGCGCT
This sequence comes from uncultured Eubacteriales bacterium, assembly GCA_900545585.1. Taxonomy (GTDB): domain Bacteria; phylum Bacillota; class Clostridia; order Oscillospirales; family Oscillospiraceae; genus Vescimonas. The sequence goes on from UQZR01000013.1 coordinate 5,848, forward strand.
GGATGGCTGTGGGCCGGTTCGAACATTTTTCTGCATTGTGTTTCCGCTCATGAAAAATACGGTATTTAGTTTGATTGCCATGGATTTGTTCTGGGTATGGAATGACTTCATGATACCGCAAACGCTCCTAAATAGCACGAAATATGACACGATTCAAGTTGGCATCAATAAGCTGTTCGGTATGTATGCCAGCAAGTGGGATATTGCCCTAGCCGCGCTTGTCATGTCAATGATCCCCACGATTATCGCGTTTTTGTTACTGCAAAAACAGATTTTAGGTGGTGTGTCAGACGGCGCAACTAAGGGTTAATATAATCAAAATTTGAGGAGGGCCACCAATGAAAAAAAGTAAGAAGTTTTTGCCGTTGATCATTGCACTTGCACTGATGTTTAGCTTGTGCGCCTGCGGGGATCGTGAAGACTCCGCATCTGACAATGAGGAAGATGCCGTCAAGGTCACGATCCTGAATAACAAAATCGAAATTGAGTCTGGGTTGCTCAATGCCACAAAGGCTTACCAAAATACACACCCGAATGTGGAATTTGAAATTGTCTCCTTGGTAGCCGAGCCCTACAACGCGGAATTGAAAACGCGTTTCGCCGGCGGTGAGAAACCAGATATTTTTGCCCTGAGCGGTTACTCTGACATGGTACTTTGGAAGGATTATCTGGAAGATCTTTCCGATCAGCCTTGGACAAACGACATGGTCGACATCGCCTACAACAGCATCGACTTGGGCGGTATTTATGGTATGCCACTCTGTGTAGAGGGCGGCGCTTATATGTACAACAAGACCATGTTTGAAAATGCTGGTATTGAGAGCGTTCCGACCACCTATTCGGAACTGCTTGCCTGCATGAAAAAGTTAGAGGCAGCCGGCTATACGCCTCTAATCAATGACGGCAGCTCGTATGGCCGCGCTTACTATGGCGTAAATTATGTCATCGCGATGCAGAAAGATCCTCTCGCGTTTATGGCCGGTCTCGCTGATGGAACGACCTCGTTTGCCACTGCACCACTGGCTAAGGAAATTATGGAATATTGGCAGTGGGAGAGCACACAGATCGAGAATATGCTGTCAATTGACTTTTTAACGCAGGTCTCCAAGTTTGCCAATGAGGAGGTTGCAATTACCTTCGGCGGCAACTGGAATCAAGCATCCTTTGATGAGATTAATCCCAATCTCAAAGTAGGCATGTTCCCTGTACCTATGTTCGAAGATGCATCAAAGAATGACTTTATGCTGGCGGGTGTTACCACCTATTGGGGTGTTAACAAAGAATCGGCGGCAAAGGATGTGGCGAAAGACTTCATGTCCTGGCTCGTGACCAGTGAGGAGGGGCAGAAGTTTATCACCAGCGAGATGCTGCTGATACCGGCCTTCACCAATTTCTCTGCTACAGCCGAGGAAATCGGGCCGTTGGGCTCCGACTTGTCTGAATATATTTCTGCGGGCAAGGTGAAAAATTTCTATGCAGCCTTTTATCCCGAAGGCGGTATGCAGACCTTTGGCGAGGATATGCAGAAGATGCTGGCAGGTGCTGCAACAGTGGATGAGTTGTTGGTTACTTTGGACAACGACTGGAAGCGTCTTGCAGGCTAAAATTCATGTGAGAGACGGACGCACAGGCTTCGGCTTGTGCGTCCGTTCTTTTGCTTGTCAAAGGTAAGCGTCAAACCTAACCGCGAAATCGGAGGATAATCTATAATTGTCGATAAATAAGGGACATTAAAGAAGGGCGCTGCCTGCGATTATCCCCTACTCCATTATCGCATCCCAATAAGGCTTTTAGCGCTTATTAATGACGGTAGTTTTAGGTATTGTGGAATTCAGCCATATAAGTTGGTATCCTACATCTGTACTTATTAGATCGTGATTCTTTTCAGGACTTTATGAAATGTGAGCCAGTAAGGTAAATAATAGTTGCACGCCAAGAAGTGTAACCGGAATAAGAAGCGTTTTGATTTGACGGGTTCAAATCAGAACGCGCTTTTTTTGTCCAAATACCATGTGAATGGGCTTGAGAATATTTTTGAAAGATGGAATATCAAAGATAAGGTACAATAACTTGCGCAAATTGAAAACCGCATAAAAGAAGACATAGCTTGCAGGCTCTGGTAGAATGAAGTTACCACACAAACATTCTGAAAGGAGACAGCAAACTATGTCCGAGAAAATTGTACAGCTAAACGAGGAAATTATCAAGGGGCAACTCAAAGAATTAGTTCGAGGAAGCGTGGAGGAAACCCTGAACGAGTTGCTGGAGAAGGAGGCAGAGTCGCTGACGCAGGCGGCCCGCTATGAGCGCAGCGAGGCCCGTCAGGGCTACCGCAGCGGCCACTATGACCGCAACCTTACTACCACTTCCGGTGACGTCACGCTCCACATGCCGCGGCTCAAGGGCGTATCCTTCGAGACTGCCATCATCGAGCGGTATCGCCGCCGGGAGAGCAGCGTGGAGGAGGCCCTCATCGAGATGTACCTGGCAGGCGTTTCTGTGCGCCGTGTGGAGGACATCACCGAGGCACTGTGGGGCAGCAAGGTCTCGCCCGCTACCATCAGCGAACTGAATAAGAAAGCCTACGTTCACATCGAGGATTGGCGGAACCGCCCCTTGCAGGGCGGGCGCTATCCATACGTCTACGTAGACGGCATCTACCTGCGCCGCAACTGGGGCGGAGAGTACGAAAATGTAGCTGTTTTGGTGGCAATCGCCGTAAATGAGGACGGTTTTCGTGAGGTTTTGGGCGCTGCCGAGGGCATGAAGGAGGACAAGGCCAGCTGGGTCAGTTTCTTCCAGTGGCTCCGCGGGCGCGGCTTGGATGGCGTGAGGCTCATCGTCGGTGACAAGTGCATGGGGATGCTGGAGGCTGTGGGCGAGGTGTTCCCGGACGCCAAATACCAGCGCTGCACGGTGCATTTCTACCGCAATGTTTTCTCCGTTGTGCCCAAATCCAAGGTCAAAATTGTGGCAAAAATGCTCAAGGCGATCCACGCCCAGGAGAGCAAAAAAGCGTCCCGTGAGAAGGCGAAAGCCGTGGTCGCCGAGCTGCGCGCCATGAAGCTGAAGAAGGCCGCCAAAAAGGTCGAGGACGGCATTGAGGAGACGCTGACCTACTGCGATTTTCCCAGCGAGCACTGGATGCGCATTCGCACCAACAACGTGATTGAGCGGCTGAACCGTGAGATCCGCCGACGGACGCGGGTGGTGGGGACATTCCCGGACGGCAACTCCGCCCTGATGCTGCTCTGCGCCCGCCTTCGCCATGTGGCGGGCACCCAGTGGGGCAACAAGAAATACATGAACATGAAGCACTTGGAGGCGGCTCTGTACGACGCCTCTATTGCCGGCTGACTTCAGGTCTGCCGGAGCCTGCAAACAATTTTGCGCATAAATCTTGACGGCACCATATCAAAATGACGGAAAGCAGAGTGTTTGCGGATAGTTACAGCCGCAAGTTCAGCGATTTGAGGGAATTTCTCTCATTTTTGACTGAGCGAGAGCAAAACAGCCGGTGGGTAATGTCCTCATCAAAAAAACTCGAATTTGAGCCGATTGAGAAGGACTCACCCATGGAAAACCTGTACATGCAGATCTATGACAGTAATGAAAAGGCAGAGATACTGGAAGACACGATGGAGAATACCAGCTTGCTGATGCGGGTAAACGGAGAGACAATTCCCGTTCGGTCCTGTGCGATCAAGACAGTGCTGGAACGGGCGAGGATCTCGGGTAACGCTCTGAGTAAGGTGTCAAAAGCTGTCTTTGCCGAAATCCTGAATTACTGTATTCTAACGAGGCTGCAATCCCTTGTATAAACCATTTCACAAAAGGAAATACTTGGATTAAGGAGTGATTACTATTATGGAAATCAATGTTGACAAGGAAAAGAGGATGGTTGACATCTGGCTTACCAAGGCCGAGAAGAATGACGAAAAACTCAAAGAATCCCTGAAGGAAGTATACAAGAAGTACAGCGAGCAAAAGTACATGGTTGCTGTCTTCATGTCGGGAGAGCAGGATCTGTATGAGAATACGCGAGACCTGCTGCTTTACAATCGACGTCGTATGGCGGAAAAGGAAGTGCAAGCCGAGCGCATCGCACGTAGTGCGGTGTAGGTGTAAAGCGACCGGAGAGGGCAATCATTGCCTTCTCCGGTTTTCTTTTCCGTGTTGCATTTTCAAAGCGTATGACGTACAATATTATCTGTAAATAGTTCTGCGCGAGAGAATGTAATTGGAAACGGAGGAATATATGGGAACTTGCTTCGATCGAGAGGTGGTGAGTCGGGATGACTGAACACATTGATATTGCCGGTTACTGCCGCATTTCAGTAGACGAAGAACTGGACCGGGATAATGTGTCCATTGAAAACCAAAAAGCGATCATCACCGACTTTGTCAAACATCGCTTTCCGGACAGTACATTGACATTCTACGAGGATCGCGATCGCTCCGGCTATACATTCGAGCAGCGGGAGGGCTATCAGGCCATGCGGCACGGACTGATGGATCACAGGTATGACGTTCTCATCGTCAAGGACTTCTCCCGATTCTCTCGCCGCAACAGTCGTGGCTTGGTGGAGCTGGAGGATCTGCGCGACGCAGGTGTCCGCATTATTTCCATCGGCGACGGCATTGACTTCCCCAATGATGACGATTGGCTAAAGATCCAATTTCAGTTCCTGATCAACGAGATGCCCGTGACGGATACCTCCAAAAAGGTTCGCAATGTTATCAAGCGGCGGCAGGCGGATGGTCAATGGATCTGTGCAGCACCGTATGGGTATCGTATCAACAAGTACAAGGAATTCGAGATCGTCCCTACGGAGGCAGACATTGTACGCCTTATCTTCAATCTCTACAACAACGAAGGGTGGGGTTACAAGCGAATCTCCAATTACCTCACAGAGCAGGGGATCCCAACCCCCAGAATGTCCGAGCAGATGCGGAAAGAGGCCGAAGGCGAAGCGTGTAAGCGCATAGCGAAGGCGACTTGGGCGATTGTGACGGTACAGGGGATTTTGGACAATGACTTCTACATTGGTACCCTGCGCCAGGGAAAATACACGCGGGTGAAGATCAATGGAAAAGAGGTAAAGCGAAACGATGGAGAGCATGTGGTCATTGAAAACCACCATCAGGCCATCATTGATTACCGCACCTTTGCCACGACCCGCGCATTACGGGAAAAACGCACCCGTTCCCACTACCGCGGAATAAAAAAATACGACAATTTCTACTCAGGTTATCTTGTTTGCGGAGATTGCGGTGCGCCGATGTTCTCCATGAGCAGAAACGATTTGAAGCCTGCCTATACATGCGGCACATATCATCGCAGAGGGCTTGCCGGCTGCACGTCTCACCATATTCGTGTGGACAAGCTGGATGAGCTTCTGAAGAAATATGTGCGTAAGGTGAAGGAATGCTCCGCGGAAATGCTTGCAAAACTAAACGAGGATCTGCGCCAGGAGGAAAGCAATGTGGTGGAGACAGAGCAGTCTGCGGACCATCTCGCTGAAATCCTGGAGGATCTGCGGGAGGAATTAAAAGCAACGAAGCGTCAGAGGATCCGCGACATCCTGAAGTATCCCGATCAGGAGTCGTTGCTTGAGGAGACATATGACGAGTTGGAAAGTGACCTCCAGAAAAGAATTGAAGGACTGACACACCAGATCGATTTGCTATCTGACAAGCGAAACACCATTATTCAGGTAAACCGAGCAGCAAAGACGGCGATGGATGTTTTTGACGATATCCTGAACAAGGAGAAGCTGGAACGCAACGATCTGGAGCTGCTTGTAGATGAAATACGGGTCTTCGAAGACCGGCTTGAGTTAAAGCTGCAGCCGGATGTTGACAGCATTCTTCAATGCAGCACGATGGAGCGCACCATAAATTTTCCTAATGGCACGGGAGATATCTCATCTATTTCTATTGTCCAGAGCGCAAAACAGCGCCCAGACAAGGTCTTCCGTGCCAATGTCATCAACAACGGGTCACCCTCGCGGATACGCATGGTGCGGCGGATCTCCTTGGGGATGACAACGCGTCCCAGATCGTCGATCCGGCGCACGATCCCTGTTGCTTTCATCTATAATTTCCTCCAGTCAAAGCAAAATTTACAAAGGTAGTATCCGCGCGGCACCAAGTGAATATGCACATCCGCCGCGCCGCCATTTTTTACCGCCCACCATGGAAAAAGCGGAAACTGTGGCATTTATCACTGAAAAAATCCAGCAAAATGCATATACTATCCGCAAGAAACCATAAGGCTGAGAGGAGAGTATGGCCATGAAACAGACGAAATACGCAGGTACCCAGACCGAGAAAAATCTGCTGGCGGCCTTTGCCGGCGAATCCGAGGCCCGCAACAAATACACTTTCTTCGCCTCCAAGGCCAGGAAGGAGGGCTACGAGCAGATCGCGGCCCTGTTCCTCAAGACGGCGGAGAACGAGAAGGAGCACGCCAAGCTCTGGTTCAAGGAGCTGGAGGGCATCGGCGATACCGCCGAGAATCTGCAGGCCGCCGCCGAGGGCGAGAACTACGAATGGACGGACATGTACGAGGACTTCGCCAAGACCGCCGAGGCCGAAGGCTTTACCGAGCTGGCCCACCGCTTCCGTCTGGTGGCCGCCATCGAGAAGCACCATGAGGAGCGCTACCGTGCCCTGCTGCACAATGTGGAGATGGCGGAGGTGTTTGCCAAGAGTGAGGTGAAGGTGTGGGAGTGTCGGAACTGCGGCCACATCGTCATTGGCACCAGCGCGCCGGAGGTGTGTCCCACCTGCAACCACCCCCAGAGCTACTTCGAGGTCCGCGAGGAAAACTATTGAGCGTAAAAAAGAGACGCCCAAGAGGGCGTCTCTTTTTATGCACATTACACCTGCGTCAGCGCCCGGGCCTTCCGGATGCTGTACGCACCCTCAATGCCCACCAGCAGCACCCAGCCCGCTGCCACCGCCGCGCAGATGCCGTAGATACCCCACACGGGGATCAGCAGGTAGGACAACACCACCCGCAGCAGCACCTGCAAAAGCGATGCCACCATGGTCAGCCGCAGCTGCCCCAGCCCGCGGAAGAAGCCCTGGATGACCTCTCCCAGATAGGCGAACACGTACAGATACGCCATGGTCCCTGTGTACTTCGCCCCTGCGGCGATGACCTGCGGGTTGTGGGAGAAAATGCCCACGATGCGCTCCGGCAGCAGGAAGCACACTGTGGCCAGCACGGCAATGAGCGCCAGCTCCGCACAGACGCTGACCCGATAGAACCGGCGGGCCCGGGCCTTGTCGCCGTGCCCCAGATTCTGGGACAGGCACACCACCATGGCGGCGCTGATGCCCTGGGAGAAGCAGAACAGGAACTGCTCCGTGCGCAGCGACATGTTATAGCCCGTGACGGTGCTGGTGCCCAGCGGCGTCAGCATACCCTGCACCAGCAGCCGTCCGATGCACACCACAGCTTGCTGCAGCGCCGCCGCCCAGGCGTAGGACAGCACCATGCCGCCGGTCTGGCGGTGGAAGCGCAGATCGCCGCGCCGCAGTACCAGCGGCGGGCAGCGCCGCTGGGCGTACGCGATGCAGGCCGCCGCGGAGATGGCCTGGCACAGCACCGTGGACAGCGCCACGCCCCGTATGCCCCAGCCCAGCACCCCTGCAAACAGCAGATCCAGCGCGGCGTGGAGCGTGGAGGACAGCAGCAGGATGACGAACGGCGTGCGGGAGTTGCCGCAGGAGCGGAGCATGGCGGCATAGTAGTTGTAGAGGAAACAGAAGATAAGCCCCGCGAACACCAGCTGGAGGTACACCGCCGCCTGCTGGCACACGGCCTCCTCCGTGCCCTGGGCCCGCAGCAGCAGGGGGGACAGAAGGATGCCCGCCGCGGAGATGAGCACCGTCAGCACCGCGCCGCCGATAAGGGACGTGGCATTGAGCCGCCGCATCCGGTCCCAGTCCTCCGCGCCGCAGAAGTGGGCGCACAGCACACCGGCGCCGATCGTGCCGCCGATGATGAGTGCATTGGCCACGTCCACGATGGGGGAGGCCACGCTGATGCCGGACAGCGGCAGATCGCCCAGAAATTTCCCCACCACCACGGCGTCCACGATGCTGTATAGCTGCTGAAAGACGTTGCCCAGAATGATGGGCAGCGCGAAGTAGAGCAGCGTCGGAAGCGGTGCGCCGGACAGCAGCGCCTCGTGGCTGCCGGACCTGTTGTACATCCTACCACCTGCTTTCCTGAATTTACCACCGGTAAGCCTATCACATATCCCTCCGTTTGTCCACATCCACTCCTGTTTGTCCGCAGGGGAGCAGCGGAGGAGACCGCATGCTTCCGCCGCCGGCGGACGCTACGCGGTTTGCCCGAATTCTGGACGCGGAGATCTGCCGGATTTGGCAAAAACTGCATTGACCGCGGGAAAAACGTCCTCTATAATAAGTCCCAGGAACAAATTAGCGCGAAGGAGAACTACGCATGAACGAGATCTATGTCACCGGACACCGCAATCCGGACACGGACTCCATCGTGGCCGCCATGTCCTATGCCGCCCTGAAAAACGCACTGGGCGAGAAGGAGTACGTGGCGGTGCATCTGGGGACCATCAGCGATGAGACCAACCGTATGCTGGAGCGGTTCCATTTCAAGCCGCCCCGCTGCATCCAGAATGTCCGCACTCAGGTGCAGGATCTGGATTTCGACCGCCCGCCCTGCCTGGACGCCTCCGTCACCATGGACCGCGCCTGGAAGCTGATGCGGGACCAGAAGATATCCGCCATCCCCGTGGTCAATGAGGACGGTACACTCTATGGTATGCTGTCCGCCGGCGATATCGCCACCTTCAGCCTGAACACCGTGGGTGACCCGAAGGTGGAGGAGATCCCCCTTTTCAACCTGCTCAGCGTCATCGAGGGCCGCATCATGGGCGACGGCGGCGAGCTGGTGGACAGCGTCAGCGGCACCGTGTCCATCGCCCTGCCCCAGAACTGTGAGAACCTGCTGTTCGACAGCGCGGACAGCATCGTCCTCTGCGGCAGCCAGCCGGACATGATCCGCCGCGCTCTGGATAGACAGGTGGACTGCCTGATTTTGTGCCAGACCGATGTGGAGCCGGAGTGGCTGGAGAACGCGGGGAAGACCTGCGTCATCTCCACGCCGCTGGATGCCAGCCGCGTCCACCGCCTGATCTATCAGGCTACGCCCATCAGCCGCCCCTGCGCCACGGACGACCTGATCTCCTTCCATATGGACGATTATATCGACGATGTCCGCGAGGTGGTGCTGAAGAGCCGCTACCGCTGCTACCCCGTGCTGGACGCGGAGGAGAAGGTGGTGGGCACCCTGTCCCGCTATCACCTGCTGAGGCCTCGCCGCAAGCAGGTGGTACTGGTGGACCACAACGAGCTGGCCCAGACCGTCCCGGGCATCGAGCAGGCGGAGATCCTGGGCATCATCGACCACCACCGTCTGGCGGACATCCAGACCCGCCAGCCCATCTCCGTCCGCAACGAGCCGGTGGGCAGCACCAACACCATCATCACCTCCATGTACCAGGAGCACGGCGTCACGCCCTCGCCCCACATGGCGGGCCTGATGGCCTCGGCCATCCTGTCCGACACGGTCATGTTCAAGTCCCCCACCTGCACCAAGCGCGACATCGCCATGGCCGAGCGCCTGGCCCGCATCGCCAAGGTGTCCCTGAAGGATCTGGGCCGCGAGCTGTTCAGCGGCAGCAACGACAGCAAGTCCGCCGAGGAGCTGCTGCGCAGCGACTTTAAGGAGTTCCACATCTCCGAGCAGGTGCTGGGCGTGGGGCAGATCACCTGTATTGACTCCCAGAAGCTGATGGAGCGCAAGGAGGAGCTGCTGGACGCCATGCGCAAGGTCTGCCGTACCCACAGCTACGACATGGTGATCTTGATGCTCACCGACGTGCTGCAGGAGGGCAGCCAGCTGCTGTATATCGGCAGCGACGATACCATCCGCAATGCCTTCGGCGTGGAGCCCAAGGACAACACGGTGTTCCTGCCCGGCGTCATGTCCCGCAAGAAGCAGGTCATCCCCATGCTCACCACCCTGTGGGGCTGATTCGTCTCCAGCCGTACATCGCAGCCCCTCCGGCCCTGTGCCGGAGGGGCTGTTTTCGCAAAAAAATACCCCACGCCCCCGCTGTGGGATATTTTTTCGGAAAACAGGTGCGCTCCGCCGCGCCCTGTGGTATACTGCGCATAAAGGCGTCGCGGCGTGGCCGGGCGCGGAGAGGAGAAACGCCATGGAATTCTGGAAGATGAACGGCGCGGGCAACGACTTTATCGTGGTGGATGACCGGCGGAACGCCGTGCCGGACCACCGCTGGCCGGAGCTGGCCCGCACCCTGTGCCAGCGGCATCTGTCCATCGGGGCCGACGGCCTCATGGTGGTGAAGCCGCCTGCCTGCGGCGGCGATTATCGGATGCTGTTCTTCAACTCCGACGGCTCCATGGGGGAGATGTGCGGCAACGGCGCCCGCTGCATCTGCCGCTACGGCTACGAAAACGGCCTGGCCGGCGATGTGCAGCGGGTGGAGACCACCGCGGGCCTTGTCACCGGCTGGCGCATGGATCAGCGGCAGTATCGGGTGCGGCTCAACGACCCCTGCCATATCCGCCTGGACGGCAGGGCGGAGGTGGATGGCCGCACCTACGACTATGCCTATCTGGAGCTGGGCGACCCGGGCATCCCCCACGCGGCGGTGCCCATGGCGGGCTTACGGGACTGCGATCAGGCGGCGCTGTTCCATCTGGGTCGTCAGCTCCGGTACTACAAGGACTTTCCCAAGGGCGCCAACGTCAACTTTTACGAGCTCATCGGCCCCGACCACGTGTACGAGCGCACCTACGAGCGGGGCGTGGAGGACTTCACCTACGCCTGCGGCACCGGCACCGGCTCCGTGGTGACGGTGCTGACGCTGCTGGGCAAGGTGTCCGGCAAAAACGTACAGGTGGACATGACCGGCGGGCGGCTCGTCATCGACGTGGAGCGCGACGCCGCGGGCCGCGTTGCCGACCTGTACCTCACCGGCCCCACCAACATCGTCTGCAAGGGCCGGATCACCGATGAGACGCTGCCGCCGGACAGCGGTACCGGATGTGGGCCGGATGCCGTACTGTCATAGTGCCAAAGCCGCCAAACGGCCGTACTTTTCTGCATATAAAAGCAGGACAGTTCTGAGAACTGCCCTGCTTTTTGTGTTTTTTCAGCAGCTTTCCCTGTTCTGAGGATTGGGGATGTTCACGGCGATGCCGTTGACCTCCACGCTCTCATCGGCGGGGATGAGGATGTATTTCCGCCCATCGATGACCCGTGCCTCGATCATGGCACTGTACTCCGGCGACACGGAGATCTTCACCTCCGGCGTAGTGATCTGAAACTTGCCGCTTTCCATCAGGTTCCTGGCGTCCAGCGCCGCGTCGTCGCCGTACTGGCGGCGGCACTCCTCCTGAAAGGCCTCGGCCTGCCGGACGGTAGCGCCGCTGCCCGCCAGCATGTCACCCACCTCGTGGAGCGTCAGCGTCAGGGGCTGGGGGTCGCGGCTCTCCTTGTGCTCCACGATGCGCTGGCGCAGCTGCTCGTGGACGGACTGCACCACATCGTAGCTGCAATCCTGCTGCAGCGTGTCGCCCAGCGCCGTACCGAAGGCGTTTTTCTGCTCCTCGGCGGACAGCGGCGGCGTCACGCGGAATACCGCGTCGATGACCTCCTGGTGGATCTCAGCGGCGTTTTTGCTGTAAAACAGGGCGTTGTAGATGTTGGCGGCGCGGTCATCAAAGGCGGGGAACAGGAATCCCAGCTCCGGCGGCAGCGCGATGTGACCGGTGGACGCGCTGTGGAAGCCGCTGTTCTCATTGTTGTATTTCAGCTCCAGCGTCGGGGCTTTTACAGGGCAGATGCTGCACAGAAAGTACTGGAACACCGTGTCGGAGCCGTCGGAAAACATCTCGTCGTCGCGGCCCTTATAGGGCACATCGTAGGTGTCGGCAGCCAGCAGGATGAGATAGTTGGTCTCGCCCATGTCCATGGCGTCGATGATGCGGCGGTACAGGGCCTCCCGGGCGTCCTTATCCTGCGCGCTGCTCTGCCGCACGGCCTGAAGCAGGCGGTGCTCGTCGCTGCCGGCCACCTGCGCCGTGGAAAATTCGATATTGATGAGGTTTCGGCCCAGCCCGCCGGACAGAGCCTTTTTCAGCAGCCCCAGGTACATCTCCTGCTCCTCCTGGGACATGAGTCCCATGGATTCGTCGATATAGGCGATGATCTCGCGGCTGCTGTTGACGTAGCAGCCGTAGATACGGCTGATGGAATTTTTATCCAGCTTGAAGCGCCGGCGTATCTCGTTGAGCTCTTTCTGATTCATAGATGCCTCCTTACCATCAGTTGACAAGGGCGAACGCGGTTTTGACGGGCCGAAATGCGCCCATACAGCGTCAAGCCCCCTGGCAATACGCCAGTATTCCCTGCGGGCCTTTTCTTGTCTGGACACATTTCTGCTCCGGCCAAACTGCTTCGCACCTGTCAGCGATGGTTTTTCGAGTGATTTTTGGTTTTTGAGACGCAGGCTTGCTGGCGCAAGCCAAGGCGAAAAGGGAAAAAAGCGCCGAAAAGGTGCGGTGACAGGCGTGTTTGCCCTTGTTAACTGATGGTAGCGATGACGGGGGATATTGTACCACATCGCGGCGCGGCAGGCAACCGGCGGGAGACGTCTTTTTCACCCACCCGAAATTCCGATCATGCCAAACAAAGGAGCGGTGGAGCGGCTGCCGGCGGTGAACATACGGGAGAAGCGGGAGCTCCTCACCGTGGGAAAGAGGGGAGGCGGACAAGTGTATGTGCTGCCGCGTGTGACGTACATAAGAACAAAGACAGCCCCTTCGGCGCATGCCGGAGGGGCTGACTGATATTGGTGTCAGGCTTCGCGATAGCCCAGAGCGGCGGAGATCATGGCGGCGGTGGCGCAGACCTGCTCCACTGCGCTGCGGAACTCGTCGGAATGGGTGCTGCGGAACATGCCGATAACGCCCACGGTGTAGCGCACGGTGCGGTCCACCGTGTAGACCGGCGCGGAGATGGACCGCAGGCCGATCTTGTACTCGCCGTTTTCGATGGCGAAGCCGTCGGTGCGGCAGGCGTCCACCTCCTGCAGCAGGGCGGATACGTCCGTGATGGTGTGTGGGGTGAACTGCGTCATGCTCTGGCGGCGCAGCAGCTTCTCTGCCTGGGCACGGGGCATATGGGCCAGAAAGACCTTGCCCTGGGACGTACAGTAGATGGGCAGGCGGGCGCCGGCGTCCGACACGATGCGCAGCTTGTCCCGGGCTTCCACCTGGTCCAGGGTGATGACGCTACCGCCCTCGCAGATGGAGAGCATCACCGATGCGCCGGTGCGCTGGGACAGATGCTCCATGTAGGGGCGGGCCACGCGGGAGATGTCCCACTTGCGCTCCACCTGGCGGCCGTACTCAAACAGGCGCAGGCCCAGGGCGTACTTGCCCTCCGGCGTCTGGGTGATGACATCATAGGCCCGCATGGTGGTCAGCAGGCCGAACACCGTGCTCTTGGGGTAGCCGGAGCACTCCGTCAGCTCCGCCAGGGTCAGGGGCTTTTCCGCCCGGCTCAGGGCCTGCAGCAGCTCCATGGCCTTGGCCACGGACAGTATGATGTTGCCGTCCACCATGATGCGTCACCTTCTTTCCCCTGTATCATAGCGCACGGCGTCGGGGGCTGTCAAGGCGGAAACGCGCTTGCCAGGGGTAAGGAGTGTGTATACTACGGATAACTTTCCAAGTAAGGAGAACGCACCATGGCGGAGATCATCATGGCCTTTGCGCCCCTTGTGTTCCTGATCGTCTATGCCCTCAAGACCCGCAAAATGGCGGACGCCATGATATTGGCCACGCTGCTGGCCATGGTGCTGCTGCACCGGCAGCACTTTCTCACCGGCACCATCGACGCGCTGTACGGTGCGCTGTCCAACTCGTCGTACCAGTTCGTGCTGTGCATCACCATCGGCTTCGGAGGCATGATCACCCTGTTTCAGGAGTCCGGCGCCCTCATGGGCTTCCGCGACCTGCTGCTGGCGGTGGGGGCGTTCCCCAAGGCGGGAGTGCTGAAGCGTGCCTACCGGCGGGTGGAGAGCGGCGGCCCCACGTTTGAGCGGGACGAGAAGGCGGAGAAGCTGGTGGACGTTGCCGACGTGGACGAGAGCCGCGCGTCCTCGGCGTGGAACGCCGTGCCGCCGCTGGCGTTTCTGCTGGTGGGGGCCACGGTATTTGCCGTAGGCGGCTGCTGGGTGGTGATGACCATCGCCATCCCCGTGTTCGTGCCGCTGGCCCTGTCCATGGGCGTGACGGCGCCCGTCATCATCGCCGCCGTCATGAGCGGTATCGGTCTGGGATACAGCACCTGCTTCTACGCCGACGCAGTGTTTATGACCACAGCGGGCACCGGCGTGTCCAACATTACCATCATCAAGGCCACGCAGCCCTATGCCGCAGGCGCTGCGGCTGGGTTTCTGCTGTGCGGGATACTGGCGTGAGAGAGCCTGCGGGGCGCTTCCGGCGGGAAGCGCCCCTTCACATTCTTTACGGAGCCTTAACTTGGCGGGCGGCGGGGGATATGCTATAATAAAACATCTTTACAAAAAGGAGGCATTGCACATCTATGGATACTGACGGCGGTGACTACCCCTATGACCACTTGAGCTGCCATCTGTTTTTGCCTGCATATCTGCCCCGCGTCCTGCGGAGCGGACGTGCTTTTTTGCGCTTGTAGGGGCGCTTTTGCGGCGTAAAAACAAAGACGACAGAAAAGGAGTTACATAGCTTGTCAACAACGACCTGTATCATCATGATGGCGGTATGCCTGGCGCTGTCCGCCTATTTTTCGGCCACGGAGACGGCCTTTTCCTCCGCCAACACCACGCGCCTGCGGGCCATGGCGGAGAAGGGCAGCAGGAACGCGGCGCTGGCATGCCGCCTGCTGGAGAAGTACGACCGGCTGCTGTCCACCATCCTTATCGGCAACAATATCGTCAACATCGCCACTGCGTCCATCGGTACCGTGCTGTTCGTGCGGCACTACGGGGAGGCGGGAGCCACCATCTCCACCGTGGTGGTGACGGTGGTGGTGCTGATCTTCGGCGAGATCTCCCCCAAGAGCATCGCCAAGGACTGCGCGGAGAAATGCGCCGCGCTGTCGGCACCCATTCTGCAGGTGCTCATCTGGGTGCTGACGCCGCTGAACGCGATGTTCGCCCTGTGGAAGAAGCTGCTGAGCCGCGTGTTCCGGCTGAACGGCGACAGCAAAATGTCCCAGGAGGAGCTGCTGCTGTTGGTGGACGAGGTGCAGCAGGAGGGCAGTATCGACCGTGACGAGGGCGAACTGCTGAAAAACGCCATCGGCTTTTCCGAGCAGACGGCGGAGGACATTCTCATCCATCGGGTGGATCTGACGGCGCTGCCCATCACCGCTGCGAAAGAGGAGGCGGCAGAGCTGTTCACCCGAACGAAATACTCCCGCCTGCTGGTGTATGAGGGGTCCATCGACCATATCCTGGGCACCATCCACCGCAAGGACTTCTACGTGGGCTGCGGCGTGACGGAGAAGCCGCTGGCGGACATCGTGGTGCCGCCGGTGTTTGCGCTGGAGAGCGAGCCCATCCGGCAGCTGCTGAAAAAGCTGCAGCAGGCCAAGACCCACGTGGCGGTGGTGCTGGACGAGTGCGGCGGCACCTGCGGCATCGTCACCATGGAGGACATTTTAGAGGAGCTGGTGGGCGAGATCTGGGACGAGCACGAGCAGGAGGAGACACCGGTGCGGCGGCTGGGGCCCGACAGCTGGGCCGTGGACGCAGGCATGGATCTGGAGAACTTCGCCGCGCAGTTCCACATCAAGACCGACTCGGAGATGGTGTCCGTCAGCGGCTGGGTCATGGAGCAGTTCGGACGGGTGCCGGAGAAGGGTGACAGCTTCGACTGCGGCGGCCTGCATGTGGAGGTCACGCAGGTGGAGAACCACCGTATCGGCGCGGTGCGCGTCACGGCGCCGGCCGGACAGGACGCGCCGCAGCAGGCGGCGGGATAACAGAGAAAAGAGGAGCATGCGGGGCATGCTCCTTTTTTGGCGGGACGCTCCCTCTTTTTTTACAGAGGCATCAAAAAATTCGTCAGAATGGCAAAAAATATTTGAGATTGGCGGGGCGGACGTGGTATACTGTGTTTGATAAGCGCTCTCGGAGCGCTCTGCGCCGCGGGAAGCGCGGCGGGCAGAAGGAGGACCTACCATGCGAAAGATCCAGTCCAGCCAGCAGGCATTGTTCCAATTCCGCGGTATCCCGCCGGTGGGGATGGCCATCTCCATGGCATTGCAGCATCTGGTGGCCATGGTCGTGGGGTGCGTGACACCGGCCATCATCATCGCCCACGCCGCGGGACTGCCCCAGAGCCAGCGGGTGCTCCTCATCCAGGCATCGCTGGTGATGTCCGCCGTCACCACGCTGCTGCAGCTTTTTCCCATCGGGGGACGGTTCGGCGCGGGACTGCCGGTGATCTTCGGCGTCAGCTTTGCGTATCTGCCCAGCATGCAGGCCATCGTCTCCGGCCACGGCGGGCTGTCCGCGGTGGCGGGGGCCATGATCGTGGGCGGCGTCATCGCCACGCTGGTGGGCATTTTCATCAAGCCCATCCACAGGCTGTTCCCGCCGGTCATCACCGGCACGGTGGTGTTCACCATCGGCCTTTCCCTGTACCCCACGGCCATCAACTACATGGCCGGCGGCACTGGCAATACCTACGCCTCCGTGGTGGAGGAGCGGGGCCTCACCGAGGCGCTGGTCTATGGCTCGTGGCAGAACTGGGCCGTCGCGGCGTTCACGCTGACGGTGGTGCTGGTGTTGACCAACCACGGAAAGGGCATCTGCAGGCTGGCATCCATTCTGCTGGGCATCCTGGCGGGTTACGCAGCGGCGTTCATCGCGGGGATGGTGGACCTGTCCGGCATCGGCGAGGCGGCATGGTTCTCCCTGCCGCAGCTGCTGCCCTTCGGCATCACGTTCGAGCCATCCGGCTGTATCGCGCTGGGGCTGCTGTTCGCCATCAATTCCATCCAGGCCATCGGCGACCTGACGGCCACCACGGTGGGCGGCATGGATCGCCAGCCCACGGACCGCGAATTGCAGGGCGGCATCGTGGCCTACGGCGTCAGCAATATCCTGACGGCGCTGCTGGGCGGTCTGCCCACGGCCACGTATTCCCAGAACGTGGGCATCGTGGCTACCAACAAGGTGGTGAACCGGTGGGTGTTTGCCCTCACCGGCGGGTTCCTGCTGCTGGCGGGCGTGGTGCCCAAGTTCTCCGCCGTGCTGACCACCATCCCCCAGTGCGTGCTGGGCGGGGCCACGGTGGCGGTGTTCTCCACCATCGCCATGACCGGCATGAAGCTCATTGCGGCGGAGGGCATCACGGCGCGGAACACCACCATCGTGGGGCTGTCTGCGGCGCTGGGCGTGGGCATCTCCCAGGCCTCTGCGGCGCTGGAGCAGTTCCCCGAGGCCGTCACCACCATCTTCGGCAAGTCGCCGGTGGTCATTGCCACGCTGATGGCGGTGCTGTTGAATCTGGTGCTGCCGCGGGAGGAAAAATAACGAAAAAAGAGACGGCATAGCCGTCTCTTTTTTATGCGTCGGTGAGCTCCAGTACCACGGGGCAGTGGTCGCTGCCGGTGATCTCCGGCCAGATGTCGGCGTTTTTGACGCGAGGCATCAGGCGCTGGGACACGATGAAGTAGTCGATGCGCCATCCGGCGTTGTTTTCCCGGGCGTGGAAGCGGTAGCTCCACCACGAATAGGCGCCGGTGCGGTCGGGGTACAGGGCGCGGAAGGTGTCCACAAAGCCGCTGGAGAGCAGACGGGTCATCTTGGCGCGCTCCTCGTCGGAGAAGCCGGGGTTCATCCGGTTGGATTTGGGATTCTTCAGGTCGATCTCCTGATGGGCCACGTTCAGGTCGCCGCAGTACACCACCGGCTTTTTGGCGTCCAGCTCCAGGAGGTAGTCGCGGATGTCATCCTCCCAGGCCATGCGGTAGTCCAGACGGGCCAGCTGGTCCTTGGAGTTGGGGGTGTAGCAGCAGACTAGATAGAAGTTCTCGAATTCCGCCGTGATGACCCGTCCCTCGTGGCGGTGTACGTCATCCCCGAAGTCGTAGGTCACGGACAAGGGCTGGCGGCGTGTGAACACGGCGGTGCCGGAGTAGCCGGCTTTGTCAGCGCTGTTCCAGAAGCGGTAGTAGCCCTCCAGCGGGAAATCGGCCTGCTCCGGCCGCATTTTCGTCTCCTGCAGGCAGATGACATCGGCATCGGCCAGGGCGCAGAAGTCCAGAAAGCCCTTATTCAGGCAGGCCCGCAGGCCATTGACGTTCCATGAGATCAATCGCATGACGGAAGCTCCTTATCTTATCAGCCGGACGCAGGAGATGTCCGGAGGGAGGGCTGCGGCGAAGGTGTCGCCGTCGGACAGGCTGCCCACGATGCAGCCGTAGTGGGTGGGGACGGCAGCTTGCGGGCGGATGCAGGCGGCCAGCGCCGCCGCCTCCCGGGCCGTCATGGTGTAGGTGCCGCCCGCCGGCAGGAACGCCGCGTCGCACCGGACAGCCCGGGCCTCCGGCGTGTCGTCGGTGTCGCCGGCCACGTAGAACCGCAGACCGTCCACCGTCACCACGTAGCCCACCCAGTTGTTGGCGCGGGGGTGGAACTTTTTGTTCAGATTGTAGGCAGGCACCGTCTCGAAGGTCACGCCCCGCACCTCATACCTCGCCCCAGGGCGCACCGGCATCAGCTGCCGGGCGGCGAGACCCGCATCCAGCGCTGCCTGTCGGCAGCTCTCCGGCAGCACCAGCACGGCGTCCGGCTTCATGACGCGGCGGATATCGTCGGGGGATAGGTGGTCGCTGTGGCTGTGGGTGACGAAGATGACATCGCCGTCGTGGGGTTCCGCCGCTACGCGGTAGGGGTCGAACCACAGCACCGTGTCGCCGCCGCAGCGGATGCTGCTGTGGCAGTTGATGGAAAAACGCGCAAGCTGATCCATAAAGCACCTCCTGAATGGCTTCTGGCACCATTGTAGCCTGCGGCGGAGCATCCGTCAACCGTTGCGGCGGGAAAAGAGAAACGGACGCTGTGCCGCGCCCGTCTCTTTTCAGGGGGATGTTACATGGCCACTGCCAGCTGACCGATGTCGGAACCGGCCTGCCAGCGGGCGCAATAGTCCTCGGTGCAGCGCTTGAAGCGGGTGAACAGCCGCTGGGCCCGCTCCTCGTCGCTGTATACCTTCCACAGGCCCGCGCACTTAAAGTCGCAGGCACGGTGGTCGATGAAGCCCTGCACGTCCTCCGGCGGGTAGCTGAGAAACAGCCCCACCTCGTGGGGGAACTCACCACTTTCACGGAAGCGGCGGATGAGCTGGGCCACGCAGCGGCCGCAGCCGCCGCAGGCATAGCCCGCCTGGGTCAGGATGCGCTGGGCCAGACCGTCCTGCAGGTCGCGGTGCAGCACGGCGGGGCGGTAGAGGTACAGCAGCGCCTGCCCGTCCTTGAACCGGATGGGCAGCAGGCACAGGCCCTTGGGGACCAGCTGTCGGTTCAGCCGCCGCACATCCGTCAGCAGCGCCTCGCGGTCATCGCAGGGGCAGGGAAACAGACTGCCCGTTTTGATGCCCGCCAGCGTGGGCGCACCCTGCCTGATCAGGATCTCCTCTGACATACCGTTCCTCCTTTATCTCGCCGCGTGCTGTTAGTGTGCCGCAGAATGTGCGGCACATACGCAGTTAAAGTGATCTAACCGATGAGGTATGAAAAAACCTGCCGCGCAGGAAGTTAAATGACTTTAACTGCATTGTACCATAGCGCGCTGCGGCTGTCAAGCCCGGGATGGTCGGCAGATCTTTGCGCGGTATGGTCCGCACGTCCGGCGCAGGCAAAAGCGGGGCGCAGGGCGCGAAAAAGGAGCCTGCCGCAGGCAGGCTCCTTTTGGATACCGCTCAGAATTGGAACACGATGCCCACAACGGCGCTGGCCAGAATGAACCAAATGGGGTGCAGGTTTTTGGTGAATTTGACCCAATGGGTCAGTACCAGCAGTACGGCGGCCAAAGCGATGGCCTTCCAGTTGAAGAATGCCAGACCCGCCGCTCCGGTGTTCACCATGGCGATGAGCACCACGGAGATGCCCGCCGCCGCCACCAGCGCGGTAGAGGCGGGGCGCAGGCCGTAAAACGCGGCGCTGACCCACTTGCTGTCGCGGAACGCCTTCAGGAAGGCGGCGACGATGAGGATAACGATGACCGACGGCGTTATCAGACCCAGTGTGGCGATGAGCGCGCCGCCGACGCCGCCAGTGCTGAAGCCCACGTAGGTGGCCATGTTGACGCCGATGGGACCTGGGGTGGACTCGGACACAGCCAGCATGTCTGCCAGCTGGGCGTGGGTGAACCAGCCGGTGCGGTCAGACATATCCTGCAGGAACGGGAGGGTGGCCAGACCGCCGCCCACGGCGAACAGGCCCGTCTTGAAAAATTCCCAGAAAAGTTGCAGATAAAGCATTATTTCTCCCTCCTTATCAGATTTTGAATGACGATACCGCACAGAGCGGCGGCCGCCACAAAGATCACGGGGGACAGATCCGTCAGCAGCGAAGCCGCCAGCACCGCCGCAAAGATCAGGGCGGCGGGCCAGTCCTTGACGGAGCCCTTCAGCAGTTTCAGCGTGGCATTGAAGATCAGCACGCACACGCACGCGCGGATGCCGGAGAAGGCGTGCTGCACCCAGTCCAGATGGGAGAAGCTGTTAATGACGCCGGCCAGCACCGTGATAATGAGAAGGGAGGGGAACACGATGCCCAGCGTAGCGCCGATGCCGCCCAATATGCCCTTCTGCTTCTGGCCCACGAAAGTGGCGGTATTGACGGCGATGATGCCCGGGGTACACTGGCCGATAGCGAAATAGTCCACCAGCTCCTCATCGGTGGCCCAGCCTTTGTTCTCTACCACCTCCCGCTGGAGGATGGGCAGCATGGCCATGCCGCCGCCGAATGTCATGACGCCCACCTTGGCGAAGGTGAGGAACAGTTCCCATAATAATTTCACAAGATCACCTCATTCAGAATATCCATAGAGTCCGCGGACCGATACCTCGCCGCCTCGCAGCGTCTCCTCCGAGCCGTCGTCATACCGTACCGTCAGGCCGTATTGCGGGTCGATCCCCTCGGCGACGGCGCCGCGAATCGCGCCGTCGCGTGTCAGGCGCACCCGCTGGCCGACGTTGACGCAGCGGGCGCAGTAGTCCTCCCGCCACAGGCTGGGGCAGGGGAGGGCGCTGTCGTGGAGCGCCGCCAGCTGCGCCGTCAGGGCCTGGGCCAGGACGTCACGGGATACATCGCCCTTCAGCTCCATCCGCAGAGAGGTAGCGATGGCGGCTACGTCGGGGGAGAAATCGGCAGCGGTCTGGGAGACATTGACGCCGATGCCCACGATGACCCAGTCCGGCGTACCGTCGGGACGGAAGGCGGATTCCGTCAGGATGCCGCAGACCTTTTTGCCGCCCAGCAGCAGGTCGTTGGGCCATTTGATGCCGCAGTGCAGGCCGCAGACCTCCTCAATGGCGCGGCACACGGCCACTGCCGCCAGCGGCGTGACCATGGGCAGCGTGCCGGTGCGCAGGCCGGTGCGCCACAGGACGGACAGGTACAGGCCCAGCCCTGGGGGAGACTGGAAGCTGCGGCCCATGCGGCCGCGGCCTGCCGTCTGGCAGTCCGCTGTCACCACGGCGTTGACGACGCCCTCCGCGGCCAGCCGCCTGCACTGGGTATTGGTGGAGTCCACCGCGTCGTAATGGTACATGGAAACGTCCATAGCACACCTCCTTATCCATGGTATAGTACCACGATTCGGCGCCGATGTAAATGGCGATACCCGCTGATGCCTGACAGCAGCGGAGACGACGGGCTTGTGAGATGTGACAAAGAAAAAGTGGGAATTTTGGCGGTTTCTTGGCAAAGAAATGTATTGCTTTTCGCCGGAGCGGCCCGTATAATAGGCAAGACGAACAGAGAGGAGGGACTGCCATGACCTGCAAGAATGTGACGAAGAAGCGGAAGGCGGCTCCCACTGTTTCCATTTTTAATTTTAATAGTGTTTCCTTTGACCGGTGATTTTTTCACCGGCCATTTTTTTGAGTTTGCAAGCAAGTGGAAATAAACGTAAGAAGAAAGAGAGGAACTGTCACATGAACAAAAAACTCGGACAAGATGCCATCTACGACGCTCGGGAGCTGGGCATCCCGCGGATGCTGCTGCTGGGCCTCCAGCACCTGTTCGCCATGTTCGGCGCCACGGTACTGGTCCCCATCCTGGTCAGCGGCTATGGCCTGCCCCTGTCCATCCAGACAACGCTGCTGTTTGCCGGTATCGGCACGCTGCTGTTCCACGTCTGCACCAAGTTTAAGGTACCCGCCTTCCTGGGCTCCTCCTTCGCCTTTCTGGGTGGCTTCCAGGCGGTAGCCAATCTGGACAGCGGCAAGTTCGCCGCCATGACCGGCGAGGAGAAGCTGCCCTACGCTCTGGGCGGCGTGGTGGTCGCGGGTCTGCTGTATCTGGTGCTGGCACTGCTGTTCAAGCTGGTGGGCGCCAAGAAGGTCATGCGGTTCTTCCCCCCCATCGTCACCGGCCCCATCATCATCCTCATCGGTCTGAACCTGTCCGGCACCGCCGTGACCAACGCCTCCACCAACTGGTGGCTGGCCCTGTGCGCCATCGCCATCATCATCGTCGCCAATATCTGGGGCAAGGGCATGATCAAGATCATCCCCATCCTGCTGGGTGTGGTGGGCAGCTACATCGTGGCGCTGATCTTCCATCAGGTGGACTTCACGGAGGTCGCCAGCGCCGACTTTGTGGGCCTGCAGAAGTTCGTCATCGCCAAGTTTGACATTACCTCCATCCTGGTGATGGCCCCCATCGCCATCGCCGCCATGATGGAGCACATCGGCGACATCTCCGCCATCTCCTCCACCACCGGCAAGAACTTCATCGAGGACCCGGGCCTGCACCGCACCCTGCTGGGCGACGGTCTGGCCACCGCCTTCGCCGGTATGTTCGGCGGCCCTGCCAACACCACCTACGGCGAGAACACCGGCGTGCTGGCACTGAGCCGCGTGTACGATCCCCGGGTCATCCGTCTGGCGGCGCTGTACGCCATCATCCTCAGCTTCTCCCCCAAGTTTGACGCGCTGGTCAACTCCATCCCCACCGCTATCGTGGGCGGCGTCAGCTTCGTGCTGTACGGTATGATCTCCGCCGTGGGCGTGCGCAACGTGGTGGAGAACAAGGTGGATCTCACCAAGTCCCGCAACCTCATCATCGCCGCCGTCATCTTCGTGTGCGGTCTGGGCTTCGCCTCCACCGGCGGCATCACCTTCACCGTGGGCAGCGCCGACATCACCCTGACCGGCCTGGCCATTGCCGCACTGGCGGGCGTCATCCTGAACGCCATCCTGCCCGGCAACGACTACGAGTTCGGCAAGAGCGTCGAGGGCGACGCCAGCGCCGATCTGGGCAGCTATTAAGAGACTGCGCGGAAGCGATACATACAAAAAAAGGACCGGCTCGCGGAGCCGGTCCTTTTTTGCGCGCAGACAGAAAATAGCCAGACAGCGAAACAGCCGCCGTCCGATCTTCGGACGGCGGCTGCTGCCGTTGAGTTTATTCGGCGCTCTCCTCCGGCTCCGCCGGACGGTCGGTACGGCCATACAGCACGGTCATGCGGCGGATGCGCTCCGCCAGCTCCGGCGTCAGCTCGCCGGGCAGCAGACGCCACTGCCAGTTGCCGCTCTGGGTGCCGGGGGTGTTCATGCGGTGCCCCTCGCCAAGGCCCAAATAGTCCTGCATCTGGGCCATGAACAGCTCCGCGACGCTGCTCATGCCGCCGCGGATGACGCCCCAGTGGAAGCCCTCCTGCTCCGTCAGGGCCAGGTAATCCCGGGCGTAGGCGATGTCCTCCGGCTTGGCCTCCTGCCGCCACAGGGTCAGGGGGCTGTTGTCGTGGGTACCGGTGTAGCAGATGCAGTGCTCCGTGTAGGTGTGGGGCAGGTAGTTGCTGGTGTCGCGGGAGTCGAAGGCGAACTCCAGCACCTTCATCCCGGGCCAACCGGATTCGTGCAGCAGCTGCTGGACGCTGGGGGTGGGGTAGCCCAGATCCTCGGCGATGAACTCCAGCTGGGGGAACCAACCGTTGAGACGGCCCACCAGATCCATGCCCGGGCCCTTGACCCATTTGCCGTTCTTGGCCGTGGTCTCGCCGTAGGGCACCGCCCAGTAGCTGTCGAAGCCGCGGAAGTGGTCGATGCGGATGACATCGAACAGCTTGCCGCTGCCGTCGATGCGGCGTATCCACCAGCCGAAGCCGTCCTCGCGCATGCGGTCCCAGTTGTACAGCGGGTTGCCCCACAACTGGCCATCGGCGCTGAAGTAGTCTGGCGGTACGCCGGACACCGCCTTGGGAACCAACGTGTCGTCCAGCTGGAAAAACTCCGTCTCCGCCCACACGTCGGCGGAGTCCATGGCCACGTAGATGGGCAAATCGCCGATGATGCGGATGTTCAGCCCGTGGACGTAGTCCCGCAGGCGATCCCACTGCTGGAAGAACAGATATTGCAGGTAGGTGAAGAAATCCACGTCCTCCTGCAGCAGCGCACGGTACTTCTCCAGCGCGCCCTCCTGCCGCAGGCGGATGTCGTCAGGCCACTCCGTCCACGCCTTCATGCCGAAATGGCGCTTGCAGGCCATGAACAGGGCATAGTCCGGCAGCCAGCGGGCATTGGCCGCGGCAAAGGCGGCCACCGCCTCGCTGTCCCGCTTCCAGCCACGCTGGAACGCCTTGTGCAGCAGGTCAAACCGCTTCTCGTAGATGCGGCCGTAGTCCACGTGGCGGGCGTCGCCGCCCCACTTGCAGCGGCTGCACTCACTCTTGGTCAGCAGGCCGTCGGCGATGAGCAGCTCGGGGTCGATGAAATAGGGATTGCCCGCGTAGGCGGAAAAGCTCTGGTACGGCGAATCGCCATAGCTGGTGGGCCCCAGCGGCAGCATCTGCCAGTAGCGCTGGCCCGCTGCCTGCAGGAAGTCCGCGAAGTCGTAGGCCGCCTGTCCCAGCGTGCCGATCCCGTAGGGGGAGGGCAGGGAGGAGATGGCCATCAGAATACCACTGGAACGTTTCATAGCAGTACGTCACTTTCTTTCAGAGATCAACAGAGTTACGCGGGGCGGGCGAAATGCCCGCCCCGTTGTTCATGGTTTTTAGCCCTTGACGGCGCCGGCGGCCACACCCTTGATGATGTGCTTCTGGCACAGCAGGTAGAACACGATGACCGGCAGGATGCTCAGCAGGATCAGCGCCATGGTAGCGCCCATATCCACCTGACCGTAGCTGCCCTTCAGGTGCTGGATGACGATGGGGATGGTCATATACTTGGTGCGGTCCAGTACCAGGTACGGCAGCAGGAAGTCGTTCCACACCCACATGATCTCCAGCACGCCCACAGAGATGAACGTAGGCTTCATCATGGGCAGCACCACCAGGAAGAAGGTGCGCAGCGGGCCGCAGCCGTCAATGACGGCGGCCTCCTCGATCTCCAGCGGGATGGACTTCACGAAGCCGGAGAACATGAACACCGCCAGACCCGCGCCGAAGCCCAGATAGATAACAGGGATGGTCCACGGCGTGTCCAGGTGCAGCTTGTTGGCGGTACGGGACAGGGTGAACATCACCATCTGGAACGGCACCACCATGGAGAATACGCACAGGTAGTACACGATCTTGCTGACCAGACTGCCCACGCGGGAGACGTACCACGCCGCCATGGAGGTACACAGCAAAATCAGCGCCGAGGATACCAGCGTAATGAACAGGCTGTAAAACACGGCCTTAACGAAGGGGTAGTTGCCGAAGGTCATGCCCTTGACGTAGTTCTGGAAGCCCACAAAGCTGTCGGCATTGGGGAGGGCAAACGTCTCCGTATTCACGGCGGCGTTGCTCTTGAAGGAGTTCATCAGCACGATGAGGATAGGCAGCAGGTAGACGATGCAGATAACTGCAAACGCCACGGTCATTGCCATTTTGCCGCGCTCGTGCTTTTTGGAAAGACTGGTCTGCATTACTGCTGCACCTCCTTCTTACGGGTCGCCTGGAGCTGGATGAGGCCGATCACAGCCACAAGGATGAAGAATACCACGGCCTTGGCCTGCCCCACGCCGCGGTTGTTGCCGCCGCCGGAGTAGAATGCGTTGTAGATATTCAGGGCCAGCATCTCCGTGGTCTTGATGACGCTGCCGTCCGGCTGCTGCAGGAACGGGCGGCCGCCGGTGAGGGCCAGGTTCTGGTCGAACAGCTTGAAGCCGTTGGTCAGGGTCAGGAAGATGCAGATGGTGAAGGAGCTCATCATGTTGGGGATGGTGACCTTCCACAGCGTCTGCCAGCTGTTGGCGCCGTCGATGCGGGCGGCCTCCAGCATGTCCTCGGGAATGGACTGCAGACCGGCGATGTAGATGATCATCATATAGCCCACCTGCTGCCAGCACATCAGGATGATGAGGCCCCAGAAGCCGTATTTGCTCTCCAGCACCACGGAGGTGTTGTACTTCACCAGAATGCCGTCGAAAATCATGGACCAGATATAGCCCAGCACGATGCCGCCGATGAGGTTGGGCATGAAGAATACCGTGCGGAACAGGTTGGAGCCCTTGATGCCCTTGGTCAGGAAGTACGCCACCGTAAAGGCCAGCACGTTGATGAACGCCACCGACACGAGGGCGAACAGTGCCGTGTACCAGAAGGCGTGGAGGAAGCTGCTGTCGGAGAAGGCCTTCACATAGTTGTCAAACCCCACCCATGTCCACTGGCTGGTGAGTTTGAACTTGCAGAAGGACAAAAACGCACCTTTCAGGAAGGGGTACAGGAACCCGATGCAAAAGGCGGCGAAGGTGGGCAGCAGAAAAAGCCACACCATCCGTTGAATGGGCCGACGGATCAGACGGCTGCTGAGTGCGGCCGCGTCTCGCTTTCGATGTAATCGCTTCATTCTTTCAACTCCTGTTCTGCTGTTCTGCGGTTATTGTCATGGCGAAAGCTCTTGCCCGACCGCGTCGGACAACAGCTCACGCCACCACGGAGAAAGCGCAGGCGGGACGGGCGTAACGCCCGCCCCGCCTGTATTGTGCTGCCTCTGCGTCACAGGGACGCGGGGAACTTAGTGCTCGTTGGCGTACTGAGTTGCCCAGCCCTCCACGAAGGCGGTCTTGACATCGTCCCAGCTGCCGTTGCCGGTGGTGTACTTGCTCAGAGCGTCCACGACGGCGGCGCGCCAATCGTCAACAGCGGGAGTCCAGTTGAAGGCCCAAGTGACGGTGTAGTTGCCGTTGGCAACATACTCGTTGGCCTGTGCGAAGAACACGTTCTCGGGAGTCTTGGCGTTCTTGAAGGGGCAGGGACCAAACTGCTCGGCCAGCATGGTGGTGCCGGCGTCAGAGGTGACGACCCAGTTCATGAAGTCCAGAGTGGCCTTGATGTCCTCCTCGGAGGCGTTCTTGTTGACAGCCCAGCAGTTCTCAGTGCCGCAGCACAGACCGGCCTTGTCCTCGCCGTCCACACCGCAGTAGATGGGGATCATGGCCAGATCATCGGGGTTCATGGCGAACTTGTCAGCAGCGGTCAGGTTGCTGAACTCCCAAGTGCCGTTCTGATAGAACACGGCCTTGCCTTCGCCGAACTCAGCCTCAGCCTGATCGCCGGTAGCGGTCAGCAGGGCAGCGCCGGTGGTGGCGGAATCAGTGGTATACAGATCCCAGATGGCCTTGTAGTTGTCCAGATAAGTACCCTTGATGGTGGCGGGCTGAGCGGTGACGTTGTCATCGCGGAACTCGTAGTACAGGGGCATGTTGGCCAGATGGCCGGAGAAACGCCAGGAGGAAGAGCCGTCCAGGCCGGCGGAGGTGAAGGCATCGAAGCCCAGCTCGGAAGCACGGGCATGGATGTCATCGGCAACGGCCTTCAGGGACTCAAAGTTGGTGATCTCGTCCAGGGAGTGGCCGGCCTGCTCCAGCAGAGCCTTGTTGACAATGATGCCGAAGGCCTCATAGCAGTAACCGATGGACACGGTCTCGCCGTCGGCGTTCTTCAGATCGAAGTCATGGGTGGTCATCTGGTTGTACACGTCGGTGCCTTCCAGATTGTAGCAGAACTCACCGTAGCTGTTGACAGCGCCCAAGTTGCCCACCTGGAACATGGTGGGAGCGGTGTCCTTATCCATCTCGGCGGTCAGGGTGGTGTCGTACTGGCCGGAAGCGGCGGTGACGACCTTGACGGGCACGCCGGTCTCCGCGGTGTAAGCGGCGGCCAGGGTCTGCCAGGCGGCGTCAGATTCAGGCTTAAAGTTCAGATAGTACACGCTGCCGGTGGCAGTGGTATCGCCGTCGCCATCACCAGTGTTGGCATCGGGCTGCTTCTGCTCACCGCAGGCTACCAGGGACAGAGCCATCACAAGAGCCAGAAGCATGCAAAGAAACTTCTTCATGTTTGATTACTCCTTCAAAAAAATTATTTTCACGCCGTTTCCGGCACAAAAACCGCATCAAATATCCTGTACGGAGCCGCCCTGCCGCAGCCGGGTAGGCAGCACCTCGCAGCAGTGGGCGCCGTGGCCATGGATAAGACCCAGCAGGATCTGGGCGCTGCGCTGCCCCATCTCCTCCATGGGCTGGCACAGGGTGGTCAGCGGCGGCTCGATGTAGGCGGACAGCTCCAGCCCATCGATGGCAATGACGGAGCAGTCCTGCGGCACGGCACGTCCCTCGTCCCGCAGGGCCCGCATGGCGCCGATGGCCATGGAGTCGGCTATGGCGAACAGCGCCGTGAATTCCGCACCCTGCCGCAGCTTTTCGCAGACGGCGTCGTAGGCGTCCCGGATGTCAAAGCTGCCGGCGCACATCACCAGTTCAGGGTCCAGGGGGATGCCGTGGGCGGCCAGGGCCTTGCAGTAGCCCTGATACCGCAGCTGGCTGATGGACTGGTCGTCCGGCCGGCAGATCAGCGCCGCAATGCGGCGGTGCCCGTGGTCGTAGAGGTGATCCACAGCCTGCTGGGCCGCTTCCTCATCGGCGATGGACACAGCGGAGTACTCGCCGATGCGCAGGGTACCGTATTGATTGGAGTAGGAGCAGCACACATAGGGCACGTTCAGCATAGCCAGATCCTCGGGGGAGTAATCCAGCCGCCCGCCCAGAAAAATGATGCCCCGCAGCCGCTTTTCCCGCTCCATGACGGCGGCGCGCTGTACCTCATCGCCGCAGGAGGGGATCTGCTGCATCACCAGAGAAAAGCCGGCGTCGGTGACGGTCTTTTCAATGGCCTGAATGATGTCCGTGTAGAACGGATTGGAAACGCCGCGGACCACCAGTCCGATGGACTCGGATTTGGTCCGGACCAGGTCCCGGGCGCTGTTATTGGGAATGTAATTGCTGTCCTTAATGGCGGCCCGGACCTTCCGGCGCACCTCATCGCTGACGTCCGGACGGTCATTGAGCACGCGGGATACGGTGCTGACGCTGACGCTGCACTGTTTAGCGATGTCCTTGATCGTCATGCCGATGGTCCTTCCTGTCGTACTGTGGCAAAAAGCGGCGTTTTCGGTAACCTTTCCGGAAACGTTACCGCTTCGATATTGCCATCTTAGCGGCTTTGCTCGTGAAAGTCAATCGTTTTTTGTATTTTTGACGAAACGCACATAGAAAATGCGTCTTTTCTTGTGAAAATAACGAGAGGCGCGCCGCGCGGCACGCCTCCTGAACGTATCTGCTATTGTGTACTGCCCAATTCTTCCAGCAGGCTTGCCAGCTGACTCTCGCCCAGTACGCGGACGCCGTGCCGCCGCAGCAGTGCCGCCGCCGTGCCCCAGCCCTCCGTCACCGTACCGGTGAATGTGCCGTCGTAGATAGCCCCGCTGCCGCAGGAGGGACTGCGCTCCTTCAGCACCGCCGTGGTGCAGCCGTACAGCTCCGCCAGGCGCAGGGCCTCCTCCGCGCCGCGTCGGTACTGGGCCGTCACGTCCGCGCCCAGGGAGCTCACCACCCGCTCCCCCTGCCGCTCCGAGGGGGCACGGGGCGTGGGCAGCCCGCCCAGCTGCTCCGGACAGACAGGCACTGCCAGACCCTGCCGCGCCAGCTCCTGCGCCAGCGGGTGGGGCTTGCTTTTCCCGTCGTAGCGGCAGGCGCAGCCCAACAGGCACGCGCTGATCAGGATCATACCGCCAGCTCCTTTCCGTCCAGCGCCGCATAGACCAGCGTCTCGCCCTGATATTGCAGCTTCAGGGAGAAAAACGGCGTGTCCGGACGGCGGATAAGGTCCAGAAAGATCTTGTCCCCCGCCCACTGGGGCAGCGCCGCCAGCGCGTCCTTGTGCAGCCATTCCAGTACGCCCTCGTTGCACTCCTGTACCGTACCGGTCCAGCCGGTGGCGGTGAACAGGTGCATGTACTCGCCCTCCCATCGGTCGGACACGAAGGTGACCAGACCGCGGTAGCGGTAGTCCGTCAGTGTCAGGCCCGTCTCCTCCAGCGTCTCGCGGCAGACGCATTCCTCGGGGCTCTCGCCTTCCTCGCACTTGCCGCCCACGCCGATCCACTTGTCGCGGTTCAGATCGTTCTCCTTCTTGACGCGGTGGAGCATCAGGTATTCCCCCTGTGGGTTCTCGATATAGCAAAGTGTGGTGTTTTTCATGGTTCCTCCTGAAATACGATCTCGTCGTAGCCCGTCTCATCGTCCTGCTCCACGCCGCAGCGCCAGCCGTCCGGCTCCAGCAGCACCAGCTCGCAGGTGGTGTTGATGATCGTGCCCTCCATCAGATGCCCACCCAGGGTGGACAGATCCTCCCGCGCCAGAGCAATGTGCAGGTGGCACCGCGCCGCGCTGACCGTCCCGTTGAGGGACACGATCTCGCAGGGCTCGGCGATGTGCCGCACGGTGACGCCGGAGGCATCCCGCACCCGCGCCTCCGTGACGCAGCCTACGCCGGACAGCACCACGGCGCAGCGCAGGCCCTCCCGCGCCGCCAGCTGCCGGATGGACAGCAGCAGATCGTCGCCCCGCCGCAGCCGCAGGCAGATACTTCGCATACAGCATTCCTCCCGTTTACTTCTGACGCATCATAGTATATAATGTCGGGGAGCACAATGCAACCCATACCTGCGGAGGAGATGTTATGTCAACTATAAAACCCGGGCGCTACCGCCATTTCAAGGGCATGGAATACCAGGTCATCGGCACGGCCCGCCACTCCGAGACGCTGGAGGAGATGGTGGTGTACCGCGCTCTGTACGGCGACGGCGGCCTTTGGGTGCGGCCCGCCGCCATGTGGTCGGAGCAGGTGGAGCGGGACGGCTATCGCGGCCCCCGCTTTGCGCCGGTGGAGGAGGACGCATGACGGACTACACGGTGATCCGTTCCCACCGCCGCACCATGGCGCTGGAGGTGACGCGGGAGGGCGCGGCGCTGGTTCGGGCGCCCTACGCCGCATCGGACGCGGCCATCGCCCGCTTCGCGGCGCAGCACCAGGCGTGGCTGGAAAGCCACATGGCCCGCCGTCAGGCGTATCTGGCGGCCCACCCCGTCCCATCGCCCCAGCAGGTGGAGGCATGGCGGCAGCAGGCGAAGACGGTGCTGCCGCAGCGGGTGGCCTATTGGGCCCGGCGCATGGACGTACAGCCCGCAGGCATCACCATCACCGCCGCCCGCACGCGGTTCGGCAGCTGCTCCGGCAAGAACCGGCTCAGCTTCTCACTGTACCTGATGGCCTATCCGGCGGCGGCCATCGAGTACGTGGTGGTCCATGAGCTGGCCCACATCCGGCACCACGACCACTCGCCGGCGTTCTACGCGGAGGTGGAGCGCTATCTCCCCGATTGGCGCGCCAGACGGGAACTGCTGAAAAACTAAAATAGAGAGAAGCCCTGCGCAGCAGGGCTTCTCTCTATTTTTGCGTGTCGGACAGATACAGTTCCTCCGCTTGCTGCTGTGCGGCAGCCAGCTGGACCATGGCCTGTTGGACCGCTCCGGCGGAGAGGTCTTGCAGCGCGTCGGTGATGGCGTTGAACAGCAGCGTATACATCTTTTGATAGGACATTCTGGACCTCCTGATGCGTCAAAACTTCGTCATTCGCACATAAAAGTATAATATGCCGCTATTATTTTGTCAATACTTCGTCATGGA
The DNA here is from genome assembly GCA_900545585.1 of uncultured Eubacteriales bacterium. Lineage (GTDB taxonomy): Bacteria > Bacillota > Clostridia > Oscillospirales > Oscillospiraceae > Vescimonas. The sequence goes on from UQZR01000013.1 coordinate 38,184, forward strand.
GGCGGCAATATGAAGGACCACCTGAGCCGATACACGCTGCGCGTGGAGCAGATCCTGCTGGACAAACTGGGCTATATCGCGGAATACGAGGGCCGCACCAAGAACCGCGAGTTGGAGCAGATGATCAAAAAGCGTATTGCGGACTTTGAAAAGGAGCACGGCGAGATCCGTCCGGAATGACCAAAAAAGAGCCCCATCCGTCGGGATGGGGCTCTTTGCCGTCCTGTTACCACTCCAGATTCTTTTCCGTCTCCTTGCTGAACACGTGGGCCACATTGCCGCCGAAGATCATGTTGACCTCACTGCCCATGGGGAAGTGGGCGGCGTTGCCGTTGGTGGGCACGATGACCACCACGTCATGGCCGTTGGTGGAGATGTGCAGGTGTACGGACGAGCCCATCAGCTCGCTGACATCCACCTTGCCCCTGACGCCATCGGCGCACAGCATGATATGGTCGGGGCGGACACCCAGCACCACGTCCTGCTCCGCTACATCCTTGGCGGCGAGGCGGGCCTGCTTGTCCTCGGCCAGCTCCACGGTGATGCCGTCCAGCGTCACGGCGTACTTGCCGTTCTGCTTGATGAGCCGCGCATCGAACAGGTTCATCTGGGGCGTACCGATAAAGCCGGCCACGAACAGGTTGGCGGGGTGATCGAACACCTCCTGGGGCGTACCGATCTGCTGGATGAAGCCGTCCTTCATGATGACGATGCGGTCGCCCAGCGTCATGGCCTCGGTCTGGTCGTGGGTCACGTAGACAAATGTGGTGTCGATGCGCTGGCGCAGCTTGATGATCTCGGCGCGCATCTGATTGCGGAGCTTGGCGTCCAGGTTGGACAGCGGCTCGTCCATCAGGAACACGGCGGGGTCGCGGACGATGGCGCGGCCGATGGCCACACGCTGGCGCTGGCCGCCGGACAGGGCCTTGGGCTTGCGGTCCAGATACTGGGTGATGTCCAGGATCTCCGCAGCCTCGCGGACCTTCTTGTCGATCTCATCCTTGGGGGCCTTCTTCAGCTTCAGGGAGAAGGCCATGTTCTCATACACGGTCATGTGGGGATACAGGGCATAGTTCTGGAACACCATGGCGATGTTGCGGTCCTTGGGTTCCACGTCGTTCATCAGCTTGTCGCCGATCCACAGCTCGCCGGAGGTGATGTCCTCCAGACCCGCGATCATCCGCAGGGTGGTGGACTTGCCGCAGCCGGAGGGACCCACCAGCACGATGAATTCCTTGTCGGCGATCTCCAGATTGAACTGCTGGACCGCCACAACGCCCTCATCGGTGATCTGGAGGTTGCTTTTCTTCTCCGGCTCCTCGCCCTTCTTGACCTTTTTCTTCTTCTCGGTGTTGGGGTAGACCTTCTTCAGGTCCTTCAGGATGACCTTTGCCATACATTCCTGGCTGTAACTGTCCTGCCTCCGCAATGACAGCCTCACGCAGGGCGGAATGTCCCATGCGCCTTACGACAAGTCTCCACATTGCCGCACCGCCAGCCACAGCGGCTCATTCTCCTTTTCTTTTGCCGCCGCGGCGCAAGAAGTGGAGTGCGCCGTGGCGGTAGGAATACGGTGAGTATACCCGATAACGTTTCCGATTGCAAGAGTTTTTTGTGCAAAATGCAAAAAAAACAGTGCCTGCCGTTGGCAGACACTGTATCGGGCACATATTTCCGCCGTCCGCCGTACGGCCGGCAGCGGCTGTGCAGAGAAGGGACGCTGCCCCTTCCGCCGTCTTTTTACAGCTCCACCACCATAGGCTCGTGTCCCGCGGCGGGCAGGAGCTTGTCCAGCACATCGGCGGTTTTCAGCCGCAGGGTGCTGGTGCAGATGCAGGGGTGGCAGGAGAAATACGGCGCATTGTACACCTCGCGGTCAATGAGCAGCTGCACGCGGCGCTCCGTGTCGTTGGCAAGGCCCAGCACGGTGGCGGAGCCGGGGGTGCAGTGCAGCAGCTCCCACAGCAGCTCCTCCGGCGCGAAGCTCAGGCGGGCGGAGTGGATCTGGGCGCTGAGGTCCTTGGTGTGGAACGGCTTGTCCGGCATCATGCACAGCAGATAGAACTGGGTTTTCTGCCGGTTGCACAGAAACAGGTTCTTGCACACGCTGACATCCAGCGCGCGCCCCACCTCGGCGCACAGCTCCATGTTGAAGGCGGCATCGTGGCTGACGCGGTCGTATTCGATGCCCAGCCGGTCCAGCAGATCGAAGGCCGCCGCCTCCTGGGGCAGCAGCTCACCGTCGGGACGGCTGTTGTGATAAACAGGGGAGAGGTTCATTCCGCGTCACCCCGGTTCAGAAGCATTTCGCCGGCACGGTAGATGTCGCCCGCGCCCACGGTAATGATCATGTCCCCGGGCTGGGCCAGTCTGGCCAGCTCCTCCGTCACCTGCTCCAGCGTGGAGCAGTACACGGCGCCGGGGATCTGGGCCGCCAGATCGCGGGAGGAGATGCCCAGCTCGTTTTTCTCGCGGGCGGCGTAGATCTCCGCCAGCACCACCTTGTCCGGCATCCGCAGCACCCGCACGAAATCGTCGAACAGCGCGGCGGTGCGGGTGTAGGTGTGGGGCTGGAACGCACAGATCAGCCGCTGGTGGGGCAGGGGCCGCGCCGCATTCAGCAGGGCTTCCACCTCATCGGGATGGTGGGCGTAGTCGTCGTACACCTCCGCCCCGTGATAGGTACCCTTGTGCTCGAAGCGCCGTCCCGCGCCGGTAAACGCGGCAAGGCCCTCCTCCACGGCCTTGCCGTCCACCCCCAGCAGATACGCGGCGGCTGCAGCGGCCAGCGCATTGGACACGTTGTGGCTCCCGGGGACGTGCAGCGTCACGTGGGCATAGCGCTGCCCGAGGATCATTACGTCGAACTCACCGCACCCGTCGAACATGGACACGTTATCGGCATAGCAGCTGGCGCTGTGATCTCTGACGCTGTACGTGAACAGGGGACGGTCCAGCCCCGCCACGGCGGCACGGGCACCCGCATCGTCCAGGTTGGCCACCACGCGGCCGGTGCCCTCCGGCACCAGCTCCGCGAACCGGTGGAAGGATTGCTCGATGTCCGCCAGATCCTTGAAGAAGTCCAGATGGTCGGCGTGTACGTTGAGGATCACCGCCACGGTGGGGAAGAAGTTCAGGAAGGAGTTGCAGTATTCGCAGCTCTCCAGAATGATGGTGTCGCCCTGTCCCACCCGATAGCCGCCGTGCAGCAGGGGCAGCGTGCCGCCGATCATGACGGTGGGGTCCTTCTGTGCGGCCATGAAGATGTGCGTAGCCATGGACGTGGTGGTGGTCTTACCGTGGGTGCCGGAGATGCACAGGGCGTTGCGGTAGCTCCGCATAATGCCGCCCCAGGCCTGGGCCCGCTCGTACACGGGGATGCCCCGGGCGATGGCGCCGGCGATCTCGGGATTGCCGTCGTGGATGGCGGCGGTGCGGATCACGGCGTCGCAGTTTTTCAGATTCTCGGCGGAGTGGCCGATGGTCACCTCCATGCCCAGGGACCGCAGGTGCCGGACGGTGTCGCTGTCCGTCATGTCGGAGCCCTGTACCACAAGGCCCATGCCCTGCAGTACCTCGGCCAGCGCGCACATGGATACGCCGCCGATACCGGCCAGATGGACGCGCTTGCCGGGCTGTAACAGTGTGCGGATGTCCGCAGCGGGATGCATCATAGAAAAGACCTCCAAACGGCGCGGTGCGCCGGAAAGTGTGGTATGAAAATTGACAATTCCAGAAATCATGCTAATATCTAATTATAGTACACAGACCCCTGAAGTGCAACTGGCTTTTTTGCCGACTTCTGGCACTGCGGGACGAAGGGAGGCGACACATATGTTCCCAGCGCAGGTCAGCGCCATTCTGGAGCGGCTGGAGCAGGCGGGCTTCGCGGCCTATGCCGTGGGCGGCTGTGTGCGGGACACGCTGCTGGGCCGCGTGCCCCAGGACTGGGATGTTGCCACCTCCGCCCGACCGGAGCAGACCGCCGCACTGTTCGCGGGCCGCAGCATCCCCACGGGATTGCAGCACGGCACCGTCACTGTCCGGCAGGAGGGCCTTTCCGTAGAGGTCACCACCTTCCGCGCCGACGGCCCCTACTCCGACCACCGCCGCCCCGACGCGGTGTATTTCTCCGACTCGCTGGCGGAGGACCTGTGCCGCCGCGACCTGACGGTGAACGCCATGGCCATGGACCGCCGCGGCGTCCTCACCGACCTCCACGGCGGCAGGGAGGACCTGCGCCGCGGCCTCCTGCGCTGCGTGGGGGAGCCGGACCGCCGCTTTGACGAGGACGCCCTGCGCATCATGCGGACGCTGCGCTTCGCATCGGTGCTGGGTTTCACCGTGGAGGAGCGCACCGCCGCCGCGCTGCACCGCTGCGCCCCGCTGCTGGGCAGCATCGCCGCAGAGCGGCTGCTGTCGGAGATGGACCGCCTGCTGTGCGGCCGGTACGTGCTGCCGGTGCTGCTGGCGTACCCCGACGTACTGGGCGTGTTCCTGCCGGAGCTGCTGCCCTGCGTGGGCTTTGACCAGCGGAACCGCCACCATCTCTACGATGTGTGGGGTCATACGTCCCGCGCCGTGGCCGCCGTCCCGCCGGAGCCGGTGCTGCGCTGGACCATGCTGCTCCACGACGTGGGCAAGCCCCCCTGTTTCACCGTGGATGATCGGGGCGTGGGCCATTTCTACGGCCACCCCAAGGTATCGGCGGAGCTGGCGGAGACCGCCTGCCGCCGACTGCGGATGGACAAGCGCACCGCCCATCAGGTGGTGACGCTGGTGCAGTGGCACGATCGGGACATCCCGCGGACAGAGAAGGCCATCGCACGCGCCGTCCACCAGCTGGGGGAGGGCACGTTCCGGCAGCTGCTGGCGGTAAAGCGGGCGGACAATCTGGCCCAGCATCCCGACTACCGCTATCGTCTGGCGGACATTGACCGCGCGGAGGAGATACTGAACACCCTGCTGGAAAAGCAGGCATGCTTCTCCCTCCGCGACCTGGCGGTGAACGGTCGGGACCTGACGGCCCTGGGCCTGCGCGGCCCCGCCATCGGGCAAACGCTGAACGCCCTGCTGGCACAGGTGATGGACGGTGCGCTGCCCAACCAGCGGGACGCCCTGCTGAACGCCGCGCGGCATACCATAGGATGAGAGGAAAACGGAGGAGACGTGAGTCTCCTCCGTTTCGTTATGCGTTTTCCTTCACCCACGCCCTGGCGAACTCCGCGAACTGCCGGGCGGCGGGGCCGGTCTCCACGCTGCCCATGGTCAGCGCGATGGTGCGGTAAGCCGGCGGGTCCAGCGGCCGCAGCTCCACGCCCTCATTGTTGCCCCGCAGCAGCAGGGACGGCATGATGCTGACGCCCAGCCCCTGCCGCACCATGGCAATGACGGCATAGTCGTCCTTGGTGCGGAACCGGATATCCGGCTTGGCACCCACGGCGTCCAGTGCCCGCCGCACATCGTGGTTGGAGGTCTCCAGCAGGGAGATGATGGGCTCCTTGGCGATCTCTGCCGCAGGGCACACCGGCAGACTGCACAGTCGGTGCCCCTTGGGCAGCACGGCCACCAGCTCGTCGCGGTACAGCGGCACGCACCGGCTGTCCGCCTCGGCGGGCAGGGCCACGAAGGCCAGATCCACGCTTCCGTCCGCCAGCCACCGGTCCACATCGTGGTAGTCGCCGTTGAACAGCTCGAACTCCACCTGGGGGTGCTCCTGCTGGAACCGCATCATCATGGCCGGCAGCCAGTGGGTGGCCACGCTGGTGAACGTGCCTACCCGCACCTTGCCCGCCGCCAGCGTGTGCAGCTCCTCCGCCGTCTGGTGCAGCAGCCGCTCCTCCGCCACGATGGCGCGGATGTGGGGCATGAGGCGCTCGCCCTCCGGCGTCAGCCGTGCGCCGGTGCGGGTGCGCTTCAGGAGCGGCAGACCCAGCTCCGCTTCCACCGCGGCCACAATGTGGCTGACGCCGGACTGGGTGAGGCCCAGCTCCTCCGCCGCCTTGGTCAGCGACGCCCGCTCCACGACTTTTTCGACAACAGCATACTTTTTTGTGTCCATTTTGTGAATTTACCCCTTGCATTTTTGAATGCGTGGTGCTATGATACGCCCATGCATTCAAAATCTTTATGAGACACATTATAAATCTTCATGTGTCGCCTGTCAAGGAGGAATTTTCCCATGGATGGAGCAAACATTCAGCACCTGCTGGCTATGATCCTGTATATGCTGGCGGTGATCGCCATCGGCATCGTGTTCGCCCGCCGCGCCAACAAGGACGCAGAGGCGTATTTTCTGGGCGGCCGCAGTCTGGGCCCCTGGGTCACGGCTTTCAGCGCCGAAGCGTCGGACATGTCCGGCTACCTGCTGATGGGCCTGCCGGGCCTTGCCTACTGGACGGGTCTTGCCGACGCGGGCTGGACCTGCATCGGCCTTGCCCTGGGTACCTATCTGAACTTCCTCATCACCTCCCGCCGTCTGCGGCGGTACAGCATCGCGGTAGACGCCTTCACCGTGCCTGACTTCTTCTCCAAGCGCTATCACGAGGGCAGGCACAAGACCCTGATGGTGCTGTCCTCCCTGATTATCATTATCTTCTTCTCTGTCTACGCGGCCCAGTGCCTCAGCACCTGCGGCAAGCTGTTTGCCAACCTGTTCGGCCTGTCCTACCAGAGCATGATGATCGTGGCGGCGGCCTTCGTGCTGATCTACACGTTCTTGGGCGGCTTCCTGGCGGAGAGCGCCTCCGATTTCATGCAGGCCGTGGTGATGGTGACGGTGCTGGTGCTGATCCTCATCATGTCCGTGGGCGCTGCCGGCGGCCTGTCTGCGGCCATTCAGCACGCCGAGGGCATCGACGGCTTCTTCTCCCTGGTCCAGTCCGCTGCCCCCTCTGCCACAGAGGTGGACGTGTTCGGCGCCGCCAAGCCTTACGGCGTACTGTCCATCGTGTCCTGCCTGGCCTGGGGCCTGGGCTACTTCGGCATGCCCCAGGTGCTGCTGCGGTTCATGGGCATCCGCTCTGAGAAGGAGCTGAAGCTCTCCCGCCGTGTGGCCATCGTCTGGGTGGTCATCTCCATGGCGGCCGCCGTGTTCATCGGCATCGTGGGCCGCAGCATCGCGGGTCTGGACTACCTGTCCAACAGCGATGCCGAGAACATCTTTGTGGACGCGGCCATCATGTTCCTGCCTCCCGTGCTGGCGGGCTTTGCCTGCGCCGGCGTGCTGGCGGCGGCCATTTCCTCCTCCGACTCCTACCTGCTGATCACGGCCAGCGCCGTCAGCCAGAACCTCTATCGCGGTATTGTAAAGAAGGATGCCACGGAGAAGCAGGTCATGTGGTGCTCCCGCATTACTCTGATGCTCATCACGCTGGTGGCCATGGCCATCGCCTGGAACTCCAACTCCACCATCTTCGGCATCACCGCCTTTGCCTGGGCGGGCTTCGGCGCGGCCTTCGGCCCCCTGATGCTGTTCTCCCTGTTCTGGAAACGTACCACCCGCGCCGGCGCCATCGCCGGTATGGTGGCCGGCGGCGCCATGGTATTCTTCTGGCGCGGCGTGCTGAAGCCGATGGGCGGTGTGTGGGGCATTTACGAGCTGCTGCCCGCCTTCCTGTTCAGCGCACTGGTCATCGTGGTGGTCTCCCTGCTGACCCGGAAGCCCAGCGCCGACATGGACAGCGAGTTTGACCGCGTTAAGGCCGGTCAGGTGTAAAAACGCAAGAAAAGAAAACCCTCCGCCTGTGCGGAGGGTTTTCTTTTCTGCCACGCGGAGGGCCTTTTCCTGTCTGAGCGCCGCCCTGCGCTATTTTTCCGACCCCACTTGACAGAGAGGCGGCGTTGCGGTATATTTAATTCAAATTTGAACAATACAAAGTTGAAGTAAAGGAGATGGCACATATGCACGCCAATGTGGAGTTTGTCCAGAAGGTCGCCCTGGCCTACGGCGCGGTATGCAAGCCGCTGTGCCGCGAGCTGGGCCTGACACAGACAGCCTTCGACATCCTGCTGTTCCTGGCCAACAACCCGTCCTACCGGACGGCGCGGGACATTGTGGAGGTGCGGCACATCAAGGCAAATCTGGTGTCCGTCAACGTGGACAAGCTGGTGCAGGAGGGATACCTGACGCGGCAGCCGGTGGCGGGGGACCGCCGCAAGACGGCGCTGGCATGCACCCCCAGAGCGCAGGAGGTCATCCGCCGCGGACGGCAGCTGCAAACAGCGTTCTTCGACAGCCTGTTCCGCGGCATGGAGCCGCCGCTGCGGACGGCGTTCATTGACGCCATGCAGATTATTGACAGCAATCTGGATCAGATGCTGCGGGAGGAGCGATAGTATGCAGATATGGATCACGATCTTAGTCACGTTTTTCGCCGGTATGGGCGCGGGCCTGGGCACCGGCTTTGCCGGTATGAGCGCTGCGGCGGTGATCAGCCCCATGCTCATCACATTTCTGGGTATGGACCCCTATATGGCGGTGGGCATCGCCCTGTCCTCCGACGTGCTGGCCAGCGCCGTTTCGGCCTATACGTACCATAAGAACGGCAATCTGGACGTGAAAAACGGCCTTATCATGATGGGCAGCGTGCTGGCATTCACCGTGGTGGGCAGCTACGTTGCCAGTCTGGTGCCTTCTGCCACCATGGGGAATTTCTCCGTGTTCATGACGTTCCTGCTGGGTATCAAGTTCATCGTCCGCCCGGTGATGACCACCAAGGAGTCCATGCAGAGCGTGTCGGCGAAGAAGCGGGTGGTCCAGTCGCTGGTCTGCGGCATGCTCATCGGCTTCATCTGCGGCTTCATCGGCGCAGGCGGCGGCATGATGATGCTCCTGATCCTTACCACCGTGCTGGGCTACGAGCTGAAAACGGCGGTGGGCACCAGCGTCTTTATCATGACCTTCACGGCCCTCACCGGCGCGGTATCCCATTTCGCCATCGGGGGCACGCCGGACTGGCTGGTGTGGACACTCTGCGTCATCTTCACACTGGTGTGGGCCCGCATCGCCGCGGTGTTCGCCAATATGGCACAGCCCAAGACGCTGAACCGCGCTACCGGCATCGTACTGGTGGTGCTTGGCGCGGTCATCATGGGCGTAGGCATTCTGAAATAAGCGCCCTATAAAAGCAGCCCTCCGCACTGAATGTGAAGCGGAGGGCTGCTTTTATACGTTTTTCAGCCGGAAGCTGCTGCGGTAGAATTCCAGCAGCCCCTCCCGCTGCATCCGTCCCAGCTCACGGGACAGGGCGCTGCGGTTGACGCCCAGTACCTCCGCCATCTCCTGACGGGAGTAGGGCACGCGGAAATAGTCGCTGCCCGCCGCCTCCCGCCGGTCCCGCAGGAACAGCAGGATGCGCCGCCGCAGCTGGGGCTCCGTGAGATAGGCCACCCGCTGCCGCAGGCCCCAGAATTTGCTGGCCGTCTCCGCCAGCAGATTCCGCCGCAGCGCCACGTGGCAGGCGCAGCCCCGCCCGCAGTCGGACAGAATACCCTCCAGCGGCAGGAACAGCACCGCCGCTCCCTCCGCCGACGCCACCAGCGACAGGGGACTGGCCTGCCCAGCTGCCATCAGCAGGTCGCCGAACACACCGCCCTTCTCCTGCCGCGCCGTCAGCACCGCGCCGCCGTCCTCACCGTACTGCACCGCATCCACGCAGCCCTCCAGCACGATGCCCGCCATGGGCACCGCGTCGCCGGCATGCCACAGAAACTCGCCCCGCCCGTATCGCCGCACCGGACAGTGCAGGCAGTCCAGCAGCCGCCGGATGTCGCCGTCCTCTATGCCCTGAAACAGGCCCGTCCGCCGCAGCAGCGCCGTGTCGATATCCATGCGCATCCTCCTTTTGTTGCCGTGGCAACGTAAACTTCTTCCGGACATGCTATCATAAAGGAAAAGAAAAAGAAAGAGGTTTCCGCATGAAAAATAAAACTTTCTGGATCGCTGAGACGGCGGTCATGATCGCGCTGCTGGTGGCGCTGCAGTGGGCCACCAAGGCCCTGGGGCAGTTCGTCACCGGCTCCTGCGTCAATCTGGTGCTGGGCGTGTCCACCCTGGTGGGCGGCGTATGGTGCGGCGCGGTGGTGGCTCTGGTCAGCCCCTTCTGCGCCTTCCTGGTGGGCGTAGGCCCTGCCAAGCTGGCCATCGTGCCCTTCATCGCCGTGGGCAATCTGGTACTGGTGCTGGTACTCCACTTCATCGCCGGCGGCAAGCCCCTGGGGCTGCGCAGTTACCTGGCGGTGGCCGCGGCGGCCGTGTGCAAGTTCGTGGTGCTGTTCCTGCTGGTGACCAGAGTGGCCATTCCTGCTCTGAACCTGCCGGAGGCGGCAGCCTCCGCCATGTCCGCGTCCTTCTCCTGGCCTCAGCTGGTAACGGCGGCCATCGGCGGCGTCATCGCCGTCACCATCGCCCCCGCCATCCGCAAGGCTCTGAAGCGCTGAACCTGTATAAAAAAACATCCCGTGCCGATGCACGGGATGTTTTTTTGCTTCTCAGTGGCCGCTGGGCATCTTCCATCCGAAGTGGTCGGTGTGCAGCAGCATATGGGCCTTGTGACCCAGCGGCTGGCGCAGGTACTCCTTATACAGCGCCTGTACGTCCTTGTTCTCATGGGAGAAGCGCACCTTTGTATTCTTGTCGATATTCCACAGCACGTCGCCGCGGCTGGCTGCCATCTCCACACTGTCGTGGATGGGCTGTCCGCCGCCGCCGGCGCAGCCGCCGGGACACGCCATGACCTCCACGAAGTCATAGTCCACCTCACCGGCGTCGATGGCGTTCATCAGCTTCCGGGTCGCACCCAGACTGCTGACCACCGCCACGCGCACGTCGCCTGCGCCGGGGATAGTGAACTTTGCCTCCTTCCAGCTGTCCATTCCTCGGACGGCGTGGAAGGCGTCGGGATCGGGGTTTTTCCCCGTTACCAGATAATAGGCGCTGCGCAGAGCCGCGTCCATGACGCCGCCGGTGGCACCGAATACCACGGCTGCGCCGGTGCCGAAGCCCAGAGGGCTGTCGAACGGCGTTTCCGACAGGACGGCGGGATTGATCTGCTCACCGCGGAACATGCGGACGATCTCGCGGGTGGTCAGCACCACGTCCACGTCGGGATCGCCCTCGGCGTCCCGCATGGTGGGCAGCGCCGCCTCCGCCTTCTTGGCGGTGCAGGGCATGATGGATACCACAAACAGCTTTTTGGGGTCCACGTTCAGCTGGTCGGCCAGATAGCTCTTGACCACAGCGCCGAACATCTGCTGGGGGCTCTTGGCCGTGGACAGGTTGCCGATGTAGGCGGGGAACTGGCTCTTGACGAACCGCACCCAGCCGGGGCAGCAGCTGGTGAACATGGGCCAGTGGTACTTGTTGCGGTGGGTAAAGCGCTCGATGAACTCGCTGCCCTCCTCCATGATGGTCAGGTCGGCGGTGAAATTGGTGTCGAATACATAGTCGAAGCCCATGGTTTTCAGGGCCGTCACCATCCGCTCCGCCGTGGCGTACTTGGGGTCCAGGTGGAAGAATTCCGCCCAGGCCGCCCGAACGGCGGGGGCCATCTGCACCACGGTGATGCGCTGGGGATCGGCCAGAGCGTCAAACACCTTGCCGGTGTCGTCGTGCTCCTGCAGACCGCCCACGGGACAGTGGGTGACGCACTGGCCGCAGAACGTGCAGTCGCTCTCGCCCAGCGTGCGGGTACGGGCCACGCCTACGGTGGTGTGGGAGCCGGTGCCCATCAGGTCCCAGATGCCCATGGTCTGCACCTTGTCGCAGATCTGGATGCAGCGCATGCACTTGACGCAGCGGTTCTCCAGCCGGATGACGGGGTTGGAGAAGTCGTCGGGGATGTTCCGAAGATCTTCGATGTAGTGCTCGCCCAGCAGGTTGTAGTCATTGGTGAGCTGCTGGAGCTTGCAGTTGCCGCTGCGGGTACACTTGGTGCATTTGGTGTCGTGCTGGCTCAGCAGCAGCCGCAGGTTTACGCGCCGCGCCTCGCGGACGCGGGGGGAGTTGGTGTGGACCACCATGCCCCGGGCCACCACGTTGTCGCAGGCGGGGACCAGACGGGGCTGCCCCTCCACCTCCACGGTGCAGATGCGGCAGGCGCCGATCTCATTGATGCCCTTGAGATAGCACAGGGTGGGGATCTCGATATGGACGCTGCGGGCCGCCTCCAGAATGGTGGTGTCCTCCGGCACCGTGACGGCATGGCCATCGATGGTCAGCGTTACCATTTGACATTCCTCCCTCCTCTGAAAATACCGTAGCCGAAGTGGTCGCAGCGCAGGCAGCGGGACGCCTCAGTGCGGGCGCCCTCCTCCGTCAGGCCGCACTCGATGTCCTCGAAGTCGCACCGGCGTTCGCAGGCCTCCCGCTCGGTGGTGTTGATGCGCCCGTGAGGGCCGCGGTTGTTCAGCCGCGGGGACGGGATGTCCACATCCACCTCGATCTCGTGCTGGAAGCCCAGATGCACGTCGATGTTGGCCGCCGCCACCTTACCGGCGGCGATGGCGCGGATGGCCGTGGCGGGACCGGTGACGCAGTCGCCTCCGGCAAACAGGTTGTCCATGTCGCCTACCTGGCCGGACAGCCCTGCCACGAATACGCCCCGCTTGATGGGTACACCGGCCTGCTCGAAGCCCTGGATCTCAATGCCCTGTCCGATGGCCACCACGATGATGTCCGCGGGGATGCGCACCTCCGGCAGGTCGGCCTTGTTGGGCCGGGGGCGACCGGACTTGTCGGCCTCGCCGATGATCTGGGGCTGGACCCACAGCGCTGTGGCGCAGCCGTCCTCATCAGCCTCAATGCGGACGGGGGCCATCAGGGTCTGGATCTCCGCGCCCTCGGCCATGGCGCCCGTCACCTCATCGGGCAGGGCCGTCATGTCCTCTATGCGGCGGCGGTAGACGCAGGTCACCTTGTCCGCCCCCAGACGGATGGAGCTGCGGGTCACGTCCATGGCCACGTTGCCGCCGCCGATGACCACTACCTGCTTGCCGGAGAAGTCCGGCATCACGTCGTCGCCGATGGCGCGCAGCATCTCCACGGCGGACATCACATTTTTGCTGTCCTCCCCGGGGATGCCCACCTTCTTGTCCTGGTGGGCGCCGATGGCGATATACAGGCAGTCGTATTCCTTCTGCAGCTCCTCCACCCACACGTCCACGCCCACGGTGGTGCCGGTGTGTGCTTCGATGCCCAGAGAGAGGATGGATTCGATCTCCGCGTCCAGCAGCTGGCGGGGGAAACGGTAGCTGGGGATGCCGTAGCGCAGCATACCGCCCAGCTTCTCCCGCTCCTCGAACACCGTGACCTTATGGCCCATCAGCGCCAGATAGTAGGCGCAGCTCAGTCCGCTGGGTCCTCCTCCGATAATGGCCACCTTCTTGCCGGTAGGCGGCGCACAGGCGGGCTGGGGCACATCGCCTGCGTGGTCCACGGCGTAGCGCTTCAGGCCGCGGATGTTGATGGCGTCGTCGATCATGTTCCGGCGGCACCGCGCCTCGCAGGGGTGCTCGCAGATGTAAGCGCAGGCGGTGGGGAAGGGGTTGTCCTTCCGGATCAGGCGCACCGCGTCGGCGCAGCGTCCCTCGCCCACCAGCGCCATGTAGCCCGGCACATCCACGCCCGCGGGGCACAGCGCCACGCAGGGCACCGGCAGCTGCAGGCCCGCCAGACATCGATGGTGCTGGATGTGCTCCTCGTAGTCGTCGCGGAAGCCCTCCAGTCCGTCCAGCACCAGCCTGGCCGCATCGCGGCCGATGGCGCAGTCGGCGGTGTTCAGCGTGGTACGGGCGGTCTTTTCGATGATGTCGATAGTGCCCATGTCGGCGGTGCCGTCCAGCACCGTGGCGATGAGCTTGCTCAGCTGCCCCAGACCGATGCGGCAGGGCACGCACTTGCCGCAGGACTGTGCGTGGCACAGATGCAGGAACGCCAGCGACATGTCCACGGGGCACAGACCCGGGGGACTGGCGGCGATGCGGCGCTCTACATCGCGGTAGAGGTTATCTACCACGGTCTGCGCGCGGCTGGGACTCTTGATGTCAAGTCTGCTCAAGGCAGAGACCTCCTTTCATCTGAGCGGGGCACAGCGCCCTGCCCGGAACGATGCTAAAGTTGCATTTAGAATACCACAAAAAGTGAAAAAGTCAATTGAATCAAAAAAGTTGTTTAAGCAATGAAAAATTCTCAAAAAATGGCGCTTATTGTCTATAATAATTTTAACATACCTGCGCCGCAGTACCAAAAAACGCGTACTTACACGAAACTTTTTCTTGTCGGGAGGTTTTTTTCGCCCATCCTTGACAGGGGCACGGTGCGGATATATAATTCAAATGTATGCGGTCTGGACGGCCGCACCATACCATGTGAAAACAGGGCATCCCCGCCGCCCCGCAGTCAGAGGGGGATGCCTGCTTTTGCCGCGCTTCGCCGCGGCTATGAGGAACTGCTATGAACTTTCGTTTGGTCGCAAATATCACCAGCTACGTGCTGTGGGTGGAGGCAGGCTTTCTGCTGCTGCCGCTGGCGGTGTCGGTGTTCTCCGGCGAGGCGTGGCTGCCGTTTTTCATCACGGCGGTGCTATGCATCCTGATCGGCGGCGCGCTGCATCTGGTGCCGGTGAAAAAGCGAAAAATGCACGGGCGGGACGGCTTTATGGCCGTGGCTCTGGGCTGGATCGCCCTGTCCCTGACGGGAGCGCTTCCCTACGTGCTCACCGGTGCGCTGGACAGCTACGTGGACGCTGTGTTTGAAACGGTGTCCGGCCTGACCACCACCGGCTCCACGGTGTTCCCTGAGGTGGAGCACCTGCCCTACAGCGTTCTGCTGTGGCGCTCCCTGACCCAATGGATGGGCGGTATGGGCGTTCTGGTGCTGTTTCTGGCGCTGATGCCCAAGCTGGGGGACGGTGCGGTGTACCTGATGCGGGCGGAGAGCCCGGGCCCCATCAAGTCCAAGCTGGTGCCCAAGGTGGGCAGCACCGCCAAGATCCTGTACGGCATCTACGTGGCGCTGACAGTACTGGAGATGGCCTGCCTGCGCATCGCGGGGCTCAGCTGGTTCTCCGCGGTGAACCACGCCTTCACCACCATGGCCACCGGCGGCTTTTCCATCAACAACACCTCGCTGGCGGGCAGCAGTCCTGCGGTGATGTGGATCATTACCGTCTTTTCGTTTCTGGCGGGCGTCAACTTCTCCCTGCTGTTCCTGGCCGCCACCGGCAAGCTCCGTACCGCCCTGCGCAGCGAGGAGCTGCGGGTCTACACCACCATCGTGGTGAGTGTGACGCTGCTGATCTGCGTGTGCCTGCGTGTGCAGGCGGGGGTGCCGCTGGGCGAATCCGTGACGGACGCGGCGTTCCAGACCGTGACCATCATGACCACCACCGGCTTTGCCACCGTGGATTTCGCCCTGTGGCCCACGTTCTGCCGTATGGCGCTGCTGGTGCTGATGTTCACCGGCGGCTGCGCCGGCTCCACCTCCGGCGGTATGAAGCTGTCCCGTGTGCTGATCCTTTGGAAATCGCTGGTCCGCGAGCTAAAGCGCATGGTCCACCCCAACCACGTCAGCGTCATCACAGTGGACGGTCAGCCCGTGGAGGAGCGTGTCGTCTTGTCTACCGGCGCGTATATCATGGCCTATATGGCGGTGGTGCTGACCGGCGCGCTGGTGGTGAGCTGGGATAACTACGGCTTTCAGGAATCCTTCGCCGCGTCCCTGACCTGCATCAGCAACGTGGGACCCGGCCTGGGTATTCTTGGCCCTATGGAAAACTTTTCCATCCTGTCACCGCTGAGCAAGCTGGTGCTGTCGCTGGAGATGCTTACCGGCCGTCTGGAGCTGATGCCCATGCTGGCCCTGATGACCCGCGGCGCGTGGAGCGACCGCTGAACTGGAAAAAAACGGGAGCGCCGCTCCCGTTTTTTCGTGTAAAACAATGGCATGATGAAGAAATAACCCAAATGGCCGGAAAAGTTCCAAATACTGTTATTTTGCAAAGTGACAAATGCAACAGATGAACGCGCGGCGGCGGGAGTATACTGACACTGCACAACACGAATAGGAGGGATCTGCATGATCCGGAGGATCATTCACATCGATGAGGAAAAGTGTAACGGCTGCGGCAAGTGTGTCCACGCCTGCCACGAGGGGGCCATCGACCTGGTGAACGGCAAGGCCAGGCTGATGCGGGAGCACTACTGCGACGGGCTGGGAGACTGTCTGCCGTCCTGCCCCACCGGCGCCATCACCTTTGAGGAGCGGGAGGCTCCTGCCTACGACGAGGCGGCGGTGAAGGCCGCCCAGGCTGCCAAGGCGGCGGCCCACACCGGCTGTCCCGGCAGCCGCATCCGGCAGATGACGGCGAAAGCCCCTGCGGCAGCGGGAGAGTCCGTGCCCGGGCAGCTCACCAACTGGCCGGTGCAGATCAAGCTGGCGCCCACGGCAGGCCCCGCCTTTGCGGGCCGCGATCTGCTGATCGCCGCGGACTGCACTGCCTATACTTACGGCGACTTCCACCGCCGATTCCTCTCAGGCCGGACGCTGCTCATCGGCTGTCCCAAGCTGGACATGGTGGATTACAGCGAGAAGCTCACCGCCATTTTCCGGGGAAATGACATCCGCTCCGTGACGCTGCTGCGGATGGAAGTGCCCTGCTGCGGCGGGCTGGAGCACGCAGTGAAAACAGCGCTGGCCGCCTGCGGCAAGGACATCCCGCTGACGGTGCAGGTGGTGAACATCGACGGCACGCTGGCGTAACAGAGCGGCCGAAAAAGTTGCAAAAAAGGGACGCAGCCGGTTTTCCGGCTGCGTCCCTTCTGTCATGTCATGAAATCAGCATCAGGCGTTGGCGGCGCAGTACGCCTCGTAGCGGCTCTGGAGCCACGCCTTCAGCGCCTCCACGCCGTCGTCGTCCCAGGGAAAATCCTGCTCCGCCACATCCGCAGCCAGCTCGTAGCACAGTTGGGAGTAGACAGCGGCGTGGATGACGTTTTCCTTGGCGTCGTTGTTAAAGCGATAGCGGAACTCGCCAATGGAGCCGGTGTAGATAAAGGCCCGCTTGAACCAGCGGGGCGTCAGCTCGGTGAACTGAGGGTGCATAGCAGTCTGTCCTTTCGGAAAAAGTGGCGCGGCGCGCCTATGGACAGTATAGCACAGACAGCGGCGCTTGTCCAAGACTTTTGACGGCGGGGTCTGGCGGGCGTCTCGGCGATAGCTACGGGCTTAACGGAAAGCTGAGCGAGGGGGTGCCGCTGACGGCGTATCAAATCCAGCTTCGGGACCGAATCATCTGACGGCGGCATATTTTGCGGTTGACCTTTTGGCTCACAGCAGGTATAGTGGTAGGACGATGATCGAGAGGAGTGGGGACGTGAAAAAAGACCTGCTGGCGGCGCTGCGGCACGGCGAAGAGCTGACACTGCGGCAGCAGACAACGATGGCATTGCAGCTGAGTATCCCCGCCATTCTGGCGCAGCTGTCGTCCATCGCGATGCAGTATATTGATTCATCCATGGTGGGGCATCTGGGCCGCGAGGCCAGCGCCGCCATCGGATTGGTAGCGTCCAGCACGTGGCTTCTGATGGGCCTGTGCCGTGCGCTGACGGTGGGTTTCTGCGTCCAGACGGCCCAGCGCATCGGCGCGGGGGAGGAGCGGGATGCCCGCAATCTGGTGAAGCAGAGCCTGCTGGTGGGAGTGGCCTTCGGAATGGTACTGGCAGCGCTGTCCGCCGCGCTGGCCGGACCGCTGCCCCACTGGCTGGGAGCGGAGGAGAGCATCTGGGCTGACGCCTCCGCGTACTTTTTGGTGTTCGCTCTGTTCCTGCCGGCACTGCAGCTGAACGGGCTGGGCGCGGCGCTTTTGCAGGCGGGCGGCAACATGCGGACGCCCAGCGCCCTGCTGGTGCTGATGTGCGGGCTGGATGTGCTGTTCAACCTGCTGCTTATCTTCCCCACCCGTCAGGTCGGGGGGTTCACCCTGCCGGGGGCGGGACTGGGCGTGGCCGGTGCGGCGCTGGGCACGGGATTGGCGGAGGCGGTCATCGCGCTGTTGATGTGCATGTACCTGCTGCGCTCGCCTATGCTGGGGCTGCGGCGGGGCGAGAAGCTGCGGTTCGTGCCGCAGCAGCTGAAACGGGCCTTGCGGCTGGGGATGCCGGTGGCCATCGAGCATGCGGTGATGTCCGGCGGACAGATCGTTACCACCGGCGTGATCGCGCCGCTGGGGACGCTGTCCATCGCAGCCAACTCCTTCGCCGTCACGGCGGAGGCGCTGTGCTACATGCCGGGGACCGGCGTGGAGACGGCAGCGGTGACGCTGATCGGCCAGAGCGTAGGCGCCAGGCGGCGGGATCTGGTGACGCGGCTGAGCTGGGTGACGGTGCTGCTGGGCATGGGCATCATGGCGGTGATGTCGGCGTGCATGTATGTGCTGGCACCGTGGATCATCGGGTTGCTGAGCCCCGATGCCCAGGTGGTGGCGCTGGGGACGGAGGTGCTGCGCATCGTGGTGTTCGCCGAGCCGCTGTTCGGCGCGGCTATGGTGTGCGCCGGTGTGTTCCAGGGGGCGGGCAGCTCCCTGCTCAGCTCCGTGCTGAACTTCGCCAGTATGTGGGGCGTCCGTATCCCGCTGACGCTGCTGCTCACTTCCCGGCTGGGTCTGCACGGCGCGTGGGTCGCCATGTGCATAGAGCTGTGCTTCCGCGGGGTGCTGTTTTTGTTCTGCCTGTGGCGGAAATTCTGGCTGCCCAAGGACCTGCGGGAGCCGGTACAACGATAACTGAAGCTCCCCTCGATGCTTTGCATCGGGGGGAGCTTTGGGTTGCGTTACAGCAGTGGGAGCGGGGCTCCCAGAGCCAGGGACTCCGGCGACAGGAGCAGCGCGAGAGGGCCGGTACCGGAGAGACGGTGTTTGAAAGCGTTAGAATTGTGTTAGAAAATCAGGGGGCGTTTTCCGTTCGGGCAAAATAAAAAAAGTCCCGAAACCCTTGGCTTAACAGTGATAAGGAACTAATTTACTTATCAACTGTTAGCTGACGGTTTCCGGGGTGCATACGGACAAATCCCGTCTGATTTCTAACAGGAAGTCAGACGGGATTTTCGCTTTATATTACGAATTATGGAGGACATACCATGAAAACCTTAATATCTTGTGCCTACAATATGGATAATTGCTGTGTGGAAGTGAAATTCAGCGACGGCAGTATGATTGCGATTGACACTATCGTCGTTGAGAACGAGATTGCTGACAATATGTATCAGCGGTCAGAGCTGGATTATTTGATCTACAACGCTCCTTTGGAGTATGCAGACCTTATCTTGAACGGCGATCCCGAAACCTATTTGAAAACTGTAACAGAATACAAGCCTTGGGATAGCTGACAACACGCTGCCCGCAGGAGAAAATCCTGCGGGCGTTTTTCTGTTTATATTATTTCCCTCCGTTGGATCTCAATTTAGGAAAGAAGATGACAATCTTGAAGCCCTTTCCCCACTGGGAAGCTGCTTCCAGATGAAGATTTAGATCGTCGGCCATCTTCTTAACCAGGTAAAGTCCCATACCGGTAGCCTTCTTTCTGCTGTCAGTAGAATCCCCGGTAAAGCCCTTTTGAAAAATGTACGGCAGATTATATTTTTTTACGCCAATGCCGTTATCTTCAACAGAAAGGATATCTGCGGTCTCCGAATGTATCACGGAAATTGTAAGCATGGGACTATCGCTGCTATATTTGATGGCATTGCTAACGATTTGTCCCAACATAAACTGAAGTCCTCTACGGTCTGTATAGACTGTTTCAGATTGCAGTTTGTTGAGAATGACAAACTGCTTCTCTTCAAGAAGTGGGGCATAGTCCTCCAGAACTTCACCCAAGCAGTCATTCAAATTGACATCCTCAAATCGGTAATCCTTTGTACTGCTCTTCAACCGGGCATAGTACAGCATCTGCGTGACATCCTCCTGAAGCTGACTGCGGACATAATCCAGCTTTGCTTGCAGGGAAGGAGAGATTTCATCGTTCCGGTTATCCAAGAGCATGGTCAGCAACGATAGGGGCGTTTTCGCTTCATGTGCCCAGCCCTCCACATATTCTTCATAGTCCTGTAGGGCATCTGCCATACTGTTACTCTCAGTTTTGTGTTCCTGTAAAACTGATGCCAGAAGCCGGATAGATTCTCCTTCTTCCCGGCTGATGGCACTGAGCAGCCGTTCCTCGTTGCAGATGGTAGGATCACTGAGGAAATCCCGGAACAGTTCTCGGCGGGTAGTCTCCCGCTTGTTTAGTACAAACAGAATCGCTGAAAACAAAAGGAGGCTTGTCAGAACTACTAACCCAATCAAGGGTTGAAATGCCTGAATGTCAGAAATCCAAAGAATGATAGCACAAAAGCAATCCACGCCCAACAGCAACAATAGCCAGGGGTAGTATCGCTCTGTTATGCGCCAAAGCTGCTTCATGGAGCCACCCCCGTTTCCAGACGATAGCCCATCCCACGAACCGCAACGATTCGCTGCTTCATCTCAAGACCGGACATCGTCTTTTTCAGCCTGGTCAGATTAACCTGCAAGGCATTTTCGTCTATGTATTCCGTGGTTCCCCATAGTGCTATGCAAAGTTGCTCCGTCGTGACCAGAGCATCGCCGCCGGACAAAAGAGCAACCAACAGTTTTCCCTGATTTTTTGGAAGCACGACAGAGGTATTATGAATATAAAGCGTGTAGGTCTGCTGGTCTAACAGGAAATCTGGTCCCTCTATGAGATTGGTACGGCCTTCATACCTTTTGAGAATATTGGATACCCTGGCAAGAAGCCGGTCTTTTCTGCACGGCTTCGTCAAATATTCATCGGCACCCAAGTGGAACGCTTGCAGTTCATCCTTTACCTGATCTCTGGAAGTTAGTACCAGGACGGGGATAGCGGTTTTATTCTTTAGTTCCTGGCAGATTTGAAAGCCACTGATCTCCGGCAAATTCAGGTCTAAGATCACAAGGTCAGGACGGAGGGCTGCCAGGAGCCGAGCGGCATCTTCAAACTCGGTGATTGCCTCCGCAAGATACCCGTCCTTTTGGAGCATATTGCAGAGTTCTTCCCGCATATAGACTTCATCTTCCGCAACAGCAATTCTTTTCACGACAGCACCTCCTTCCAAATTATTCTTCTCTCTGCGGCTGCATCAGTGTCAGCAAATACCGATCACTGGAGTGCTTGACCACTCTCATATAAATATATTCTATCACGCAAAGCAGCAAAATCATAGTAGCAGATACAAGCAGCATTTCAGGCACTGTCCCACGGGTTCGGGACGAGAGTATCCCTGTAAACAACGCTCTGACTCCAAACAGACTGCTGACAGCTGCAACCAATACAGGAAGTCCCATAAACCACGCAATCTGCTTTCCGGCAGACTGGCAAAGGCTTTCGTAAGTGGCTCCCAGGCGGATCAGGGTCTGGTATCTGCGCCCGGTTTTCTGCTGGCTCATCAGGAACTGAACACCCACAATGGTGTTGGCAACCACCAGGAACACAATCGCCAGATAGAGGGTAATATAGATGGATGCTACGGTGTAGAAAAGCTGGCGGCCCATATTCTGAAGATAGCTTTCATATTCGATACCTATTTTGTCCAGCTTCTCGTTCAGATCGGAATAGGCAGTCATAAGGCTATTTCCATTCAGAGCTTGCTCACTGAGCACCGCATTGACATAGGTATCATACATTCCCTGACTATAATATAGGAATGCTTCATCCGGAAGAATCAATGCAAAGGACAAGGTTATAGAACGGTCCGTGACCAAATTCACAGACTGAACCTCTCCTGTAAGATGAATCGGACTACCATCCAGTTCCACCTTGGGCTGCCCGGCCAATACTTGGTTCAGCATTGCGGTACGGCTTGCCGTAGTAAACTCTGTATCAATATAGACAGTGGCCTCCTTTTCGCCTAATTGGAGAGCCGGATTGCCGGACAATTCCAACAAACGATTATAGTCCGATAAACAAATCAAATATGGGTATGTGGCATAACCAAGATTGTTCAGAAGGACATCCCGGTCTTCCGACTGGGGCAGGCTCCGAAGAGAGTCCATAACAGCGTCCATGCTGTAGGCATTATCATAATCTTCTGTGGTGCGAATACGCCCAACCCTCATTTCAAAAAGCTCTGAAAATTGATTTTCCAAACTGTTTTCTTTCAGGACTGCCTTTATATTCGGAAGAACCTGCGATGAATCTTCTGCAGTATGATCTTCAAAAGTATAGTCGATTACATGGCCAGAAGACAGGCTATTCGTTCCTGCAATTCCTACGCCCGCACCAAAACAACACAGCGCCGCCAGAATCAGCAGGGAGCTGATGGCCATGGAGTTTGACTGATGAATGACATTCTCCTGAATCTGCCGGAAGGTAAATACATGAAGCTGCTTATTTCCTTTTCCTTTCTTAACAATCAAAGCAATCAGCGCACGCATCCCATAGAAAAGCAGCATCGTACCAACTATGCCCAACAGCAAAGTCAGTCCCATCATACTTACCTTTGTCCATGCAATTC
This sequence comes from uncultured Eubacteriales bacterium, assembly GCA_900545585.1. GTDB lineage: Bacteria > Bacillota > Clostridia > Oscillospirales > Oscillospiraceae > Vescimonas. The sequence goes on from UQZR01000013.1 coordinate 60,730, forward strand.
CCTGAATCGCCATGTAGTAAGCCACTGCCAACATCACACTTCCGCATATAGCAGCCAGTCCATAGATAACAGATGGCATTTGCTTTTTGGGGCGGTTCGTTGGCTGGGATAGCAAAGTACCGATCTCCTGGCGGCTGATTCGTCCACTCAAAATCAGAAGTGCCGTCAGCTTAATTGCCAGAAATCCTGCCAGCGTCCATTCAATCGCAGACCAGGATAAAGAAAACTGATGACCGATGATCCCCATGCCTACCAGCTTGGCGGTGACAAGACTGACAATTTCTGAAAGCACCACAGCCACAGGTAAGCCTATGAGCATGGCAAGAATACTGGTCAGGCAATCTTCCGCCAGAAGCATACCAAACAGTTTACTTCTACGCATCCCCAACATTAGATAAACACCAAGCTCATGCCGTCTGCGCTCGAACTGATACTTGCAGGCAAAATAGATCAAAAAGAACAGAATACCGAGGGTCATTCCATAAAACGCAGGAATCAGAAGCAGGAGTTTGTCAACTGCGTCACTCTCCATTTTCTGCAAAAAGAGCATCACATCTTGAGTGGAGATGGAAAGAATCATGTAAAAGGCAACAATAGAAATCACCAGGGAGCTGAAAAACAGACCGTTTTCCTTTCGGCTGCGGCGGCTGTTCCGAAGAATGAGATTAGAGAACATTTGCGCTGCCCCCTCCCAGTTGCGCCATCACCTTCAGGATGCGCCCGTAGAACTCCTGCTGGCTTTCGTCTCCACGCCGAAGCTCATGAAAGATCACGCCATCCTGGATGAACAGGATGCGCTTACAGAAGCTGGCGGCATTGGAATCATGGGTTACCATCAGGATCGTAGCTTGTTCGTCACGATTCAGGCCGGACAGCTTCTCCATAAGACTTCTTGCGTTCTTAGAATCCAGCGCACCCGTCGGTTCATCGGCAAGGATCATTTGGGGATGTAAGATCAGAGCCCTTGCTGCCGCAACACGCTGACGCTGGCCGCCGGACATCTTGGACGGAAACTTATCCAGAACATCAGTGATTTCCAGATAGTCAGCCAACTGCTTCAGCCGCTGGCTGCTTTCTGCTTCGGATACCCCATGCAAGGAAGTCGGGAGCAGGATGTTTTCCCTGCCAGTCAGGTTGTCCAGCAATTCAAAGTTCTGGAATAGATAACCAACTTTTTTGCCACGGTACTCTGCAAGAGCCTTTCCCTTGAGGGATTGCAGAGTATCGCCTTCCACCTGAATGCTTCCACCTGTGGGTTGAATCACAGTCGCAATACAATTGAGCAGTGTGGATTTACCGGAACCGCTGCTTCCCATAATGCCGAGAAACTCTCCCGGCATCACCTGGAAGGTGATCCCATTCAGTGCCTTTGTTTGACTTGGCACATTGCCATAGATTTTTGTTAAATTTTCAATATTCAAAATGGGTTTCATGTGAATACCTCCTATCATTTGTAATAAAATGATAGCATGGGAACACAGCAAATACCACTTACAGTGGTTGTAAGGATTCAAGATATAAGTGGCGGCTCAAGGGGGACGAGCATATATTTTGTAAGAGCATCAGGCGACAATGATAAAATATACCGGATCGCCTCCTTGGCAAACCAGTTCGTTTTAATTGTATCCCAATCAGCAAGTCGGATAATCTCTGCTGTGCCGTTCTCAAAATCAACTGAAATTTCGCCCCATTCGCCGTCGCAGTCTGCTTGATATTCGTAGATTGCGGCGGCGATTTTCTTTTTGCGCTTGGTTTTGGTTTTCTGTTTCAGCCGGACAGCATGGAGCGCACCTTCGGCAACCAGCAGTTCTGTCAGTTTGTCCACCGCTTTCCGGTAGGCTCGCTCTGCACCGCTGGCTGTGCTGCCCTCAAACATAATCGCCAATTCTTCAAAAGTGGGGCGGTTCTTCCATGAGCCAACTCGCCCGCAGGTCATACAGATTGCTAACCGTTTTTCGAGCAAGGTCTGTTCCCGGTAATTCAGCTTCTCAAATGCCCGCTGTACCTTTTCTGCTTGTATGCCGTTCCAGAGGATGTCGGTATAGTTCCAGCTATCGTCAAGGGCTATATCCTCGCCTGTTTCCTCGCCGTCCTCGTCCGTTATATAGAACGGCTGCTGGTTGCGGATTCCACGGACAACTTTCAGATATTCTTCCGCAAGAGCAAGGTCGCAGTTATACTTCTTGGAAAACTGGTTGACCGCATCTTTGGTGTTATGGTACAGCCACGCCATTGATCGCACCATTTTGTAATTGGTCAGAGAGGATACCGACCATTTTTCTTCGCCCATGCGGAAACGGAGCATAGAATCCCAGATGAACGGATAGATGTATGTAGCATACTCCGCACCCTTGGCAGGATCATAGTCCATCAGCTTTTGGAGCATTTGCTCCCGGCAGGAGAGCTTTATATCGATAAATCGGTCTGTGTCGTACAGATTGCCGCCGTCCACACTGAGAAAGCCTTTGATGCGCTTGTTGAGCTGCGTTTCGTAGTGGTGCAGAAAGAACGAAAAATATAGCAAATTCTTTTCCCGCAAAGCAGACAGGATATATTCATTCAGACTGTCCACCGCTGGCGGTTCCGGTTCCAGTTGGAAGATGCGCTCTGCCACATAGGGGATGATGCCGTCACCGTGTGGATTAACTTGGTGCTTCGGTATGTATCCGGTCATGTTCCACGAAAAATCATTTAGCATAGCGCACCTCCCTTCTAAGTAATCAGCGGGAATAATTAACCATAATTCCAAGTTTGTCTTGCAGCATTTATATTATCCAGAAGAACAGATGCAGGATTTGCCTCGTAATAGTACGTGCTCATATCCAAAATGCCTTCTTCCATTTCACCCCACTCTGCTGTGCGAGAAACAAAGATTCTATTATATACACACCAATCGCATGTGGTGGTGAAAGCAGCAATATCTGCAAAGTCTTTTGGAAATACAATTCTTCTTCCATTTGATGTTGGCTTAAGATAGTTCTCCATTATTTCTTTGAAATTCTTCAGATCATAATCCGTAGCGTTTTCCAAAGCTTTACAGACAATCAATTCTTCGTGCGTGAATTCTGTAAGTGTTTCTAAATGGTTTGCAAGAATTAGACCATAAATAACGCAAACCTTTGGGCATTCTGCATTTACGGTTTGTTTGAACAGATTGGCTACGATAATAGCCTTTTCCGGGCTGGAGTTTACATAGTTGTAAAGCTCGTTCAATCTTCTTTCGAGATTAAAGCCAGATGCAAGACCGTTCAGTAGATGGCCGAGTTTGAAGGTATTGTATTCAGATAGAAGATCATTTCCTATTCCGCCTACAATTCCCGCAACTGGGTTTACTACGCCCAACACACCAATAGAGCCAGAACGGATTATTTTGGTCATAGGATTGTCCATAACCCGGCTAAGCGCATTCCCAATATCAGTTAAATCATATTTCTGTGCCATTACATATTCCTCATTTCGTCCGTAATTTTGCTTCTTTCTTCAAAGCAGCCTGTCCCATCTCTTTTTCGTAATCACCTTTGGCATAGGCGACATTGCTCAGCGCTCGAAGCATTTTATCCTTTGCCAGCTTTTTCATAACCTCTGCAAGATCAGCGTCCAGAGTACCACGCTTCACATAGCGGTTTATGGTGTTCAGCCGTTTCTCATAAATCTGTTTCACCGGATGATCGTCCGCAAGCTCCCGTTGTTCTCTGCCTTTCAGGTTGCCGATCTGTCGGCAAGTGCGGTGCAGCTTGTCCCCCGGTGCATAGCCGCCGCAGTATTTGGTGTGCCTTGCGTTGGTGGTGAGGAA
>UQZR01000014.1 GCA_900545585.1 uncultured Eubacteriales bacterium
GAATGCCGCACAGCTTAATCAGGTAGTGACAGATCTGCTGGAAGGAGCAGTCTCTGACACAACTGAAGAATCAAAAGACAAGTGAGTTCTGTGCATCAAGTTTTTCTTGCTGTCATACGACGTTTTTTAAAAGCAAATTTCAAAAAATCTATAGTGTTGAGTTATGACAGCCAAAACTCCCGAAACACCTGTGTTTCGGGAGTTTTTTCATGCCCAAAAGCAGGTTTTAGCCTTATTTTTAGCCTTATGGGGTCAACCGGCGGAAACTGTGCGGATAAAACGCTCCATGCGGTCGGCACTTTCGCGCTTCATCTGGTCAGTCACATGGCCGTATACGTCCAGCGTAAAGGCCGCTGTGGCGTGGCCCAGATTTCCCTGCACTGTCTTGATGTCGTCCCCGGCTCGAATCGCGGCAACGGCGTAGGAGTGACGCAGGTCATGGAAACGGGCGTTGGGACAACGCGGCGATTCAAATCCGGATGACACCTCTGGAAAGAAAACCACCCTGTCGGGTGGTTTTCTTCTTTTGCCTCCGCGGACGGCAATGCGTGTTTTATAGAGGCGGGATCCTATCCCGCTCTGATGCTTTGTCTCCGGCGGCCCCATTTCTTTCAGCAGCGGAAGAAATGGGCGCGGCCGCGCGATGGGGACAGCGCATCTCTCCCGAAAAATCCTGTTCACAAAACGTTTACACTTTTGGTCAAAGAAAGTCAAAAATTACTATTGACAAAAGTGCGAAGCGTGCTATACTATGGTCAAGGTCAAAGAAAGGCAAAGTCAAAATCGATTTTGCAGAAAGGTGGAAGGCAAGCATGGGTATCTCCGATCTCATCGCCGGGTTCATCCAGCAGGAGCTGGACGAGGCCGGCGGCGCGCTGGAGCTCCAGCGCAGCGATCTGGCACAGCGGTTCAACTGCGTGCCCAGCCAGATCAACTACGTCATGTCCACCCGCTTCTCCCCTGAGCACGGCTACATTGTGGAGTCGCGGCGGGGCGGCGGCGGCTACATCCGCATCACGCGGGTGCAGGTGGACCGGCAGACGCTGCTGATGCACGTTATCAACACCATCGGCGATACGCTGGACTACGCCAGCGCCCGGGCCATCACCCAGAATCTGGTGGACTCCGAGGCCATCAGCCGTGAGCTGGGCCAGTCCATGCTGGCTGCCACCGGCGAGCGGGCCCTGCGCAGCGTCCCCAAGGAGCAGCGCAGCGGACTGCGGGCCGATATTTTCAAGCAGATCCTGATCCATTCAGTCTGATTTTTCAGCAAGGAGGTTACGATTATGAGATGTGATCGTTGTGGAAAGAACGAGGCAACGTTCTACTATAAGAGCAATATCAACGGCAAGGTGACGCAGGTACACCTGTGTCCCCAGTGCGCCGAGGAGCTGGGCTACACCGACTCCTTCCGCTCCGCCGGTATGACCGGCGGCCTGTTCGGAGATTTCTTCTCCCGTCCCTTCGGGATGCTGGAGCCGTTCTTCAGCGGGCTGGGCTCCCGCATGCTCACCGAGTTCCCTGAACCGGTGGATGTGCTTGGGCAGGCGCGGGAGAGCACACCGGCCCAGGAGGACACCGGCGACCTGCTGCCCAGAGACGAGCAGGATGCCCTGACCCGGCAGCGCAAGCGCAACGCGCTGCAGACCCAGCTGAATCTGGCAGTGCAGGAGGAACGCTTCGAGGAAGCGGCCAAGCTGCGGGATGAGCTGAAGGCGCTGGAAAAGTAAGCCCGGCGCGGAACACGACAGTAAGAGAGGAAGTGCTTATTTATGAGCGAGAATAAATTCACCCCCCGGGCCGAGGAGGCCCTGCGTCTGAGTCAGGAAGCGGCGGAGGAGATGGGCCACGGCTACGTGGGCTCCGAGCATCTGCTGCTGGGCCTGATCCGCGAGGAGGAGGGCATCGCCCACCGCGTGCTGGCGGAGTATGGCGTCACCGATGAGATGGTGTGCTCCGTGCTGCAGCGCAGCGTGGGCAAGGGGATGTCCGGCGCCGCGCCCAGTCAGGGGCTGACTCCCCGTGCCAAGAGCGTGGTGGAGCTGGCTGTGTCCGAGTCCGCCCGCATGGGCAGCAGCTACATCGGCACGGAGCACCTGCTGATGGGCATCCTGCGCGAGGGCGGCAACATGGCTCTGCGCATCCTGCGCACCATGGGTGTGGATCCCAATAAGATGTACAGCAGCATCGTCAAGAAGCTGCATGATACCCCTCACGCAGCCGCCGGCGGTGCGGCCGCCGCCAACCGTGAGGGCGATAAGAAGAACAAGACGCTGGCCGAGTTCACCCGCGACCTTACCGAGGCAGCGCGCTCCGGCAAGCTGGACCCTGTGATCGGTCGTGACAAGGAGATCCAGCGGGTCATCCAGATCCTGTCCCGCCGCACCAAGAACAACCCTGTTCTGATCGGTGAGCCCGGCGTGGGCAAGACCGCCATCGCCGAGGGACTGGCCGAGCGCATCGCCTCCGGCGACGTGCCCGAGGAGCTGCTGGACAAGAAGCTCCTGTCCCTGGACCTCAGCGGCATGGTGGCAGGCACCAAGTACCGCGGCGAGTTTGAGGAGCGCATCAAGAACACCCTGGCCGAGGTGAAGAAGGCCGGCAACGTCATTCTGTTCATCGATGAGCTGCACACCATCGTGGGCGCAGGCTCCGCCGAGGGCGCCGTGGACGCCGCCAACATTATCAAGCCGGCACTGGGCCGCGGTGAGATCCGTGTCATCGGCGCCACCACCCTCAACGAGTACCGCAAGTATATTGAAAAGGACGCCGCGCTGGAGCGCCGGTTCCAGCCCGTCACCGTGGGCGAGCCTACGCCGGAGGCCACGCTGGAGATCCTGAAGGGTCTGCGCGACAAGTACGAGGCGCACCATAAGCTGACCATCACCGACGAGGCGCTGGAGGCTGCTGTGCAGCTGTCCAAGCGGTATATCGGCGACCGGTTCCTGCCGGACAAGGCCATCGACCTGATGGATGAGGCCGCGTCCCAGGTGCGCATGACCGCCGAAGCCTCCTCCCCCGACCTGAAGGCGCTGGAGGAGAAGATCGCGGCGCTGCACCGCGAGAAATCCGAGGCCGTGACGGCACAGGACTTTGAGAAGGCCGCGCAGCTGCGTGACATCGAGAAGGACTATCAGGAGCAGGTGGAGATCGAGCGGGACAACTGGCGCAAGCAGATGGCCCAGAACCGCGGCAGCGTCACCGCTGACGACGTGGCCAAGGTGGTGGCCGGCTGGACCGGCATCCCCGTCACCCGTCTCACCGAGGACGAGAGCATGCGCCTGCTGAAGCTGGAGGAGAAGCTCCACCAGCGTGTGGTAGGCCAGGACGAGGCCGTCAACGCGGTGGCCAAGGCCATCCGCCGCAGCCGTGTGGGTCTGAAGGACCCCAAGCGGCCCATTGGTTCGTTCCTGTTCCTGGGCCCCACCGGCGTGGGCAAGACCGAGCTGTGCAAGACGCTGGCCGAGGCCATGTTCGGCGACGAGAACGCCATGGTGCGTATCGACATGTCCGAGTACATGGAGAAGCACACGGTGTCCCGTCTGGTAGGCTCGCCTCCCGGCTACGTGGGCCACGAGGAGGGCGGCCAGCTCACCGAGAAGGTGCGCAGGAAGCCGTACTCCGTGGTGCTGTTCGATGAGATCGAAAAGGCCCACGAGGATGTGTGGAACATCCTGCTGCAGATCCTGGAGGACGGTATCGTCACCGACTCCCAGGGCCGGAAGGTGGACTTCAAGAATACCATTATCGTCATGACCTCCAACGTAGGTGCCAAGAACATCACCGCCGACGCGGCGCGCCTTGGCTTCGACGGCAGCGAGAAGGGCGAGAAGGAGTCCGAGGAGGTGCGGTTCAGCCGCATCCGCGACGCCGTGATGGCCGACCTGAAGCGGACGTTCCGCCCCGAGTTCCTGAACCGTATCGACGAGATCATCGTGTTCCGTCAGCTGACGGAGGACAACATCCGCCAGATCGCCCGCCGTATGCTGGACGTTACCGGCGCGCGCATGGCCCAGCAGGGCATCACGCTGGCAGCGGACGACGACGCCGTGGCCGAGCTGGCCCGGGACGGCTTCGATCCCCAGTACGGTGCGCGGCCCCTGCGCCGTGCCATCCAGAACATGGTGGAGGATGCTGTGGCCGAGAAAATGCTGGAGGGCGAGCTGAAGTCCGGCGACACCGCACACGTGCGGCTGCGGGACGGCAAGGTGGTCATCGAGAAGTAAACAATAAAGAGTGCCTGACGGATTCCTCCGCAGAGCTCCTCATCTGTATAAAACCTCCTATTGCTCTGGTAATGTGGTTGCCAACCCTTTACCAGTATACCGCAATAGGAGGTTTTACTTATGAGGGGCCGGAATCGTTCATGCCCTGGGCGCCCTGCATCCAATAGGAATTCGGTGTGAAGAATTCTGACGCGGCGGTGAAGCCGTCGATCGCCCCCTACCGCTCCAGCACCGGCAGAAGTACCTGTGTGATGAACTTTGCGGGGTCCTTGTGCTGGGGCGGACCCTCCAGATAAATACGGCGGATCGTGCCCGCAGGCGTAAGTCCCTGTTCCCGTGCACAGGTCAGGAGCTGCTTCACCGCCGCGGGCAGCTGCTCATACGCACCGTGGTGGTAGAGACTGAGGGCCGGCGCTGCCGGCAGGGTCTCCACGTACTCCCCCCGGCTCTCCGGCGGGATAGCCACGCAGAACGCCACCTGATCCGGTTTGTCGATGGGCGACTCCACCAGGTACATCCGGTGGGAGATGTCTGTGCCATAGAGCCGCATCCCCTCCAGCGCAGTGCTGCGGAGCAGCGTCGTCCGCTCCGCCACGGTGGCCGCCGCGCACACGCGGCGATAGACGGTCTGCGGCAGCAGTCGGATCAGCTTCACCTGCGGCGGCTCCGCGCCGGACCGCTCCCGCAGGCTCTCGATATGCCGGTCCAGCTCGTCCCGCTGCGCCTCCAGCCGCCGGATCAGCGGCGCCAGCGCGAAGTCGCCGTCAAAATATCCGAGGACATCGCTGAGGGACAGTCCCAGGTTCTGCAGGATGCGGATGGTCCGGAGCTTGACGAAGGTATCAATGGTATAGTAGCGGTTTCCCGTGGCGCCGTCCTTGACATCCGGCCGGATCAGCCCGAATTCCTCGTAGTAGAGGATGGCGCGGCGTGTGATGTTCAGCGCCCGCGCGACTTCGCCGATAGAAAACAGATCTCGTTCTTTTTTCATAAAATCCCCCTGAAAACGCAAAAAAACTCTTGCATCGCACGTTAACGTACGGTGTATGATACCATCATACAGAAAATCGGTAAATATGCAAGGATTTTTCACGGGCAGTTGGGGCTGCCCATCCGCATGTCTGCGCATGACCGAAAAAATGCGAGCACGTACGCTGAAGGAGGCCCACATGAAGAAACGAGTATTGAGTCTGTTCATGGCACTGGCGCTCTGCCTGACCATGCTGCCCACGGCGGCATTCGCAGAGACGTCCGATGCCGCCGCACAGACGGCAGGCGGCACCGCCGATACCGGCGGCGCCTACACCATCGGCAAGGACACCGCCGCGCCGGACCAGGAGGAGCGCGATGCGCTGTCCGTATGGGCCTTGCGCGCGGAGAGCAGTGAACACGCCCACTGCGTCTGCGGCGTCAAGGGCTGCGAGAAGTGGTTAGCCACCTATGGCTCCCACACCAAAACCATCTCCTTCTCCGACAATGCGATCTCGCAGGACGCTGAGGGACTGAAAATAAACGGCACGGTATGGGAGAAAAGAGAACTCAAAACCTCCGACAATACCGTTGTCGGATATTATTACAGGCTCCCTGCGGGCGACTACTATCTGACCACCGACCTCGATCTGGAGGACGCTTATATCGCCACCGCCACGGGGACAGTCTACCTCTGCCTGAACGGCCACAGCATCCAGACCACCGCTAAGCGCACGATCTATGTCAGCAATGAGCAGACGACGGCGACGCTGAACCTGTGCGACTGCAAGGGGACCAGCGGCACCTACGGTGAGATCACCCATACAAGCGGCGCCAGCGGTGTCGGCGTAGAGGTGCGTACCGAGAATAAATTCAATATGTACGGCGGCCGCATTACCGGCAACAACAGGAGCGGTGTGGATACGAGCGGCGGCTATTTCACCATGTACGGCGGTGAGATCAGCGGCAACAGCATCAGCAACAGCGACGCCCAGGGCGGCGGCGGTGTGACCATCGGAGGCCAGTCGTTCACCATGTACGGCGGCAGCATCTCCAACAACAGCGCCGACTATGGCGGCGGCGTGGGCTGGAACAGCTACGGCAAGTTTTATATGTACGGCGGCGAGATCACCGACAACACCGCCGCTGTGGCCGGCGGCGGCGTGTATACGCGCAACGACCGCATCTATGTCAAGGGCGCGGTAAAGATCACCGGCAACTCCACCACAGACGGCAAGGCCAATAACGTCTGCCTGGGCAGAGTAAGCGGCTACCCCAGTGATCATTTTGTCCTGGACGGAGCGCTGAAGGAGGGTTCGAAGCTGGGCGTGACGCTGGGGAGCGGTCACGATGGTTTGATCACCAAAGGCTGGAAAGCCAAAATGCCGGATGTGACAGCCGACCAGCTCACCGATCACTTTATCTCGGACGCTTCCGGAATGAAGTTCGACCTGAACCGTGCCGGCGAGGTGACGCTGACCGCGATCCCGCACGAGCACCTCCTCTGCGGCACGGCATGCAGCCATGGCGGGGAGACGCACACCAAGATCCTGACCTGGACGGCCGTTTCCGACCTGACGAAGATCACCAGAGCGGGCTATTACTACCTGACTCAGGACATCGAAACGACGGATATCTGGGTGCCCGCCGACGGTGTGGTGCTCTGCCTCAACGGCCACAGCATCATCAATACAAACCATGGCTATACCATCATGGTCCGCAAAGACTATACCTTCACCCTCTGCGACTGTAAGGGCGGCAGCGCCGAGTACGGCAGGATCACCCACGCGGAGCAGACCGACGGCACAAAATACAGCGGTCAGGGCGTATATGCCATCGGCACCTTCAACATGTACGGCGGCAGCATCTCCGGAAATGTCAGCCAGCACAGCAGCGGCGTGCTTCTTGACAACGGAGCCAACAGCGGGGGCAAGGGCACCGCATTCAATATGTATGGCGGTGAGATCACCGGCAACACCGCCACCAATGGCGCGGGCGGCGGCGTGTATGTCTTCGCCAACAGTCCCTTCCGCATGTACGGCGGCAGCATCTCCGGCAATACCGCCAAGTACGGTGGCGGCGGCGTGTATGTCGGCAGCGGAAGCGTCTTCACCGTCTCCGGCAGCGTGACCATCACCGGCAACACCGACAATGACGGCAGCGCCTGCAATGTTCAGCTGGCCAAGGGCAATACCGCAGGCACGACTTTCGCCATCGGCGAGGGCGGCCTGGCCGAGAGCGCCCGCATCGGCGTGACCGCTGATGCTGCGCCCGCCATCGGTGAGCATATTGCCGTTGCCACCGGCGCGGACAATGGCTATTACGAGGGCAACATCACCAGCGATGCCGGCGGTCAGTACGGCATCCTGCGGGAGGGCGACGAGATCAACCTCTACAACGGCCTGCCCCACAAGCACCTCCTCTGCGGCACGGCATGCAGCCATGACGGGGAGACGCACACCGATGTCCTGACCTGGACGGCCGTTTCCTCCCTGAGCGAGATCACCAAGGCGGGTCACTACTACCTGACCCAGTCCGTAACGCAGAGCAGCGAGTGGCAGCCTGTGGACGGCGTGGTGCTGTGCCTGAACGGCTACGACATCATCTGCAGCAAGGACGGCGCCAACACGATCAAGCTGGCCAACGGCGGCAGCTTCACCCTCAGCGACTGCAAGGGCACCGGCAGGATCACCCACGCCGACGGGCTCACCGGTACCGGCGTGTATCTGGACCCCGACGGCACCTTCACCATGTATGACGGCAGCATCTCCGGCAACAGCGCCGCCGAAAAGGGCGGCGGCGTATACATGACCCGCAGCACGTTCCGCATGCTGGGCGGCAGTGTCTCCGGCAACAAGGCCAAATACGGCGGCGGTGTATACGTATACAGCGGCGCGTTCACCCTGTCCGGCGGCACGGTCTCCGGCAACTCGTCCGATGAGGATGGCGCCGGCGTATATACGGCCGGTACGTTCAACATGACCGGCGGCTCTGTCTCCGGCAACTTCACCACCGATGCCGCGGTCACCGGCTACGCCACCAAGCGCGGCGGCGGTGTGTACGCGGCCTATGTCTTCAACATGTCCGGCGGCACCATCTCCGGCAACACGGCGGCGGAATATGGCGGCGGCGTGTACGTCATCCTGAGCGCCGCGTGTACCATCACCGGCGGCACCATCTCCGGCAACACCTCCGGCAACAGCAAGGGCGGCGGCGTGTGCGCCGGCAACAAGCTCACCGTGTCCGGCGCGCCGTGCATCACCGGCAACCTGGGCAAGGACGGCGCGGCCAACAACGTCTATCTGGGCCGCCGCGAGACCATTCATGTGGGCGGCGCGCTGGAGAGCGGCGCCAGCATCGGCGTCACCACGGCAGACCCCGTCATCGACGGCAGCTATGTCCGCATCGCCGACGGCACGGGGCTGGCGGCGGATACCACCTCGTATTTCACCAGCGATGCCTATCCCGGCTGCACGAAGCGGCTGATGGGTGACAGCGTCATCTTCTCCAGCGGCACCCTGCACGAACACGCTGTCTGCGGCAGATCGGACTGCACGGACGCGGCCCACGGCAATACAGCCTGGATCCCCCTGACCTCCGTTGACGGCAAGCTGCTGTACGGTGGGGCCAATGCCTCCAAAAACGGCGATTCGTACATGCTCTACGCCGGCAATTATTATCTGGCCGCCGACATCGAGCTGGACGGCCGGCTCTTCCTGGCCGGTGATGTGAACCTCTGCCTGAACGGAAAGCAGATCACCACGACGAACACCTCGGTATCCGCGGTGGTGGATGACCACTGGGGCCTGACGCTCTGCGACTGCCGGGGCAGCGGCCGGATCGCCGCGCCCGGCGAGACTGTGAACGGCGTGTCCTCCAGCCAGAGCTTCACCATGTACGGCGGCACCATCTCCGGCGGCCGGTACGGCGCATACATCTACGATGACCACGGCGCTTTCCGTATGCTGGGCGGCAAGATCACCGGCAGCCAGACCGGTATTTACCTCAACTCCAGCCGGAATTCGCTGACCATCGGCGGCGATGCCAACGTCACCGGCAGCACCAGAAATGTGTATCTGGACTCCGGAGTCCTCACCATCGATCCCAGCCTGACCCAGGCGGCCCGCATCGGCATCACCACATCCCGCCAGCCCACGGACGATGTGCCGGTCCAATTCGCCGCCGGTGCGTCCAGCACGGCGCTGGACTGCACCAAAATTTTCCTGCCGGATGCGGCCGGACAGGGCTATGTGGTCACGCAGGAGCAGGATAAGCTCTATCTCAGCAAGCACCAGCACAGCTGGGCCTACACCGCCAGCGGCACCACCATTACCGCCGCCTGCACCAACGCGGACGGCACCTGCCCCGATACCAATGGCGGCAGCGTGACGCTGTCGGCCCCTGACCAGACCCTGTTCTACAACGGCATGGCCCGCGCGGCGTCCTGCACCAGCAGCCTGACCACCGGCGACGCCGCCATCATCACCTACTACGCCAAGCCGGCGGATACCACCGCTCTCTCCGGCGCACCGGTCAACGCCGGCGACTACATTGCCCGCATCCAACTGGGTGAAGCCTCCGTCAGCGTGTCCTACACCATCGAAAAGGTCCGCCTGCTGGTGACCGCCAACAGCACGGTCATCGACTACGGCACCGCTCCCATGCACGACGGCGTGAGCTGCCAGGGCTTCGTCAACGGCGAGGACATCGACGATCTGGACGGAACGCCGACCTACGCCCACACCTACCGCCAGTTTGACGACGTGGGCGAGTATACCATCACCCCCGGCGGCCTGACCTCCGACAACTACGACATCTCCTTCCTGCCCGGCACGCTGGAGGTGCGGCCCCGCACTGTCACGCTGACGTGGCACAACACGGAGGGCCGTATCTACGCCGACGATGAGGGTGCGATTACCGCCACCGTCAGCAATGCCGTCAACGGCGACCGGATCGGCGTCACCGTCACCGGCGGCGAGCTGACCGCCGGTACTCACACCGCCGCCGCCACCGGTCTCACCGGCGACAAGGCCAAGAACTACCAGCTGTCCACGGTTGAGGCCGACAAGACCGTGCAGTACACGGTGGCCCAGGCGGCCCAGACCCTGACCTTCGCCCAGCAGGGCAGCCTGACCAGGACCTACGGCGACGACGCCTTCTCCAACGCGGCGTCCAGCAATCGCAGGGACGGCGGCAGCATCACCTACGCCAGCAGCCGCGAGAGCGTGGCCACGGTGGCCTCCGACGGCACCGTCACCATCCACGCGGCGGGCGAAGCCACCATCACCGCCACCGCCGCGGAAACCGCCAACTATCAGCAGAGCGCGGCGTCCTACACCCTGAGGGTATCCCCGAAGGGCGTCACCATCACCGGCCTGCAGGCGGAAAGCAAGACCTACGACGGCACTGCCGCCGCCGTCATCACCGGCACACCCGCCCTCTCCGGTCTGATGGCCGGGGATGATGTGACCGTGGACGCGTCCCGCGCCGCCGCCGCCTTTGCCGATGCCGACGCGGGAACCGGCAAGACCGTTCTTCTCTCCGGCTACGCCCTCACCGGCGCGGACGCGGCCAACTACACCCTGATCGCCCAGCCCACCGGCATCACGGCGGACATCACCAAGGCCGCCATCACCGTGACTCCCGATGCCGGTCAGGGCAAGACCTACGGCGAGGACGAGCCCACCCTGACCTTCGCCGTCTCTGCCGCGGCCAACGGCGAGTCCCCCGCCTTCGACGGTGCGCTGACCAGAGCCTCCGGCGAGAACGCGGACAGCTACGCCATCGCCATCGGTTCCCTGAAGCTGGCGGACCGCGGCGCCTTCAAGGCCGATAACTACACGCTGGCGCTGGCCCCCGACACCGTTTACTTCCGCATCGACAGGGCGCTTCACGCCGACGTGCCCGCCAGCGGTGCGGCCATGTACGGCAACCCCGGTTCCGTGGACCTGCGCAGTCTCATCGCCGACGGCGGCGCGGCCTCTCTGGGCGTTGTGACCGATACCGACAGCGTACTGGACGGCGCGCCCGCCGTCAGCGGCAGCACCCTCCGCTTCGCCTTCCGGAACGAACCGGCCAACGCGGATAAGACCGCCGTCATTGCGGTCCATGTCACCGGCGCGGACAACTATCTGGATTACACCATCACCGTCACCGTCACGGTGGACAGCCGTATCGTTCCCACCGGCCAGCCCACCCTTACGCCCGCCGCCATCACCTACGGCCAGCCGCTGCGCACCATCGCGCTGTCCGGCGCACTGCGGGACGGCGACGCCGTTGTGGAGGGCACCTTCGTCTGGAACACGCCGGACGTCATCCTGCCCGCAGGCAGCCAGACCGCCGAGTGGACCTTCACGCCCAGCGGCAGCCGCTACGCCACCACCTCCGGCACCGTCTCCGTGACGGTACGTGAGGCCGCGCTGACGGATGTTTCCGTCCGTCAGGACGGCGCCCTGACCTACACCGGTACCGCCCTGAGCGCCCAGGTGATCGCCTCCGCCGCCACCGTGGACGGCTCCGCCGTCACCTTCACGTACAGTCTGGCAAAGGACGGCGCCTACGGCGATGCCGTTCCGGTTCTCACCGATGTGGCTGCCCACACCGTGTGGTACAAGGCCGAAGCCGCCAACCATGAGACTGTCACCGGCAGCTTTACCATCACCATCGGCAAGGCGGCGCTGACCAACGTCTCCGTCCGGCAGGACGGCGCACTGGCCTACAACGGCAAGGCCCAGACCGCCCGGATGGCCGCCTCCGCTGCCACCGTGGACGGCTCCGCCGTCACCTTCACGTACAGCGCGGAGGAAAACGGCATCTACGGTCCCGCCGTACCGGCCTTCTCCGCCGTGGGCACCTACACTGTGTGGTACAAGGCTGAGGCCGCCAGCCACGAGGCCGTCACCGGCAGCGTGGACATCACCATCGACAAGGGTGTCCTGCCCGATCCCACCGTCACGGTGGATGTGACCAACAACTACGCCGCCGCATACAGCGTGGACCTCCGCGCGGTGCTGGACGCCATCCTGCCCGCCGGCTGCCAGCTGGGCGCGGTGGAGTACGGCGGCCTGAACTTCGAGGGCGATGAGACCTATTACGATGTCATGCGCAGCACCCTCTCCAACAAGGGTGTGCTGACGCTGGCCATCAACGCGGTGGACACCGATACGGAGGGTCTGGTGGCCACGGTGACGGTCATCGTCACCACCGGCAGCTATCAGGACATCACCGTCACGGTGCGGCTCAACGCGGTGAACAAGACCGTTCCCACCGGCGGCCCCACCCTCAGCAGGGCCACACTGGACTACGGCCAGCGGCTGGGCACCATCCGCCTGTCCGGTGCCATGCAGGACGGCAGCACCGTGGTGAAGGGCACCTTCGCTTGGGCGGAGCCCTCCTTCTGCCCCGCCAGCGGCAGCTATGACGCAGAGTGGGTGTTCACCCCCGAGGACGACAGCCGCTATGCCGCCGTCAGCGGCACATCGGCCATCACCGTCAATGCACCCGCCGGCAAGACCTACAACGTGGGCGGCACGGTGCTGGAATACGGCATCACCGACAGCTCCGAGCAGCCTTTGGCGGGTGCAGTCGTCACCATCCGCAGGGGTATGGACATCTACGGCCAGTCTCAGGCTACCGACGCGGACGGCCATTTCCACATCGGCCAGCTGCTCCCCGGCACATACAACGCGGTGATAGCATACAGCGGTAAGACCGTCACCGCCAAGCTCCAGATCGTGGACAAGGACGCGGTGCTGACCGTCCGCATCCCCCGCGAGGATGTCAGCAGCGAGCTGGAGATCGCGGACCCCACCGACCTTACGGAGCACACGGTGGTGGGCGGTCTGGACGCCGAGGCCGAGAAGCAGTTCTCCGACATGGGCGATGCCTCCGTCGCCCTCAGCATGACCATCCGCGAGCGGCCGCAGGATGACAGCAGCGCCGCCCAGAATGCCATCCGCGAGCTGGTGAAGAACAAGACGCTGCGCTTCGTGGACATGACCCTCACCATGGTCCGAAACGGCCAGCTCTCGGAGCTGAAGGACGCGGGGACCGTGCTGGAGATCATCCTCCCCTGCGACACCAGCCGCAGCGTTACCGTGGCGCGCTGTCACGCGGACGGTAACGGTCAGGCGCAGGCCATGCTCCTGACCCAGAGCACCACCGGCGCGGAGGGCACGTTCTACGTCGATCGCGAAGGCCAGTGCATCCATATCTTCGCCAGCAAGTTCTCTACCTACGCCATCGGCTATGGCCGCACCTCCAACAGCGGCCATGTGCCGGATGACGGCGAAAAGACCTCCCCCACTACCGCCGATGCGGGCCTGCTGGCCTATGGCATAGCGGCGCTGGGCAGCTATACCGGTACGGCGCTGCTGCTGCGCCGCCGCAAGCGCGAGGACTGAGCAGGCGCACGAATCAAAGCCGCCCTGGGCACCGAGAATGGTGTTCAGGGCGGCTCTCTTTCCGTTCTCTTTCTCAAATGCGGTTTGACTTTTGCGGCACGTTTTGTTATATCGTAGTTAGGCTGCGATGACCGCAATATTGGATGAGCTGACGCAGGAAGCCGCCGGATACCTCCCGTAAAGCCCCCTTGCACATCTGCCCCTCCGCTGGTACAATACAGGAAAATACCGCAAGGAGGGGCACCTATGATCCTGTACTTTTCCGGCACCGGCAACAGCCGCCACGCGGCCCAGCGCATGGCGGACGCGCTGGGCGACACCCTGCTGTCCCTGAATGACCGCATCCGGAGCGGCGACACCTCGCCCGTTGAAACGGGTGAGCGTCTGGTCATCGTCACCCCCACCTACGCCTGGCGCATCCCCCGTCTGGTGCGGGACTGGCTGCTGCGCACGGAGCTCACCGGCGCAAAGCAGGCGTGGTTCGTCATGACCTGCGGCAGCGAGATCGGCCGCGCCAACCACTATAACCGCCAGCTCTGCGTCGAAAAGGGACTGACCTGCATGGGCACGGCCCAGCTGGTGATGCCGGAGAACTACATCGCCATGTTCGGCGTGCCCCAGGCGGAGGAGGCCCGCCGCATCGTGGCCCGGGCGGAGCCGGACATCGACCGCGCCATCGCTGCCGTCCGCGCCGGACAGCCCTTCTCCCCCACCCGCGATCACCTCTACGACCGCTTCATGAGCGGGCCGGTGAACCCCATTTTCTACGCCGTCTGCGTCAAGGCGGGGCCCTTCACCGCCAGTGATGCCTGCACCGGCTGCGGCCAGTGCGTCCGGCGATGTCCCACCAACAACATCGTTCTGCGGGAGGGCAAGCCGGTCTGGGGCAAGGACTGCACCCACTGCATGGCCTGCATCTGCTACTGCCCTGCAGAGGCCATTGAGTACGGCAAAAAGAGCCTCGGCAAGCCCCGCTACCACTTTGAAGCCCTGTGATAAGGAGGCCCGCTATGACACTCTACATCAACGCCTGTGCCCGTCCCGGCTCCCGCACGGACCGTCTGGCCCGCGCCCTGCTGGCCACGCTGGGAGACTACGAGGAGCTGCGACTCTACGATCTGCCCCTGCTGCCGCTGAACACGGAGCGCCTGGCCCGCCGCGACGCCCTGCTGGCGCGCCGCGCCTATGACGACGATTTCTTCCGCTGCGCCCGTCAGTTCGCGGCGGCGGACAAAATCGTGCTGGCCGCGCCCCTGTGGGACCTGTGCTTTCCGGCGCAGCTGAAGCTCTATCTGGAGAACATCTACATCACCGGCATCGTCACCCGCTACGATGAGGCGGGCTGCCCCGTGGGCCTGTGCCGCGCTCAGAAGCTATACTACGTCAGCACCTCCGGCGGCCCCTACGACCCGCGATTCAGCTATCACTATCTCCGCGCCCTGTGTGCGGAGTGCTTCGGCATCCCCGAGACGGAGCTCCTGATGGCGGAGAATCTGGACGTGGACGGCTGCGACCCCGAGGCCATCCTGCGGGACGCCATGAGCCGGTACGGCCTGACGCCCCAGCCCTGAACAGAAAAGTGCCCGAGGCCATGGGCCTCGGGCACTTTTTCTCCTGTTCTGCCTATGGTCTCTCCACCGGCACAAAAGAGGGCCCTGCGGCCATGCCGCGGAGCCCTCTTTGCCTATTTCGCTCAGTCGCCCACGCCGGTGTGGACGACCTTTCCCATGTTCCACAGCAGCGCCACACGCCGCGCGGCCTCCAGCCGCTCCTCCGGCGTATGATACTCCGCATGGGCGGTCTCGGCGCCGCAGTCCATGCAGCACACGGAGACGCTCCAGCCCTGCTCATCCTGCATGGCGCCAACGCCGCGGCAGACAGGGCAATCCTCCAGCTCGATCTCAAAGATAGGGTCCATCATCGTTCCTCCTCATTTCGTTGTCCGTTCATATGCCAGCCGCGGCGTGCCGTCCGCCACATGGATGACGCCGCACCGCATAAAGCCCGCCCGCTCCATGCACCGCTGCATGGTATCGTTGGCCGCATGTGTGTCCGCTCGCAGGTGCCCGCACTGTGTGGACGCCCAGGCCGCCGTCTCCGCAAACACACCGCGGTGGCTGCCGTCGCTGCCCAGCCGGTGGATGGTGCCGTAGGGACTGTCGTCCCGCCACGCGCCTTGGATGCGCCGGTAGGTCGGGTCCTCGCCCAGAATGAAGGCAAATACGGCATACACGCCGCCTCCGTCCTCCAGCACGTACAGCTGTCCCGCCGCCAGATCCTGCCGCAGCAGCTCCTCCGACGGGTAGCCGTTCACCCACTGGGCGGTGTTGCCGTGCGCCCGCATGTACCGCCGCGCCACGTTGTAAATGGTCAGGATGTGGGGCAGATCCTGCTCTTTCGCCGCCCGTACCATCAGTTTTTCAGGCTCTGCAGCGGCGCAGGGATGCGTCCGCCGCGGGCGATAAAGTCGGCGCTGGACGCCTCGTGTACCGGCATCACCGGCGCGGAGCCCAGCAGGCCGCCCATCTCCACCATGTCGCCCACATCGGCCCCCTCCACGGGGATGATGCGCACGGCGGTGGTCTTGCTGTTCACCATACCCACCGCCGCCTCATCGGCGATGATGGCCGCGATGGTCTCGGCACTGGTACTCCCCGGCACGGCGATCATGTCCAATCCCACGGAGCACACGCAGGTCATGGCCTCCAGCTTGTCGATGGTCAGGGTGCCGTCCAGTGCGGCGGCGATCATGCCCTCGTCCTCCGACACGGGGATGAACGCGCCGGACAGGCCGCCCACGTGGCCGGACGCCATGACGCCGCCCTTCTTCACCGCATCGTTCAGCAGGGCCAGCGCCGCCGTGGTGCCGTGGGTGCCGCAGACGGCAAGGCCCATCTCCTCCAGAATGCGGGCCACGCTGTCGCCTACCGCAGGGGTGGGCGCCAGCGACAGATCCACGATGCCGAATGGCGTATCCAGCCGCCGGGACGCCTCCGCCGCCACCATCTGACCCATGCGGGTGATCTGGAACGCCGTTTTCTTGATGGTCTCCGCCACCACGTCAAAGGGCTGCCCCTTGCAGGACTGCAAAGCGTGGTACACCACGCCCGGGCCGGACACGCCCACGTTGATGACGCTGTCCGCCTCGCCCACGCCGTGGAACGCACCGGCCATGAAGGGGTTGTCCTCCACAGCGTTGCAGAATACCACCAGCTTGGCACAGCCCAGCCCGTCCTGAGCGCGGGTCAGGTGGGCCGTCTCCTTGATGATGCGTCCCATACGGGCCACAGCATCCATGTTGATGCCCGCCTTGGTGCTGCCCACATTGACGCTGGAGCACACCAGCTCCGTCTGGGCCAGCGCCTGGGGAATGGACCGCAGCAGCAGCTCGTCGCCCTTGCTGAAGCCCTTCTGCACCAGAGCGGAGTACCCGCCGATAAAGTTGACGCCGCAGGTGTGGGCCGCCCGATCCAGTGTCATGGCGAAGGGCACGTAGTCCTCGGTGCCGCAGCTCCCCGCCACCAGCGCCATAGGCGTCACGGAGATGCGCTTGTTGACGATGGGGATACCGAACTCGCTCTCAATGTCCTCGCCGGTGCGCACCAGCTTCTCCGCACGGCGGCAGATCTTGTCGTAAATTTTCCGGCAGCAGCGATCCGCGTCCTCGCTGACGCAGTCCAGCAGGGAGATGCCCATCGTGATGGTGCGGATGTCCAGGTGCTGCTTGTCGATCATGTCGATGGTATCGAAAATATTCTGCAAACTCAGCATGGCGTGTCCCTCTTTTTTACAGCTTGTGCATGGCGTCGAAGATGTCCTCCCTCTGGATGCGGACAGACAGTCCCCGCTCCTCGCCGTACTCCTTCAGGGCGGTGCGCAGCCTGTCAAAGGGCTCCTGACACAGCGTCAGATCCACCACCATCATCATGGTGAAATATCCCTCCATAATGGTCTGGCTGATGTCCAGCACATTGATCTCACAGGCCGCCAGCGTGTTGCACACACCGGCGATGATGCCCACCTGATCCTTACCCACCACAGTTACGATCGCTTTCATGTCCTTCACTCCTTCTTTGGATGATATTTACTCCATCTCGTCCAGCGTCAGCTGGAACGAGCCCAAAAAGTGCTCACGGAAATACCGCAGCTCCGGCATGTCGTAGCTCTCCAGCGCCTCCGCCGTCTGCCGCGCCGCCTGCCGGAACTCCTCGTTTCCGGCCTTCAGCTCCTCCAGGCATTTGATATGGGCGCTGAGCTTGTCCGCCGCCTTCACCAGCTCCTCCACCTCCGCATCGGCGGGGCGCAGGATGTTCTCATAGATGGGCCGCAGCTCCGGCGGCAGCATGGCCAGCAGCTTCTGGTCCGCCACCTCCTCCACCTTGCGGTAGGCCTCCCGTATCTCGGGATTGAAGTATTTGATGGGCGTGGGCATGTCGCCGGTGAGGATCTCCCCCGCGTCGTGGTACAGCGCCGCTGCGGCCACCGCACCGGCATCCACCTGCCCGCCGAAAAACTCGTTCCGTATCACCGCCAGCGCGTGGGCCAGCACCGCCACCTGATGGCTGTGCTCCTGGATATTCTCCCGGACGCTGTTGCGCATCAGCGCCCACCGTTCGATGTAGCGCATCCTGTCGATATAGGCGAAAAAGTGGTCCATTATGTCAACTCCCCCCGCAGTATCTCCCCATCGATTCCGACGATCTTCACATTCTTCACAACGTTATGCAGCCCATCCGCCGCCACGCCGACTTCCATGTAGTTGGGGGCGTGGCCGGTGTAGAGGCCGTCCTTGGCCTGCTCAAACAGCACAGGGTACACCTGCCCCACGCAGCCCTCCAGATACGCGCGGTGCATCCGCTCCGCCACCTGTCCGGCCCGGGCAGTCCGCTGCTCCTTGACGGCGGGCGGCACCTGTTCCATGGCCGCCGCCTTGGTACCGGGGCGGATGGAATACGGGAAGATGTGCATGGCTGCGAAGCCGCACTCCTCGATGAATGCCAGCGTCTGGCCGAACTCCTCTTCCGTCTCCTCCGGAAACCCGCAGATGAGATCCGTGGTGATGGCGGGCCGGTGGAAATACCGGTTCAGCAGATGCACCGACTCCCGAAACCGCGCCGTATCGTACTTCCGGTTCATCCGCTTCAGCGTGGCGTCACAGCCGGACTGCAAAGACAGATGAAAGTGGGGACACAGATGGGGCAGCGCGGCGGCACGGCGGCAGAAGTCCTCCGTGATGGTACGGGGCTCCAGACTGCCCAGCCGCAGCCGCATATCCCCTGCGGCGGCGGACACCGCCTCCAAAAGGTCGATGAGGCTCTCCCCGTTTTTCAGGTCGCGGCCCCAGCTGGAGATCTCGATACCGGTGAATACCAGCTCCCGATACCCCTCCTGCCGCAGGTGCTCCGTCTGGGCCACGGCCTCCGCCTTGGGCAGGGAACGCACCGGCCCGCGGGCATAGGGGATGATGCAGTACGTGCAGAAGTTGACGCAGCCGTCCTCCACCTTCAGCATGGCGCGGGTGCGTTCCGCCATGCCGCCTGCGGGCAGCACCTCGAATTCCCTGCGGCGCAGGGCGTCGTCCAGCATCGTCACCTGCTTCTCGCGGCCCACTTGCTCCAGCAGGTCCAGAAATGCCATGCGGTCGCCGGTACCGGCGATGAGATCCACGTCCAGCCCCGCCGCCTCCTCCGCGTGGGTCTGCACGTAGCAGCCGCAGGCGGCCACTACCGCGTTGGGGTTCAGCTTCCGGCACCGCCGGATCATCTGCCGCGACTTCTTGTCGCTGACGGCGGTGACGGAGCAGGTGTTGACGATGTAGACATCCGCCTTCTGGTCGAAGGGTACCAGTGTGTGACCCCGCCGCACCAGCTCCTGCTCCATGGCCTGTGTTTCATATTGATTCACCTTGCATCCCAAGGTATAGATAGCTGCCTGCATGGGATTCTCCTTGCACTTTCCGTCGAATATCGGTATAATATATCGTATCGCTTTTATCGCCGCGATAGCAGTCCAATGGTAACGCTTTATTATACTGGATACTTCCGCCGGTGGCAAGCCCTCCGGCCCATGAAATTGAGAGGTTTTTCCCATGATCTATCTGGATAATGCCGCCACCACGCCGGTACCCGCCGCTGTGGCTGACACCATGTACGATGTGCTGACCCATCACTTCGGCAATCCCTCCTCCCAGTATCCCGCGGGGCAGGAGATGAAAAAGGCCGTGGAGGGCTGGCGCGCCGTGATCGCCGGGGCGCTGCACTGCCCGCCGGAGCGCCTGTATTTCACCTCCTGCGGCACGGAATCGGACAACTGGGCCATACAGGCCGCCATCTGGCAGGGACGCCACACCGGCAAGCACATCATCACCACCGCCGTGGAGCACAGCGCCGTGCTGGAGCCGTGCCGCTGGCTGACACAGCAGGGGTACGAGGTCACGTACCTGAAGCCTGACCGCACCGGCCATGTCGCTGTGGAACAGGTGGCGGGCGCCCTGCGGGACGACACAGTGCTGGTGTCCATGATGCTGGTGAACAACGAGACCGGCTGCATCTTCCCCGTGGCGGAGACGGCTCAGCTCCTGCGTGACCGAAAATCCCACGCCCTGCTGCACTGCGACGCGGTGCAGGGCTTTCTGAAGGTCCCCTGTGAGCCGGAGGTCTGGGGCGTGGATATGATGAGCCTGTCCGCCCACAAGCTGGGCGGACCCAAGGGCGTAGGCGCCCTGTATATCTCGGAGCGCTTTCGGAATGTCCGGCCCCTTCTGCCCGGCGGCGGGCAGGAGCGCGGCCTGCGCTCCGGCACGGAAGCCACCGCCCAGATCGCCGGCTTTGCCAAGGCGGTGGAGCTGCGCCTGACGGACTATGACGCCAAGATCGCCCATATGGCCGCCCTGCGGGACTACTGCCGTGAAAGGCTGCTGAGCATCCCCGGCATGGTGCCGGTGGCCGCCGGTACGGCCCCCCACATCCTGGCCGTGTCGCTGGCGGGCTACCCCAGCGCCAATATCGTCACCGATCTGGGCACCCAGGGCATCTGTATCTCCGCGGGCTCCGCCTGCCACCAGGGCAAGGCCAGCCACGTGGTGTCGGCGCTGGGTCTTGACAAGCGCACCGCCGCCGGTGTCATCCGCATTTCCTTCTCCCCCGAAAATACGGAAACAGACGTGGACGCCCTGTATGAGGCGCTGAAAGCCCATCAGGCCGCCCGTTTTCCCATGCTTTGAGAGGTTCTTCATCATGCAGAAAGCACTCCGCCGCGATAAGAGCTTTTATCGCTATCTGGCTCGTCTCACCGCCCCCATCGCACTTCAGAATCTCATCACGTTTTCCCTTGGGTTGATCGATACTTTAATGGTCAGCCAGCTGGGAAACACGGAAATGGCCGCCGTCACCACCGCCAACGTGCCGGTATTCCTGCTGATCTCCATTGTATTCGGCGTCCAGTCCGGCGTCGGAATCCTCATCAGCCAGTACTGGGGCAAAAAGGATCTGGAAAATATCAGCCGCGCCATGGGTGTAGCCGCCTATCTGGGCGTGGGCATCGCCGCCGTGCTGGCTGCGGCGTTCTTCCTCTGGCCCGTGGAGATCATGGACTTGCTCAGCAACAAGCACGAGCTGTCGCTGCTGGGCGCGCCGTACCTGCGCATCATCGGATTTTCCTACGTGTTCAACATGCTGTCGTCCATCTACGTCAGCGCCCAGCGCAGCGTGGAGAACTCCTCCTTCGGCATGAAGCTGTTCGGCATGTCTACCGTCATCAACACCGGCATGAACTACCTGCTGATCTTCGGCAAGGCGGGCTTCCCCATGCTGGGCGTGGAGGGCGCCGCCGTAGCTACTCTCATCAGCCGCGTGGCGGAGTTCGCCGTGTGCCTTATCTGCGCCCTGCGCAGCAGGACCATTCCCCTGCGCCTGCGGGCCTTTTTCCACCCGGGCTGGGAGATGTGCCGCCGGTTCATCAAATACTCCTCCCCCGTACTGCTCAACGAGATCGCCTGGGGCCTTGGCAACAGCATGCTTACCGTGATTTTGGGCTACACCGTGAACTCCGTGGAGTATCTGGCGGCCAACGCCGTCATGGGCAACCTGAACCGCCTGTTCCTGGTGGTGTGCTTCGGCCTGGGCGCCGCCACCGCCGTCATTGTGGGCAAGGCCATCGGCGAGGGCAAGAGCCATCAGGAGGTGCTGGACCTGAGCCACACCCTGCTGTGGGTCACCATCCTGGTGGGTCTGGCGCTGGCGGCGATCGCGCTGGCGCTGGTGCCCCTGCTGTTCCAGCCCATTGTGTTCCCCCTGTTCAAGCTCTATGACCAGACAGCCCAGATCGCCACGGCGCTGGCCGTCACCGGCTTCGCCTCCATTCCTCTGCACGCCTACTCCATCACCGCCGTCACCGGCGTGCTCCGCGCCGGAGGCGATGTGTTCTGCTCCGCCGCACTGGACATCTCCCCCCAGTGGCTGGTGGCCCTGCCTTTGACGGCGGTGATAGCACTGGTGATGGACGCCTCCTGCTGGTGGGTGGCTGCCGCCGTGCAAGCCGAGTCCCTGCTGAAATGTCCCCTGTGCTGGTACCGCATCCGCAAGGGCCGCTGGATACATGACGTGACGCTGCCGGAGGGGCGCGACCTATGACCAGCCTGTTCGTCTGCCCCCTGTGCGGCGGGGCGCTGGTCCGGCAGGACGGCGCCTACCGCTGCCCCGCCGGTCACAGCTTCGACATTGCCCGCGAGGGCCACACCTATCTGCTCCCCGTGAATCGGAAGCACTCCAAGGCCCCGGGTGACGACAAGGCCATGGCCGCCGCCCGCAGCGCCTTTCTCTCCAGAGACTACTACGCCCCGCTGCGCGATGCGTTATGTGAACTTTCCGTTTCTCTGACCGGCAACGCTCCCGCAGTGCTGGACAGCGGCTGCGGCGAGGGATATTACACCGCCGCCATCTACCGTGCCCTGTGTGAGGCCGGTAAAACGCCCCGCGTGGCCGGTACAGACATCTCCAAATTCATTCTCCGGCTGGCCGCCAAGCGGGAACATGCGCTGGAGCTGGCTGTGGCCTCCTCCTACCGCCTGCCGGTGGCGGACGGAAGTATCGACCTGCTGTTGAACTGCTTCTCCCCGCTGGCCATCGAGGAATTCCGCCGCGTCCTGCGGCCGGAGGGTCACTTCCTCTACGTGGTCCCCTCCGCCATGCACCTCTGGGAGATGAAGCAGGTGCTCTATGACCGCCCCTACCCCAACGAGGTGAAGGAGACGCCCTACGGCGGCTTTCGCTACGTCACCATCCGCCATGTGGAGGACACCATCCATCTGGACAATCCCGCCGATATTCAGGCGCTGTTCGGCATGACCCCCTACTGCTGGAAAACGCCGAAAAGCGGCGTCGAAAGATTATGTAAACTTGATACACTGGACTGCCGCATCGCCTTCGACATCCACGTGTTCCAACGAGAAAGCCGGTGAACCCTATGGAAAAAACCGTCATCCCTCCCCGCCGCCGCAGCCGCCGCAGGAGACGCCGCAGTCTGCTGCCGCTGGCCATCCTGCTGGCCGCACTGGCCATTGCCGTGCCGGTGATTCTGAGCCTGCTGCCCCGCCAGCCCCGTGTCGAGCCGGAGCCGGAGGACCCCCATGCAGGCCAGGTCTACGTCAACGACGGCGCCAACATGGTCTGGCTGACACCCCACAAAAACCTGGCGGTAAACCCCTTCACTGCCAACGATTTCACCCGTGATGAGAACGGTGCCCTCCACTACACCGGCATGTCCGGCACGGTGCGGCTGGGCGTGGACGTGTCCGACTATCAGTCCGGCACGGACTGGCAGCAGCTGGCCCAGCAGGGTGTGGATTTCGCCATCCTCCGCGTGGGCTATCGCGGCTATACCCAGGGCGCTCTCCGTGAGGACAGCAGCTTCCGCACCTTCGTCCGCGGCGCACGCGCCGCCGGTATCGACGTAGGCGTCTACTTCTTCTCCCAGGCCGTCACGGTGCAGGAAGCCATTATGGAGGCCGACTACGTGCTTGGCCTGCTGGATGGCGTGCCGCTGGACCTGCCGGTCTACTTCGACTGGGAGCCGGTATTCGCCGATGATTCCCGTACCGCCTCCTTCGATGCCTCCCGTCTGACCAACATAGCCGCCGCCTTCTGCCGCGTCGTGGAGCAGGGCGGCTGCTCCGCCGGTATTTATCTGAACCGGCAGCAGGGGTATTACCAGTATGACCTGAGCCGTCTGGCCGACTGGTCCCTCTGGGTGGCGGATTACAACGACTATCCCGATTTCTACTATGCCTTCGACATGTGGCAGTACAGCGACAGCGCCGCGCTGGATGGGGTGCCCACTCAGGCGGATCTGAACTTCCTGTTCGTGCCCTCACCGCGGGGGTAGGATCGGATAAAGTACAAACAAGGCAGCCTGCGGCGGATGCCGCAGGCTGCCCTGTTGTTTACCTGATTCAGTTCTTTTTGCCGCCGTGGGTGGCCTTCATACGCTTCTCGTGATTCAGGATGGTCTTGCGCATACGCAGGCTCTTGGGCGTGACCTCCAGCAGCTCGTCGTCCGCCAGAAACTCCAGACACTGCTCCAGACTCATCTTGCGGGGCGGTACCAGACGCAGCGCCTCATCGGAACCGGCGGCGCGCATATTGGTCATCTGCTTCTTCTTGCACACGTTGACCGTAATGTCCTCCTGCTTGGGGGAGACGCCCACGATCATGCCCTCATACACCGGCACGCCCGGGCCGATGAACAGAGCGCCGCGCTCCTGGGCATTGAACAGGCCGTAGCCCACGCTCTCGCCCGTTTCGAAGGAGACCAGGGAGCCGGTGTTGCGGCGGCTCAGGTCGCCCTTATAGGGGGCGTAGCTGTCGAACACGCTGGCCATAATGCCCTCGCCGCGGGTATCCGTCAGGAACTCGTTGCGGTAGCCGAACAGGCCGCGGCTGGGGACCAGAAACTCGATCTTCATCCGGCTGCCCACGGGGGTCATCTCCAGCATGTCCGCCTTGCGGCTGCCCAGCTTCTCAATGACCGCACCCACGCTCTCGCTGGGAACGTCCACTACCAGGCGCTCGATGGGCTCGCACTTCTTGCCGTCTATGGTCTGGTACAGCACACGGGGGGGCGACACCTGGAACTCGTAGCCCTCGCGGCGCATGGTCTCGATGAGGATGGACAGGCTCATCTCACCGCGGCCCGCCACGTTGAAGGCATCGGCGGCGCCCTCGATCTCCGTGACACGCAGGGACACGTCCTTCAGCGTCTCGCGGAACAGGCGCTCCCGCAGCTGGCGGGAGGTAACGAACTTTCCCTCGCGGCCGGCGTAGGGGGAGTCGTTGATGGAGAACGTCATCTCCATGGTGGGGGCACTGATCTTCACAAAGGGCAGCGGCTCCACGCAGTCCGGCGCGCAGATGGTGTCGCCGATAGTGATGTCGCCGATGCCGGACATGGCGATGATGTTGCCCGCCGTGGCCTCGGTGATGGGCTTTTTGCCCAGACCGTCAAACTCGTACATGCTGACGGCCTTGGCCTTCTTGGCCGGCGCGTCGGGATCGTGGTAGTTGCACACCGCGATCTCCTGATTTTGCTTCAGTACGCCGCGCTCCACGCGGCCGATGGCGATACGGCCCACGAACTCGTTATAGTCAATGGCGCTGACCAGCATCTGGAACGGCTGGTCCAGGTCGGCCTCCGGCGCGGGGATATAGTCCAGAATGGTGTCGAACAGAGGCTTCAGGTCGGTGCCCACCACATCGGGGGAGTAACTGGCGGTACCGTTGCGGGCGGAACAGAACAGCATGGGGCTGTCCAGCTGCTCGGCGGTGGCATCCAGATCCAGCAGCAGCTCCAGCACCTCATCGACGACCTCATGGATGCGCTGGTCGGGCCGGTCGATCTTGTTGATGACCACGATGACGCGATGGCCCAGCTCCAGGGCGCGGCTGAGGACGAAGCGGGTCTGGGGCATGGGGCCCTCCGCCGCGTCCACCAGCAGGATAACGCCGTTGACCATCTTCAGGATACGCTCCACCTCGCCGCCGAAGTCGGCGTGGCCCGGAGTGTCCACAATGTTGATCTTGGTATCGCCGTACTGAATGGCGGTGTTCTTGGCCAGAATGGTGATGCCGCGTTCACGCTCCAGATCGTTGGAGTCCATGACTCGCTCCACCGTTTCCTGATTCTCGCGGTAGACGCCGCCCTGCTTGAGCATCTGATCCACCAGTGTGGTCTTGCCGTGGTCGACGTGGGCGATGATCGCCACATTTCTCAATTTCTCGTTCTGCAAAGGTAAGACCCCTTTCTCTCGGGTATAAATTCACTAACCTTTGTATTATATGCTCTCAAAGAGGTGATTGCAAGCCTTTTCCCCAACTTTTTCTTTCTTTCACCGTTGACAAACCCGCCGCATCTGCGTTACAATGGCAGTCGTGGTATGTCTCAGTAGCTCAGCCGGATAGAGCGTGCGCCTCCTAAGCGTAAGGCCGGGGGTTCGAATCCCTTCTGGGACGCCAGATAATAACGCCGAAAGCCTTTGTTTTCAAGGGCTTTCGGCGTTATTACTGATCTGAGATCTTTCATTCTCTCGCTGGCAGGGTGAACTTGCTCGAACGACCGTCCGCCCTATCCGATACTTGTCTTTGGTATCGGATAGGGCGGGCAAATTTTTACAGGTCTGTTGCTTTTACTTTTCTGTCACAACCAATTCGATGCCGCGTTGTCAGAGTACTTCCTTCGAGACATAATTGGCGCTTTTTCCGCTGACGGCGGACTCGAAGTCTGCCACCAGCGGGTGCTTGTGCCAGCGGTGCAAATCCTCTGTGAGCCGGTAGGCGGTCAGCTGGAAAAACGGCAGGAACAGCAGGGGCGTCAACAGCGCGTCCGGTGAGGACGGCACAGGCAGATCTCCGCCGTCATCCGTGAAAAAGAACGTCTTTTCCGTGACCAGCGATGCGGCGCGGCTGAGTTGGGCGCCCCGCGCCCGATCATGCGGGTCGGACGCAAGGAAAAACAGGGTGTGATTGGGCGTCAGGTGCAGCTCCGGGCCATGGAGGAACTCCTCCAGCTCGTAGGCACAGGCGGGTATCTGAAGCGTCTCCATCAGCTTCAGCGCCGCCTCCCGTGCCACGCCCCAGGCGGCGCCGGCTCCCGCGATGCAGACGGTCTGCATGGCGGACAGCTGCCGGTAACGGCTGCGCAGCAGCGCCTCCCCTGCCGGGATGGCCTGCTCGTAGGCGTCTGCCCATTGTGCCAGCTTCTGTCGCTCTGCCGCAAGGCCGTCCTCGGAAAGCCGTCCGGCAAGGTGGGCGCTCCGCAGGGCGAACAGGCACAGGAACAGACACAGCGCCGTGACGCCCATGGTCACATAGCCCACGGACTCCTGCCCGCAGCCGTAGTCGATCAGCAGATCTGCGTGCGTCCGGAAGTCGCTGCCGGGGTCAGAGGTGATGCCGATGGCCGTGCGTCCTTTGGCGCGGATGGTGTCCAGCGCGTGCAGCGCGTTGGTGCTGTACCCGCTCTGGGAGATGACCACCGCCAGTTCGTCCGCCGGCAGGCGGCTCTCATAGGCGCAGAAGGTGAACGGCTCCGTGACCAGCACCTCGCAGTCCAGCCACTTTCGGAGATAGGGGCGGACGCACAGGGCTGCGTTATAGGACGAGCCGCTGGCCACCAGACGGAGGATGCGGACGGGACGGGCGGCAAAGGCCGCCGCCAGCGGCTCCTCCCACTGTCCCGCCAGCTGATGCCGGAGAACGGAGGGCGTCAGATATACATAGTCCCGCATGGTGCGCTTTTCCATCAGGCTCCCTCCCTTACATTGTCAGGTCGCCGTCCTTGCTGATCTTGTTGAATATGAGCAGGGAGAGCAGGGTCATCACGGTCAGCACCGTGGCCATGGCGGAGGCGATGCCGTAGTTGCCCCGGACGATCTGGGTGTAGATGGCCACTGTCAGGGTCTGAGTCTTGCCGGTATACAGCAGGATAGCGGTGGATAGCTCGCTGATGAGCGTGACCCAGCTGAGGATGGCGCCGGACAGAACGCCGGAGGACATCATGGGCAGCGTGACGGTAAAGAACGCCTTGGGCTTGGAGCTGCCCAGCGACAGGGCCGCCTCCTCCACATACAGCGGTATCTGCTGCAGAATGGCCACGGAGGAGCGGATGGTGTAGGGCAGGCGGCGCACCACCAGCGCCACCACCATGATGAACATGCCGCCGGTGAGCACCAGCGGCTCCCGGTTAAAGGCGGAGATCATGGCAATGCCGATGACGGTGCCGGGGATGACGTAGGGGATCATGGAGATCACGTCCACCGCGCCGGACAGCACATTCCGGCGGCGCACCGCCACATAGGCGATCAGCACGGCCAGGAACACCACGATCAGCAGGCTCACCGCCGGGATGACGATGGTGTTCTGGATACTCCTGCCCAGACGGGAGAACATGTCCTGATAGCTCTGAAGCGAGTAGCCGGCCACATAGATCTGGCCGCTGGTCTTCAGGAAAGAGGTGTACACCACATACAGCTGCGGCAGGATGGAGATGCCGACGACTACATAGGTGATAAAATGCACGATAAAGTTGGAAAAGCCGTGGAGCTGCTTCTTTTCGATGCGGTGCAGGGCGTTCATGGAGAAGGCCTGCTTCTTCGCCACAAAGTTCTGGGAGAAGTACACCACCATGGTGATGAGGATCGCGATGATAGCGATGGCGGAGGCGAAGCCCTTGTTCTGGGACACCTCGCCCACGAATTCGTTGTAAAGAATGACGGTGAAGGTACGGTAGCCCTCTCCGATCAGCATAGGAGTTCCGAAGTCGCTCATGGCGCGGACGAACACCAGCAGAGCGCCGGCCAGCACGGTGGGTGAGATCAGGGGCAGCACCACCGTGAAAAAGCGCTTGAAGCCGGTGCAGCCCAGATTTTCGGAGGCCTCCATCAGCGAGGCGTCCATTTTGCTCATGGCGCCCTGCACATACAGAAACACCAGCGGGAAAAGCTGGGTGACGAACACCAGCATGATGCCGTTGAAGCCGTAAATATCCGGCATGGTGATGCCGAACAGGCCGGAGAGGAAGTTGGTGATAACGCCGTTGCGGCCCAGCAGCATGATCCACGCATACGCGCCCACAAAGGGGGCGGACATGGTAGCCATGACGATGCACATCCGCAGGAGCTTTGCGCCCCGGACCTTAAACACCGACATGAAGTAGCCCAGCACCACGCCGACGACCACCGAAGCGATGGTGGCGGCGATGGAAACCTTGAAGCTGTTGAGCAGCGTAATGGAATAATACTTACGGGAGAAGAACTTGGCAAAGTTCTCCAGCGTGAAGTGTACGCCGTCAGAGAATGCCATCTTCAGCAGCAGGCTCAGGGGATACAGCAGGAAAAGTGCGTACAGCAGCAGGATAACAATGGTCGTCCAGCCCCATACGTCCAGCCGAAACCGTTTACTGTTCTGTCTCATAGTCTCAGCCCCTCAAATAGTTCTTTGTGCCGTCCTCGGAGAAAATGTTGATCTTCTCCTCCTTCAGTGTCAGGGTGACAGCGCTGCCGGGCTCCAGCTTCTCGTCGATGGCGGACTCCTGGATCAGCTCCACGCTGGCGCCGCCGGTCAGCTTCAGGTAGTAGTGGGTGTTCAGGCCCAGATACACGCTGTCCTCCAGCACGGCGGAGAGGCCTCCTGCCTTTTCGTCAGCGTGATGTACCACGAATTCCTCGGGGCGGACGGAGACCTTCACCGGTCCGTCAGGGATGGTGCGCCAGCTGTCGCGGGTAAAGCGCTCACCGGTAGGGAACACCAGCGTGCCCTGCTCCATGCGGGCATCGAGGATGTTGGTGCGGCCGATGAACGTGGCCACAAACGTATTGGCGGGACGCTGATAGATATCGCGGGGCGTACCGATGTGCTGGATCTTGCCGGCGTTCATCACAGCGATGGTATCGCTGATGGACATGGCCTCCTCCTGATCGTGGGTGACGTAGACGGTGGTGATGCCCACCTCACGCTGGATCTTGCGAATGGCCTGCCGCATCTCCAGGCGCAGCTTGGCGTCCAGATTGCTCAGCGGCTCGTCCATCAGCAGCACGTCCGGCTTGATGACCAGCGCACGGGCCAGCGCCACGCGCTGCTGCTGGCCGCCAGACAGATTCTCCGGCAGCCGGTCGGCGTACTGCTTGATCTGCATGATCTCCAGAAAGCGGTCTGTCTCCCGGGCGATCTCATCCTTGGGGGTCTTGCGGTTCTTCAGACCGTAGGCCACGTTCTTGGCCACGGTCATGTGGGGGAAAATGGCGTAGTTCTGGAACACCATGCCGATGTTGCGCTTGCTGGGCTCCTTGTCGTTGATGCGCTCCTCGTTGAAATAGAAGTCGCCGCCCTCAATGGAATTGAAGCCCGCGATCATGCGCAGCAGCGTGGTCTTGCCGCAGCCGGAGGGCCCCAGCAGCGTAAACAGCTCTCCGTCGCGTATCTCCAGATTCAGCCCCTCGATAACGGTGGTGTCCCCGTACTGCTTCTTTGCGTTTTGAATGGTGATCTTGCTCATAGTCCTCTCGCCTTTCTTGATGCAGCAAGCCGCCCACCGCATGCGGCAGGCGGCTTGCCAAATAGGAAAATTTAGAAGGTGCCCTGATATACCTCGGTGAACTTGTCCACGATCTCGGCCTTGTGCTCATTGACATACTGCTGGTCCAGAGCCACCGTCTTGATGTCGGAGGCGGGACGGAAGTATTCGGGATAGCTGACGTCATCACGGACGGGACGCAGATCCAGATCGTTGCAGAGGATGTTCTGCACTTCCTGGCTCAGCACGAAGTCGATGAACAGCTTGCCGTTCTCGGGGTGGCTGCAGTTCTTGATCAGGCCCACGGTGCCGGGGGTCAGAACGGTGCCCTCCTCGGGATAGACAATGGCGACATTGGCGCCGGAGCGGGCCAGCGAGATACCGGCCTCCTCGTAGGTCAGCACAACGGTCATCTCGCCGTCAGCCACGGACTTCCAGGCGGCGCTGGAGCCGCTGGCCAGCTTGCCGTCCAGATTCTTGATGAGGTCGGAAACAAAGCCCCAGCCCTCCTCGTTCTCCAGCGTCAGGCCGCCGAAGTCGGTGAGGATGGTCTCAATGTGCATCATAGCAGAGGAGGAGGCGGTGGGATCGGCAGAGGCGATCTTGCCCTTCAGCTCGGGGTTCAGCAGATCCTTATAGCCCTTGATCTGGATGTCGCCGATCAGGTCGGTGTTGTACATCAGGATGGCGCTGTCCAGATTGTAGTTGGTGCAGTAGCCCAGCGTGTTGCGGCAGCTCTCGATGAGGTTGGCGTCCTCGGGGCTGACGTAATCCTGGAATACGTGCTTGTACTCGGAATAGGAGGACTCGCCGCCGCCGAATATCACGTCGCAGTAGGGGGCGTCGCCCTCGGCGTCGATACGGGCCAGCAGCTCGCCGGTACCGCCGGTGATGACCTCGACCTCAATGCCGTAGCGCTCCTCGAACAGGGGAACCACCGCATTGACCTGCGCATCCGTGGCAGCAGAGTAGATCACGAGCTTCTTTTCCTCTGCCGCCGTGCCGTCATCGCCGGCAGCGGGCTCGTCCTTCTGGGTGCCGCAGGCTGCCAGAGACAGAGCTGTCGCCAGTGCCAGAAGCAGGGTCAGTATTCTCTTGATACGTTTCATGTTTTCATGCTCCTTTTTTGTTTTTTGCGGGGGTATGATTTTATTATAGAGCCATTAAAAAATGCGAAAAGCAAAAATCATGCACAAATCCGGAACTATTCTACACACCATTCCCGTCGTTTCGCATAAGCCGCACATCCTGTGCATACTGCGTGGGCGAACAGCCGATCTTCTTCTGGAACACGCCCCGGAAATAGCGGTACTCCGAAAAGCCGCAGGCCTCGGCGATCTGGCTGATGCTCCTGTCCGTCTCCCGCATCATGGCCGTGGCCTTCTGCAGGCGGAAATGGGTGAGATACTCCGAAAAGTTGATGCCCGTCTCGCTTTTGAAGCGGCGGATCAGCAGCGTCTCGCTGTAATGGAACTTCTGGGCCATAATGCCGATGGTGATCTTCTCCGGATAGTGCTCCTCCACATAGGCCATGACCTGCCGCACCGGCTGGCTCTTGCCCTGCTGCACCGGCAGCTCCCCCAGCGTCTGGGTGGTATCCGTCTGGCGGGCCAGCTCGTGGGCCATCAGGCGGTGGTGCTCCAGCTTCTGCTGGGCAAAGCGGATGGCCTCCTCCAGCTCGGAGGCCACCACCGGCTTGAGAAGATACCGCTGCACGCCGCTGTACATGGCGCGCTTGGCGTAGTCGAAGTCGGAGTAGCCCGTGACCACGATGGGCACGAAGAAGTACAGCCCCCGG
Organism: uncultured Eubacteriales bacterium; assembly: GCA_900545585.1. Lineage (GTDB taxonomy): Bacteria > Bacillota > Clostridia > Oscillospirales > Oscillospiraceae > Vescimonas. The sequence goes on from UQZR01000014.1 coordinate 31,956, forward strand.
GTCTGAAACAGCGCGTCCAGTCCGTCCATCAGGGGCATGTTCACGTCCAGCAGCACGATATCCGGCCGGTGCTGGCGGATCATCTCCGCCGCCTCCTCGCCGTTGGAGGCCTCCAGCGGGATGCCGCAGTTCAGTCTGGCCCAGTCCGTGCAGTAGATGATGCCCTTCCGGATCAGGGGCTCGTCCTCCGCGATCAGAACCTTGAACATGTCAATGCTCACCTCGTTTCATCCGCAGTGTCACGCGGGTGTATACCATGTATTCGCTCTCCACGGTGATGGTGCTCTCCTCGCCATACAGCAGGGCCAGACGCCGGGCGATGCTCTGCAGCCCGCTCTGGCGCACGTCCTTCTGCGGCGCGGTCAGAGAGCGCCGCACCTCCTCCAGCCGCTGAGGCTCGAAGCCAGTGCCGTTGTCCGTCACCACGATCAGCAGGAAGCCGTCCTCCATCCGCGCCGCCAGGTCGACATGAAGGGCCTGTTTGCGCAGAAATCCGTACTTCACGCTGTTTTCCACCACAGGCTGGATCCACAGCTTCGGGATCAGCACGTCCTCCACACCGCCGGCTATCTCTATACGGTAGGAGAACTGGCCGTTCTGACGGAAGCGGATGATCTCCAGATAGTCCCGCAGCTTTTCGGTGTCGCTGCCCAGCGTGACCATGGAGCGGCTGGTGTCGGTACTGTACCGCAGCAGCGCCGTCAGACGGCGGATCATCTCGTCCGCCCGCTCCGGCTCGCCCAGCAGAATGGCGTAGCGGATATTCTCCAGCGTATTGTAGAGGAAATGCGGATGGAAGCGGGATTCCAGCTGAGCGATCTCGGCGCTGTTGTTCAGCTTCGCCAGCTCCATGTTCCGCCGGTTCAGCTCGTTGATGGTGTCCAGCATGGAGTTGATATGCGCGGCGATCTCCTGAAACTCGTCGCCGGTATCCAGCCGGATCTTGTGATCCACATTGCCCTGCTGGATGATGCTCAGCTCGTCGTGGAGCGTCTCCACGGAGCGGGAATTGCGGCTGGCGATCTCCCGGGAGACGCGGAGCAGTGTGAAAAAGAGTACGCCGAACATCAGCACAGCGCACAGGCAGCCGATGATGTAATAGGTGCCCCAGTGTCCCCGCTGCAGCAGTGTGTATACCACAAGCCCGCCCACCGCGGGCTGCCCGGCGCTGACCATATACTGCTGGCCGTCTCTGGTGAAGCGGGTCTTTCCCGCACCGGTGAAGCGGTTGAGGTCATCCACCATTTCGGCGTTGCTGGCCACCATGACGGTGCCGCCGGTATCCGTGACCACATAATCGTAGGGCAGGCGTCCCATGGAGCGGTTCCATTCACTGCCGTCCAGCAGCAGGAAGGCATAACCCAGGCCGTCCAGCTGCCGGGCAAACAGCAGCCGGGAACCGCCGGCCGTCATGTAGTAAATGGTGGTATAGACATCCGTGCGCTCCGTCAGCCGTGGGATGACGGACTGGCAGAAGTACAGCAGATGGCTGCTGGGCTCCTCCATGGTGGAAAAGGCCGCGGCGCCGTCTCCGTTCAGCAGGAGCAGGTCACTGACCCGGTGGGAGGAGTAACTGAAGCGGTGGAACTGATAGGACATGTTCAGCTCGGTGATCTCTCCCGTGAGGAAGGACTCCATGACCGCCATGTTGTCCCCGCTGCGCAGATAGTCGGCGCAGGACAGGTAGGTGTCCCGGAATGCCTCGGTGAGCTGGCGGTTGTACTCCCGGTTCTCATAGTAGGTATAGCCCTCGGAATAGATGGCCAGCAGCACGCCAAACAACAGCAGGAACGCCGTCAGAAGCACGGCGGTGCTGCGGGTGATCTGCGTCTTTAGCCGTTCCTGAAAGCGGGGCGCGGCGTCCGCCGCCCGTTTCATCCCGCTCATAGGGGCCGCAGCCCCCGCCGGGCCGCACTCTCCAGCATCAGCGCGGGGTCGCAGCCCGCATCAAAGGAAAACGAGCTGTGAGTATGCATATCCGCCGTTGCAAGCATTTTGCAGCACCTCCGTTGAAGTAGTTGGCTGTATTATAGCACACCGCCGTCACATGGCAAGCAGTTTGTCCACCAACTCCGCTATGGCGTCGTGCTCGCAGTCGTGTTGGAGCACGATGTCCGCCAGCGCCTTGATCTCCGGGACGGCGTTGCCCACCGCGATCCCGATACCGGCGTGCTCGATCATGTCCCGGTCGTTCAGGTAGTTCCCGGCGGCCGCCACGTTCTCCGGCGGAATGCCCTCCATACGGCACAGCTCCAGCAGTGCGCTCCATTTGCCGACGCCCCGGGGTGTGATGTCGATGACACCCGGGTCACTGGACACATAGTCCAGCGCAAGACCGCCTCCGCGTATGGCGGCGACAGCCCGGCCCACGTTGCCGCTGGCCATCATGACCTGCACGCCCGCCAGCGGCAGCTCCTCCGCCGAGGCGTAGACCGCCGGGCGGCAGCGGATGCTGTCGGTGTATTCCCGGACGCCGGGGGTCATGCGGCTGACGCCCATGTAGCCGGCGGCGATGACGTAGAGCACACAGTCGTTGTGCCCCAGACACGCGCCGGCCAGCGCACGGACGCTTTCCGCGTCCGCCAGATGCAGCGACAGCACGGTGTCGTCCGCCGCACGGAGGATCTTGCCGCCGGTGTTGCAGATGACATAGTCTGCCTCCCGGTGGTCGCCGCACATGTTCCACATGTCAAATTCGTTGCGGCCCGAGGCGAAGCACACCACATGTCCCGCCTGCCGGAACCGGCGCAGCGCCTGCCGTGTCTTTTCCCCCAGCCGGTGATCGCGGCCCACGGATGTTCCGTCGATATCCATGGCCAGCAGCATGCGGCCCGTTATTCTCTTATCCATCGGTCACAGCGCCTCGCAGCCGGGCATCAATACGGGAACTGGCGGTAATAGCGCCGGATCTCCATGGGATGGCGGTTGATCTGCTCCATGTGGGCGTCAATGCGCTGGGTGACGGCATGGGTCACCAGATGGGAAATGTCACCCCGGAACGCAGGGCTGATGCCGGTAAGGGGGTAGTCGGCAGCGTCGATAATGGTGTAATTGCCGCAGACTCGGGGCAGGAAGTTCTTCACACGCTCCGACAGCGGACGCTGGGCGTCCTCGCCCATAAAGAGGGTCACGGGCGTGTCCTTGTCCACGACCTCCAGCGTACCGTGGAAGAACTCGGCGGCATGGATAGACTTGCTGCGCAGCCAGTGCTGCTCCTCCCAGTAGCACATGGCGTAGGAGTAGGTGGAGCCGTACTGGTTGCCCGCGCCCACGAAATAGTGCATGGCGTCATTGCAGTGCCGCTCCGCAAAGGTCCGGCCGAAGTCGTCCGCCGCCTTCTCCGTCTCCACCAGCGCCTGGGGCAGATAGCGGTCATACTCGGCGTACTGCTGCTCGTACTGGGGGAAGTCTCCGGCCAGCTGCATCAGGCGGTCCGCCAGCATGAAGAACTTCAGCTGCTCGTTCTGGGGATAGCGGATGGCGTAGTCGCTGAGCTTCTCCAGCGGGGTATCGGCGGTGTCCACAAAGCCGATGACCACCGCGCCCTGCGCCTTGGCCTTCTCCACCGCCGCCACCACCTCCTGCGTGGTGCCGGTGACGGAGGACAGTACGATCACCGTGTCTTTGCCGATGCGGCGGTTGCCGGTGGTGTTGTACAGCGCGGCGTTCTGCGCGATGATCTCCATGCCGCTGTACTCCTGCACATGGTTCTGAGTCTGCAGCGCGGAGGCGTAGGTGCCGCCGATGCCCAGATAGCAGATGTTTTTATAGCCGCGGCCCGCCACATCCGCCGCGATGCCCTCGATCTCCTTACGGATGGCCAGCGCACCGGCCACGCTGTCCAGCTGCTTCTGCTCGTCAAATTTTATCATAGCTTCCTATCCTTTCTGTTTCAGAATGATCCGATCATTTTTTGTAGCCCGACGGCTACCGTACATCGTTATCATAGCATAACGCATACGGCCACGCAGGAAAAAAAACTGCACATTTCAGGAAAAAAGCTGTCGGTTTTGCATATGCCGGCAGCGGAAGTCTTGCGTGGATTTTGTGATTTATGCTATAATTCTGTCACTATCGGACAAGGAGGTCAGTACAGAATGGAGCTGGGACTTTTTACCTGCGGCTACCAGTATACGAATATAGAGTCGGCCTTTATTGACGCGGCGGCCTTCGGCTATGATTTTATCGAGCTGTGGGGCGGACGGCCCCACGCATGGGCGCCGGATATGGACGCCGGACGCGTCGCACAGCTGCGGGAGCTTTCCGCCCGGTACGCCGTGCCCATCCGCGTCTACACGCCGGAGCACAACGGCTATCCCTACAACTACATGCTGGGGGACGAGGGACAATGGGAGGACTGCATGCGCTATCTGGCCCGCAGCATGGAGGTATCCTCCCGGCTGGGTGCGTCCCGCACGCTGATCTCCGTGGGGCACGGCGGCCATACGGAGCCGGCGCAGCGCCGGGCGCGGCTGCTGCGCTCACTGCGCCGGCTGGCATCGGAGGCGCGGCAGGCCGGGCAGGTCATCCTGCTGGAGCCGCTGTCGCAGTTCGAGTCCAACACCTGCACCACCGCGGCGGAGCTGTCAGAGGTACTGGCAGAGCTGAACGACCCCTGCGTGCTTCCCATGTGCGACGTGGTGGCCTCCTTCGTACAGGGGGAGACAGCGGAGACGCTGTACCGGCTCACCGGCGGGGCCATGGCGCACCTGCACATTGCGGACAGCGACGGCCGCAGCGAAAACCATCTCCTGCCGGGAGACGGAGTACTCCCCCTGCGGGAGCAGCTGCAAGCGCTGCGGCGGGCCGGATATGACGGCGCAGCCACCATCGAGCTGGTGTCCATGTATACGGACGATCCCACTTATTACGCAAAATGCGCCATAGAAAGGGTGAGAGAGCTGCTATGAAACGGATCGGATGCGTGGGCGATAACTGTGTGGATCACTACCGTCAGACAGGCGAGGATCATTTCGGCGGCAACCCCGTCAACGTGGCCGTCTACACCCGCCGCCTGGGCGGCGGTATCTCCTATGTGGGGGCGGTAGGGACGGACGGACGCGGCGCAGCCCTGCTGGACGCGCTGCGCCGCCGGGGCGTGGATGTCAGCCATGTCCATGTGGACGAGGGCAGTACCGCCGTGACCTATGTGGAGCATATCAACGGCGACCGCGTTTTCGGGAACTACGATGAGGGTGTCATGGCCCGGTTTGCCCTGACGGAGGAGGACATCGCCTTTCTGGGTGGTCACGCGCTGGTGGTCAGCGGCCTGTGGGGACACGCGGAGGGATATCTGGCCCGTATCCGGCAGGCCGGTGCGGTCACAGCCTTCGACTGCTCAGACCGGCCGGAGGATCCGGCAGCGCAGACGGCGCTGCCCTGCACGGACATTGCCTTCTTCTCCGACGACGGCTCAGACGATGAAGCGCTGCGGCAGCGGCTGCGGCAGCTGGCGGCGCTGGGACCGCGCATCGTGGTGGCCACCCGGGGGAGCCGGGGCAGCATGGCCTATGACGGGCAGCGGTTTTACGGGCAAGGCATCGTGCCGTGCCGGGTGGTGGACACCATGGGCGCGGGCGACAGCTTTATCGCCGGGTTCCTCCACAGCTGGCTGGAGGGTCTGGACATCCCCGGCTGCATGGCCGCCGGAGCGCAGTGCAGCGCCGTGACGCTGGGCTATGAGGGCGCCTGGTGATGGCATGGACGGTATAACATAGACAGGGCGTGAACACCACGCCCTGTCTATGTTTATTGGAGCAGCAAGGCAGCCTCCGCAGGAAACCTGCGGAGGCTGCCTTGTTTTCTCCCCCTGTGCGGGCGGTCAGTCCCAGCTCTGGTCCCAGTCCGGCCCCCAATCCGTGCCGGGATCGTACACCGGAGACTCCCAACCTGCGGCGTACACCTTTCCATTGGCGTCATAGGCACGGCCGTCCTGGCCCACGGCGTAGCCCTCCGGTACGGCAAAATACTCCGCACCGTCGTAGTACCACAACCGCCCGCCGTCCTCCGAGAACCCCGCCCGCGTCAAATCGGCATAGGCCGCGGCATCGCCGTCACGGTAGAACACACCGGAATAGCTGCCGTCTGGCGTCTGGGTCTCGCTGGCCGTGACGTACAGCGCCAAGCTGCTGCCGTCCTGACTGAGCCGCGGATAGGCGAAGCCGTTCAGAAAGAGGTACGGCCCCCTGCCGTCCTCCCTGTCGTAGATGGTGCCGCTGGCCAGCCCCTCCGGTGAACAGGCGATATACTCCCATCGCGCTGTGTCAATGAGCAGCGTCTCCCCCAGGGCGTTCTGCCACATGCCGTCCAACTGGCTCAGCGGTATCTCCGGCAGATCGCTGTCGGCGGGGACATAACTCACGCCGTCCAGCTCCCCCATGCTGCCCTCCAGGCTGCGCAGGGTAAAGCCGCTGCCGCTGCGGGCCAGCAGGTACGAACCGTCACCGTAGCGCAGCAGCACCTGTCTATTCCCGATGTCCCACAGATCCCCCTGACCCGTGCGGCCATACCATGTGCGATAGGTATACAGCGCCTCATCCGCCCGCAGGGCCAGCATACCGCCGTCCTCACCCTGCCAGGTGGTGCGGTCCTCCGCCAGATCCTCCCAGCGCAGCCACTCCGCCGTCACGGTGGAGCCGGATTCCTCCGGCTGGAACACGTACTCCCCGGTGTCCGCGTCCCAGAACCACACCATCCACACGTCTCCCCCCTCGGAATCGGTGAAGGTCATGGCCACATCGCCATCGCCATCGCCATTCCGGTCGGCAAAGTCAATAGCGGCAAAGGTGTCCCAGGGGTCCTGCACGTCCATGGGGTACACCACCTGTCCGAACAGCTCCTGGTCCGCGCTGTCGCGGTAAAACACAGCGTCTCCCTCATGGACGCATACCAGCACATCGGTGTCCGCGCCGGAGCGCGAGATGGTGCCTGCGGCCTGCACCACACCGGTGGTGCGCCAGTCGCCGCCGGATAGATCCTGCCCACAGGCGCTGAGCGCCACTGCCGCGGCGATCAGCAGCGGCATCAATGTCTTTTTCATAGTCCGCTCCTCTCCACACATAAAAAAATCCACCGTACTTATTGTACGGTGGATCGCTTTTCTCCACTACTAACCAAAGGTTAGTGCTGTGTCATTTCCACAAGCCGCTTGCGCTTGGTGCGGGTATCACCCTCGATGAACAGCTTGGCGTAGATGCGGTTGACGTACTGCTTCACGCTGCCCTCCGACAGATAGAGCTTCTCCGCGATCTCGCGGTTGCTGAGCCGCGCCGCGGCCAGCATGGCGATGTCCCGCTCCCGCGGCGTCAGCACGTGGAAGGCCATCGGCACCGCGCTGCGCTGCCGCACCGATGCGCACCGCGCCTCGTACCGCCGCCCCAGCTCGATCATATGCGGCACATCGCCCCGCTGGGGCATGTCCGCCAGCAGCGGCGCCAGATAGCGGTAGTTCTCCACCACCGGCATCACCAGTCCGTCCGCCGCTGCATCCTGCAGCACCTGCTCCAGAAGGCCGCGGGCTTCCGCCCGCCGCCCCAGCATCTCACAGGCTCCCGTCGTCTGGAGCCGCACGTGCATGGCCACCAGCGCGTAGTGCATGGCGTCACACACCGCCAGCAGCTGCTGGCTGCGGCCGATGACCTCCGCATAAGCCCCCTGGGCCAGGTACACCTGGTTCTCGATGAGCTCCATCATGGGCTTTCCCGGCGCCAGATACCGCACCGACGCCAGCCGGTGCTCCCGAAACACCTCCGGAACGCTCTCCGTCTCGCCGATCAGCGCGTGGTAGTAGGCATCTGTACTGTTCAGGATATTCAGCCACGCCGCGTTGTGCTGGCACAGCAGCTCCCTGCGCCGCTGGTCAAAGTCCTGCCGCGGCGTCTCGCCGGTACACAGACTCAGCCGCCACGCCAGATGGTCGCAGCACAGGGCCATGTTCTCCTGTCCGTTGTCCCGGATCTGGGCGTAGGCGCCGGCCAGTGCGATCCGGGCATCGTCCAGCTGGCCCCGCAGGAACGCGGCCTCGCCCCGCATGATGTGCTCCGCCCCCTGTCCGTGGCCGTTGGTAACACAGTAGTAGTGGGGCATGCACTCGTCCATCTCCGCCAGCTCGCAGTCCAGCCGACCCGCCTGCCGGTGGAACATCATCAGCACCGACGGGGACCCGAAGGTCCAGCCGCCCTGCCGCCGGATACTCACCGCCGGACGGGACATCTGGGCGCTGGCGCTGCGGTGCAGGCGGCTCATACCCGCGATGTCGTTGTAGAGCAGGAAGCTCATGATGAGGTCGCACTCGCCCCGCAGGTTGCCCCGCTCCTCCCCGGGCATATCGGGCCGCGCATCGATGGCTGCCAGCAGCTGCTCCTTCAGCCGCAGCATCTCGGGGATGCGCCGCCAGTTGAACATGCTGCGCATCAGCACCAGCATGGCCAGCGGGTGCCGCTCCAGTACCTCCGGCAGGCACCGGTCCAGCCAGGAGAGCACCTGCTCCGGCGGCAGCAACGCGAGCAGGATTCCCGCGTCCTTCTCCACCACCCGCAGCACGCCGTCAAAGTCCTCCGCCCCGCCGTAGGCCCGCAGGGCCTGGAGATACTGGCCGCGTTCCTCGTACCACTGGCCGTACCGGCGGCGGCAGCGCTGCTGCGATTCCGGCGGCAGCGTCCGGAAGGTCCGCTGGGCACACTCCTTCATCATGTGATGGAATCGGTAGGTCGCGCCGTCCGGCAACCGCGTCACGAAGGCGTTTCGTGCCGTCAGGTCCGCGATCTGCGACGCCGCGTCCGCATATTCGGTGACGGCCTGCGCCATCTCCTCTGTGAACTCGTCCGCCAGCCCCAGCATGGCCAGAAACGCCTGACGCCGCAGGGACAGCGGCTGGATCATGGCAGCGGAGAACATGGTGTAGATATCGGAGCCGCCGTCCGGCAGTGTGCCACGCTCCGCCAGCGTCTGCAAGCTCAGATACGCGGCGGAGAACCAGCCCTCCGTGGTGTGCAGCAGCTGCTCCACCTGGTGGTCGGACAGCTCTGCGCCGCACCGGCGGGCGTAGGCATCCAGTTCCTCCCGCTCCAGGCGCAGCTGCGCCGCGCCGATGCGCCAGACGTGCCGTCCCAGCCGCAGCACCTCCTGGGGCGGCAGAAACTCGTCCCGCCCCGCCACGATGAGGTGCGCATTCTCCGGCAGCCGGCGGGCCAGCACGCACAGAAAGGCCGACGCCCGCGGGTCTGCCAGCAGGTGAAAGTCATCGATAAAGAGATAGCACGGTCCCAGAAGTGCCAGCGTGCGGCACAGGTCGTCGATGAGCAGGCTGGCCGACGCCTCATCCTGCGGGCACTCGTAGTCCCGCAGCAGGTCTATCCCCGCGTGGGTAAAGGCAGCCTGCACGCTCTGCCAGAAGATGGGCAGACTGTCGGAGTAGACGCTGACGCGGAGCACCGCTGCCCGCTGCTGGCGAATGCGCTCCGCCAGATACCAGCTGACCGCCGTGGTCTTGCCGTAACCCATGGGCGCCACCACTGTGGTCAGTGCGCAGTGCTCAATGGGCCGCAGCTCCTCCCGCAGCCGCTGGGAGATGTAAATGGTATTGCCCTTCCAACGCTGTTTTGCCACAGCGTTTCCCCCTCTCTGTCCCGCCTTGCGGCGGGTATGTCTGATGTGCGCTGCGGCCCTCACGCCGCGTTGTCCAGCTGCGTCAACGGCCGCTCCCAGCGGGGCGTGCCCCAGCCGGTGGTGTCAAAGCCGCTGCGCACCGCCTCCACCATCAGCGTCAGCTTCCGCCGGATGGCGGGCTGCGCCGCCAGTTCGTCGGCAAAATCATCGGAGCCCATGATGTACTCCATAATGCGGGCGCGGTCCTCCCGTGCATTCATGGTGGAGTAGTTGTCCACGAAGTGGACATCCTGCCCGCCGCCGAAGAACAGCCAGTCGCCGTCCGCCTCACTCATAGCCGTGTCGTAGTCCTCATAATAGGTGAAGCCCCTGGGGTTGCAGGCAGCCCATGCTTCGCTGTCGATGGCGTCCCACTGCAGGCTTGTCAGCCGGTCCTCCGTGGCATGCCAGATCTCGTGGCACAGCAGTTCCTCCGGCGCACCGGCGTTCACCGTATAGGCGACGTAGTGCCACAGGGGGCTTTCGAAGGACAGCCCGATGACGCTGTAATCCATGTGGAAATCCGCCACCGGCAGGAACTGTACGCCACCCTCTCCCAGCTCTGTGCGGAACTGGGCGAAGAAGCCGTCCGGGTACAGAGCCAGCGTCCGGTCCAGCGCCTCCAGCGCCTGATAGATGGCCCCCACCTCATCGTCCAGGCCCGCCTGGTCGGTGGTGACGATCTCTTCCCCCGACGCCTGGCAGGGCTGGGCGCATTGGCTGGACAGCCGGATGCTGACGCTGTACTTCTCCTCCAGCCGGTCGGCGTACTGCCGCAGCTCCTGCATATTATCCGGCAGCTCACCGCCGGCCAGCTCGCCCCAGTACACCTGAGGGATGCTCTGGTCCACCGTCATGGGCGACGGCGTCTCCTCCGCGGCGCTGCACGTCTCGAATGTCAGCTGCGCAGGGTCCACCGCCGTCAGCACATAGCTGCCGCTGCCCTGCCGGTACAGTACGTTCACCAGCACCTGCGCCTCCGGCAGCCAGCAGCTGTTCAGCTCCATGCCGCCATCCATGGCGCAGTGTCCCACTGTCTGGCCCAGCCGGTACAGCTCCTGACCGCCGCCATCGCCCCCGCTGCGGTAGGCGTACTGGGAGCCTTCGATCATCTCCAGTTCCATGGCCGTGTCGCCCAACTCCGTGGCCAGTCGGTACATGCCGTCCTCTGCGGCGTACCGCAGGTCACAGCTCTCCTCTTCCTTGAAGGATCGCAGGCTGATGCCGTATTCCGTGAAGCTCATGCCCTGCACTGTGTCCTGAAGCATCAGGCACTTCCCGCTGTCCAGATCCACCAGCGCCATGCCGCACTCGCTGCTGTACGGCGACAGCATACACCACAGCTCCAGCACATTCTCCGTAGGGTGGTACTCCCCCGCAAATGCAAAGCGCAGGTTTTCCTCCAGCTTCACCAGCAGGGTATCGCCGGTGGCGGTGTCTTGCCGATACAGCGCCGTCCCACTGAGGTAGTAATACGACGCGCCATCGTGACTCAATACGCCGCCGGGCTCCGCAGGCCGGAACTCTCCGGCGTCCTCCAGCTTCGCGTTCAGGAACCGGTACACCATTTGGGTGCTGTCGTCCCACTTGTAAAATGCCAGGCGGCCGTCCTGAAATGTCTCCTCCGCCATGGTCCAGGCGCCGTCCAGCCGGCGTTCTGCCTTCAGACGGTCCCGCTTCACGTCCACTATCTGCACGGTGGTCCTGTCGCTTTCGTAGTCTGTCCAGCACAATGCCGTGCCGTAGCCGCCGGTGCCGGTCATGGCGGGATAGCCCTGGATATCCACGCAGGACAACTCCGTCACCGCCTGACGCAGCCCCGTCTGCTGCCCGCCGCAGCCGGTCAGCGCCCATATCATCAGCACCAGCGCCGCCGTCAGCAGCACCAGTCTGTTCCCGCTCCTCTTCATCGGCCGCTCCTTCCCCTGAAAAACAGGGCCTCTCCCGTGAGGGGAGAGGCCCCAGCCGTTTGCACGTTATCCCGCCGCGCCCAGATCCAGCGTCAGCGGCTCCTCATAGGACGCCGCACCGGCGATGGACCCGATGGGCAGATAGACGTAGAGATTTCCCGCCGCATCCGCGTAGGTCATCACATCCAGATTGATATTCTCGTCGGACAGCGTCCATGCCCGCCGCTCGGCCACCAGCTCATCCGTGTCGCCGCCAATACCGGCGTACTTCCCGTCAAACCTCTCGGCTGCCGCCTGACGCACTGCCGCAAGGAACGTCTCCGGCTCCACCTGCAGCGTCTCCAGCAGCTGTGCCGTGGTCATCTGCTCCCCCGTGGCCGTGTCGTACAGGTACACGCTGTGCGTGTTCATGTCGAAGCCCCAGCCGCAGGATACGATCAGAGACAGCACGTTGCCGCACTGATACGTCTCCCACGTGATGTACATGCACGACAGGCTGACGCCGCCGGCCATGCTCTCCTGCGCCTCCCGCACGATGGTGCCGTAGGTCTCGTCGATGGTCCGGTTGATGGCCGCCGCGCCTTCCGTCTCCGCCAGCAGCTGGGGCACGCGGTAGGTGTAGCGCCCACTGTTGCCCACGCCGTCGGTGTAGTCAAAGGACTCGCTGTAAAGCTCCTTCACCTGCGGCGTCTGGTGTACTGCGCCTGGCGTGAAGTTGTAGATAGTCCCCTTCTCCGTGATGGCATTCAGCATGCCGTCCGCCAGGCTCAGGCACGGGACGTACAGCACCTCGCCGCTGTCCCCCGCCACCGTCACCGCCAGGTTGGCCATGATGTCGCTGACGTTGCCGCGCAGGCACACCGGCGCACCGTCGGCGCTCTCGTACAAGATGTCGCCGTAGGGCGATGCATCGTTCAGCGGGTCATAGCTCTGCACCGTGACCTTGGCGCTGCTGTCCGCAGACACGATGCAGTACACCTCGTCGCCGTCCTGCTCCACCACCTGCTGCTCCGTCATGTCCGCCAGGAAGGGGAACGTCTGGGTCCAGCCGCTCTCACTCAGCCACGCCAGCACGTCATCGCCCTGCATATAGCCCAGGAATGCCACGCCGCACTGGCTGCCGCTGTTCGCGATCTCCTGCCGCAGCAGGGCCAGCGTGTCCGTCTCCGAGGTCTGATCCTTATTGTTTTCCGCGCCGCCGCAGCCCGCCAGTATCAGCAGGCACGCAGCCAGCAGCAGTGTCCATACTCGTTTCATAGGTTTCCTCTCTGCGGGCCCCGCCCGCGTCCGCAGCCCCGCGCCGTCGGCGCCGGGGGTTGTTGTGGTTGCTGTGTCTGTTCTGATTATATAAGAAGCCTATGCAAATTGCAATCCCTCATCGCGCCGGGGGGGGGATGTTCCGCGCTCTTGGGTGCGGGGATATTTCGCTCTCCGGAGCGCCCCACTTTTGCCAACAGCGGCAAAAGTGGGCAAAAACGAGCAATAGGCCAACAGGAACGCCGGCCCCTACGGGGCACAGGGATGTGCATCACGGGAGATGCGGGGTATGTATATCGGGCGCGGTGAAAAGCGCAGCGGGCGGGGCGTTTGGTGTCATTTTGCCGTTCGTATGTATAGTAACGCACAAGCCATAAAAAGAGAGGACCGGTCAGCCGGTCCTCTCTTTTTATATTGTTCTTCAGCCCTGGGAGCGGATGTAGCAATCATATTCGCCGCCCCAGTAGAGAATGTTTTCGTCCGCCACGGTGACATTGTACTCCACGTCATCCAGCATGGTGGAACGGGCGAACCAGCTGCCCTCCTCCTGAGAAGGGATGAGCTCGCCGTAGTCCATCATGGCGTCCATGTCGCCGGTGCAATCCAGCAGGGTCCATACGCCGTCCGCAGTGATCTCCACGCGGCTGTCGCCGTCCACGTCGCCGTCCTGATACCAGTCGCCGGCCAATACAGAGACGTCTGCCGTGGGTTCGGGCTCCACGTCCTGGAAATCGTCAGGCGTGCCGGAGCCGCCGTAAGTGAAGGTGCCGATCTCGGCCACGGTCAGCTCCGCGCCGTCCAGCTCACAGCGGTAGGCTGTGCCGTTGTGGTCGTTGTAGGCGTAGACATAGCCGTACTCCTCCACATACTGGAGGTAGCCGCTGTACTCCCAGTTGGCGCCGGCGTAGAGAAGCCAGCGGACCTCGCCGCTCTCCCCGGGCTCCACCTCAAAGCTGTCGTAGTCACCGGTGCCGTTGGACCAGATGCCCAGATAGTCGCCGTAGTCGAACTGAACAGTGTCGTCCTTGGCCATGTCCTGGATAGTGTCGGGAGCGCTGTCGTCAGACCCGCTGCCGCCGCAGGCCGCCAACGTCAGGCAGAGGGCCGCCAGCAGGGCCGCTGTCACCGTGCGCCGCAAAAACTTGTTCATGTTCATTCCTCCTGATCGTTTCGTTTCCCGCGCCGCAGGCAGGACGCCGCGGCGCCGCGTTCCGATGGCAGTTCGCGCCATCCTATGCCATTATATGGCAGGCAGTGCGGGATAACGATTAACCAAAGGTTAGGGATTCTGGGCAAAAAAAGAAAGACGCATAGGCGTCTTTCTTTTTTGACTGTGTAAGAAACTTACTTCAGCTCGACCTTGCCGCCGGCCTCCTCGACCTGCTTCTTCATAGCCTCGGCATCGTCCTTGGACAGAGCCTCCTTCAGGGTGTGGGGCACGCCCTCGACGGCAGCCTTGGCCTCGGCCAGGCCCAGGCCGGAGATCTCGCGGACGACCTTGATGACCTTGATCTTCTGAGCGGCATCGAAACCGGTCAGGACCACGTCGAACTCGGTCTTCTCCTCAGCGGCGGGAGCAGCAGCGCCGGCAGCGGGAGCAGCCATGGCGGCGGCGGAAACGCCGAACTCCTCCTCCAGAGCGTGCACCAGCTCGGACAGCTCCAGAACGGTCAAACCCTTGATCTCTTCGATCATAGCAGTAATCTTCTCAGACATTGTGATAGCCTCCTATTTGTGAGATTTTTGTAAAGTGTGTGCGGGCCTGCCGCCCGCGGGGGTCAGGGAGCCGATTTACTCGGCGGCAGCGCCGTCTTTCTCGGCGATCTGCTTCAGCACGCAAGCCAGGGCGGAAATGGGAGCCAGCATGGTACCCAGGACCTGAGCCTGCAGCACGGGCAGAGCGGGGATAGAAGCCAGAGCATTGACAGTTTCCATGGAAACGACCTTGCCGTCCATGAAGCCGCCCTTGATCTCGAACTTATCCTTCAGCTTCTTGGCGTAATCCGCGATCACGCGTGCGGGGGCGACGGGATCATCAGCGCAGATAGCCAGAGAAGTGGTACCGTTGAGCTGATCGTCCAGTTCGTTCAGACCGCAGTTGTTGAAAGCGAAACGCAGCAGGGTGTTCTTGATGACAGCGTATTCCACGTTGTTGTTGCGGCACTCAGCGCGCAGAGCGGTATCCTCTGCCACGGTGATGCCCTTGTAATCAACGATGACGCCGGCGGCTGCGTTCTGCAGCTTGTCGGTCAGCGCCGCCACGATCGCCTGCTTTTCAGACAGAACCTTTGCGTTGGGCATTCTTTGTTTTCACCTCCGTCAGAATTGTCGGTGCGTTCAAAAAAGGAAACCGTCCCCATGCCAAAGGACATGAGGACGGTGAAAAGCAATCATTACGATGTGCCATCCTCGGCAGGACTTACGGCTTTCGCCACCTGCTGTCTTTGGAACGCAACCAATATTATACCAATGGCATGACGGCTTGTCAAGCCAAAGATAACGGTTTTTTCAGCCTTACAGCTGCTTGTTGGCGTTCATCTTCACGCCGGGGCCCATGGTGGAAGCGGCCACGCAGGACTTGATATACTGGCCCTTGGCAGCGGCGGGCTTGGCCTTGATGATGGCGCCGATGAGAGCGGAATAGTTCTCAAACAGCTTCTCGGAGCCGAAGGACACCTTGCCGATGGGGCAGTGGATGATGTTGGTCTTGTCCAGACGATACTCGACCTTACCGGCCTTGGCTTCCTGAACGGCCTTGGCGGCGTCGGGAGTCACGGTGCCGGACTTGGGGGAGGGCATCAGGCCCTTGGGGCCCAGGACCTTACCCAGACGGCCGACAATACCCATCATGTCGGGAGTGGCGACGACGACATCGAAGTCGAACCAGTTCTCCTTCTGGATCTTCTCCACCAGATCCATCTCGCCCACGTAATCGGCGCCGGCGGCCTTGGCAGCCTCGGCCTTGTCGCCCTTGGCGAACACCAGAACGCGGACAGACTTACCGGTACCGTTGGGCAGCACGATGGCGCCGCGGACCTGCTGGTCGGCGTGACGGGAGTCAACGCCCAGCTTGACGTGGAGCTCGACAGTCTCATCGAACTTGGCGCTGGCGGTCTTGCAGATCAGCTCCAGACCCTCCTTGGGGTCATACAGCATCGCCTTGTCGATCTGCTTGGCGCTTTCCTGATATTTCTTACCTCTAAACATCGTTACACCCTCCTTACTCGCCAACGACAACGCCCATGGAGCGGGCGGTACCGGCGATCATGCTCATAGCGGCCTCCAGAGACGCGGCGTTCAGGTCGCGCATCTTCAGCTCGGCGATCTTCTGGATGGAGGCCTTGGAGATGGTAGCGACCTTTTCCTTGTTGGGAACGCCGGAACCGGACTCAATGTTGCACTCCTTCTTGATCAGGACCGCAGCGGGAGGGGTCTTGGTGATGAAGCTGAAAGAGCGGTCGGCATAGACGGTGATGACCACGGGGATGATCAGGCCCATGTCGTTCTTGGTGCGCTCGTTGAACTCCTTGGTAAACGCGGCAATATTGATGCCGTGCTGGCCCAGAGCGGGGCCGACGGGGGGTGCGGGAGTTGCTTTGCCCGCAGGGATCTGCAGTTTGACGTATCCAACTACTTTCTGTGCCATTTGTAGGCACCTCCTTCAATAAAATGTGGTAGCGGCCGGTCCATACCGGAACCGCTTTTGGCGAGATGACGCGCATCTCTCCCACTTGCGCCGGAGTCGTACTGCTCCGGCCTGTACGGCTGCGCCGTACTCAGTTGCTGCTGACCTCTACCTGATCCAGCTCCAGATCCACCGGCGTTTCGCGGCCGAACATGGAGACCACCACGCGGACACGATTCTTGTCCGGTTCGATCTCCTCCACCGTGCCGGTAAAGCTGGCCAGAGGTCCTTCGGTGATGCGGACGGTATCGCCCACATGGTACAGCACCACGATCTCGCGCTTTTCCATGCCCAGAGCGGCCACCTCGTCCTCAGTCAGAGGGATCGCCTTGTTGGCTTCGCCCACAAAGCCCGTGACGCCGCGGATGTTGCGGATCAGGTGCCATGTGTCATCGGTCATGACCATCTTGATGAGAACATAGCCGGGGAACACCTTGCGCTGGATCTCCTTGGAGACGCCGGACTCGGTGATCTCGGTGACGGTTTCCATGGGGATCGCGATCTGAAGGACCATATCCTCCATGTTCCGGTTCACCACGGACTTCTCGATGGCGGCTTTCACCGCGTTCTCATAGCCGGAATAGGTATGGGCTACATACCACTTCGCGTTATCAGCCATTCCCGTTTCCTCAGGCGAACAGGCCGACCAGCGTGTTCACCGCCAGAACGCTGACTGCATCAAAGATCCAGATGCACGCGCCCACCAGCAGGGAGCACAGGATCACGGTGCCCGTGTTCTTCATGGTGGTCTTGCCGTCAGGCCATACGACCTTCTTCAGCTCGCTTCTCATTTCGCGGAACCACTTGCCGTGGTCCTTCTTGACCTTCTTCTCTTCAGCCATAGCTCACTATCTCCTTCCGGTTACTTCGTCTCAGTGTGGACGGTGTGCTTTCTGCAGAAGGGGCAATACTTGTTCAGCTCAAGCTTGTCAGGGGTATTCTTCTTGTTCTTCATCGTGTTGTAGTTTCTCTGCTTGCACTCATTGCATCTCAGGGTGATCTTCACGCGCATTAACGGCACCTCCTTATTAGATTAGGTCCGAGGACCCTTTGCCTCCCTGCCGGATGCCGGCTCCCTGCGCGCCCGAAGCGAAAAGCGCGCAAAAAGAAAGCACCCACTCACAGGTAATGCCCAGTATAGCACGGTTTTTGGCAGAGGTCAACTGATTTTTTGGAAAAAATACAGCTTTTTCGGGGGTTTTCCGACTTTTCCGGTTGCAGGCGGCGTTCTTTTTGTGTATGATAATGCCACTGAACGGAAAGTGCAGGTGCATTACCTATGAAAATCATGGCCATCGACTACGGCGACGCCCACACCGGCATCGCCATTTCGGACTATACCGAGACGCTGGCGGGGCACTCCGAGGTGCTCCACAGCCGGAAGCAGGAGGAGGTACTGGCGGGCATCCGGCGGCTCATCGCGGAGCACGACGTGAAGCTGCTGGTGCTGGGCTATCCCCGCAACATGGACGGCAGCGAGGGGCCCCGGGCGGAGAAGTGCGCCGCCTTCGGGGAGCTGCTGCGGCAGGAGACGGGGCTGGAGGTGATCCTCTGGGACGAGCGGCGCACCACCATCGACGCTCACAATATCCTGTTCCAGAACGGGCAGAACGCCAAGAAGCGGAAAAAGACGGTGGACGCGGTGGCGGCGGCGCTGATGCTGGAGGGCTATCTCACCCGCCGCAGGCTGGAGGCGCAGAAATGAGCCGGGATGTCATCATCATCGGCGGCGGCGCCAGCGGTATGATGGCGGCGCTGGCCGCCGCGGAAAACGGCTGCCGCGTCACGCTGCTGGAGCGGCAGAGCCGGGTGGGACGCAAGCTGCTGGCCACCGGCAACGGACGGTGCAACCTGACGAACCACAATGTCTCCCCCGCCCGCTATCACGGCGGCGACGGGTTCTGCGCCTACGCGCTGGACGCCTTCGATGTGGGAGCTACGCTGCAATTTTTCGCCTCGCTGGGGCTTCTGACGGTCGCCGAGGACAGCGGGCGCGTCTATCCCATGAGCAACATGGCGGGCAGCGTGCTGGATGTGCTGCGCTACGCGCTGGAGCGTCCCGGCATCGAGGTCGTCACCAGTCAGGCGGCCTCCTCCGTGAGAAAGACGTCCGACGGCTTCACCGTGCGGACGGAGACGGACACGTTCTCTGCCGAAAAGCTCATTCTGGCAGCCGGCGGCTGCGCCGGCAGCAAGGTAGGCGGCGTCATGGACGGCTATCAGCTGGCCAAGAGTCTGGGACACCACAGGACGCAGCTCTACCCCTCCCTCGTCCAGCTGAAGACCGACCCCACCTACCCCCGTGCGCTGAAGGGCATCAAGGCCGAGTGCGGCATTGCTATCCGGCGAGGCAATGCGTTGGTGGCGGAGAACCGCGGCGAGGTGCTGTTCACTGAGTACGGCGTCAGCGGCCCCGCCATCTTCGACCTCTCCCGTGCCGTGTCCACCGGCGGCGAGGGGCTGTGCTGCGTGCTGAACTTCTTCCCCGACTGGGAGCCTGAGGAGGTACTGCACTGGCTGCACCGGCGGCGGCAGACCATGGCCGCCCACGAGGCCTCCACCCTGCTGGTAGGCTCCTGCCACACCCGGCTGGGGCAGATGCTCTGCAAGGCCGCCGGCTTCACCAATCAGCCGGCCGTCTCCCTTACTGACGATGACCTGCGCCGCATCGCCGCGCAGGCCACAGGCTTTACCCTGCCCATCACCGGCACCTGCGGCTTCGATCAGGCGCAGGTAACGGCGGGCGGCTTACAGACCGGTGAGTTCGACCCCCGGACCATGCAGAGCCGTCTGGTGCCGGGGCTGTACGCCTGTGGCGAGGTACTGGATGTGGACGGTGACTGCGGCGGCTTCAATTTGCAATGGGCGTGGTCCTCCGGCCGGTTGGCCGGACACCTCCGGTAAAAAAGAAAACGAACCAACCCCTATTTCCGGCGGTAGCCGCCGGAAATAGGGGTTTTTGCCGTTTTTGGCAAAAGGCCGCCTCCGACCATTTCCGCCGGAAACGGATGCTATAATCCTCCGCGAAAGGCAAGAGGCTTGCCGCACTGACGCAGGACAGGAGGACGGAGCGATGAACAGGTACGGAAGGACAGGACTGCGGGTACTGGGCGGCCTGCTGGCGCTGGTGCTGGCGGCCACGCTGCTGCCCGCCGCAGTATACGCCGCAGGCGGCGCGTATCAGGTGGACGAGGACAGCGCCTATATGAACATGGAGGACAGCCGCCCTGCGGCCTTGGCAGCGCAGGTATCCAGAGCCCCGGCGGACAACGTGACCATGCAGCTGTTCAACTACACGGGGGCCATCAACGGACAGGGACCGCTGGAGTTCTATCACAGCTGGGGCGCCTCGGTGGACGGAGACGCCAGCGGAAGCGGAGCGCGGCCCAGCATGTCCCCCACGCTGGAGGACAACAAGTGGCCCTACGTCACCGGCATCCCCGGCAGTAAAGCCAGCGGCAGTCTGGGCTATCTGTTCAGCGACAGCGCCGTCCCCGGCAAGACCGTCTATTCCGTGGGGCGCGGCGGCAGCACGGGGCTGTTCCAGCGGGACAGCAAGGGCTATCTCTACTATGATTCTCTGCGGAATGCCGCCAGCTATGACGCGGCCAGCGGGCGGTTCCAGCTGTATGACGGCATCGTGCGGCCCTGGTACACCGGCTATGTGGAGCCTGACGGCAAGACGGTATTCGACGACAGGACGATCGCCTTTAACGGAAACTTCCTGCCGTTCAACGATCTGACCGGCGCCACAGAGGCCCCCAGGGGCAGGAGTCCCGCCGCCTACCGCCTGCCGGATGGCAAGGTGGACCTGTGGTTCGGCATGTCCATGTCCTTTGACTTCTACATGCCCGCCGACGGAAAGATCAACGGCGAGGACATGATCTTCCAGTTTCTGGGGGACGACGACGTGTTCGTCTACATCGACGGCGTGCTGGTGCTGGACATTGGCGGCACCCACGGCGCCAACAGCGGCTCCATCAACTTTGCTACCGGTGATGTGACCCATCCCAGGGAGGGTGTGTCCGGCGCGGCGGAGGCCGATGACTACGTCACCACTACGCTGGCGAAAAAGTTCCAGACCGCCGGTATGACCGGCAGCTTTGACGGCAGCACCTTTGGGGACTACACCAAGCACACGCTGCAGTTCTTCTATCTGGAGCGGGGCGGCAACGTGTCCTACTGCTATCTGCGGTTCAACACGCCTACCCTGCCCAACAACTCCCTGACCGTGGCCAAGGAGCTGTCCGGCGGCGAGCAGGAGCTGAACCGCTATCTCACCGGTGCCATGGACTATCGGTTCCGCGTGCTGCGGCCGGACGGCAGCCTGTACGTGCCGGAGGGCACGGCGTATCAGCTGCTGGAGAACAGCACCGCTGTGGGCAGCGGCGCCGTGGGGGCAGGCGGGTACTTCACCCTGAAGGCGGGGCAGATGGCTCAATTCACCGACATGCTGACGCTGGGCGGCGGGAGCTATGACTATCTGGTGGAGGAGACCATGCCGGACCGGCTGACGGGACAGTACCGGCAGGTGCAGTACACCGTGGGCAGCGGCACCGGCACCACCGTCAGCCCCACGGCGGAGGAGGATTTCACCGGCTTCCGCACCGATACTCTCACCGCCGCGGCCACCCAGCTGGTGACGTACCGCAACGTGGTGGATACCAGCGCTCTGGGCGAGCTGCGGGTGACGAAACAGGTGGCGGAGGGCTCCGACGCCGCGGCGGGGCGGGCGTTCGACATTGGCGTGGCTCTGGGCGGCGAGGCGGTGCCGGCGGGCACGCCCTACACCGTGAATGGTGCGGAGCGGACGGTGGAGACGGCGGGCATCGTGCCCCTGGCCCACGGGGAGACGGCGGTGTTCACCGGACTGCTGGCGGGCACGGCCTACGCCGTGACGGAAACGCCGCCGGAGGGCTGGCGCGCCGCCTTTGACGCCGCCGTCACAGCGGAGGGCGTCACCTCCCCCGCAAGAGCCGACGGTGAGGTGCCGGTGGGCGGCAGCGTGGCCGTCACCGTCACCAACGCCACCTATGACTACGCCATCTCCCTGCCGCTGACCAAGACGCTGCTGGGCGCGGCGGCAGCCCAGTGCCAGACGTTCCGGTTCCTGCTGGAGGAGACGGACGCGGAGGGGAATGTACTGCGGCAGGTCCACGAAACGGGCATCACCGTCACCGGTGAGGAAGCTGCCGATGGGCGGCTGGTCATCGGCCTGGCCGCCGGCGACACCGCGCCCCGCTGCTACCGCGTCCGCGAGGCGGAGACCGACGGCTTCTGGTGCGGCGGCGAGATGTACCGTGTGGCGGTGCTGCCCAACGGTGTGGATGGCGCGGTGCGTATCACCGTCAACGGCAGCGTATGGGACGGCGGTGCGCTGGCCTTTGTAAACCGCGCTTCCCGGAGTCTGACCGTCCGCAAGACGGTGGAGGGCGAGATGGGCGACCGGTCGAAGACATTTCCCTTTACGGCGGTGCTGACGGTGGACGGGCAGGCCGTCCCCTTCCCGGCCGGCGAGGGCTACACCGTGTCCGGCAGGCAGGCGGTCTTTGCCCTGCGCCACGGGGAGAGCCTGACCTTCACCGGACTGCCTTACGGCGGGGTCGTGACGGTGACGGAGACAGAGCACGCCGGTTACACCGTCACCAACAGCGGCCGCAGCGGCGACAGCGGCGCGGTGACGCTGGGGGACGGCGGGGAACTGGTGTTCGTCAACACGAAGCGGGCCGTCCCCGATCTGGGTGTGGCCGGAGGCACCCTGCTGCCGGCAGGAGCGCTGGTATGCTGCGGCGGCGGGCTGCTGCTGTGGAGTCGGAAGCGCCGCGCCTGACCCTTTTTTGTGCTGCGCCGCATGTGCGGTCTTGATACAGCAGAACACATTATATTGCAAGGAGGACTACGTATGAAAAAATGCTTTGCACTGCTCCTGACGCTGCTTCTGGCGCTGGGACTGACCGCCACAGCCTTTGCTGTGGAGGGAGAGACACCCACGAGACCCAGCATCACAGTGGACGGCCAGACCTACGAGGACATCACCGAGGTACCCATCACCAAGCTCTATCAGCTGGTAAACGACGGGGCCGTCAGCCCCGCCGAGACGTTCCGCTTCTCCATCGCAGCGGACAGCGTGACGGACTCCGCCATCACCGCTGCGGCGGATATGCCTGTCTTTACGCCCAGCACCTTTGACATCGCCTTCAGTGAGGGCGCCGCCACGGCGGCCGGTGCGTCCAGCAGCTTCGCGCTGCCCCTGCCGGAGTTCTCCAGCGTGGGCATCTATACCTATAAGATCACTGAGAGCGCGGGCAGCACCGCCGGTGTCACCTACAACGGTCAGGCGCTGTATCTGAAGATCACGGTGCTGCAGCCGGAGGGGGAGGGCAAGGTCCGCGTGGCCGCCGTCCATCTGGGCAGTGCGGATGGCAGCAAGCAGGATAACATCCTCAACACGTATTCCGCCGGTACGCTGAACGTAACCAAGACCGTTGCCGGTCTGCTGGGCGACCGTGACAAGGACTTCCGGTTTCACGTGACCCTGACCAGGCAGTCTGGCTATGACATGAACAGCACCATCGGCTTCTCTGTGGCCGGTGTGGATCAGAGCTTCACCCCGGTGTGGGATGACAACGGCCAGTGTACTGTGGACTTCACCCTGAAGCACGGGCAGACCGCCAGCCTGACCAACCTGCCCTACGGCATGAGCTACACCGTCACCGAGGATGACTACACCGGCGAGGGCTACACCACCGCCGTTACCGGCGACAGCGGCACCATCGAAGCTGCCGCCGCCACGGCGGAGTTCACCAACACCAAGGGCGGCAGCATCGACAACGGCGTGCTGCTGGACAGCGCTCCCTACGCGGTGCTGCTGACCATGGCGGCGGCAGGCGGCGCAGCGATGTTCCTGCGTCGGCGCAGCCAGAGGAGCTGACGGCGGTATGACGAGAAGGATACCGGCCGCAGCGGCGCTGCTGGCCCTGCTGACTGCGCTGTGCGTCGTCACCGCCATGGCCGCCGGCGCAGCGGTAGAGCTGCCGGTGCGCGTGACGGTCAGCGGCGATGCGCCTGACGTACCGGAGGTGTTCACCCTGACACTGCGGGCGGCATCCGACGGCGCGCCCCTGCCGGAGGGGAGCCGTAACGGCGCGTATACCTGCGCCGTCTCCGGCGGCGGCAGCGCGGTGCTGACCATCCCCTGCACCCGGGAGGGGCGGCATGTATACACTCTGCGGCAGGAGGCGGGACAGCGCCACAGCGGGCAGTACGATGACCGTGTGTACTACATCGCCATCACGGTGACGCCGGAGGGCCGCACTGCGGCGGTGTACGGTGATGCCGACATGCAGGGCGGCAAGTACGACGTGCTGGAGTTCCGCAACCGCTATCGCGGTGGGCGCAGCCCCGGCGATGCGCCCCGCGTCTCCCCCAAGACGTGGGACGGCGGGATGGCGGTGTACGCCGCGCTGGCGCTGGTCAGCGCGGCGGGCATGGCCGTCACCGCGGGGCAGAAGCGGGATTTCTGAGAACAGAGGCGGAGGCGTGAAAAGCGTCTCCGCCTCCGTTTCATCTTAATGGATTCTTAATCCGGCGGTTCCTTGTTTCTTAATGGCTTTTTCTCTACCATAGGAGACACAGAGAAAGAAAGGAAGTGTCTCTCATGGAAACTGCTCTGCGGACCGTGAACGCGCTGATCTCGGCGCTGTTTTTTATCTGCTATGCCTATCAATTCCTCTACATACCGCTGGTGCTGGCCAAAAAGCAGCGCCCCCTTCCCTGCCCTCCCTCGCCCCACCGCTATGCTGTGCTCATCGCGGCGCGGAACGAGGCTGCCGTCATTGGCGGTCTTCTGGACAGTCTGCGGCAGCAGACGTATGATCCCGCGCTGCTCACGGTGTTCGTGGTGGCGGACAACTGCACCGACGGCACCGCCGACATCGCACGACGCCGCGGCGCCGTGGTGTATGAGCGGTTCAACCACATCAACGTGGGCAAGGGCTACGCCCTGGACTTTCTGACTCAGCACATCAAGGCCGACTATCCCGACGGCTTCGACGGCTATTTCGTGTTCGACGCGGACAATGTGCTGTCGCCGGACTACATCGAGAGGATGAACGCCGTGTTCTCCGGCGGGTATGAGATCGTCACCAGCTACCGCAACAGCAAGAACTATGCCGACAACTGGATCAGCGCCGGCTACGCCCTGTGGTTCCTGCGGGAGAGCCGCTATCTCAATGGCGCACGCATGCGGCTGGGCACCAGCGCCGCCGTGGGTGGGACAGGCTTCCTGTTCTCCCAGCGTATTCTGGACAAAACCAACGGCTGGCAGTTCTACCTGCTGACGGAGGACATTGAGTTCTCTGTCCGTCACATCACTGACGGCGAGATCATCGCCATCTGCGAGGACGCGGTACTCTACGACGAGCAGCCCACGGATTTCCGCCAGTCCTGCCGCCAGCGGCTGCGCTGGGCCAAGGGCTACATCCAGGTGTTCCAGAAGTACGGCGGCAAGCTGCTGAAGGGCGCAGCCCGGGGCAGTTGGAGCTGCTTCGATATGGCCATGGCCATCATGCCCGCCTTTGTGCTGACGTGCGTCAGCATCCTGGCCAATGTGACGCTGGCGGGCATCGGTCTGGCCGAGGGCGCAGGACTGTGGTTCGCCATGCGGTCCCTGCTGGAGTGCCTGGGCGGCATCTATCTGACGCTGCTGGCCATCGGCGCCGTCACCACTGCCACCGAGTGGGACCGCATCCAGGCTCCCGCCTGGCAGAAAGTGATGTATACATTCAGCTTCCCCCTGTTCATGTTCACCTATATCCCCATCTCCTTTGCGGCGCTGTTCATGAAGGTGGAGTGGAAGCCCATCCGCCACGGCGCGGCGGCACGCCTGCCGGCAAACTTAATGAAAAACTAAACTTCCCCTATTGTGCCGCGCCTCATTTTCCCGTATGATAAACGGAGTATGAAAAGGAGGCGCGGCACATGTATACCATTCTTGTCTGTGACGATGAGCGGGATATTGTTTCGGCACTGGAGATCTATCTGACGGCGGAGGGCTATCGCGTGCTGAAGGCCTACAACGGGAAAGAAGCGCTGGCTGTGGCTGCCCGGGAGGAGGTACACCTCATCCTGATGGACATCATGATGCCGGTGATGGACGGGCTCACCGCCATGGCGCAGCTGCGCCAAACCAGCAACGTGCCGGTGATCCTGCTGACGGCCAAGAGCGAGGACACCGACAAGGTGCTGGGTCTCAACGTGGGGGCGGATGACTACATCACCAAGCCCTTCAACCCCGTGGAGCTGCTGGCCCGTGTGCGGTCCCAGCTGCGGCGCTATCTCCAGCTGGGCGGCGGCACGGTGCAGCCCAGCACGCTGGTCATCGGCGGTATCCGGCTGGACGACAACGCCAAAACCGTTACCGTGGACGGCGAAAACGCCGCGCTGACCCCCAAGGAGTACGACATTCTGCGCTTTCTCATGAAGAACGCGGGCACCGTGTTCTCCCCCAGCGAGATTTACCGCCGTGTGTGGGACGACGTGCCCCTCAACGCCGCCGGCGCCATCGCCGTCCACATCCGGCACCTGCGGGAGAAGATCGAGATCAACCCCTCAGAGCCGCGGTACATCAAGGTAGTCTGGGGAAAAGGCTATAAAATGGAGGGCGGTATCAAGTGAGAAAATGGCTGGACAAGGCCTGGGCCAAGGCCGCTGCCTTCGTGCTGACGCTGGTGCTGGGCGGTCTGACCGTGCTGGGCGGCATCGGCATTGGCATACTGGTCAGCTACAACGTCTTTCTGGACGACGGCGCATACCTGCGGCAGACCCTGTATCAGGAGCAGTGCTACGACAGTCTCAGCATGGCCAACGACTATCTCTGCGCCCAGCTGGACAGCGTAGGGCTGCTGGACAAGTCGTACTACTTCGTCAACACGGACGCGGCCGACTCCGCCGAATATAACCCGGAAGCCGCCCAGCAGCTTTTGTCGGAGCTGCCCCGGCTGTTTGCCGATGCATTCTCCCGGGAGCTCTCCTCCTGCCAGCTTGTCGTATCCGACCCGGACACTGGCGAGACATATCTGGCCAACTTTGATCTGACGGAGAGCGACAAGCTGCTGTATGACACGCAGGAGCTGTATGTCTACCACCTGTCGGAAAGCACGGGTCTTACCTCCATTCAGGTCGCCATCACTGCTACCCTGCTGGAGAAAAGCGGTCAAGCCCCCAGCTACTCCTATCTGGTCTGCTCGTGGCTGCTGACGCATACCGGTCTGACCATTTTTCTCACGGTGCTGTGCGGCCTGCTGACGCTGTTCTGCTTCTGCTTTTCCATGGCGGCTGCCGGACACTGGCAGAATCACGAGGGCATCCACCTGACATGGCTGGACAAGGTCCCCGCCGACGTGTTCGCGCTGGCGCTGCTAAGCGCCTTCTTCATCGGATGGGACGCCTTCTATTCAGAATGGGGGCGGGTTCTTTTCTGTGCAGCGCTGATACCGGTCATGCTGCTGTTCCTGTGCGTCTTTGCCGCCCAGTGTAAGGCCGGCACCGTCATCCGCGGCTCCCTGACCGCCCGGGTGCTGCGGCTGCTGTGGCGCATCCTGCGAGGCGTGACTCTGTGGCTGTGGCGCATCGTTACCGGCATCCCGCTGGTGTGGAAAACGGCGCTGGTGGGGCTGGGTCTGGCGCTGCTGGAGATCGGACTGTATCAGATGAATTACTACGGAGAGTATTTTCTGGTGCTGAAGCTCGTGGAGCTGCTGGCGGTGCTGGCCATCGCCCTGAACCTGCGGACGCTGGAGAAAAACGGCAAGCAGCTGTCGGAGGGCGACCTGTCCACGCCGGTGGACACCAAGCGGCTGTTCGGCGCCTTCCGGCGGTACGGGCAGGCCATGAACCGGCTGCAAAGCGGCATGGAGAGCGCCGTGCAGGAGCAGATGCGCGCCGAGCGGATGAAAACCGAGCTGATCACCAACGTGTCCCACGACATCAAGACGCCGTTGACCTCCATTGTCAACTACGTGGATCTGCTGAAGAAGGAGGACATCCCCTCCCCCGCCGCCCAGCAGTACATTGCGGTGCTGGACCGGCAGAGCAAGCGGCTGAAAAAGCTGACGGAGGATCTGGTGGAGGCGTCCAAGGCGTCCTCCGGCGCGCTGCCGGTGGACGTGCAGCCCATAGATGTGAGCGTGCTGTTCAGCCAGATCGCCGGCGAGTATCAGGATCGGCTGGCGGACTGCCATCTGACGCTGGTGACCCAGTCGCCGGAGGGGCAGCCCGTGGTGGCCGCCGACAGCAAGCTGCTCAGCCGCGTCATGGACAATCTGGTATCCAACATCTGCAAATACGCCATGCCGGAGACCCGCGTCTACGTGTCCGGCGTGGTGTCCGACGGGCAGATGGCCCTGAGTTTCAAGAATGTGTCACGGGCAGAGTTGAACATCTCCCCCGACGAGCTGATGGAGCGCTTTGTGCGCGGGGACGCCTCCCGCCACACAGAGGGCAGCGGGCTGGGGCTTTCCATCGTGCGAAGCCTTGTGCAGCTGATGGGCGGCACGTTCCGGCTGTCCATCGACGCAAATCTGTTCCGAGCAGATGTAACGCTGCCGCTGGTCCAGCAGGACTGACAGTGAGAGAACGATACAAAAAGCAGCAGAAAGCGGGCAGAAAATCGCCCGCTTCCTGTTGCTTTTTTCCGCGCGGCATGGTAGGATGGGAGAAATGTAAAATGACCACAGACAGAAAATCCTTGTTTTTCCTCTCCGCCGTGGTATCATGGCAGAAATTGAATATCCGGGTGTAGCGAAGTTGGTATCGCGCCTGGTTTGGGAGTGCCGTGGCGGTATCCGGGATAGGGTGAGGCGAAACGCCGCAAAGCCTTGCGACGCCTGCGTTTGCGGGGCTTTCCCCGGTTGCTGAAAACGGCACAAAAGCGGTTTTGACCACAGGAATGACCACAGACAGAAAAAACTTTATTTTTACCCCTCGCCGTGGTATCATGGCAGAAAAATGAATATCCGGGTGTAGTTCAGCTGATAGAACGCGTGGTTTGGGAGAATACGACCAGCCGGATAAAAAACTGAATAACCGGGTGTAGCGCAGTTGGTAGCGCGCCTGCTTTGGGAGCAGGATGCCGCAGGTTCGAATCCTGTCACTCGGACCACCTTTCCTCGAAAAACCGCCTAAAAAGGCGGTTTTTCTGCGTTAAAAGTTCGATTTTTAGAGTACGCTTGACCACATTTTAACTGTGGTCAGAGAGGCAAAATGGCGGCAATAACTGCGGTGCAGAAAAACTGTGAAAACCGCAAAATCCCTAACCCATCCCTAATTGGCATAGCTCAAGTTTTTTCACCCCAAATACGACGGAAACTTGAATTTTCCAGCATTATCCCCTATAATGATTCTACGGTGAGCCTTTGCGCCACCAAGGCAGCCGTGTGGGTGTACTCCCACGCGGCTTTTATTTTTCTCTTTCATACATCGGAGGCTGATTGTATGTTCTATTCAGATAAACCCATTAGCTCCAACAATGAAGATAAACTCAACCGGAAAGGCTTTGCTAAACTCCTGGCTCACACTCTCGTACACTTGGATAGCAAAGACACTTTCACAGTTGGGTTATTTGGAAAGTGGGGATGTGGCAAAACCTCTCTTGTCAACATGACCTTGGCAGAGATAGAAAATATCCAAGCTAAAAATGAAACTGATGAACAGATTATCGTTGTACATTTTGAACCCTGGAACTTCACGGATACTAATCAGCTGCTAACACAATTTTTTGTTCGACTGGCAAATGAGTTCCAAAAGAAGGGCAACAAGAATCTAACCAAGATTGGAAAGGCGTTAGAAAACTATTCTGATGCCTTTGGCCTTTTGGAATTGATTCCCGGAGTTGGAGCGCCTATTGCCTCGGCCAGCAAGTGGGGGCTTTCTCGATTAGGGCAGAAGATGCAAAAGGGACTCGATGAACGCGATGTATTGAAGCAAAAGGAGCAGGTCATTCAGTTGCTAAAGGCTCAATCCAATCGTATTTTAGTCATTCTCGATGACATTGATCGCTTAAGCAACGAACAGATACGTTATGTTTTTCAGTTGATTACTTCGGTTGCGAGGTTCCCAAACACGACTTACCTTTTGGTCTTCGACAAAGAAATAGTTGTTGAGGCATTAAAGGGTGTCCAAAGCGGAAATGGACAGGATTACCTTGAAAAAGTCATCCAAATGCCAATTCAGATTCCCAACATTCAGCGTTCTGATTTACGCAATGCCCTTTTTGAACGGCTTGATGAAATTATTGCAGATTTCAAAGAACTCGGATATAACCAGAAGCACTGGCAACAACTGTTTGGTTCATGCGTTGATCCCTTTGTCACGCATCTCCGGGATATCAACCGTTTGTGCAATGCGTTGCGCTTTAAACTAACGAGTATATCTTCCGAAATAGATTTCGCTGACATGATTGCACTGTCTGTTCTGGAAATCCATCATCCATTGATTTATGAATGGGTAAAAAATAACAAATCCATTCTGACTGGTGAAAACGATTATTCTAATCTGGGAGTCAATAGAGCTCAAAAAGAGTGGTTGGTGCATTATACCGAAACTTTAAGCAAATTAGTTCTGCTGGAGCGCCCAGATGTTTCTGTTGAGACTGAAACAAAATTGGTAGTCAAGTTTTTGGCAGATTTGTTCCCGCATTTTGGGCATAGAGTCGGTATGACGTACGAAGTCTATGATATGGCTCAGTTTAATCGTAATAACCAAATCGCCCATCCAGACAGATTTGATCGTTACTTCCAATTGGATATGGACAGTATAGCGTACAAGACGGTCGATGTTCGGAATGTTATCTATAACCTCGATGAGGGCGAGATCATAGACTTCTTACTTAAACAGGAAGAAAACGGCACAAGTTATGAGCTGTTAGAAGATATCCGGGCTCGAATCACTGAATTATCTGGCAACCGTGCTAAAATCATTATCAGCGCTCTATTCAAATCTATGAAAAGTCTCAATAAGACCGTGCGCAAAAGCTGGCTTTCTATGAGTACGGGTGTTTATGCGGAACATATGATGCTCGATTTGATAGAACGAATCCCTACTAAAGAGAGAGTACCATTTATATCCACGCTAATTTCTTGCTCTGATATGGATGCCTTACAGTCCATCGCAACTGTCATTAATATGCTCGAATTGGGTTATGGACGGTTAGCAGCAGAAGGCCAAGAGCGGAATTATAAGAAAGTTATCACTCTGGACGAGCTGATCACCGTGGAAACCATGTTTGTAGACCGAGTCAAGGAAGTTTTAAAAACCAGTAGTCTGTTCGATTTCTCCGAATGGCGTATGGTCTATCATTTGTTGGATTCATTCGATCCAGAATACACCAAGAGCTATTTGGACAGCGCACTGATTCAAGACGAAAATGTCTTGTGGTTCCTTGGTCATTTTGTAAATGTTTGGACTGGAACTGGCAAAGAATACGAAATCCAGAAAGGATACACTGACTATTTCTCGACTGAGCGAGTCCTTAATGCGATTGAATCTTGTAGGAAGAATGGTACATTTTTCCGGTTTCCGGAAGAATTGCAGCACAAGTGTGCAGCATTCTCTTTAGCCCATTCTGGAAGTCCAGATTATAGCGGTGGAGCTTATCAAGACGATACGGAAAAATTAATAGCATCTTGGAAATCTTGAGAAACATCCCGCCCCTGATTTGATATATATCAGGGGCGGGGGCTACTATTACCCAACCTTCTCGAACGGAATCACCTTGCACCGGCTTTCCTTCGGCGGGTCGGGAGGCTCCGGGGTGGTGATTGCCGTAGCGGATTCCATGAAGCCGCCGATCTTCTCAGCCGCGCCTCTCTGCATATCGTTGGTGATATGCGTGTAGGTGTCCAGAGTGAAGCCCGCGCTGTAGTGCCCCAGCATGCTGGACAGGGTCTTCACATCCACGCCGCTGGAGATCGCCATGGTGGCGAATGTGTGTCTGAGGTCGTGAAAGCGCACGTGCTCCTCGATGCCTGCGTTTTTCAGCAGCTTCCGGTTGATCCGCGACACGGCGTCCGGACTCCAGTAGCCGCCTGTGCGGGGCGACGGGAACAGGATGGGGTTGTCCGGGTGCTGCTCGTGCTCCTGCACGAGCAGGTCTACCGCCTGCTGCGACAGCGCCACCTTGCGGACGGAGTTTTTCGTTTTCGGCTCCGTCACATCCAGCTCGCCCTCCATGCGGGTGACTTGCTTATTCACCGTCAGGATGCGCTCTTTTACATTCAAGTCCTCCCACTGTAGCGCCAGCAGTTCGCCCCGGCGCAGGCCGCTGGACAGCTCCAGATAGAACATGGGCAGGACGCCGTACTTCTCCGCTTCCTGAAGGTATCTGCCGATCTTCTCCGGTGGGAGAATGGTCATCTCTTTCTTGTCCTTGGGCGGGATGCGGCAGTTCTCGCAGGGGTTGTACGGGATGAGCCGCTCTTTCAC
>UQZR01000015.1 GCA_900545585.1 uncultured Eubacteriales bacterium
TGACCGTTGGCGCCGTGATGCGCCCCGTCACCGAGAGCCATCACATCTCCCGCGCCAAGCTGGCCTACGTCATCGACTCCACGGCCGCTCCCGTCTGCATGATCGCCCCTGTGTCCTCCTGGGCTGCCGCCGTGTCCGGCTACGTCAACTCTGACTCCGTCAGCGGCATCCAGATGTTCATCCGGCAGATCCCCTGGAACTACTACTGCCTGCTGACCCTGCTGATGATCGTGGTCATCTCCGTCCTGAACATCGACTACGGTCCCATGCTGACCCATGAGTACAACGCTCAGGTGAAGAACGACCTGTTCACCACTCCCGAGCGTCCCTTCGCCGGCGCTGACGACTACGAGACCGGTTCCAAGGGCAAGTCCTCCGTGCTGGATCTGCTGCTGCCCGTGGTGGTTCTGATCGTCACCTGCATCATCGGCCTGATCTACACCGGCGGCTACTACGATGACGCCAGCGAGTATTTCCACGACTTCATGGGCGCGTTCTCCAACGCCTCCTCCGGCGCGGGCCTGGCCATCGGCTCCATGCTGGCTCTGGTGTTCACGTTCATCTACTTCTGGCTGCGGGGCTCCATCGGCTTTGAGAAGTCCTTCGAGTCTGTGCCCAACGGCTTCATCCAGATGATCTCCCCCATCCTGATCCTGACGTTTGCCTGGACGCTGTGCGGCCTGACCCGCTACGGCATGTACTCCGCCGACTTCGTGGTCAACGCCATGTCCGGCGCAGGGGAGCTGGCCAAGTTCCTGCCTGCCGTGATCTTCATCATCGGTGCGGCCATCGGCTTCGCCACCGGTACCTCCTGGGGCACCATCGGCATCATGGCCCCCATCGTGGTCCAGGTGTTCGACTTCAACACCGACCCCATCCTGTGCACCATCGGTCTGGCGGCGGCCTGCTCCGGCGGCGTTATGGGCGACCACTGCTCCCCCATCTCCGACACCACCATCATGGCTTCTGCCGGCGCACACTGCTATCACCTGAACCATGTGTTCACCCAGATCCCCTATGCGCTGACCGTGGCCGGCGTTACCTTCGTCAGCTTCATCCTGGCCGGCCTGATCCAGAACGTGGTCATCTGCCTCATCATCGCGGCGGCGCTGATGATTGCCACCCTGCTGGTCATCAAGGCCATCATGGCCAAGAAGCATCAGGGCATCTTCCAGGAGATGGCCGAGGCCAACAAGTCCCTGGTCAAGTAAGGCTCTGCCGCTTCGCGGTATGCACCTGATCTCATGAAAAAGCCACCGCATCGCATCCGCGATGCGGTGGCTTTTTTGCGGTTTGCACGGATGCAGTACGGTGGCTTTTTTGGCAGCTGTGGTGGATTTTGCTGCCTGTACCGCCGCAGCTGCGGCCTGGCCGGCAGTTGACGCGCCGTGTCCCGGGGGAGGAAAGATGACGGCGCCGTTAACGGAGAATTAACGAAATATCGGATTTTCGAAATGCGCAGGAAACACGGAGCGGGGGACGCGGAGGCCGGAGAGACGGCTGATATATCGCTAAAGCTGCGTAAAGAAACAGAACCATTATTAATGAAATATATATACAATACGTGAAAAGAACTGAGATTACATGATAAATTCGTGTAAAATTCAATGAAAATTGGAAGAAAGGGAGAAATTGCGATTCATAATTTGTTCAAAATTACCCGCCCTGCGAATTGATGAAATATTGACAATTTGTTGGAAACACGATAGGATGAGATCACCAATTTGTGAGGAGGTAAATCACACACATGGAAAAGAAAAGTACCAGAATTGCGTATTTCGTTGCGCTGGGTATCTTTATCGTGCTGTTGGTCATTCTGGGCATCAGCTATAAAGATGCACCTATCCTCATTGAGGACGCGACCACCCCGTTCGCAGGCACCTTCTGGTCCCTGCTGCCCCCCATTGTGGCCATCGTGCTGGCCCTGATCAGCAAGGAAGTGTATTCCTCTCTGTTCCTGGGCTGCCTGGTAGGCGCCCTGCTGGTCAGCAACTACCATCCCTGGGAGACGCTGGTCCAGTTGGTGGAAGGCGATAACGGCATCGTCACCACCGTGTCCGATGCGGGCAACATCGCCATCATCGTGTTCCTGGTGGTGCTGGGCATCATGGTGGACCTGATGAACAAAACCGGCGGCTCCGAGGCGTTCGGCCGCTGGGCCACCAAGACCGTACATACCCGTGCGGGCGCGCAGCTGATGACCATGCTGCTGGGCGTGCTGATCTTCATCGATGACTACTTCAACTGCCTGACCGTTGGCGCCGTGATGCGCCCCGTCACCGAGAGCCATCACATCTCCCGCGCCAAGCTGGCCTACGTCATCGACGCCACGGCTGCTCCCGTCTGCATGATCGCTCCCGTGTCCTCCTGGGCCGCCGCCGTGTCCGGCTACGTCAACTCTGACTCCGTCAGCGGCATCGAGATGTTCATCAAGCAGATCCCCTGGAACTACTACTGCCTGCTGACCCTGCTGATGATCGTGGTCATCTCCGTCCTGAACATTGACTACGGTCCCATGCTGACCCATGAGTACAACGCCCAGGTGAAGGACGACCTGTTCACCACCCCCGAGCGTCCCTTCGAGGGCGCCGATGACTATGAGAAGGCCGCCAACGGCAAGTCCTCCGTGCTGGATCTGCTGCTGCCCGTGGTGGTTCTGATCGTCACCTGCATCATCGGCCTGATCTACACCGGCGGCTACTACGATGACGCCAGCGAGTATTTCCACGACTTCATGGGCGCGTTCTCCAACGCCTCCTCCGGCGCGGGCCTGGCCATCGGCTCCATGCTGGCTCTGGTGTTCACGTTCATCTACTTCTGGCTGCGGGGCTCCATCGGCTTTGAGAAGTCCTTCGAGTCTGTGCCCAACGGCTTCATCCAGATGATCTCCCCCATCCTGATCCTGACGTTTGCCTGGACGCTGTGCGGCCTGACCCGCTACGGCATGTACTCCGCCGACTTCGTGGTCAACGCCATGTCCGGCGCAGGGGATCTGGCTAAGTTCCTGCCCGCCGTGATCTTCATCATCGGCGCGGCCATCGGCTTCGCCACCGGTACCTCCTGGGGCACCATCGGCATCATGGCCCCCATTGTGGTCCAGGTGTTCAACTACGATCAGCAGCCCATTCTGTGTACCATCGGTCTGGCGGCGGCCTGCTCCGGCGGCGTCATGGGCGACCATTGCTCCCCCATCTCCGACACCACCATCATGGCTTCCGCCGGTGCGCACTGCTTCCACCTGAACCATGTGTTCACCCAGCTGCCCTACGCCCTGACGGTGGCCGGCGTTACCTTCGTCAGCTTCATCCTGGCCGGTCTGATCCAGAACGTGGTCATCTGCCTCATCATCGCCGCGGTGCTGATGGTGGCGACCCTGCTGGTTATCCGTGCCATTATGGCCAAGAAGCATCAGGGCATCTTCCAGGAGATGGCCGAGGCCAACAAGTCCCTGGTCAAGTAAGGCTCTGCGCGTACCAAACGAAAAAATGGGAGACGGCTTTGCCGTCTCCCATTTTTTGCTCAAAAGTGAGTCTCTACAAACTTGTTGAACTTCTTTGTGTCCATCTGGTCCTTGTAGCTGTTGCGGAACCGCTTGACGGTCAGGCTGTTGTACTGTACGATCTTGCGGTACTTCAGGAATCCTGCCACCAGCGCCACGCCGCCGCAGAGATAGCCCATCGGCGCACTTTTCCAGCAGGTCCAGATCAGCACGGCGAACAGCACCAGCGAGATCAGCACACCGGCGATCTGCTTTTTCGGGTGCAGCTGCTTCACTGTGGCCTCGTCGATGACGCCCTCCTCCACCATGGCCTTGGCGAACTGCTTCTGGACGCCGAACAGGCTGGCAGTATTCAGCAGCATGGGGGCCACCACGAAAAAGGCGAACAGTGCGTCCACCACACCTATCAACAGAACGGTCAATTCTCCCATATTCTCTCCTCCTATTTTAATTTACGAATTGAATGTGCATGTCGCTGCGGGCCGTGGCGTAGAGCATGTGGCTGTAACACAGGGAGAACTCCACCACATCGCCTACCTCCAGGCGGCGGGGGCAGTCCTCCACGTCCAGGATGCAGTGGTCGGAGGAGCCGCCGATGACGGTAATGCCCTCCTCGCGGGGCAGCAGGGACTCCAGCTCGCCTACGTCCGCACGGCCCAGAGCCAGAATGGCCCGCCGCCGGATACCGCGGTCCTCGTACACCGGCTTGTGGCCGAAGGCGTCGATGGCGAATTCGCCGATGGGGTAGGTGGGCTTGTCCCGCACCTCCACCACCTCCGCCCGCAGGGTGAAGGTGTCCATCCGCAGGTAGTCCATGTCGCGGATGCCCCAGTCCGCCTGCAGATCCTTGCCCAGCAGGATGGCCTCGCCGATGCGCAGGTGATTGATTCGCTCCGGCATGGTATCCCAATGTACCAGCGTGTAGGAGCTGGTGGCGCCGCCGGAGACGATCTCCAGCTTCCGGCCGATGCGGCGCTCAATGCGGTCCGCGATGGCCAGCAGCTCCTGCATCTTCTCCGGCGTGGGCTTGGTGGAGCCGTAGCACGTCAGGTTCACGCCAATGCCGGCTAAAACCACGTGGGGCAGCTCCCGCTCTACGTGGACGCACACGTCCACCATCTCGTCCTTGTCCCAGAACCCCTCCCGCAGGTCGCCCAGGTCGGCCATGACGATGACGCGGTGGGTCTTGCCCTGAAGCACACACTCCTCCTCCAGCGCGTCCAGCGTGACGCGCTCGCTCTGGAGGGACGTTTCGCACAGGCGCACCACGTCCGGCAGCTCGGTAAGCCCGGGAATGCGGATCAGCAGCCATGGCCCGCCGATACCGGCGGCGCGGCACTTTTCCACCTGTTCCAGACGGCTGGTACCCAGTTCATCTGCGCCGCATTGGCGCAGGGTGCGTGCTACCTCCGGCAGGCCGTCCGCGCCCTTTACCACGCCGCAGACGCGGATGTGCCGGTCATGACAGCGGCGGACAATGTGCTGGGCGTTGCTGCGCAGCGCGGAGAGGTCGATCTCCAGCTGTGGATATCTGCGATTCATGCGAACACCTCTTGCATTATAATATCCTGACCATTATAACATCAAACCTTCCGCTTGTCACACCTTTTCGGGAAAAAGAGGAAAATATCGCCGCCCCGCTGCTGTGCAGGATAGGAAAACCGCCGCCGGTTCTCCGGCGGCGGTGGGGCGCGATGGGGGGGCGTCAGTCGGTGAGGAAACGGTCCGCGCCGGTGTCAGCACCGGCCTCGGTGAGCGCGGCCATCAGCTCATCCACCCAGGCGTCCGCCTCGCTGCCGTCATCCTCCGGCAGCAGGAGCGGGGCACTGCTCAGACCAATGACGGCGGGCAGAGCGACGGATGCGGCATTGTCGATGACGGGGTACTGGTAGCAGCCGTTCTGGGCGGCCAGATCCACGCACTCCGGCGACAGCGCATACTCCGTCCACAGCTTGGCGGCACTGGGGTGAGCGGCGTCCTGGAAGATGGCGGCGGCATCCACCTTCTGGGGCGCGCCGCTGGCGGGGGCAATGAGCCGCAGGCCGGTGCAGTTGTCGTCGGTAATGCGGGCCATGCCGTCGTGCAGGAAGCCGATGCCGATGACGCACTCGCCGGTGCCCAGACAGCGGACCATCTCCGCGTCAGAAGCGGTGTAGAGCGCCATGTTCTCATCCAGCGACACCAGATAGTCCCGCCCGCCGAAGGCCTTCGGCTGCTGCATGGCGGCGCGGAGCAGCAGCCGGCCCGCACCGTCTGCGGCGTAGTTGGAGGTCCAGATCAGCTCCTGATACGGCAGCTCCAGCAGATCGGCCCAGTCAGCGGGGGCATCGATCTCCATGCGCCGGAGCATGCTGCTGTCCACGATGAAGCCCAGCACGCTGCGGCGGATGCCGTACCAATAGCCGTCATCGTCGCGGTAGGCGCTGTCCGTCAGGTGGACGGCGTTGGCGGCGCTGTACGCCATCAGCTGCCCCGCCTCAGCGGCGGCGCGGCAGTTCTCGGCAGAGCCGCCGAACCACACGTCCGCACCGGCGGCGGTGCGCTGGTACGTGACGGTGATACCGAACAGCTCCTGGAAATGCTGACAGGCGGCGGCCAGGTATGACTCCTCACAACTGCCGTAGACCGTCAGTGCGCCCTCGGCCCGGGCCGCGGCGATGAGGTCCTCCATACCGTCAAAGCAGGCGGGGTAGACCGTCTCCTCGGCTGGGTCGGTCTGGTCGGCGGGCTCCTGACCGCAGGCCGTCAGGGACAGGGCGAGACATCCCGCCAGCAGAAATGCAAGTATTTTTTTCATCAATGATCCCTCCGTTTGTGATCTCTGTACTGCGGCGCGCCGCAGATGGGTGGCATAACATGTGGACTGTGGATAAAAACGGGAAATGCCCGCGAAACAACGCAGGATTTTAGATAATTTGACAGGATGTCCCCCCACCAAGCGCTTGACAGAACGAGTATAATAAGTAATACTACTTTCTATAGTAGATAGGGAGGGATCTGTTATGCTGTCGGGACTGACCAACTATGTGCCGGAGACGGCGCTGACGGTATTTGATAATCTGGAATTTTTTATCCGCATCGTGCTGGCGGCGATACTGGGTGCACTGGTGGGCCTGGAGCGCAGCAAGCGCCAGAAGGAGGCGGGCGTGCGCACCCACTGCATCATCGCCTGCACCTCGGCCCTGTTCATGATCCTGTCCAAGTACGCCTTTGTGGACCTCGTCGGCGTGGCCGGCCTGCGGGGCGCGGACCCCGCCCGCATCGCGGCCCAGGTGGTCAGCGGCATTTCGTTCCTTGGCGCCGGCGTTATCTTCAAAAACGGCAACTCCATCCGCGGCCTTACCACCGCCGCCGGTATGTGGGGCACCGCCGCCGTAGGCATGGCCATCGGCGCGGGCATGTACTGGGTGGGGCTTATCGAGGCCGCCGTACTGGTGGGCATCCAGATCGTGCTCCACCGCTTCCCTGTGGGGGCAGACGCCCTGACGACTCAGGAGATCGTGGTGGAAATGACGGACAGCCATGAGCTGCTGGGCCGCTTTGACGCGCTGGTGAAGTCCCATCGCGGCCAGATCACCGAGAGCAGCCTGACCCGCCAGAACGGTATCCTCTGCATGGAGGTGACGGCCAAGCTGGATCCGCCCATCACCCACGAGGAGGCGCTGGCTTTCATGAAGGCCAACGACGGCGTGCGCCGCGTCTCCGTCTGATACATACAGCACCCAACGCCCTGCCTGCGTCCTGCGCAGGCGGGGCGCTTTGCGTTACATCCGCTTTTCCGCCCAGTCGGACAGCTGCTCTAAAATAGGCAGCAGCTCACGGCAGCTGTCGGTGGGGCTGTACTCCACCCGCACCGGCACCTCCAGATATTCCTGCCGCGTCACCAGTCCATCCCTCTCCAGCTCCCGCAGGGCGGAGGACAGCACGGTGTTGCTGACGCCGTCCAGCTTGCCCCGCAGAGCGTTGTAGCGGATGGCGCCGGCGTTGCACACGGCGCACAGGATCTGGACCTTCCACTTGCCGCCGATGAGCTGCATGGCATGGTGCAGCGGGCATTTCTCCATACAGGGGCAGTCGTAATGGGACTCGGACATGGTTAGCTCCTCCTGACCTGCTCACATAAATCTGCGCTCTTGTTTTTTCCGCCGCAGGTGCTATCATGATAGCAGGTAAGGAAACCAAAGTAAATAGTGTGAGGAGAAAATCGTATCCATGAACATCTACTTGCAGGGCTTGACCATGGGTCTGGCCTACGTGGCCCCCATCGGGCTGCAGAACCTGTTCGTCATCAACAGCGCCCTGACCCAGAAGCGGGGCCGCGTGTACCTGACGGCGCTGATCGTCATCTGCTGGGATATCTCCCTGGGCGTCAGCTGCTTTTTGGGCGCGGGTGCGCTGATGCAGGCGGTGCCCTGGCTCCAGAAGGTGATCCTGGCGCTGGGCAGCCTCATCGTCATCTGGATCGGTATCGGCCTGCTGCGGTCCAAGGCCAGTCTGGAGGGCGGCAAGGACGTGAACGTGCCGGTGTGGCAGCTCATCACCTCTGCCTTCGTGGTGACATGGCTGAACCCGCAGGCCATTATCGACGGCACGATGATGCTGGGCGCATTCCGCGCCACGCTGCCCGCCGGCGGCGATGTGCCGTTCATCTGCGGCTTCGGCTCCGCGTCCATCATCTGGTTCCTGACGCTGTCCACCATCGTGTCCCTGCTGGGCAGCCGCTTCAACGAGAAGGCGCTGAACGTCATCAACAAGGTCTGCGGCGCCGTCATCATATTCTACGGCCTGAAGCTGCTGTACAGCTTTGCCCGGATGATGGGCTGGCTGTGAGAAAATCCATTGGCAAATCACGTCCTTTCTGCTACAATAAGGCGGAAAGGGCGTGATTTTTTGTGGAACAGAACTATAAGCTGACCATCGCCTATGACGGCACCCGCTTTTTCGGCTGGGAGCGCCAGCCGGGGAAGGATACGATACAGGGCAAGCTGGAGAGCGTGCTTTCCCGCCTGCAGGGCCATCCGGTGGACGTCACCGGCGCGGGCCGCACCGATGCGGGCGTCCACGCCCGGGCCATGACGGCCAACGTGGTGCTGGACGTGGAGGAGACGCCGGAGGCCATCCGCGACTACCTGAACCGCTATCTGCCGGACTCCATCGCCGTGCGGGAGGTAAAGGAGGCGTCGCCGCGGTTCCACGCCCGTTACAACGCGCTGGGCAAGACGTATCGCTACATCTGCTTCGATGGGCCGGTGAAGCCGGTGTTCGACCGGAAATACGTGACGCTTCTGGACTATTGCCCCGACGTGGAGCGGATGCAGCAGGCGGCGGCCTACCTCACCGGTGAGCACGATTTCGCCAGCTTCTGCGGCAACCCCCGCATGAAAAAGTCCACCGTCCGGCTGGTGGACAGCATCACGGTGGAGCGCCGGAAGGACCGCGTGATCTTCACGTTCCATGGCACCGGCTTCCTCCAGAATATGGTGCGCATTTTAGTTGGTACCCTGCTGGAGGTGGGACGCGGCTACTGGGAGCCCGCCTATGTGCAGGACATCCTGGCGGCAAAGGATCGGAAGCTGGCGGGGCCCACAGCGCCGCCGGAGGGCCTGTGCCTGATGAAGGTGGACTATTAACGCGGCAAATATGGGGATGTTTGGCAAAATCGCATTTTTCTGGGCTATCTTTCCCACGGAAAGACGGCTATAATGACAACAAATATACGGCGCGGCGGGGACTGCCTGCCACAGATCGGACATTTGCCTGCTGAAAGGAGACTGCGCATATGATCAAGTTTGGAACCGGCGGCTGGCGCGCCGTCATCGCGGACGAATTTACCAAGGAGAACATCCGGCTGCTGATGGCGGGCCTGTGCCGCCTGATGGAGAAGGAGGGCCTCAGCGGGGCCGAGGTCTGCGTGGGCTATGATCGCCGCTTCCTGTCCAAGGAGTCTGCACACTGGGCGGCGGAGGTGCTGGTGGGCTATGGCTTCCATCCCTTCGTCATCAACCGCTCCAGTCCCACGCCCCTGATGATGTTCACCGTGAAGAAGCGGGGCGAGCCCTACGGCATCGCTGTCACCGCCAGCCACAACCCCGCCATCTACAACGGCATCAAGGTGTTCACCGCCGGCGGCCGCGACGCCGATGAGACGGTGACGGCCCGCATCGAGGCGGAGATCGCTCAGGTGACGCCTGCCGACGTGAAGAGCGTGGACTACGACGAAGCCCTGGCCGGGGGCCTTATCACCGAGGCCAACCCCATGAATGAGTATCTGGACAGCATCCTGTCCGCCGTGGACGTGGAGGCCATCAAGAACGCTGCGCTGCGCATCGGCTTCGATCCCATGTACGGCGTGAGCTGGTCCAGCCTCAGCATGCTGCTGACCACCTGCCGCTGCGATCTGGAGATCATCCACGACCGCCACGACACCCTGTTCGGCGGCAAGCTGCCCGCCCCCAACATGGAGACGCTGAAGCCGCTGGCGGCGCTGGTGCTGGACAAGCACTGCGACCTGGGCATCGCCACCGACGGCGACGCCGACCGGCTGGGCGTCATCGACAACGAGGGACAGTTTATCCACCCCAACAAGCTGCTGGTGCTGCTGTACTACTATCTGGTGAAGTACCGCGGCTGGCACGGCCCCTGCGTCCGCAACAACTCCACCAGCCACCTGCTGGACCGCGTGGCCGCAGGGCTGGGCGAGAAATGCTACGAGGTGCCGGTGGGCTTCAAGTGGGTGTCCGCCAAGATGGCGGAGACGGACGCCGTCATCGGCGGCGAGTCCTCCGGCGGCATGGCCGTTCGCGGCCACATCTCCGGCAAGGACGGCATCTACGCCGCCGCGCTGCTGGTGGAGATGCTGGCCGTCACCGGGAAGTCGGTGTCGGAGCTGTTCGCCGAGATCGCCGAGCAGTACGGCGACCCCCAGTGGGCCGAGGCGGACTTCCGCATGACCCCCTCCCGCAAAGCGGAGCTGCAGGAGCGACTGTTCGTCCATTGCGAGACGCCGGACTTCGGCAAGGCCGTGGATCACATCAGCCGCGAGGACGGCTGCAAGGTGTACTTCACCGACGGCAGCTGGGTCATCTGCCGCTTCTCCGGCACGGAGCCGCTGCTGCGCATGGCCGCCGAGGCCGATGAGCAGGCGGAGGCGGAGCGCTGCATCTGGGTGTGGCGCACGTTCCTGGGCTTGTAAAAAATACTCAAAAAAAGTTTTGGATGTGTTGCGGATGCAACACATCCAAAACCGCATCCTGTGGTATACTGACGTCAGTAAGCGAGAGGGTGATCCCCTCACAAATCAATATACTATGATAAATTATGGAGGATACGATCATGAAGAAGTGGGTATGTCCTGTTTGCGGTTACGTTCACGAAGGCGATGTTCCCCCCGCCGAGTGCCCTGTCTGTCACGTCAGCGGTGACAAGTTCACCCTGCAGTCCGAGGAGAAGACCTGGGCCGCCGAGCACGTTGTGGGCGTCGGTAAGGTCTTTGGCGAGGATGTTCCCGAGGAGGTCCGCAAGGAGATCATCGACGGCCTGCGCGCCAACTTCGAAGGCGAGTGCTCCGAGGTAGGTATGTATCTGGCCATGGCCCGTGTGGCCCATCGCGAGGGTTATCCCGAGATCGGCATGTACTGGGAGAAGGCCGGCCTGGAGGAGGCCGAGCACGCCGCCAAGTTCGCCGAGCTGCTGGGCGAGGTGGTCACCGACAGCACCAAGAAGAACCTGCAGATGCGCGTGGACGCTGAGAACGGCGCCACTGCCGGCAAGTTCGAGCTGGCCAAGCTGGCCAAGAAGTACAATCTGGACGCCATCCACGACACCGTCCATGAAATGGCCCGCGACGAGGCCCGCCACGGCAAGGCCTTTGAGGGTCTGCTGAACCGCTACTTCGGCAAGTAAGGAAATAGCTAAAAAGGCACCCACATTCATGTGGGTGCCTTTTTAGCATAGAAAAACAGCGATTATTTATTGTTGGGAAGTAATGCGATATGAATGAGAGAAATAACGAAGAGAAACGTTCCGTA
Organism: uncultured Eubacteriales bacterium; assembly: GCA_900545585.1. Classification (GTDB taxonomy): domain Bacteria; phylum Bacillota; class Clostridia; order Oscillospirales; family Oscillospiraceae; genus Vescimonas. The sequence continues at coordinate 11,527 of UQZR01000015.1, forward strand.
AAGCCACCAGATCCCAAAACGATAGCCCTTGTTTTTGGCAATATGTGCTGGAATACAGCCAAAACCAGCGCATATCAGTACCATAAAGATAATCATTAGAATGGTGGATAGAGGAGAGTCAGAAGAATACATAAAATAACCCTTTCGTCAATTATTTGTTTGAGACAAATAATCTTAAACTTTGAGTGGGATGCAAACTACTTGCAGTTGTACTATAAAATCGCTTATTTGCCAATATCATAATAACAAGGAAGGAGCGGGGCAAAGCCCCGCTCCTTCCTTTTATTCCGTTCTTTACTTCTGCGCTCTTCGCGCCGCGGCGCGGCGCTGGCAGAGCTTCACCAGCTCTACCACGGGAATGACCAGGAACGCCAGCGCCAGCGCGATGCCGTACTCCGGCCAGCTCACCGGCGTGAACCCGAAGGCGTTGGCCAGCACGGGGATCTCCAGCACGGCGGTGGTCAGCATCAGCGAGCCCAGCATAGCGCCCCACAGCACCTTGTTATGGCTGGGCAGGGAGAACACGCTCTTGCGCTGGGACCGCATGTTGAAGCTGTGGAAGATCTCGCACATGCTCATGGTCAGGAACGCCATGGTCATGCCGTCGTCGGACACGCCCTTGGGCATCTCAAAGTATCCCACCTCCATGCAGTGCCCGATGATGTAGGACACCAGCGTGATCAGGGTGATGAGCACGCCCTGATAGGCGAGATCCACGCCCAGGCCGCCGGCAAACACGCCGTCGCGGCTGTCTCGGGGCGGGCGGGTCATGGTGTCCGGCTCCGCCTGCTCCAGTCCCAGCGCCAGAGCGGGGAAGCAGTCGGTGATGAGGTTGATGAACAGCAGGTGTACGGGGTTCAGCAGCGTGAAGCCCAGCAGCGTGGCAAAGAACACGCCCAGCACCTCGCTCATGTTGCTGGCCAGCAGGAACTGGATGGCCTTGCGGATGTTGTCGTAGATGCGCCGCCCCTCGCCCACGGCGGAGACGATGGTGGCGAAGTTGTCGTCGGACAGCACCATGTCCGCCACATTCTTAGTAACGTCGGTGCCGGTGATACCCATGCCCACGCCGATGTCGGCGCACTTGATGCTGGGCGCGTCGTTGACGCCGTCGCCGGTCATGGCGGTGACAGCGCCCCGCCGCCGCCAGGCGTTGACGATGCGCACCTTGTGCTCCGGCTGGACACGGGCGTATACGCCGTACCGGTCGATGACCTGATCCAGCTCATCGTCGGACAGACCGTCCAGCGCGCTGCCGGTAACGGCCTGGGAGGCGTCGGTGATGATGCCCAGCTCTCTGGCGATGGCCACGGCGGTGTCCTTGTGGTCGCCGGTGATCATCACGGGGCGGATGCCTGCGGCGCGGCACTGGGCCACGGCGTCCTTCACCTCCGGCCGCACGGGGTCGATCATACCGGCAAGGCCGATGAAGCACAGCTGCTGCTCCAGCGCCTGCGGTGCCAGATCCTCGGGCAGGCTGTCGTACCGCCGCTCCGCCGCCGCCAGCACACGCAGCGCCTTGTCGGCCATGGCCTTGTTGTCCGCCAGAATGGCGGCACGCTTTTCCTCCGTCATGGGCAGCACCGCGCCGCCCTCCGTATAGTGGGTGCAGCGGCGCAGCACCTCGTCCGGCGCACCCTTGGTGTACTGGACGAAGCCGCCGTCCGTGCGGTGGATAGTGGACATCATCTTCCGGCTGGAGTCAAAGGGCGCCTCGGCGCAGCGGGGCTGCCGGGCCTCCAGCTGGGGCTTGGGACAGCCGCTGGCCGCGGCAAAATTCACCAGCGCCGCCTCGGTAGGCTCGCCCTGGGCGCCGCCGTCCTCCAGAATGGCGTCGTTGCACAGCGTCATGGCGGCGGCCAGCAGCGGCAGCGGCCCCGTGTGCTCCACCACCGTCATTTTGTTCTGGGTCAGGGTACCGGTCTTGTCGGAGCAGATGACCTGGGTGCAGCCCAGCGTCTCCACCGCGGTGAGCCGCCGGATCACGGCGTGCCGCTTGCTCATGTTGGTGACGCCGATGCTCAGCACCACCGTCACCACCGTGGCCAGCCCCTCGGGTATCGCCGCCACCGCCAGCGATACCGCCACCATAAAGGTGCTCAGGATGGAGGTCAGGGAATAGTCTCCCACTACCACCAGGTCGAAAATAAAGATGAACACGCAGATGGCCACCACCAGCTTGGACAGCGTGGTGCCCAACTGGGTCAGCTTCCGCTGCAGCGGCGTCTCATCCTGTTCCGTCTGGGCCAGCACGCCGGCGATCTTGCCCATCTCCGTGTCCATGCCGGTGGCGGTGATGACGGCGCGGCCGCGGCCGTAGACCACGGTGCTGCCCATGTAGCACATGTTTTTCCGGTCGCCCAGCGGCACGTCCTGCCCCGTCAGCAGCTCCGCCGCCTTGGCGGCGGGCACGCTCTCGCCGGTGAGAGCGGCCTCCTCGATCTTCAGCGAGACGCACTCCAGCAGCCGCCCATCGGCGGGGATGGCGTCTCCGGCCTCCAGCACCACCACATCCCCGGGCACCAGCTGGCTGTTTTCCACCACGGTCTGATGGCCGTCCCGCAGCACCTTGCATTTGGCGGCGGTCATGGTCTGGAGCGCCTCAATGGCGGCCTCGGCCTTGCTCTCCTGCACCACGCCGAGCACGGCGTTCAGCAGCACCACGGCCAGGATGATGAACACCTCCGTGAAGCTCTCACCGCTGAGGGCGTTGGTGACGGCGCTGATGGCGGCGGCGGCCATCAGCATCAGCAGCATGGGATCCTTCAGCTGCGCCAGGAATCGGCGCAGCAGGGAGGGCTTCTCCGCCTCCTTCAGCTTGTTGGGGCCGTGCGCTGCCAGCCGCGCCGCTGCCTCCGCCGCCGTCAGGCCCAGCGGTGAGGTGTGCAGCTCCTCCAGTACCTCCTGGGGCGAGCGGTTGTAGTCGTTGACCATACAGATCCTCCTCTTTTTGCGTTTCCGTGTCTATCTCGGCATAAAAAAAGACTCATACACAGTTTTCCTGTGTATGAGTCTCATTCTTTCAGGACACATCGGGCGCTGCGCGCCGAGATGACGGTGTGTCCCGCCCCGCCTGCGCAGTGCGGAATTACTCCCTCAAACAATATAACTATATTGTATGGCATCCCACATGTCAAGTTAACATTTTGTTAAGCTTCCGCCGTAGAGACGCATAGCCGGTCGAAGTAGCGATAGAACGGCATCAGGCTCTGGAACCCACTGATCACGTCCTGCGCCAGCTCCGGCGAGAAGATGCGGTCGTCCAGCGGCACATCGTGCTGCAGATTGATGGATTTCCGATTATACCACGGCCGCAGCAGCGGCGTGGTCTCACCCTTGCTGCGGGCGTACTCCGGCCCTGCTAGGGCAAAGACATCCTGCTTGTTGAACTGCCGCACCAGACGGCTCAGCTCCTCGGGGTGCCGGTCGATGCCCTGACGATAGGCGGCCATCAGCGCCGGACGGGGGCACCAGAACCCCATGCCATAGCTGTAATAGTCCGGCCCGATCTCAAAGTAGAATGTGGGCCGCCCCGTCCAGTCCTGATCGCCGGTGCGGATGCAGAACCACAGGTGGTCCTTGTAGGGACCCTGCCCGTGGAGCCGGCGGGCGTCCCGATAGATGCGGGACATTTTCAGCAGGAACGGCTCGTCGGGAAAGACTTCGTGTATGGCGTCGTAGACCTGCTCCGCCAGCGCACGGGTGGGGGAGAGCAGGTGGTTCTGGTAGTCCTGCTTGTGGTCCATGAACCAGCCCCGCTCGTTGTTGAAGCGGATGCCCCACAGGAAGTCCACCGTCTCCTGCGTGTAGCCCTGGAACGTCATGTCTGTGCCTCCTATTCTATATTAAGGCGGTGCCTTTAATTTGTGGTCACGATGGTAGCATATCGCGACAAAGAAAGCAAGTGCCGTTTGTGAAGAATTCCGAAACTTTCCCCACCGCCCAACGCGGAAAAAGCAGGGCACGCGGGGCGTGTCCTGCTTTTTATGGTGCCGGTGACCGGACTCGAACCGGTACGCTGTCGCCAGCGGTGGATTTTGAGTCCACTACGTCTACCAATTCCATCACACCGGCCTGTGACCCGCTCATTATACCGTAGACGCGGCGCAAATTCAAGGGGGAAATTCCTGCCGCCGGAAAATAGCGGAAAATAGCGAGGGAAATACCGCTTGTGGCATCCGTCATATCGTGGTATACTATATTATTCGAAAAGATGCAGCGAAAACCACGGCGGAGGGAGGGGCATCCATGGGACTGCACGACGGACACCGGCAGCGGGCGAAGGACCGGTATCGCCAACTGGGGGCCGACGCCCTGGCGGACCACGAGCTGCTGGAGCTGGCGCTGTTCTACGCCATCCCACGTCAGGATACCAACGAGACGGCCCACCGCCTGCTGAAGCGCTTTCGCTCCCTGCAGGGCGTATTGCAGGCCACGCCGGAGGAACTGGAGAAGGAGGAGGGCGTGGGTCGGAGCGCCGCCCTGCTGCTGTGCCTGATAGGGGACATCAGCCGGCGCGCCCGCGTCACCAGCCTGCCGGAGAAGATATTGAACTCACCGGATCGCACCGGCGCCTACTTCATGGAGCTGCTGACAGGGCAGAAACGGGAGCTTTTGTATCAGGTGTGTCTGGACGGCAAGGGCAAGCTCCTGACCTGCCGCTGCATCGGCAAGGGCACCGTTTCCGCCTCGCCGGTCCACGTGCGGCAGGTGGTGGAGAACGCCCTGTACGCCGGAGCCAGCACCATCATTCTGGCGCACAACCACCCCAGCGGCGTGGCCCTGCCTTCCGACGCGGATGTGCTGGTGACCCGCCGCATCCAGGAGGCGCTGGCCCCGCTGGGCATCCGTCTGGCCGATCACATCATTGTGGCCGACGATGACTACGTCTCCGTGGCGGAGAGCGGATTTTTGCAGAGATAAGGGAGGGCGTCATGCCTGATTTCAAAGTTGTTTCTGAATACAGCCCCGCCGGCGATCAGCCCCAGGCCATCGAGAAGCTGGCGGAGGGGCTGGAGAACGGCCTGCGGGAGCAGGTGCTCAAGGGCGTCACCGGCTCCGGCAAGACGTACACCATGGCCAAGGTCATCGAAAAGGTGAACCGCCCCACGCTGGTGCTGGCCCACAACAAGACGCTGGCGGCTCAGCTGTGCGAGGAGTTTCGGGAGTTCTTTCCCAACAATGCCGTGGAGTACTTCGTCTCCTACTATGACTACTACCAGCCGGAGGCATACATCCCCCACACGGATACCTATATCGAAAAGGATGCCTCCACCAACGAGGAGATCGACCGTCTGCGTCTGTCCGCCACCTGCGCCCTGCTGGAGCGGCGGGATGTCATCGTGGTCTCGTCGGTGAGCTGCATCTACGGTCTGGGCGAGCCGGACGATTTTGCCCGCATGATGATCTCTCTGCGGGTGGGCATGACCATGGACCGGGACGAGCTGCTGCGGCGGCTGGTGGAGGACCGGTACGAGCGCAACGACGTGGCCTTTCAGCGCAACATGTTCCGCGTGCGGGGCGACACGGTGGAGCTGTACCCCGCCTACTACAAGGATCGCGCCATCCGCGTGGAGTTCTTCGGCGACGAGATCGACCGCATCACCGAGTTCCACCCCGTCACCGGCGCGGCACTGAAGGCTTTGCAGCACGTGGCGGTATACCCCGCCAGCCACTACGTCACCCCCAAGGACAAGCTGGAGCGTGCCGCGGAGGAGATCGAGCGGGAGCTGGCGCAGCAGAAGGCTCTGTTCGAGGAGCAGGGCAAGCTCATCGAGGCCCAGCGCATCGACCAGCGCACCCGCTACGACGTGGAAATGATGCGGGAGCTGGGCTACTGCTCCGGTATTGAGAACTATTCACGCATCATCTCCCAGCGTCCCGCAGGCTCCCCGCCCATGACGCTGCTGGACTTCTTCCCCGACGATTTCGTGCTGTTCGTGGACGAGAGCCATGTGACGCTGCCGCAGGTGCGGGCCATGTACAACGGCGACCACGCCCGCAAGCAGAGTCTGGTGGAGTACGGCTTCCGCCTGCCCTGCGCCTTCGATAACCGCCCCCTGAAGTTCGAGGAATTCGAGGAGCGGTTCCATCAGGCGGTGTATGTCTCCGCCACCCCCGGAGACTTCGAAAAGTCCCACGCCGATCAGGTGGTGGAGCAGGTCATCCGCCCCACGGGTCTGCTGGACCCCCGGGTGGAGGTACGCCCCATCACCGGTCAGATCGACGATCTGGTGTCGGAGATCCATATCCGGGAGAAAAAGAACGAGCGGGTGCTGGTGACGACGCTGACCAAGCGCATGGCGGAGGATCTCACCGCCCACTTCCGCGGCCTCGGCATCAAGGTGCGGTACATGCACGCCGACGTGTCGGCGCTGGAGCGGATGGAGATCATCCGCGACCTGCGGCTGGGCGAATTCGACGTGCTGGTGGGCATCAACCTGCTCCGGGAGGGCCTGGACCTGCCGGAGGTGTCGCTGGTGGCCATATTGGACGCGGACAAGGAGGGATTCCTCCGCAGCGAGACCAGCCTGATCCAGACCATCGGCCGCGCCGCCCGCAACGCCGAGGGACTGGTGATCCTCTACGCGGATACCGTGACGCCGTCCATGCGCTCGGCCATGGATGAGACGGACCGCCGCCGCAAGCTGCAGGACGACTTCAACCGCGCCCACGGCATCGTGCCCCGCACCATCCGCAAGAGCGTGCGGGAGATGGTGGAGATCAGCCACAGCGCTGAGGAGGCGTCCCAGCTCAGCAGGAAGAAGCTCACCGACCGCGAGCGGGCGGAGACCATCGCCCGTCTGGAAAAAGAGATGAAAGAGGCCAGCCGTATGCTGGAGTTCGAGTACGCCGCTCTGCTGCGGGATCAGATCATCGAGCTGCGGGGCCAGAAATAGAGAAAAGAACCATGAACAAGACGATCTCGTATATCTATGTGATCCTCAGCGCCGTGTGCTGGGGCTTTATCGGGTTTTCCAACCGGCTGCTGACAGAGGCGGGTATGACGCTGGGCAACCGGGTGTTCGTCCGGAACTTCGGGACGCTGCTGGTGCTGACGGTGGTGTTCGCCCTGTTCCACAGGCAGGTGTTCCGCATCCGGCTGAAGCACCTGCCCATCTTCCTGGGGTCGGGGCTTATCAGCATCCTGCTGCTGAGCGTGGTATACTTCCAGTGCCAGACCATGTGCTCGCTGTCGGTGGCGGCGGTGCTGCTGTATCTGGCCCCGTCCTTCGTGGTGCTGGCCAGCGCCGTCCTCTGGAAAACACCCCTGACGAAGGGAAAGATCGCGGCGCTGTGCGTGTCGCTGCTGGGCTGCGTCATGGTCAGCGGCATCTTTGGCGGTGACATGACCGCCTCCTGGGCCGGTATCGGCCTGGGCGTGGTGTCCGGCATGTGCTACGCCAGCTACACCGTGTTCAGCCACTACGGTCTGGCCCACTATGAGAGCTACACCATGATCTACTGGACGTTTCTGGTGGCGGGCTTCGGCTCCGTGTTCTTTGCGGATATCCCGGCGCTGCTGCCGGCGTTCCGGCAGCCACAGGGCATTATCGGCGGCATCTGCGTGGTCGTCGTGGCCACGGTGCTGCCCTACATCTTCTATACCAAGGGACTGGAGGGCGTGGAGAGCGGACGCGCCTCCATCATCACCAACATTGAGCCGGTGGTGGAGACACTGGTGGGCATCACCGTGTTCCATGAAGCCCTCACCGTCTGGACGGTACTGGGCGTGGGCTGTGTCATCGGCTGCGTGGCGCTGCTGGCGCGGGAGGGACGACATGAACGAGAAGCTGCCGCTGAATAGCCTGCACCTGAAGCTGCTGGCCGTGGTCACCATGCTCATCGACCACATGGGCTTTACCCTGTTCCCACACGCCGTGTGGATGCGGGCCGTGGGCCGTCTGGCCTTTCCCATTTTCTGCTTCCTCATCGCGGAGGGCTGTGCCCACACCCACGACAAAAAGCGCTACGCCGGGCGGCTGCTGCTGTTCGCCGTGCTGTCGGAGCTGCCGTTTAACCTGATGTGCAGCGGCCAATGGCTCTCCTGGAACTACCAGAATGTGCTGTGGACGCTGCTCATCGGCGCACTGGTGTGCTGGGCCATGGACTGGGCCAGAACGAGGCCGGAAATGTGGCGGCGGCTGCCGGCGGACGCCGCCATCGCCGTGGGCTTTATCCTGGGCCAGGTGTGCAATACGGACTACGGCGGCTGGGGCGTGCTGCTGGTGACGCTGTTCTACCTGACCCGCGAGGTCAGGAACCGGTGGGCCATCCAGCTGGTGGGTCTGGCCCTGTTCTGCTGGTTCTGCTCGGCGTGGCGGCTGGAGATGCTGGCCATGCTGTCCCTGATCCCTCTCTATCTGTATAACGGAGAGCGCGGCTTTTCCAACAAGGCCCTGCAATACGGCTTTTACGCCTTTTATCCCGTCCATATCCTGATCCTGAGCGTACTGGCACGGTACGTGTTCTGAGGAGGTGCCTGTTATGGCAAAGCATAAAGAAGAAAAGACCAACGTGATGCGCACGCTGGACCAGAAGAAGATCCCCTACACCGCTCACACCTACGACCCTGACGGCCCCATTGACGGCGTGTCCGTGGCGGCGGCATTGGGGCAGGACCCCGCCCATGTGTTCAAGACATTGGTGACGAAGGGTGCGTCCGGCGGGTACTATGTATTCGACATCCCCGTGGCGGAGAACCTTGATTTGAAGAAGGCTGCCAGGGCCGTGGGAGAGAAGTCCGTGGCCATGCTGCCCCAGAAGGAGCTGCTGGGCCTGACGGGCTACGTCCACGGCGGGTGCAGCCCCGTGGGCATGAAGAAGCAGTTCCCCACGGTGTTCCACGCCACGGCTCCGCAGTACGATACCGTCTGCGTCAGCGCAGGGAAGATCGGGGCGCAGGTGGAGTGCCGCCCCGGCGACCTCATCGCCCTGCTGCGGGCAAAAACAGCGGATATCATCGTGTAAAATCGTGTAAAGAGGAATACCATGCAGAAGGAAATTTTCATCAAGGGCGCCCGCGAGAACAACCTGAAAAATATCGACGTCACCATCCCCCGGGACAAGCTGGTGGTGCTGACGGGACTCAGCGGCAGCGGCAAGAGCTCGCTGGCCTTCGATACCATCTACGCCGAAGGCCAGCGCCGGTATGTGGAGAGCCTCAGCTCCTACGCCCGTATGTTTCTGGGCCAGATGGACAAGCCCGACGTGGACTATATCGACGGCTTGTCCCCCGCCATCTCCATCGACCAGAAGACCACCAGCAAGAACCCCCGCTCCACCGTGGGCACGGTGACGGAGATCTACGACTACCTCCGCCTGCTGTGGGCGCGGGTGGGCGTGCCCCACTGCCCCAAGTGCGGCAGGGAGATCCGCCAGCAGACGGTGGACCAGATCATCGACCAGATCATGGCCCTGCCGGAGGGTACCCGCATCCAGGTGATGTCGCCGGTGGTGCGGGGCCGCAAGGGTGAACACGCCAAGGTGCTGGAGGACGCCCGCCGCAGCGGCTACGTCCGCGCCCGCGTGGACGGGAACCTCTACGAGCTGTCGGAGGATATCCCGCTGGAGAAGAACCTGAAGCACCATATCGACATCGTGGTGGACCGGCTCATCGTCCGCCCTGATATCGCCCAGCGCCTGACGGACTCCGTGGAGACGGCGTCCAACCTGTCCGGCGGACTGGTGACGGTGAACCTGCTGAAGGAGCAGCAGGACATCACCTTTTCCCAGAACTACGCCTGCGAGGACTGCGGCATCTCCATCGAGGAGCTGACGCCCCGGCTGTTTTCGTTTAACAGTCCCTTCGGCGCGTGTCCCACCTGTACGGGGCTGGGGGTACAGCTGAAGGCCGACCCCGTGCTGATCGTGCCGGACGAGAGCAAGTCCATTCTGGACGGTGCTATCACGGCTCCCGGCTGGGCCTCCATCCGCTCCGATGGCGTCAGCCGGATGTATTTCGAGGCGCTGAGCAAGAAGTATCAATTTTCCCTGCGCCAGCCGTACAGCGAGCTCAGCGACGCGGTGAAGCAGGTCATCCTCTATGGCACCGGCGGCGAGAAGCTGGAGCTGCACTACGACCAGCCCCGTGGCAAGGGCGTGCTGCATCAGGCGTTTGAGGGCATCTGCCACAATCTGGAGCGGCGGTATAACGAGACACAGAGCGAAGCCAGCAAAAAGGAGATCGAGGAGTACCTGTCCCAGTGTCCCTGTCCCGCCTGCAAGGGCCGCCGCCTGCGGCCGGAGGCGCTGGCGGTGACGGTGGGCGGTCTGTCCATCTTTGATGCCACGGAGCTGCCGGTGGATCAGGCGCTGCCCTTCTTCAACGGTCTGGAGCTGACGGGCAACCAGCAGCTCATCGCCGCCCAGATCCTCAAGGAAATTCGGGCGCGGCTGGGCTTTTTGCAGTCCGTGGGACTGAGCTATCTCACCCTGTCCCGTGCCTCCGGCACATTGTCCGGCGGCGAGAGCCAGCGTATCCGTCTGGCCACCCAGATCGGCAGCAGCCTCATGGGCGTGCTGTATATTCTGGATGAGCCGTCCATCGGCCTGCACCAGCGGGACAACGACAAGCTGCTGGCCACGCTGTGCCGCCTTCGGGATCTGGGCAATACCCTGATCGTGGTGGAGCACGACGAGGATACCATGCGCGCCGCCGACTGGCTCATCGACATCGGCCCCGGGGCCGGCGCACTGGGCGGGCAGGTGGTGTCCGCCGGTACGCCGGAGCAGGTGATGGCCGACCCCAACAGCCTGACAGGACAGTACCTCAGCGGCAAAAAGCGCATCGAGCTGCCGGCACACCGGCGGGAGGGAAACGGCAAATTCCTGACGGTGCGGGGCGCACGGGAGAACAACCTGAAAAACATCGACGTCACCTTCCCGCTGGGCACGTTCATCTGCGTCACCGGTGTCAGCGGCAGCGGTAAAAGCTCGCTGGTCAACGAGGTGCTGTATAAGAAGCTGGGGGTGGAGCTGAACCGCATGAAGGCCCGCCCCGGTAAGCACGACCGCATCGAGGGCATGGAGCATCTGGACAAGGTCATCGCCATCGACCAGAGCCCCATCGGGCGGACGCCCCGTTCCAACCCCGCCACCTATACGAACCTGTTCAACCTGATCCGCGACCTGTTCGCGTCTACCCAGGATGCCAAGGCCCGGGGCTACGGGCCGGGGCGGTTCTCCTTCAACACCCGGGGCGGCCGGTGCGAGGCCTGCGGCGGCGACGGTATGCTGAAGATCGAGATGCACTTCCTGGCGGACGTGTACGTTCCCTGCGAGGTGTGCCACGGCAAGCGCTACAACCGCGAGACGCTGGAGGTGCGCTACAAGGGCAGGAACATCGCCGAGGTGCTGGATATGACGGCACGGGAGGCGCTGGACTTCTTCTCCGCCGTGCCAAAAATTTACGAGAAGCTGCAAACGCTGTGCGACGTGGGACTGGGCTATGTGAAGCTGGGCCAGCCCTCCACTACCCTGTCCGGCGGCGAGGCCCAGCGGGTCAAGCTGGCCACGGAGCTGAGCCGCCGCGCCACGGGCCGCACCATCTATATTCTGGACGAACCCACCACCGGCCTGCACGCCGACGATGTGCGCAAGCTGCTGGACGTGCTGCAGCGCCTCACCGATGCGGGCAACACGGTGCTGGTCATCGAGCACAATCTGGACGTTATCAAATGCGCCGACTATATCGTCGATCTGGGACCTGAGGGCGGCAGCGGCGGCGGTACGGTGGTGGCCTGCGGCACACCGGAGCAGGTGGCCGCCGTGGAGGCGTCCTACACCGGACAATATCTGAAGAAATATCTGAAATGACGCCTGCACCCTCCTGTGCATACACTGTGGCAGGGGGTGACGGCATGGAGATCTGGCAGGACGGCGTGCTGGCCGGACTGGCGGCCGTGGGACTGACGGCCATTCTATGGCTGCTGGCGGGACTGCTGTTCCGCCGCAGGGAGCGTCTGCTGGACGCGGTGTATCTGGTGCCGCTTTCCGGCGGTGCGGAGCAGCTGGACATGACGCTGCGGGAGCTGTCGCGGGAGCGAGCGCTGCCGGTGGTGCTGGTGGACTGCGGACTCACCGCTGCGGGCCGCCAGCGGACGGAGCTGCTGACCGGCGGCGCCGGCGCGGTGCTGGTGACGCCGCAGCAGCTGACAGACCTTTATACGAAGAAAGAAAACGCGCAGGGGAGGTAAGCATATGGGCCAGCGCTGTACCGTGGAGGGCGCCGTACAGTCGGTGATCTTTCAGAACGAGGAAAATGGCTATACGGTGCTGACGCTGATCGTGGACGGACAGGAGGAGCCTGTCACCGTGGTGGGCTGCATCCCCTGCGCCGCCGCCGGCGAGGGCATGACCGTCACCGGCGTCTGGGTGGAGCACCCGACCTACGGCCCGCAGCTGACGGCGGAGAGCGTGGAGCGCCGCATGCCGCAGGAGGCCCGGGACGTGGCGGCCTATCTGGGCAGCGGCATCCTCAAGGGTGTGGGGCCCGCCACGGCCCAGCGTCTGGTGGACCGCTTCGGCGCCGATACCCTGCGGGTCATCGAGGAGGAGCCGGAGCGGCTCCAGACCCTGAAGGGCATCACTGCCAAGCGGGCCATGGAGCTGTCCGCCGCCCTGCGGGCGCTGACGGGTCTGCGCCAGGTCATGGAGTTCCTGGCGCGGTACGACCTGCCGGTACATCTGGCCATGGCGGTGCAGCGCACCTACGGCGACGGGGCCATGCAGGCCCTGCGGGACGATCCGTACCTGCTGAGCCGCCGTCAGTACGGCGTGGACTTCGCCGTCACCGACGCCATTGCCCTGAGCATGGGCTTCAGCGGTGACGACCCCTGCCGTCTGGACGCCGCCGTGCTCTATGAGCTCAGCCACAATCTGAACAACGGCCATGTGTTCCTGCCGCGGGAGAAGCTGGTGCTGGCGGCATCTCAGCTCATCGGCGTGGAGCCGGACACGGTGGAGCTGGCGCTGGACAAGCTCATTCAGCGCTATGCCGTGGTGGAAAAGCCCATCGCCAACGTGACAGGCTGCTACCTGCCCCGCCTGTATCAGGCGGAGACCTTCGTGGCCCAGCGCCTGCTGTCCATGGTGCAGACGCCGGTGGAGCGGCTGGTGCGGGTGGATAAGACCATCGCCGACATCGAGCGTGAGCAGGGCGTGAGCTACGCGCCCCTGCAGCGTCAGGCGGTGGCGCTGGCGGCGGACAGCGGCGTGCTGCTGCTCACCGGCGGCCCCGGCACCGGCAAGACCACCTCCCTGCGGGGCATCGTCACGCTGTATGAGCGGATGGGCCTTGACGTGCTGCTGCTGGCCCCCACGGGGCGAGCAGCCAAGCGGCTGGGGGAGGTGACGGGCCGGGAGGCCCAGACCATCCACCGCTGCCTTGGCATGAGCTTCAATGAGCTGACGGGACAGGTGACATTCAAGAAGAACGCCAAGGACCCGCTGGAGGCCCATGCCGTCATCGTGGACGAGATGAGCATGGTGGATCTGGAGCTGATGCAGGCGCTGCTGGAGGCGCTGCGCCCCAGCTGCCGGCTGGTGATGGTGGGGGACCCCGACCAGCTGCCCTCCGTGGGCGCGGGCAACGTGCTGGGCGACATGCTGCGCAGCGGCGTGATCCCCGCCGTGTCCCTGACCCAGGTGTTCCGTCAGGCGGAGCAGTCCGCCATCATCCGCAACGCCCACGCCGTCAACGTGGGCCAGCCACCGTGCCTTGACAGCAATCAGGGGGACTTCTTCTTCCTGTGCCGCCGCTCACCGGACCGTCTGGTGCAGACGGTGGTGGAGCTGTGCCGCGACCGCCTGCCCAGAAGCATGGGCGTGGAGCCGGGGCAGATCCAGGTGCTGTCCCCCACCCGCAAGGGCGAGTGCGGCACCGTGAACCTCAACCGTGCCCTGCAGGCGGCGCTGAACCCGCCCGCCCGTGATAAGCGACAGAAGCAGTGGGGCGACATGGTGTTCCGCACCGGTGATCGGGTCATGCAGACCCGCAACAACTACGATGTGCTGTGGACGAAGGACGACGGCACCGTGGGCAGCGGCATCTTCAACGGCGACGTGGGCGTCATCGAGGACATCGACCCCGCCGGCGAGCTGCTGACCATCCGCTTCGACGACCGCACCGCCGTCTACACCGCCGACCAGCTGGCGGAGCTGGACATGGCCTACGCCATGACCGTACATAAGTCCCAGGGCAGCGAGTATCCGGCGGTGGTGTTGGTGTCCGCCCCCGCCGCGCCGTCCCTGATGGTCCGCGGCGTGCTCTACACCGCCATCACCCGGGCCAGAAAGCTGCTGGTGCTGGTGGGCGACGATGTGACGCCGGTGAAAATGGCCGCCAACGACCGGCAGCAGCGGCGGTACAGCGGCCTGCGCCGCCGATTGAAGGAGGGAATGGCATGAGCGTCAACGATCCGCTGGACAAGCTCCAGCGCAGCCTGCTGGATTTCTTCTTCCCGCGGCGCTGTCCCTTCTGCGGACGGGTCGTGGGCAAGGCACTGCTGTGTGAGACGTGCGAAAAGGAACTGCCATACAGCCGCGAGGTGCGCACCGGTACATTCGGCCGCTGCGCCGCGCCGCTGTACTACGAGGGCGCGGTGCGGGAGGCCATCCTTTCCTTCAAGTTCAAGGGCCGCACCGAGGCGCTGGACTGCTTCGGCAGTCTCATGGCCCGGACGGCGGCACAGGAGTTCTCCGGCGAATTCGATGCCGTGACCTGGGTGCCGGTCAGCGCCAAGCGCCTGCGGAAGCGCGGCTTTGACCAGGCGCGGTATCTCTGCGCCAGCCTCTGCGTGGACTGGCACACCACGCCGCAGGAGACGCTGCGCAAGGTGCGGGACAACCCGCCCCAGTCCGGTCTGGAGGACGCGGCGGCCCGCCGCGCCAATGTGCTGGGCGTCTACGAGCCGGTGTCTCCGGCGGACATCGCAGGAAAGCGCTTCCTGCTGGTGGACGATATCCTGACCACCGGCGCCACGCTGGGCGAGTGCGTCCGCGTGCTGAAGGCCGCCGGCGCGGCGGACGTGGTATGCCTGACGCTGGCCATGACGCCGCCGCAGCCGTGAGCGTATGGAATGGCGGAAAACCGTGCAGAATGGAAATGTGAACATTTGATGACATGGCGGAAAACCCTATTGCAAAAACGGGGCCCTGCCAGTATAATGATATTTCAGAGAATAGGGCAGTCATGCCATACAAAAGATATGAGGTGCATTGGTTATGTGTTCGTTTGCGAAGGATATCGGTATCGATCTGGGCACCGCCTCGGTGCTGGTTTATGTAAAGGGCAAGGGCGTCGTGCTCAATGAGCCGTCGGTGGTGGCCATCGACAAGAACACCGGCAAGCTGCTGAAGGTGGGCGGCGATGCGCAGGCCATGCTGGGCCGTACCCCCGGCAACATCGTGGCCATCCGTCCTCTGCGGGAGGGCGTCATCTCTGACTACGACATGACGGAGCGCATGCTCCGCGAGTTCCTGCACAAGGTCACCGGCGGCTTCCAGCTGTTCAAGCCCCGTGTCATCATCTGCGTCCCCTCCGGCATCACGGAGGTGGAGGAGCGCGCCGTGGTGGATGCGGGCATTCAGGCCGGCGCCCGCCGCGTGTACCTCATCGAGGAGCCGGTGGCCGCGGCCATCGGCGCGGGCATCGACATTGCCAAGCCCGACGGCCACATGGTAGTGGACATCGGCGGCGGCACCAGCGACATCGCCGTCATCTCCCTGAGCGGCGTGGTGGAGAGCGCCTCCATCAAGGTGGCCGGCGACCAGTTCAACGAGTCCATCGTCAAGTATATGCGCCGCAAGCACAACGTGCTGGTGGGCGAGCGCACCGCCGAGCTGATGAAGATGGAGATCGGCTGCGTGTTCCCCAAGGAGCAGGAGACGTCCATCGAGATCAAGGGCCGCTGCCTGATGACGGGCCTGCCTAAGGTCATCACCGTCACCTCCACCGAGATGCTGGAGGCGTTTGAGGAGCCGGTGGAGCGCATTCTGGAGGCCGTCCACGGCGTACTGGAGCGCACCCCGCCGGAGCTGGTGGCGGACATCTCCAACAACGGCATCGTCATGACCGGCGGCGGCAGCCTGGTGGACGGCTTTGACCGCCTGATCGAGGCGCGCACCGGCATTCACACTGTGGTGGCGGAGGATGCCATTTCCTGCGTGGCGGAGGGTACCGGCAAGAGTCTGGATTCCCTGAACTCCATGACGGACGGCACGGTGAATCTGTCCCGCCGGCGGCAGATGAACTGACTTGAATGCGAAGAAAGCGGCCGCAGGCCGCTTTCTTTCTTCTTTATTCAAGGCTATTCAACATTTCACCCCTTGCGTTCTCACGATAAAAGCGTTACGATGGTCAAAGCGGATGCGATTTCAGTTTATTAAGGAGGCAACGAGCATGAAGTTTTCCAGCAAAGCTCTGAAGTGCGGCCTGTCCCCCATGCGTAAGTTCCACCCCTACGCGGTGGCGGCAGAGGCCAGGGGCAAGAAGATCTATCACCTGAATATCGGCCAGCCCGACATCGAGACGCCCAAAGCATATTTCGAGGCCGTGCGGCACTTTGACCTGCCGGTGCTGGCTTATGCGCCGTCCCCCGGCATCCCCGAGCTGATCGCCGCCATCCGGAAGTACTACGACGATCTGGGCATGCACTTCGAGACCGGTGATATCCTTATCACCAACGGCGGCAGCGAGGCCCTGCAGATCGCCATGAACTGCATCCTGGACGACGGCGACGAGATCCTGATCCCCGAGCCGTTCTATCCCAACTACAACACCATGGCCTACACCTGCGGCGCAAGCATCCACCCCATCCCCACCTCTCCCCATGACGGCTACCACTACGCCGACCGCGCCAAGGTGGAGGCGGAGATCAACGAGCACACCCGCGCCATCATGGTCACCAACCCCGGCAACCCCACCGGCGCCGTGCTGACGCCGGAGGAGATGCGCATGATGGTGGACATCGCCAAGGAGCACGACCTGTTCATCATCGGCGACGAGGCGTACCGCGAGTTCGTCTACGCCGGCGAGCCCCTGCAGTCCATGGGCCAGTTCGACGATGCCGCCGAGAACGTCATCGTCATCGACACCGTCTCCAAGCGGTTCTCCGCCTGCGGCGCCCGCATCGGCTGCATGATCTCCCGCAATAAGGAGCTGATGGCGCAGGCCATGAAGTACGCCCAGTGCCGTCTGTCCGTGCCCACCATCGATCAGGTGGCCGCCGCCGCGCTGTACAGCGTGGGCCCCGACTACTTCGCCGCCGTCCGCGAGGAGTATAAGCGCCGCCGCGACACGGTCATCAGGAAGCTCCACGAGATCCCCGGCGTGGTGTGCGAGTGCCCCCGCGGCGCCTTCTACGTCATGGCTGCCCTGCCCGTGGACGATGCCGACGCCTTCCAGAAGTGGCTGCTGGAGGAGTTTGACGACAACGGCGATACCGTGATGTTCGCCCCCGGCGAGCCCTTCTACGCCACCCCCGGCAAGGGCAGGAACGAGATCCGCATCGCCTACGTGCTGAAGCAGGCGGATCTGGAGCGTGCCATGGACCTGCTGGCCAAGGGCATCGCCGCCTACAACGCCCGCTGACTTTCAGACAACTCCCCGCCCCGGCGGGGAGTTGTGTTTTCCGCTCCGCTGTGGTACAATACCCCTGTATGAGCAAAAAATTTCCGAAAAGGAGCTTTTTTATGAACGAAGAACTGAAAAACATCCTGAGCCGTGTGGATCACACGCTGCTGTCCCAGACCGCCACGTGGGCAGAGATCCGGGCCATCTGCGACGACGGCGTGAAGTACGGCTGCGCCAGCGTCTGCATCCCCGCCAGCTATGTGAAGCAGGCGGCGGAGTATGTGTCCGGCAAGATCGCCATCTGCACCGTTATCGGCTTCCCCAACGGCTACGATACCACCGCCGCCAAGTGCTTTGAGGCCGCCGACGCCGTGAAGAACGGTGCGTCCGAGATCGACATGGTCATCAACATGGGCTGGGTCAAGGACGGCCTGTACGACCGGGTGCTGGAGGAGATCAAGGCCGTCAAGGAGCATTGCGGCGGCAAGCTGCTGAAGGTCATCATCGAGACCTGCAAGCTCACCGACGCCGAGAAGATCGAGATGTGCCGCGTGGTGTCCGAGTCCGGCGCGGACTATATCAAGACCTCCACCGGCTTCGGCGGCGGCGGAGCCACCCGCGAGGATGTGGCGCTGTTCAAGGCCCACGTGGCGCCCCATGTGAAGATCAAGGCCGCCGGCGGCATCGCCGACCTCAACGACGCCAGAGATTTCGTGGCGCTGGGTGCGGACCGCCTGGGCACCAGCCGCATCGTCAAGGCCGTCAAGGCCATGGAACAATAATGATATAAGGAGGAATCACTATGCCTACCCCCCACAACAACGCCGCTAAGGGCGATTTCGCCAAGACCGTTCTCATGCCCGGCGACCCCCTGCGCGCCAAGTTCATCGCGGAGACGTTCCTGACCGAGCCGAAGATGGTCAACAATGTCCGCGGCGTGCAGGGCTACACCGGTACCTACAAGGGCGTGCCTGTCTCCGTCATGGCCAGCGGCATGGGCATCCCCTCCATCGGTATCTACTCCTACGAGCTGTATACCCAGTACGACGTGGAGAACATCATCCGCGTGGGCTCCGCCGGCGCCATGCGTGCTGATCTGGAGCTGGGCAGCGTGGTGGCCGGTCAGGGCGCCTGCACCAATTCCAGCTTTGCCGACCAGTACGAGCTGGGCGGCGCTTACGCCCCCATCTGCGACTTCGACCTGCTGATGGCCGCCGTGGAGAGCGCCAGGGAGCTGGGCGTGAAGATGCCCGTGGGCAACCTCTACTCCTCCGATACGTTCTACGATGCCGCCGGGCGCAATATGCGCTACGCCAAGATGGGCGTCATGGCTGTGGAGATGGAGGCCGCCGGCCTGTACTGCACCGCCGCCTACACCGGCAAGCGGGCGCTGGCCATCTGCTCCATCTCCGATAACCTCATCACCGGTGAGGAATTGTCCGCCGACGACCGCCAGACTACCTTCACCAACATGATGAAGATCGGCCTGGAGATCGCGGTGAAAATGGCCGCCAAATAAGCGCATTTGTGTATATGACAAAAACAGAATGTAAATAATTTGCAAAATTTGTTTACATTGTCTTTACAAAACGCGGAATTTGCTTGCCAAAAGCAAATGAATCTGCTATAATGCACACTGCCCACAGAGGGGCCTGTCCCCCTGCGGGAGCAGAACGGTTTTCCCGCCTCTGGCGTGAAAATAAAAATTTTAGGAAGGTAGATTCAGAATGATGAAGAAGTTTCTTGCGCTGATGCTGGCTCTGGTCATGGCACTGTCTCTGGTAGCCTGCGGCCAGAAGAACCAGGATTCCAATGGAACCTACGACACTGACAAAGATACCGATGTTACCGATGTCGCGTACAAGGTCGCCATGATCACCGACTACGGCGATATCACCGACCAGTCCTTCAACCAGACCACCTACGAGGCCTGCAAGGCTTTCGCGGAGGCCAACGGTGTGGACTTCCAGTACTTCAAGCCCGCCGGCGATAACACCGCCGACCGTGTGGCCATGATCGAGAGTGCTGTCGATCAGGGCTACAACGTCATCGTGATGCCCGGCTACGCCTTCGGCGCCGCCATCGCGGAGACCGCCCCCAAGTTCTCCGATGTCAAGTTCATCGCGCTGGACGTGTCCGCCGGTGACCTGGGCGAGGGCTTTGAGGTTCCCGCCAACCTGTACTGCGCTGTGTATCAGGAAGAGCTGTGCGGCTACATGGCCGGCTACGCTGCTGTGAAGCTGGGCTACAAGAACCTGGGCTTCCTGGGCGGCATGGCTGTCCCCGCTGTCCAGCGCTATGGCTACGGCTTTGTGCAGGGCGTTGACGCCGCTGCCGCCGAGCTGAAGCTGACCGATGTCAAGGTCAACTATGCTTACGGCAACCAGTTCTTCGGTGATGCCGACATCACCGCCGCTATGGATACCTGGTACGCCGGCGGCACCGAGATCGTGTTCGCCTGCGGCGGTGGTATCTACACCTCCGCTGTTGACGCCGCCAAGAAGGTCGAGGGCGCCAAGGTCATCGGTGTTGACGTTGACCAGGCTGCCGTCATCGCCAACTACGCCGCCGGCGAGGGCGCTGATGCCGCCACCGTCGAGGGCTACAAGGCTCTGACCGTTACCTCCGCCATGAAGGGTCTGTATCCCGCCACCTTTGACACTCTGACCGATGTCATCGTCAACGGCAACTGGGAGAAGTACTCCGGCAAGATCGACACGCTGGGCCTGGTGTCCGCGGATGATCCTGCTGCCAACTATGTCCAGATCCCCATGGAGTCCACCCAGTGGGCGGACGGCAAGTTCACTCAGGATGACTACAAGGCTCTGGTGAAGGCCATGTTCGACGGCACTCTGACCGTCAGCAACGACATCACCAAGGCCGCCAAGGACTTTGCCACCGTCATCACCGTGGACGATCAGGGCAACATCAAGTAAGTCCGTACTTACCGATAAAAAACAGAGGCTGCCTCGGCGGCCTCTGTTTTTTTGCGCACCTGCCGAAAAATGTCGTTACCGGTAATGCCTGACCTATGAAAAAACTTTGCTTTATGAGCAGAAGTATAGTATACTAAACCTATTATCATGGTTTCCGTCCCCGCAGACAGCGAAAAGCGGCGGGCCATAAAACGGAAGGAGGGCGAAAGCTTGGATACACCGTATGCCATCGAAATGCTCCATATCACCAAACGGTTTCCCGGGATCATCGCCAATGACGACATCACCTTACAGGTGAAAAAGGGCGAGATCCACGCCTTACTGGGCGAGAACGGCGCCGGAAAGTCCACGCTGATGAGCGTCTTGTTCGGCCTGTATCAGGCGGAGGAGGGCACCATCAAGAAGGACGGCGTGGAGGTCAGCATCAAGGACCCCAACGATGCCAACGCGCTGGGTATCGGCATGGTCCACCAGCACTTCAAACTGGTGGAGTGCTTCTCCGTGCTGGACAACATCATCATGGGCGTGGAGCCCACGAAGCACGGCTTTCTCCAGAAGAAGGAGGCCCGGGAGCGCGTACTGGCCCTCAGCGAGAAGTACGGCCTGAAGGTAGACCCCGACGCGCTGATCGAAGACATCACCGTGGGCATGCAGCAGCGCACGGAGATCCTGAAAATGCTGTACCGCGAGAACGAGATACTTATTTTCGACGAGCCCACGGCGGTGCTGACGCCCCAGGAGATCGATGAGCTCATGGAGATCATGCGCAGCCTGGCGGCGGAGGGCAAGTCCATCCTGTTCATCTCCCACAAGCTCAACGAGATCATGGCCGTTGCGGACCGCTGCACCGTGCTCCGCAAGGGCAGGTACGTGGGCACCGTAGAGACGAAGGACACCACCATGGAGCAGCTTTCCGCCATGATGGTGGGCCGGAACGTCAACTTCCACGTGGAGAAAAAGGCAGCCGCCCCCGGCGACGTGGTGCTGGATGTGGAGCACATGACCGTGGCCAGCAAGATGCATAAGAACAACGCCGTCAAGGACGTGAGCCTCCAGGTCCGCCGCGGCGAGATCGTCTGTCTCGCCGGCATCGACGGCAACGGCCAGACGGAGTTCGTCTACGGCCTGACGGGTCTGGAGCCCCTGACCTCCGGCAAGATCAGCCTCTGCGGCCACGACATCACCCACGCCTCCATCCGCAAGCGCAGCCTGCTGGGCATGTCCCACATCCCCGAGGACCGTCATAAGCACGGTCTGGTGCTGGACTACACGCTGGAGGACAATCTGGTGCTCCAGCGCTACTTTGAGCCGGAGTTCACCGACAAGGCCGGCTTCCTCCGCCGCGACAACATCCGCAAGTACGCCCAGCGGCTCATCGACCAGTATGACGTCCGCAGCGGCCAGGGCCCCGTCACCGTGGCCCGCAGCATGTCCGGCGGCAACCAGCAGAAGGCCATCGTGGCCCGCGAGATCGACAAGGACCCCGAGCTGCTGGTGGCGGTCCAGCCCACCCGCGGCCTGGATGTGGGCGCCATCGAGTATATCCACAGCCAGCTGGTGGCCGAACGCGACAAGGGCAAGGCCGTCCTGCTGGTATCGCTGGAGCTGGACGAGGTCATGGACGTTCCCGACCGCATCCTGGTCATGTACGAGGGTGAGATCGTGGGCGAGCTGGACCCCAAAAAGACCACGCAGGAGGAGCTGGGTCTGTACATGGCCGGCGTCAAGAGAGACGAGGTGACGGCATGAAAAAGAACCTTCTGAAAAATAACGGCTTTCAGTCCCTGCTGGCCAGCCTGCTGTGCGTGGTGCTGGGTATGCTCATCGGCTATATCGTGCTGCTGTTCATCAACCCTGCCGGCGCCGGCGAGGCCATCGCCACCGTCATAAAGAACTTCCTGACGTACAGCCGCCCCGATACCCAGATGAAATATCTGGGCAACACGCTGGTCAAGACCGCACCGCTGCTGATGTGCGCCCTGGCCATTCTCTTCGCCTATAAGGTGGGCCTTTTCAACATCGGCGCCGCCGGACAGTACTGCGCCGGCGTGGCTCTGAGCCTCTACGCCGCGCTGGCGTGGGGATGGAGCTGGCTTCCCTGCGTGCTGCTGGCCATGGCGGGCGGCGCGCTGCTGGGCGCCATCTCCGGCCTGCTGAAGTCCTACTGCAACGTCAACGAGGTCATCTCCGGCATCATGCTGAACTGGATCGTTCTCTACCTTACCAACATGCTCCTGACCAACGTCAAGGAGGTGGCCAGCCCCTACACCGTGGTGCTGGCGGATACCAACCCCAGCGCATTGCTGCCCTCCCTGGGTCTGGGCGCACTGTTCAACGACAACAAGTACGTGGGCATCGCCATCCCCCTCTCCGTGATCATCGCTATTCTGGTGTGGGTGGTGCTGGAAAAGACCCGCTTCGGCTACGAGCTGCGGGCCACCGGCAGCAACAAGAATGCCGCCAGGTACTGCGGCATGGCGGAGAAGCGCAACATCATCCTGACGCTGATGATCTCCGGTGCGCTGGCGGCGCTGGGCGCGGCCATGTTCTACCTCACCGGCTATGAGCAGTGGCAGTGTACCGCCTCCTCCGTGCCGGGCATGGGCTTCAGCGGCATCGCCGCCGCGTTTCTGGGCGGACTGCACCCCATCGGCACCATTCTGGCCTCCTTCTTCATCCAGCACATCACCGCCGGCGGCGCGTATGTGGATAAGACCATGTACTGCGCGCAGATCTCCGATCTGATCGCCGCCGTCATCATCTACCTGTGCGGCTTCGTGCTGTTTATGAAGTACGCCATGAACAACGCCATCGCCCGCCGCGAGGAGAAGGCCATCCAGAAGGCCAAGGCGGCGGAGCAGGCCGCTGTCCCAACGGACAGCGCTGACAAGAAGGGAGGCGATCAGTAATGGTACTGCTGCTGCAATACACCCTGACCTTCGCTTCCGTGCTGATCCTGGTGGCTCTGGGCGGCTGCTTCTCGGAGCACTCCGGTGTCATCAACCTGGGTCTGGAGGGCGTCATGATCATGGGCGCTCTGGGCGGTGCGCTGGCCATGCGCTACCTGCCCACCGACACCTCCACCTTCCTGATGATCGTGGTGGTCCTGCTGGCCGCCGCCGTGCTGGGCACCATCTATTCCAGCCTGCTGGCCGTGGCCTGCATCAACTTCAAGGCGGACCAGACCATTGTGGGAACGGCCCTGAACATGCTGGGCACCGCCGGTGCCACCGTCATTGTCAAGGCCATCAATACCGCCGCCAACCCCGACGACGTGTCCTCCACCATCCAGTACGCCGGCGCCAAAAAGGCATTTCTGGTGAACATCGGCTCCTTTGAGTTCAGCTGGTTCATGCTGGTGACGCTGCTGCTGCTGATCGCGGCCTACGTGGTGCTGTACAAGACCCGCTTCGGCCTGCGCCTCATGGCCTGCGGCGAGCATCCTCAGGCAGCGGACTCCGTGGGCATCAACGTCTATAAGATGCGCTGGGCCGGTGTCCTGATCTCCGGCATGCTGGGCGGTCTGGGCGGCATCGTGTTCATCACCGCCGGCGTGTCCGAGTGGCGCTTTGAGTACGGCGTGGCCGGCTTCGGCTTCCTGGCGCTGGCCGTCATGATCTTCGGCCAGTGGAAGCCCACCCGCATCGCGCTGGCCGCCCTGCTGTTCGGCCTGTTCCGCGCCCTGTCCAATGTTTACGCCGGCTTCGACTTCCTGAAGGCGTTGAACATCCCCAGCGGCGTGTATAACATGATGCCCTACATCATCTCTCTGGTGGTGCTGGCGTTCACGTCCAAGAAGTCCCGCGCTCCCAAGGCCGAGGGTATCCCCTACGACAAGGGCCAGCGCTGACCCACAGCCCGACACAAGTACAAGTAAAAGACACCCTCTGTGCCAATGGCGCAGAGGGTGTCTTTTACGCTGTGGATATCCTCACGCCCCTCGCAGGGGCGGCGTCCCCGACGGCCCGCGCATGCTTTCTCCATGCCTCCGGCGGGGGTTATTCCGCGTCCCCGGGCGCGGGTCACTTTTGGCCGCAGCCCCAAAAGTGACCAAAAGGCCTGCTTGAAACCGCAGGTTTCAAGACTTCCCGCGCGCCTGACCGCGCCGAAACCCGTCACCGCGTACCCCGCGAAAACCAAAACGCTGCACATCGCCGTACACCGAATCGCCCACCGTCCTCTCTCTGCTGCCGCTCCCACGTCCCGCACGGAAATACCGTGTCCTACCGATATTAAAAAATTGGGCGGCCCAACGGGCCGCCCCTACACTTGCCGCCGTTGGCGGCAAGTGCGCGATTTGATGATCGCCTGAAACCGGTAGAACCGCCAACTTCAGCTGCCCACCACGTCAGCGGCAGCGAGGGTAGGCCCATGGCCGATTCCCTGCGGAACCTTTTCCCACTGCATCAAAAGCGACCAAAAGGAAATCCAAAAACCATTGGTTTTTGGCGGCGTTCTTTCCCCCATTTCTTCCGCTGCTGGAAGAAATGGGGCCGCCGGAGGCACAGGAGAAGAAAGCATTCTGCCGGCAGCAAAAAAAGAGCGTGAGCAAAAAGCGCGGCGTGGGGCACGTTCCACCGAAAGCGCAAAAAGCGGCGGGGCACAGCCCCGCCGCTTTCACCTCTCCGCAACCCGGAAAAACACCTTAAAACCGGAACACATTCAGCCCCGTTTCCTCGTCAAAAGTCCTGTCCACGCTGCCGTCGATCACGTGGATCACCATCTCGCAGGTCGCGCTCACAACGGCCCTGTTCAGATGCCCGCCGAACACCTCGCCCTTGTCGTTTCCTGCGCTCATGTGGATGTGCGTGTAAAACTCCCCGTCCATCGTGTTGATGGTGCCGGTCAGCGAAACGATCTCAAAACTGCCCTGAAACGTGTTGGCGTAGTACTTTTTCTCGTCAATTTTATACACGCCAACGGTGAAGTCATTGGTCGCGCCCAGCGCCGTGACGCTGGCCGATTTGATGCTTTCCTTCAACGCGATTTCTTTGATCTGCGCGAGGATCTCCTCGCCCTTATCCATCCTGCCGACGATGTCGCTGCCAAATCTTCTGTACTCCATATGCCTGCCCTCCTGTCAGAATCAGCTGTTGAGAAGCTCTGCCCTATGATACCACGATCCGCCGCAGCCGGCAAGACATGTGCGCTATATCACCCAGCTCCACACCGCTGCCGCCAGCACCGCCGAGACAGCGCCCTGCATGGCTTTGGCCGGGAGATACCACCGCATGGAGATGCCGGAGCCGCCCAGCACCGCCGCCGTCTGGCAGTGGACGCTGAGCCCGCCCCAGCCCAGCAGCGCCGCCGCCAGCACGAAGCCGCCGCGGTCCGGCGTCAGCCGCAGGATGCCGTTGGTCAGCTCCACGAGTCCCGCCGCCAGCGGCGGCAGTGGACCCAGAAAGCTTTCCCCCAGGCGCAGCAGTACCAGAAAGAAGATGACGAAGCCGCACACGCCTGCCATGGCTGCCACGCCGCCCCGTACCGCCCAGATCAACGCGGCAGGTGCGCTCAGAGGAGGCCGCTTTTGGGCCGTCGTCGAGGGAAAATTGCATGATGAAGCGGAAAACCGGAAAAATCCGGAAATATTCTGCTTCCTGATGTACTTCCTGATGAAGCAAAAAAGGAGGCCTGTGGCCGTAGCCGCAGCGGCGTGGATGAGATACAGCCATACCCCCGCACGGGAGCTCCGGAACACCCCACTTCCGGCGATGCCCAGAATGAAGGCAGGCCCCGCGTTGTTGCAGAATGTCAGCAGCAGCGCTCCGTCCTCCGGCGTCAGGAGCCCCTGCCGCACAAGGCTTTCCGCCGTTTTTGCGCCCAGCGGATAGCCGCCGATGAGCCCCAGCAGATACGCGGCGGCGCCGGCGCCGTCCATGCCGAACAGCCGCCGGAACAGCGGCCCCGCCGCCCGGCCCAGCGCCTCCGCCGCGCCCAGCGATACCAGCAGCTGCGACGCCGCAAAAAAGGGAAACAGCGCCGGTATCACCGATGTGACGCAGAGGTCTATCCCGTCCCGAACCCCTTGTGCCGCAGCGTCTCCGCGGATCAGGAGCAGGAGCGCCAGCACGGCTGCCGCCCCGCCGTACAGATAAAAAAGCGGTCGTTTCAATTTTATCACCGCTGTCACCTTATGCGAATTTCCCTGCGGGATATGCACGGGGACAGGCAACTTTGCCGTCCTGTGCGCATACATTTTTTTACCCACGGAACAGACAACGGAGGTGGAGCAGGTGGCAAAGATCGCCAAAAAGCTGTCGCAGGTCAGCCAACAGGCCATGGACCGGCTGGATCTGCCGGTGAATCTGGCGTCCGGCGTGGCCCGCATGGAGCTGCTGGGCAACCGGTCGCTTTATATCGACCGGCACCGCGGCGTGCTGGCGTACAGCGCCGAGGCGGTGGACATCAACGCCGGAACGGTGGTGGTGCGGGTGCAGGGAGAGGGGCTGGAGCTGGTGGTGATGACGGACGAGGAGCTGCGGATCAACGGCGTCATCCGGCAGCTCCAGCTGGTGGAGTGAGGAGCGGTCATGTATCGGAAAGTGCTGAATTACCTGCGGGGGCAGGTGACGGTGGAGGTGGAGAGCGCCGCGCCGGAGCGGGTGCTGAACCTCTGCGCCGCCCACGGAATCCCGTTCTGGGAGCTGGAGTGGCTGTCGGAGATCCGGCTGCGGGCCGTTACCAGCAGAGCCGCGCTGCCGCGGCTGCAGGCGGCGCTGGCCCAGACGGACGCGGCGGTGACGGTGCTGCGGCGGCAGGGTGCGCCGGAGGTGTGGCGGCAGTACCGGCGGCGCTACGTGCTGTGGGCCGCAGCGGGACTGCTGCTGGCGGCGTCTGTGCTGGGCAGCACTCACATCTGGGCCTTTCAGGTGACGGGCAACGACACTGTGCCCACGGAGACCATTCTGCGGACGCTGGAGAAGTACGGCGTGACGCTGGGCAGCCGCAGCCGCATCGACCAGGAGGACCTGCGGAACCACGCGCTGACGGACCTGCCGGACGTGGTGTGGCTGACGGTGAACATACGCGGCTGCACCGCCCATGTACAGGTGGTGGAGCGGCAGCGGCCGCCGCACCTCTACACCGATGGGGAAAAGACCAACGTGGTGGCGGCACGGGACGGGCTGGTGACAAAGGTGCAGGCGCTGGACGGCCAGGCCCAGGTGCTGACAGGTACCACCGTCACGGCGGGACAGGTGCTGATCTCCGGCGTGGTGGACTCCGACCGGCGGGGCTACCGGCTGCTCCACGGGCTGGGGCAGGTGTGGGCGCGGACATGGTACGAGATGTCCGTATCCGTACCCCTGACGGTGCAGGAAAAGGAACGGGAGACGGGAGCTGTCACCCGATTGGCGCTGGACGTGGGAAGAAAGCGTATAAAAATCTACGGAAAGGGTAGCATGACCGGCCCCGATTGTGATAAAATGACCGTGTATCATCAGGCACGGCTGCCCTTTGGGCTGACACTGCCGGCGACGCTGGCGGTGGAGCGCACGGTGCGCTATGCCGCGGCGGAGACAGAGCGGCCGGAGGCGGAGGCCCGGGCCGAGGGGCAGGAGCAGCTGCTGCGGCAATTGCAGGTCATGCTGGATGCCGGCGAGGGTCAACTGCTGCGGCACAGCTTTGACGCCGCACGGCAGGGAAAATGGCTGGTGGTGACGCTCCGCGCGGAGTGTGAGGAACAGATCGGCGTATCATCGCCGCTATCGACCGATGGCGCCGAATAACGGCGGTATCGGAAATACACAGGATACAGGGAGGCAAAGACCCAACTATGGAACAACGCATCGGCATTGAACGGATGGAGGAGGCCATCAACCTGTTTGGCTCCTTCGATGAGAACATCCGCCTGTTGGAGACGGAATTTCAGGTACAGGTGGTGAACCGGGGCGGAGAACTCGTGGTTTCCGGCGAACCGGAGAATGTGATGCTGGCGGTGAAGGCGGTGCAGGCGCTGCTGACGCTGTCCAACAAGGGCGAGAGCATCTCTGACCAGCACGTGCGCTACGTCATCGGGCTGGTACGGTCCGGTCAGTCCGAGCGCATCAGCGAGCTGACGCAGGACGTCATCTGCATCACCAGCAAGGGCCGCCCCGTGAAGCCCAAGACCATCGGCCAGAAGGAGTACGTCAACGCGATTCTGAAGCAGACCGTCACCATCGGCGTGGGTCCCGCCGGTACGGGAAAGACGTATCTGGCGGTGGCGGCGGCGGTGGCCGCCTTCCGGGACAAGCAGGTGAACCGCATCATCCTGACGCGGCCCGCCGTGGAGGCCGGCGAGCGGCTGGGCTTTCTGCCCGGCGATTTACAGAGCAAGGTAGATCCCTACCTGCGGCCGCTGTACGACGCGCTGTTTGACATGCTGGGCGCGGAGACGTATCAGAAATATCTGGAGCGGGGCAACATCGAGGTGGCGCCGCTGGCCTATATGCGCGGCCGGACGCTGGACGACAGCTTTATCATTCTGGACGAGGCCCAGAACACCAGCCGTGAGCAGATGAAAATGTTCCTGACCCGTATGGGCTTTGGCTCCAAGGTGGTCATCACCGGCGACGTGACCCAGATCGACCTGCCCGCCGACAAGATCAGCGGCCTGAAGGAGGCCATGAAGGTGCTGCGGGATGTGGAGGGCGTGGCCATCTGCAAGCTCACCAAGGAGGACGTGGTGCGCCACGTCATGGTGCAGCGTATCATCGAGGCTTACGCGAAATTTGAGGAGAAAAAGAAATGAAACGACACTATATCCCTGTGACGGCGGACGTGACG
This sequence comes from uncultured Eubacteriales bacterium, assembly GCA_900545585.1. Lineage (GTDB taxonomy): Bacteria > Bacillota > Clostridia > Oscillospirales > Oscillospiraceae > Vescimonas. The sequence continues at coordinate 40,804 of UQZR01000015.1, forward strand.
GGGGTCAGCGACAGCACAAAGAGCTTCCTGAGGAAGGTCATCCGCACAGCCCTGACGGAGCAGGGCGTGAACGTGCCCTGCGAGGTGGACGTATATGTCACCGGCGATGCGGGCATACAGGAATTGAACCGCGAGATGCGGCAGGTGGACAGGCCCACGGATGTGCTGAGTTTTCCGGCGCTGGAGCTGGCGGAGGGCGAACTGCCCGCAGAGGAGGATGCGGACGTGGCCACCGGCTTCGTGCCGCTGGGCGACATGGCCATCTCGCTGGAGCGGGTGAAGGCGCAGGCCAAGGAGTACGGCCACAGCAACCGGCGGGAGCTGGCGTATCTGGCGGTACACTCGGTGCTGCACCTGCTGGGCTACGACCACATGGACGAGGGACCGCAAAAGGCGCGGATGCGGGCGCGGGAGGAGGCCGTCATGGCCGTCCTGGGTCTGGAACGGAAATGAATATACAAAAATGCTCAAATGAAAGAAAGTTGAGGATCACCTGATGGAAAAAATTACGAAAACGGCGATGATCACCGTATGCGGACGGCCCAATGTGGGCAAGTCCAGTCTGACCAACGCACTGGTGGGCGAGAAGATCGCCATCGTGTCGGACAAGCCCCAGACCACCCGCAACCGCATTTACGGCGTGGTGAACCGGGGCGATACCCAGTATGTGCTGCTGGACACCCCGGGCCTGCACAAGCCCCGCAGCCGTCTGGGCGACTACATGGTGAAGGTGGTGCGGGAGAGCCTGAGCGACGTGGAGTGCGCGCTGCTGCTGGTGGAGCCCATCGCCCATGTGGGAGAGCCGGAGCGGGTGCTGCTCCAGCGTATTCAGGAGGAGCATCTGCCCTGCGTGCTGTGTATCAACAAGATCGACACGGTGGAGAAGAAGGAGGCGCTGCTGGAGGTCATCGCAGCGTACAGTGAGGCGTATGACGGCTTCGATGCCATCATCCCCATCTCCGCACGGACGGGGGACGGGCTGGATGACCTGATGGCCCAGCTGGCCAAGTACGCACAGGAGGGACCCCAGCTGTTCCCCGATGGCATGACCACCGATCAGGCGGACAGCCAGGTGTGCGCCGAGATCGTGCGGGAGAAGATGCTGCGGTGTCTGGACAAGGAGATCCCCCACGGCACGGCGGTGGAGGTGACGCGGTTCACCGAGCGGGAGGACAGCGGCATTATCGACCTGGACGTGACCATCTACTGCGAGAAGGCCAGCCACAAGGGCATTATCATCGGCAAGGGCGGCGAGATGCTCAAGCGCATCAGCTCCCTGGCGCGGCGGGACATCGAGAAGTTCATGGGTACCAAGGTGTACATGGAGACGTGGGTAAAGGTCAAGGAAAACTGGCGGGACAATGTGAATTTTATCCGCAGCCAGGGGTATAACGAGGAGTGAGCCTTTTGGCACAGATGCTGTCGGCCAGTTTTCCTGTCCGCCGCAGCGGACCGCCGCGAGTGCGGCGTGAATTCGCAGAATTCCGCAGGCGGGATTCATTCCCGCCGTGAAGCGGTGAAATGACGGGGTTCCCGCCCGATGGGACATCGGGTGGGGCAAACTGGCGGGACAATGTGAATTTTATCCGCAGCCAGGGGTATAATGAGGAGTGAGGGGGGCCGCGCCTGCGGGCCTCCGGCAGAGAGGGTTCCGCGCCCTCGGGCGCGGGGATATTTCGCTCTCCGGAGCGACCCACTTTTGCCAACAGCGGCAAAAGTGGGCAAAAGTACCGCCAAAAACCAATGGTTTTTGGATTTCCTTTGTGCCGGTTTCAATGCGGCGGGAAAAGGTTCTGCATGGAATTGACCATGGGTCTACCCTCGCTGCCGCTGACGTGGTGGGCAGGGAAAGTCGGTGGGTCTACCGATATAGGCGATTATCAAATCGCGCACTTGCCGCCGCTGGCAGCAAGTGCAGGTGCGGCCAGTTGGGCCGCAGAATATAAAAAATACGCGCTGCTACGAAGCGCATTTTGTAAAACGGCATGCCAACACGCCGCCGCAAAGCCGATAAACCAGCGCATCGCCGCGCGGAACACGGGAGCGGCAGCGGGGAGAGACGTACAAGCGATTCGTTGTACGACGATCAGCATATATTTTGGCTTTCGCGGGGTACGCGGCCAAAAGTGACCCGCGCTCGGGGGCGCGGAACATTCCCCGCCGGAGGCATGCAAGGAAAAAGTCGGCAGGTCGCTGCGGGCAAAAGTGACCCGCGCTCGGAAGCGCGGAATATTCCCTTCGGAAAAAGAATCGCGGGCCGTCGGGGACGCCGACCCCTGCAATGTGCGGGAACGGAGCCGCGGCGAAACGAACGCGGGCGGGGCAGGACCTCTGTGCGGCAAACTTTCCCTGCGATAATTTGAGGCCAGACCTCCATGCTAAGAGCAGGGGAGGTGACGGCCATGGACTACTGGGAGCTGTTCTGCGACACCGGTGCGCCGGAGGCGTATCTGCTGTGGCGCGGCCAACAGGAGGCAGTATGCAAAACGGAAAAACAGTGACCACCGGTCTGGTGCTGCGGGTCACGGAGACAAAGGAAGCCGACAAGATCCTGACGGTGCTGACGCCGGACATGGGGAAGATCCCCCTGATCGCACGGGGCGCGCGGCGGAAAAACAGCCGTATTGCCGCCGCCAGCCAGCTGCTGGCGTATTCGGAGCTGACGCTGTATAAGCGGGGAAACTGGCATATGCTGGACGAGGCATCCACACTGGAGCTGTTCGACGGCGTGCGGCAGGACATCGTGCTTTTGTCGCTGGCGTCCTACTTCGCGGAGGCGGCGGAGGCGGTGTGCGCCGAGGAGACGACATCGCCGGAGATCCTGTCGCTGCTGCTGAACGCGCTGTACGCCCTGTGCTATCTGCACAAGGAGCCGCGGCTGGTGAAGGCGGCGTTCCAGTTCCGACTCATGGCGCTGGCGGGGTTTGAGCCGCTGGCGTCAGGGTGCGCCGTGTGCGGCAGAGAGGAGCCGGAAGCTCCCATGCTGGACGTGGTACACGGCGTGGTACACTGCGGCGGGTGCAAGCGGTTGGGCGGCCTGAGTATGCCGCTGACGGCGGCGGGTCTGGCGGCGCTGCGGCACGTGCTGTACTGCGACAGCCGGAGACTGTACGGCTTTACGCTGGAATCGGAGGCGCTGCGGGAGCTGGACCACGCCGGTGAGGCGTTTATTGCCGGACAGCTGGAGCGGAGCTTCCGGACATTGGACTACTACAAATCCCTTTTGATATGAGGACATACATATGAGCGACTTATTTGAAAAATCCATGCGGACGCTGGAGCTGCCCGCCGTGCTGGAGATGCTGGCTCAGCGGGCCGTCAGCGATGAGGCCAAGGAGCGGTGCCGCAGGCTGCGGCCCTCCACGGAGCCGGATGCGGTCAGCCGCCTGCTGGACGAGACAGACGCCGCCAAGGTGCGGCTGGGGCTCCACGGCAGCCCGTCCTTCACCGGCGTGAAGGATGTGGCGCAGCCGCTGAACCGCGCCGACCACGGCGGTATGCTGAACACACGGGAGCTGCTGGATATTGCCGGCGTGCTGACAGCCACGCGGCGGGTCAGCGACTACGATGCGGAGCGGCAGGGGGAACCCACGGCCATCGACCGGCTGTTCTCCGCCCTGCGGCCCAATAAATATCTGGAGGACCGCATCCGCGGGGCTATCCTGGACGAGGAGACCATCGCCGACACTGCCAGCCCCGAGCTGGCGGACATCCGGCGGCAGATGCGGGTAGCGGCCACCAAGGGCCGCCAGATCCTGCAGCGCATCATCTCCTCCCCCTCCTACGCCAAGGTGCTGCAGGAGGCCCTCATCACCCAGCGGGACGGCCGATTTGTGGTGCCGGTGAAGGCGGAGTGCAAGGGCAGTCTGCCGGGCCTTGTCCACGATGTGTCCTCCTCCGGCGCCACGCTGTTTGTGGAGCCCATGGGCGTGGTGCAGGCCAACAACGAGATGAAGGAGCTGGAGGCCAAGGAGGACAAGGAGATCGATCGCATCCTGCGGGTCCTCAGCGGTGAGTGCGCCGCGGCGCGGGAGACCATCCTCTACAACTACGATGTGCTGGTGCAGCTGGACGCTATTTTTGCCAGAGCACAGCTGAGCTATGCCATGAACGCGGGGCGGCCGCTGGTGCGCAAACGCGGCGGCATCGACCTGAAAAAGGCGAGGCATCCCCTGCTGGATCAGGCCAGAGCCGTGCCGGTGACGGTGGAGCTGGGCGGGCGGTTCGACACGCTGGTCATCACCGGTCCCAACACCGGCGGCAAGACCGTGACGCTTAAGACCATCGGGCTTCTGAGCCTCATGGCCCAGTGCGGCCTCCACATCCCCGCAGGGGACCAGAGCGCCGTGCAGGTGTTTGACCGCATTCTGGCGGACGTGGGCGATGAGCAGAGCATCGAGCAGAGCCTGTCCACGTTCTCGGCCCACATGGCCAACACTGTGGAGATCCTGAAGCAGGCGGATGACCGGAGCCTGATCCTGTTCGACGAGCTGGGCGCGGGTACAGATCCCGTGGAGGGCGCGGCGCTGGCCATCGCCATCATCCAGGACGTGCGGGGCAAGGGGGCGCTGACGGCGGCTACCACCCACTATGCGGAGCTGAAAACCTTCGCCATGACTACGGCGGGGGTGGAGAATGCCAGCTGCGAGTTTGACGTGCAGACCCTGCGGCCCACGTACCGGCTGCTTATCGGCATTCCGGGCAAGTCCAACGCCTTCGCCATCTCACGGCGGCTGGGATTGGACGAGAGCGTCATCGAGGCCGCCAAGGCCCAGATGGACAGCGAATCCGTGCGGTTCGAGGATGTACTGACCCAGCTGGAAGAGAAGCGCCAGCGGCTGGAGAAGGCTCAGAACGAGGCAGACCGCTTGTGGCAGCAGCGGGAGGAGGATGCCCGCAAGGCCCGCACCTTCCGCGAGCAGATGGAGAAAGCCAAGGAGAACGCTCGCACCAAGGGCGAGGCCGAGGCACGGCGCATTGTGCGGCAGGCTCAGCAGCAGGCGGATCAGGTGTTTGCCGAGCTGGATCAGCTCCGGAAACAGCAGCAGCGCGCCGACTATCAGACCGTGAACGACGGCAAGGCCGATGTGCGCCGCCGCCTGAAGGAGGCGGAGGCGGCGCTGCATCAGCATGACGAGACGGCGGAGCCTATTCCCGCGCCCAGCCGGCCCATCGCCGCAGGCGACACGGTGGAGCTGGCCGGTGTCCGGACGGCGGCCGCGGTGCTGGCAGTCAACGGCGACGGCACCCTGCTTTTGCAGGCGGGGAAGATGAAGATGACCGTGAAGGCGTCCCAGGTGCGGCTGCTGGAGACGGCGGAGGAGATCGCCGAGAAGAAAAAGCAGGCGGCCAAGTCCCGCGCCGGCGGCAGCGGCGGCACGGTGCAGATCAGCACCGGCGCACGGGCCTCCGCCGAGCTGGATATCCGAGGGCTGGAAACGCTGGAGGCCGAGAGCGTGGTGGAGAACTATCTGGACGCGGCGCAGCGCTCCAAGCTGGGTACCGTCACCATTATCCACGGCAAGGGCACCGGCGCACTGCGTGCCGCCGTACACCAGATGCTGAAGAAGAACAGGGCTGTTAAGAGCTTCCGTCTGGGCCGCTACGGCGAGGGCGAGGCCGGCGTGACAGTGGTGGAGCTGAAGTAAGGCGGAGAGTTTGTGTAATTCGACGAATTATTCAGGGAATTCCACGGGGGGTGGTACAAATTTCGTATCAATGCCCATTGAAATGGAGCGGTATTTTCGCTATAATAAGCATGATGGGAGTTATGTTTTTCACCATTTCGGAAAAAATTGTGGTATAAGGAGTGCTATTCCATGTATACACGGGAAATCACTGTCAAGAATGAAGTCGGTCTGCACGCCAGACCCGCTACCTACTTTATCCAGAAGGCCAACGAGTTCAAGAGCGGCATCTGGGTGGAGAAGGAGGAGCGCCGCGTCAATGCCAAGAGCCTGCTGGGCGTGCTGAGCCTGGGTATCGTGCAGGGCACTGCCATTACGCTGATCGCGGACGGTGTCGATGAGAAGGAGGCCGTGGACGCACTGGTCGACCTGATCGAGAACCAGATCGGCGAATAAAGCTGTCAGACTATGAAAAACCGGCCATGCGCATAAGCGCATGGCCGGTTTTTTTACGGGTGGGACAGCAAAGCGATAACAAAGAAGCGGCACGCATTCGCGTGTCGCTTCTTTCTGGCATAAATCTCCTGCGTAATATTCCCTCTTTTTCGGCTTCTTTTAGTTTTCGGCCTTGGTCTCACAGTACAGGCAGCGGTAGGTGCGCGTGCGCTCTTCGGCCAGCGTGAAGACCTGCGGCAGCTCCTGCTCAACGGAGGTGATGCAGCGGGGATTCTTGCAGCGGATGACGTTGGTGATGCGCTCGGGCAGCTTGAGCTGGCGCTTTTCGATGCGCTCGCCGTCCTTGATGATGTTGACGGTGATGCCGGGGTCGACATAGCCGATGACGTCCCAGTCAAGGTCGAGCACCTGATCGATCTTGATGATGTCCTTGCGGCCGAGCTTGCCGCTGGAAACGTTCTTGAGCAGCGCGACAGAGCAGTCGAGCTTGTCAAGGCCGAGGATGTTGTAGAGCTCCATCGCCTTGCCGGCGGAGATATGGTCGATAACGATACCGTTGGAAATAGCGTCGATGATCATGTGTAAGTCCCTCCCTTATTCAATACCAAGCATCTTGAGGATGAGCGCCATGCGGATGAAGCGGCCGTTGCGGACCTGCTTGAAGTAGCAGGCGCGGGGATCATCGTCCACGGCAACGGAGATCTCGTTCACGCGCGGCAGCGGGTGCAGGATGCAGAGATCCTTCTTGGCGCTGCGCAGCTTCTCCGGGGTGAGGATGTAGCTGTCCTTCAGGCGGAGGTAGTCTTCCTCGTTGAAGAAGCGCTCGCGCTGAACGCGGGTCATGTAGAGAATGTCGAGCTCGGGCATGACGGCTTCGAGGTTGGTCGTCTGCTCGTAGGGGATGTTGTTCTTCTTGAGCGCCTCGCTCTTCACGTAGCTGGGGAGCTTGAGCTCCTCGGGGGAAATGAGAACGATCTTGATGCCGGTGTAGCGGCTCAGGGCGCTGATGAGGGAGTGGACGGTGCGGCCGAACTTGAGGTCGCCGCAGAAGCCCACGGTCAGGTCGTTGAAGCGCCCCTTTTCACGGTTGATGGTGAGAAGGTCGGTCAGCGTCTGGGTCGGGTGGTTGTGACCGCCGTCGCCCGCGTTGATGACGGGGACCTCGGAGTGCATGGAGGCGACCAGCGGCGCGCCCTCCTTGGGGTGACGCATGGCGATGATGTCAGCATAGCAACTGACGGTGCGCACCGTGTCGGAAACGCTCTCGCCCTTGGCGGCGGAAGAGCTGTTTGCGGACGAGAAGCCCAGCACCTTGCCGCCAAGACCGAGCATCGCGGACTCAAAGCTCAGGCGCGTGCGGGTAGAGGGCTCAAAGAAGAGCGTTGCGAGGATCTTGCCGTCGCACTTGTGTGCGTAGGCGTCTGGATGGTCGATGATGTCGTTGGCCGTGGCGACCATATCATCGATCTCCTGGGTGGTCAGCTGCAAAATGTCGATCAAATGCTCCATGTTAGTTCTTTCCTCCGATCCAAGATTCATCCGACGGGTCGTTGCGGAACTGAATGAGACGCGCAACATCCTCGGGGTGGATATAATTTTGCTTCGCCGCTACGTCGGCGATGACGTCAAAGTTGGTCAGGCTGTGGTTCTTCACGTTGGCGGCGGCGAGACGGTCAAGGCCCTTCTGCATACCGTAGGTGAAGATGCTCGCAACGCCCAGCACCTCCGCGCCCGCTTCGCGCAGGACGCTCACAACGTCCAGAACGCTGCCGCCGGTGGAGATGAGGTCCTCGATGACGACGACCTTCTGGCCCGGCTCAAGGCGGCCCTCGATCTGGTTCTGGCGGCCGTGGTCCTTGCTGGAAGAGCGCACATAGCCCATGGGGAGGCCCATCATGTGGCCGACGATGGCGGCGTGGGCGATGCCCGCCGTGCTCGTACCCATCAGCACCTCCACATCGGGATAGTCGGCGCGAATGATCTCGCACAGCGCACTTTCCACCTGCGTGCGTACCTCAGGTGCGGTCAGGATCAGGCGGTTGTCGCAGTAGACGGGACTCTTGATGCCGCTGGCCCAGGTGAAGGGCTCGTTCGGGCGAAAGAATACTGCGCGGATGGAGAGCAATCCCTCCGCAATGCTGCGTTCCAAATGCTCCATTTCTATCTCTTCTCCTTTCAAAATGTCAGTTTGCTGATAGAATTAGCGTTTCCAATGCCTCCGGGGTTTCGGCGATCTGGTCGGCGCCGGCGGCGGTGAGTTCTTCGCGGCTGCCGTAGCCGTAAAGCACGCCGATCACGTCGAGCCCCGCAAGATGCGCGCCGATGACGTCGTGCTCGCGGTCGCCGACCATGACGGCGCGGGAAAGATCGTCGCAGCCGGCTGCCTTGAGCGCGGCTTTTACGACGTTCACCTTTTTCCCCGCTTCCCTGTCGCCCTCGGGTGCGCCGCAGATGGCGTCGAAGTAGGGCGCAAGACCGAAGTGCTCCAGAATGCGCTCAGCCATGATGTCGAGCTTCGACGTGGCAACGAAAAGGCGCTTGCCCTCGCTTTTGAGATGCGCGAGCAGCGCGGGAATGCCGGGGTAGGGGGCGTTGTCGAGCCAGCCGTCCTGCTGATAGTATTCGCGGAATTTTGCGACCGCGGCGTCGACATTCTCTGCGCGCACGAAGCGTGCGAAGGTCTCGCTGAGCGGCGGGCCGACGAAGAACGACAGCTCGCGCCAGTCGCGCTCGATGCCAAATGCGCGCAGGGCATACTGCCCGGCCTTCATGATGCCGGGCCCGGAGTCGGTCAGCGTGCCGTCCAAATCAAATAAGATGATGTCGCAGTGCATGGTTTAGCCCACGAACTCGCTGACACAGCGGCGATAGGCTGCGACAGGATCCTCCGCCTGCGTGATGGGGCGACCGACGACGATGTAGTCCGAGCCGATCTCGCGCGCCTTTGCGGGCGTGGTGATGCGCACCTGGTCGTCCGCCTTTGCGTCAGCAAAGCGGATGCCGGGGGTGACGGTGAGAAAGTTCTTCGTGCAGGTCTCGTGGATGCGGCCGGCTTCAAGCGGGGAGCAGACCACGCCGTCGAGACCGGCGAGTCTTGCGTTTTTGGCATAGTCGATGACCACATTCTCAAGCGGGGCGTGAATGCCGATCTCTTCCTCCATGCTCTGCTGGCTGGTGGAGGTGAGCTGCGTGACAGCGATGAGGAGCGGGCGCGTACCATCCACGCGGGTGAGTCCCTCAAGCGCAGCGCTCATCATGGCGCGCGTACCTGCGGCGTGGAGGTTGACCATATCCACATTGAGGGAGGAGAGCACGGCCATGGCCTTTTTCACGGTATTGGGGATGTCGTGCAGTTTGAGATCGAGGAAGATCTTGTGGCCGCGAGCCTTGATCTCGCGCACGATCGCGGGGCCTTCGGCGTAGAAAAGCTCCATGCCGATCTTCACAAAGGGCTTTTCGCCGGTGAAGCGGTCAAGAAACGCGAGGGTCTTTTCCTTGCTGTCGAAATCCAGCGCAATGATAACGTCCTTACCCATGGTGGGCACCTCCTATGATGTCGTTCAAATCGTTGATGTTGTATTTCTGCATGACGCGGGGCAGGTCCTCGACGATGCGGCGGCAGGCGAAGGGATTGACAAGGTTGGCGGCGCCTACCTCGACCGCCGTTGCGCCCGCGAGCATCAGCTCGATGACGTCCTCGGCGCTCATCACACCGCCGAGACCGACGATGGGGATGCGCACCGCTTCGTAGACCTGCCAGACCATGCGCACGGCGAGCGGGAAGATCGCGGGGCCGGACATACCGCCCGTGCTGTTGGCAAGAAGCGGCTTTCTCGTTTTGAGATCGAGCCGCATGCCCATCACGGTGTTGATGAGGCTGATGCCGTCCGCGCCTGCGTCCTCGCAGGCCCTGGCAATGTCCGCAATGCTTGTGACGTTGGGCGAGAGCTTGACGATGATGGGCTTTTTGACCGCGTCTTTCACCGCGCGCGTGACCGCTGCGGCAGCCTTCGGGTCAGTGCCGAAGCTCATGCCGCCGCCGTGGACGTTGGGGCAGGAGATGTTCACCTCAAGCCAGCCAACCTGCGGACAGGTGTCGAGCTTCTGGCAGACCTCGACGTATTCATCGAGCGAAAAGCCGCTGACATTTGCCATGACAGGCTTGCGGAAAACGCGCGCGAGCTTGGGAAGCTCCTCGGCGATAACCGCGTCCACACCGGGGTTCTGAAGGCCCACGGCGTTGAGCATACCGCTTTGCATCTCAGCGATGCGCGGCTGGGGATTGCCAAGGCGCGGCTCGCGCGTCGTTCCCTTAAAGGAGAACGTGCCGAGGCAGTTGATATCGTAGAGCTCTGCGAACTCGTGGCCGTAGCCGAAGGTACCGCTTGCGGGAATAATAGGGTTATCGAGCGGAAGAGAGCAGAGCGTGACGTTCGTTTTTACCATTTGATCTCATCCCTCCCGAATACGGGGCCTTCACGGCAGACGCGCCTGGGGCCGTTCACTGTGTCGATCGTGCAGCCCATGCACGCGCCGAAGCCGCAGCCCATGCGCGCTTCCAGACTGATCTGACCGGGCTTGTCCGTCTTTGCGCAGAGCGCCTTGAGCATCGGCATCGGCCCGCAGGCGCAGACGGCGTCGAACCGCTCGGGCAGCGCGTCGGTCACAAAGCCGCGTGTGCCGCGGCTGCCGTCCGCCGTTGCGATGACGGTCTGCACGCCGAGCGCCTTGAATTCATTTTCGTAAAAAACATCCTCCGCAGTGTTGAAACCCAGAACGGCGACGGGCGTTTTGCCCGCGGCAAGAAGGCGCTTTGAAAGACCGAAGAGCGGCGCGGCACCGATGCCGCCGCCCGCAAGGAGCGTCGTTTCGCCGCAGGCGGCAACGTTAAAGCCGTTGCCGAGACCCGAGAGCGCATCGAGCGCCTGCCCCGGCGTGCAGCGGGAGAGCCAGTCCGTTCCGCCGCCGACGACTTTATAAAGGAGCGTGACGCTCTTTTCGTCCCAGTCGCAGATGGAGATGGGCCTGCGCAGGAAGAAACCGGGCAGACGAAGGTCGAGGAACTGGCCCGGCGCGGTGATGGCCGAGGTGTCGCCCTCGAGCTTCAAGCGGTAGACGCCCGAGGCAATGAGGGCGTTCTCCGCGATGGTGTAAGTTACTTCGATCAAAGCATGTCCTCCTTCCAGACGATCTCGCCGCCGATCATCGTCAGCTTGCACGCACCGGTGAGGCACGTGCCGGCGAAGGGCGTTGCGCGCCCCATGGTCAAAAATGTTTCGGGGTCGACGGTATAGGTTCTGTTGAGGTCAAATACGGTCAGGTCGGCGGGCTGGCCGACGGCGATCTCCGTGCCGCAGCCGAAGCGGCGCATCGGAGAGGTGTGCATCAGCTCGACGAGCTTTTCAAGCGGCAGGATCCTCTTTTTCACAAGATGCGTGTAGCTTGCGGCAAAGGACGTTTCCAGTCCGACAACGCCCATGGCGCTCTTTTCAAGGCCTTTGCTCTTTTCCTCGCGGCTGTGGGGCGCGTGGTCGGTGATGAGCATGTCGATCGTCCCGTCCAGAAGACCCTCGATGAGCGCGTCGCGGTCGGCCTGATCGCGCAGGGGAGGATTCATCTTGAATCGTCCGTCCTCCTGTAGATCGTCCTGCGTGAAGGCGAGATAGTGCGGCGCTGTTTCGCATGTCACGTCCACGCCGCGGCGCTTGGCCGCGCGGATGACCTCGACGCTTTCCTTGGTCGAAACGTGGCAGACGTGGTAGGCGCAGCCCGTTTCCCCGGCAAGCTTCACGTCGCGTGCGATCTGACCCCACTCGCTCTCCGAGCAGATGCCGCGGTGCCCGTGGGCGCGGGCATACGCGCCGTCGTGGATGTAGCCGCCGCGAAGCAGGGCGTTGTCCTCGCAGTGCGCGGCAAGGATCTTGCCGAGACGGCGGCACTCGGCCATCGCCTGGCGCATCATGCTCTCGGACTGCACGCCGCGCCCGTCGTCGGAAAAGGCGATGACGTCTGGTGCCATGCCCGCAAGGTCTGCAAGCTGCTCGCCCTTTTCACCGACCGTGATCGCCCCGTAGGGATGGACATGAACGAGGGCGTCCTTCTCGATGAGCGCGCGCTGGAGCGCAAGCGATTCGACGCAGTCGGGCACGGGGTTCAGGTTCGGCATGGCGGCAACGTGAGCGAAGCCGCCGTGCGCGGCGGCCAGTGTGCCGGAGCGGATGGTTTCCTTATAAAAAAATCCCGGCTCACGAAGATGAACATGAACATCAACGAAACCGGGAAACAAAACCATATTAGAAATATCAATAACAATAGTATCATCGGAAGGGGAAACACCATCACCAATAGAAACGATCTTTCCGTCCGAAAGAAACACGTCCGCCAAATGAAACACGCCCTGCGAGAAAAACTTTGCATTCTTCAGAAGATAGCGCATTTTCATTTCCTCCTTGTGTTGTTTTCGGTGCATTATACGGGATAATCTGACGAATGTCAAGAGCAAAAGCTTCGGGAAAACGACACGGTAAAAAAAGAAATGAGAAAGTATGCAGCCTTGCCCTGCCGCACCGTGCAGCGCGTATTTCTGCGGCGGCGAAGGGACGGGAAAAATCTGCGGAACTTGGTGAAAAGTGCTGAATTTCACCAGGATGTCTTTGAAGAAAGAGCGTACTTTTCAACGAAAATTTGCCCCGTGCTGGAAAATGTAAAATTATGCGGTTGACGATCGGGATGGAGGTTCTTATACTGAGGCCAACCTGGTTCTATGAACGGAGAACCACAACAATGAAGAGCATTTTTTTCTGCTTGTTCTGCGCTTGTCAACGCCGGGCGGAACGATGGGAGGAACCGCGCTTACCCGGCAAGAAGGCTGCCGCCAGCGGCGATCCCCAAAAGCAGGGCAAGCACCGCCGCCAAAGCAGCCGCCCTCCGTTTCCCCACCGGTCTCATTTTCTTTGCGCGGTAATGCGTTTCTTCCATCTATCCTTACCTCAAGCTGATATAGGGCTCAGGCTCCGCAAGAACAGCGTCATCCTGTGCGACGTATTCGGTCCAGGTATTCCGCACCCGAACGTCTCCGCCTTCAAACGCGCGGCTTTCATCCGCAAGGAGGGGCGCCATGTGCTTCGCCGCAGCCAGACAGGTCACGGTGAAGGTATCCTCGTCCCGGACCGCCTCCCTGTCCCGCGTGACCTTCGTCAGGGTATACGTCCCGTGATCCTCCTGCACTTCCATGGCGATGCCGCTGACTACCGGCAGAGAGCCCCGGTTAAACGGTGTAAAGCCGCCCTCGCAGCCCTCCACAAAGGCTTTGACGGTCTCCTCAGAATCGTCTCCGGACTCACGGAGCTGGCTGTCAAACGCCTTATACGCCTGCGCCGCGCTGTACTCTCCCGCGATCATTTTGGAGACCACGTCCTGCGAAGAGGTAGGTATTGTAAACGGCACCCGCCTCGTTGCTGGTGGAGAGATCCATCAGGCTGTCCTTCAGCGGCTGTGCGTCATGAAGAGAAAACCGGCAGCAGGTGATCACATCCGGCAGCCCACCGTTTTCATTGAGAAATTTGTAGAAATCCAGATCGTTGTTTCCCACCACAAATTCCACGTCCACGTCCGGGAGCTGAGCCTGAACGTAGGGGGCGTACTTTCCCTACAGGTTCGCCGTCCACAAATACACCCGGATGGGTTCTACCTCATCCTCCGCGGTCCTCCCGGCGCAGCCCGCCAGAAGGGAAACGCTCATCGCCAGTGTCAGCAGCAGCGCAGCCATACGTCTCCATGTTCTTTCTTTCATAGGCCATCGTCCCTTCAAAAAAATCAGTTCTACCCGCTTGTTTCTGCCCTCAAAAAAACACCTTCAGGACGTGGAACACCCACATCCGAAAGTGTTTTGTGCTCAGTATATCCGGTTTTGGACACCGCAAGTACGCAGAGAGGTCTCTGTGCAGCTTTGATCGATCCTGCCGCCAAATTGCTCCGTGCCTGTCTGCTCCTGCGTTTCAAAAATCCGCAAAGCAGCGGGTCCGGCAAAAATGACGGCGGCCCGTTGCCGGCAGCCGGCTGACCCGGTGAGGCCCTTTAGCTTTATGTCACCGGCTTGCGCCGGGTTTGCCTGCGATTTACTGACGAATAGTAACATAGCCTTGTACGGTTGACAAGGGTTTGTTAGGAAATACGTATTTTCGGCACCGAATACAAAGTGGCTATCGCCAACCAGGCCGAGTGCTTGACCGAACTTTGTGGCTCTGCGTTGGTACATGGGAGGGGGATATCGACTCTCTGGGGGCAAATGTATGAGCTGGTGTTGCGAGAATGGTCGTAGCATTTGGTGACCAGCTTCGTGACGAAACCTTTAAGGAGAGGGGTGGCTAATTTATCATGGACGATTTTATCCCCATCAAGAATATCATGAACGAGCTGTATGCCAAGGATATCAGCCGCAAGGTACGGTCTGCGCACAATACACGAGGGAGGGCCGGCGAGCCGCTCGCTCAACCCCCATACGGATATGTGAAAGACCCGCAGGACAAGAAGCGCTGGATCATCGACCCGGAGACTGCATCGGTCGTCAGGGAGATTTTCAAGCTGTATTTGGACGGCAACGGCGAGGACACCATTGCAAGGATCATGCAGGAGGAGCAGCATCTGATGTGTACGAAACGCAGGGGACGGGCAAAAACAAAACCCAACGACTTGTCATCTGCTACAAGTTCGTCGGGTATCTGGATATTGATCCCACGCAGTGCCATCCGGACTACAATGCCGACATCCGTGAGGGTGTCGCCATTGAGTATGTTTCCTGCGAGCCGTCGGACAGTCTGAAAGAGCTGTTCTCGGAGGGATACAACGCGGATGATGATTCTTTTGCGGGAGCAGAAACGGAGCAGGCGTAAACCCGCTCCGGACACGATAATAAAGAAGCGGATGTAACTGAGATCAGTTACATCCGCTCGCCATGGTGCGAGTGGTGATACAGAACTTTTTGAAAAAGCCAGTAATATCAACGGTTTTCAAGGCGGACAAGTAGCAAATAACTTGTATATATCCCCTTTTCGGGCGACTGTTTTTCAGACAGCCGCCCTTTTTCTATACCCAAATTCAAGTGTTGTGATTAGGGTGCGAAAGCCTCTGTTTTTTCCTCTCTGACCGCCGCAAGCAGGCGGGCATGGATGTTTTCCTATGGATCACATCCGAGAGGCAAACCGGAGGCTTTTTTCATCGAAATCAACACTTTTCATTTTCAGAGGAAGGAGGTGCGAAGATGGCTGTATTCCGTATCGAAAAGACCAGAGATTACACGGTCATGTCCAACTACCATCTGCGGGATATGTCGCTGTCGCTGAAAGCGAAAGGGCTTCTATCTCTCATGCTGTCCCTGCCGGAGAATTGGGACTACACCATGAAGGGTCTTGCCCGTATCTGCAAGGACGGCATTGACAGCATCAGCGGCGGCATCCGGGAGCTGGAGGCGCACGGCTATCTGATCCGTGCGCGTGTCCGTGGTGCAAACGGACAGCTCGGCTCTATCGAATACACCATTCTGGAACAGCCTGAAGCGCTATCACCTACACAGGAAAAACCTATACGGGAAAATCCCGTACAGGTGAATCCAATGTTGGATGCTCCAATTCAGGAGAACCCCGCCCAATTAAATAAAGAAGAATCAAGTAACTATCCATCAAAGACTGATCTATCAATTACGCAAGAATCAAGTCCTATCCTATCAAGTCCCCCAGCCCCCAAGGAACGGGCCGGACAGGACGGGATGCGAAAGCGGGAAAGCTATCGGGCATTGATCTTGGAGAACATCGAGTATGACGTACTCTCGCAGAACGTGCAGCTTGACAAGGACCGGCTGGACGAGCTGGTGGAACTCATGGTGGATACCGTCTGCTCCAACCGGGAGATGATCCGTGTCGCCGGGGACGACTACCCTGCGGAGGTCGTCCGGTCACGGTTCCTGAAGCTGAACGCCTCGCACATCGAGTATGTCCTTGACCGGATGCGGGAGAACACCACCTATGTCCGCAACATCAAGAAATATCTGCTGGCGGCGCTGTATAACGCCCCGGTCACGATGGACAGCTATTACACATCCCTTGTCAGCCATGACCTGTACGGCAGCGGAGATCGGAGGTGAACGCCTTGCAGGAAGAAATCACGCAGAAAACCCTTGCGCTTTGTGTGGAGACCGGTAAAATGACCGCCCAGCTCTTGCAGCAGGCCATGAAGAAGGTGCTGGCGGATATGGAAAAGCACAAGAATGATCCCCCACTCCGGCACGGCAAGCAGACGCTCCGCCAGCTTATGAAGCATAACACCGGCGTATCCAACATCGAAATCACGGATCAGAATATCCGGGCCTTTTCTTCCACGGCGAAGAAGTACGGCCTGGATTTTGCGTTGAAGAAGGACACTTCCGGCGAGCATACCCGTTACCTGGTGTTCTTCAAGGGCCGGGACGCCGATGTGATTACAGCGGCCTTCCGGGAGTTTTCCGCTAAAAACCTGAGCCGCGAGAAAGCCCCTTCCATCCGGCGCAAGCTGGAAAAGGCGCAGGAGCAGTCCAAAACGCAGCACAAGGAGCAGGAGCGCGGCGAAAAGGTCAAGACCAGAGAACGGAGCGTGGAGCGATGAAGGACAAACTCAAAAAATATCTTCTGCCAAACCTGCCGTATCTGTTCTTTGTGTATCTCTTTGATAAGCTCTGCCAGGCGGTGCGGCTGGCGCCGGGGCTTGACGTCTCGGAAAAGCTGCTGCATATCGGGCAGGGCTTTCAGACCGCCTTCGCCAGCTCCGCGCCCAGCTTTCATGTGTTGGATATCTGCGTCGGCATCTTCGGCGCGATCCTCGTCCGGCTGGCGGTGTATCTGAAAGCGAAAAACGCGAAGAAATATCGCCGTGGCGTTGAGTACGGCAGCGCGAGATGGGGCCGGCCGGAGGATATCGCACCCTACATAGACCCTGTTCCCGATTGGAACATCCCGCTGACCCGGACAGAAAGCCTCACCATGACCAGCCGCCCGAAGCAGCCAAAGTATGCGAGAAACAAAAATATTCTCGTCATCGGCGGCTCCGGCAGCGGCAAGACGCGGTTCTTTGTCAAACCGTCCATCATGCAGATGCACAGCTCCTATGTCATCACCGATCCCAAAGGGCAGCTTTTGAAGGAAACGGGGAAAATGCTCCTGCACGGCGCGCCGAAGCTGGACGAGAACGGAAAGCCGGTGCGGGACAGTCGCGGCAAGGTCATCTATGAGCCCTACCGCATCAAGGTTCTGAATACCATCAACTTTTCCAAGAGCATGAAATATAACCCACTGGCCTATGTGCGCTCCGAGAAGGATATCTTGAAGCTGGTCAATGTCATCATTGCCAACACGAAGGGCGACGGCGAAAAATCCTCCGAAGATTTTTGGGTCAAAGCCGAGCGCCTTTTATACTGCGCTCTCATCGGTTACATCTGGTATGAGGCGGAGCCAGAGGAACGGAACTTCATCACGCTTCTGGACCTGCTGAACGCCTGCGAAGCCAGAGAGGACGACGAGACCTATAAAAGCCCCGTAGATATTCTCTTTGACGATCTGGCGAAAAAGCAGCCGGAACACTTCGCCGTCAAGCAATATGTCAAATTCAAAATGGCGGCAGGTGTTGTATGCTCTAAAAGACTTCTTAATCAAGCGGTTAGGAACTCTCTTAGAACACACAACCTAAAACCGAAGAAAGGAGCGCAAGTTATGAGAAAAAACGAGAAAATCACAGCTCTGTA
>UQZR01000016.1 GCA_900545585.1 uncultured Eubacteriales bacterium
GCTCCAAGGGCCTGCCGTGCCGTTGGCGTCCAGTGCACGGACCTTGTAGTAATACGTACTGCCGCTGGTCAGATAGGAGCTGTTGGTGTAGCCGGTAGACGTCTGGGTACTGTACTTACTGTAGTTTCCATTCTGGCTGTAGGAACGGTACACCTCGTACTTAGCCGCGCCCGCGACCTTGTCCCACTTCAGGGTGGGACGGCCCTGACTGTCGTTGCCGCCGGTGACGCTGGGGGCCGTCAGGCCCAGTCGGCAGGTCACAGCAACCACGTCGCTCCAAGGGCCTGCCGTGCCGTTGGCGTCCAGTGCACGGACCTTGTAGTAATACGTACTGCCGCTGGTCAGATAGGCGCTGTTGGTGTAGCCGGTAGACGTCTGGGTAGAATACTTGATGTAGTCACCGTCCTTGCTGCGGGCACGGTACACCTCGTACTTGGCCGCGCCTGCGACCTTGTCCCACTTCAGCGTGGGACGGCCCTGACTGTCGTTGCCGCCGGTGACGCTGGGGGCCGTCAGAGGCGTAGGCTTGCAGTGCAGCGCTGCTGCCAGCAGATCCTCGTTGCCCTCAGAGATGCTGATCTTCGCCCAGTCCTCTTCCGTACCATCGTAATATACGTCTGCTATGCTTTCACAGTAGTAAAATGCATTTTTGCCAATAGACGTTACGCTCTTAGGGATGGTCACCTTCGCCAGTCGGATGCAGTTGGAAAACGTGCTGCCACCAATGGCAGTCACGCCGTCCGAAATCGTCACAGCGGTCAAAGCGGTGCAGCCACTGAATACAGAGTCGCCGATGCTGGTCACGCTGTCCGGTATCGTCACAGACGTCAACCCCGTGCAGCCGCTGAACGCAGAGCCGCCGATTTCCGTCACACTACTCGGGATCGCCACAGAGGTCAGTGAGGTGCAGCCGCTGAATGCTCCGCCGCCGATACTGGTCACGCTGCCCGGGATCGTCACAGATGTCAGTGCGGCACAACCACTGAATGCATCGCCGCCGATGCTGGTCACGCCATCCGGAATTGTCACGGACGTCAGGCCGCTGCAGTCCCAGAACGCATGGTCGCCGATGCTGGTCACGCCCTGCTGCATGACGACGCGCTTGATGTACGTCCTGCAGCTGTACCACGGTGACCTGGAATCGTAGGTATAATCGGTCATCGCTCCCGTGCCGCTGATGGTCAGGGTACCGTCCGCCGTCAGCGTCCATGTGACGTTCTCGCCGCAGCTGCCGCTGTCGTAGATGTTGTCCTTGAAATGGACATTCATGCGATCCGGAATGGAATCACGGACATTGCTGACAACGCGATTCCATACTCGCCCCCAGTTATCATAATAGATGTCCGTCCAATTCGGGCAGGACGCGAGATCACCTTCATAGATATCGGTAATCCCGTCAGGGATATCTACGGATTTCAGATTGGTACAGCCCTCAAACATATCGAGAAAAAGTCTATTGCTCATGCTGTCCGGAAGGCTTACCGAGGTCAGTGCCGAGCAGTCCCGGAGCGCACCATGACCAATATATACTGTCGAAGGCGGCAGCACCACTCTTTTGGCGCCGGAGTTTTGCTGAAACGCACCGTCTCCAATAGAAATTACACCGTCCGGCACAATGATCTCCGCCAGATCGGTGCAGTCAGCAAACGCATAGCTGCCGATGGTTTTAATACCGCTGCCGATGATCAGGCAGCGGATACCACTGTCATAGATATCCTGATACCAAGGCGCTTTCCCATAAGCAAAATCTGCAATCCCTCCCTCGGTGTACCCTGTGCCCACGGTAATGATCAATGTACCGGCCTTTGTCAACTTCCACTGCGTATTGTTTCCTGAGGAATTGTCCCCACAAGTTCCGCTGGAAATCAGGTCGTTTTTATAGTATATCTGTGCAGCTGCAGGCAATACACTGCCGCTGCTGCCCCGCGATGCCGTCCAATCCGCCCTCGTACCATTGAAAAACACATTTTTCAGGGAGGTACAATCATAAAATGTAGCGCCGCTGCCAAATTCCAGGCTGTTTCCCTCGAATACCACATCCGTCAAACCTGTACAGCACTCAAACGCACTGCCGTCGATGTTCGTCACGCTGGCAGGTATCAGTACCTGCGTCAAGCTATGGCAGGCGCGGAATGCGTTGAGACCAATATTGGTCAGGTTATTAGGCAGTGTAATACTTTGCAGACTGCTGCAGGCCCAGAATGCCGCCTCGCCGATAGAAGTCAGCGTGGATGGCAGTGATACGCTGCGCAGATTTTCGTAATAATGAAACGCGTTGTCAGAAATGGATTCGACTCCCTCGCCGATGACCACCTTTTTGATCTTGCTCTTGTACTGACTCCACGGCGCGCCAAACATATTTCCCTCGCCGCTGATGGTCAGGGTACCATCCGAGGTCAGCGTCCATTTCATCAGTTGGCTGTTGTTTAGTGTACCCCCACAGGTACCGCTGTCCACAACAGTATCTCTGCTGCTGATCGCCCAAGCGGTGTCCACCATGCCCAGCGGAACGGCGCTGAGCAGCATGAGAGCCGCCAGCAGGATGGATAGGATACGTTTTTTCACAGAAACTCCCCTTTTCTTTATGATCTCCGCCGGTATGTGCCGGCAGGTCATTACAACGATAGAATACACCTGTTTTTGCGCGATTTCAATAAGCTGGCTGCATAGTATCGTGCTTTTTCCCCTGTTTTTTGCAAAAAAGCGCAAAAAAGAGGACTGTCCGATGGACAGTCCTCTTTTTTATCAGAAGTGGCCGCTGCGGCCGGAGCCGCCTCCGCCGGACTCGCTTTGGGAGTCGTTCTTCTCCTTTTTGCGGCGGGTCTCGGTGGTGTGGGTGTAAATGTCCGAGCACTCCGTCAGGTCCAGCCCCTCGGCGGTGACGTAGACATCCGCCTCCGCGCCGCGGCGGACGGACTTCATCTTGCCCTTCAGCACCAGGCACACCGCCAGCGCCACGCCGCAGCCCACCAGCAACGCCGGGAAAATCACCTTGCCCAGAGGCTTGCGTACCGCATGGCCCTCTGACGCCTGCTGCATCATGTCGGCGCAGGTGGTCAGATAGGCATGGAAGCCGTCGTACCAGTCGTCATCGCCCAGATAGTCCAGGAAGCTGTCCTCCAGCTGCTGCTGGGCATAGCTGCCGATCATGCTCTGGGCGTAGCCGTCGCGGACATACAGGCTGTAGCTGCGGTCGTACATGCTCAGGAGCAGCAGCACGCCGTCACGGTCCTCGCCGATGCCGAAGTCGTAGTCGTTGTAGATGGTGCAGGCGGCCTCGTAGACGCCGTCGGCGTACTGCTCGTAGTCGTAGATGGTGACCACGTACACCGCGCAGTCGTACTGCCAGGTGATCTGATCGGCCAGAGATTCCAGCTGCTGGCGCTCGCCGTCGGTGAACAGGCTCTCCGTGTCGTAGATCAGGGCGTCGCCGGGCTGGGTCTCCGCCCATGCGGGGACGGTCAGCGTCAGTGCTGCCAGCAGGGCCAGCAGAAACATAGAAATTCTCTTTTTC
Organism: uncultured Eubacteriales bacterium; assembly: GCA_900545585.1. GTDB lineage: Bacteria > Bacillota > Clostridia > Oscillospirales > Oscillospiraceae > Vescimonas. The sequence goes on from UQZR01000016.1 coordinate 3,515, forward strand.
ATTGCGCCGCCTCCCTTATACCAGCATCATAATGGCGGCGGTAATGGCCGCCACCGGCGCCGCCACGGCGGCGAAGATCGTCCAGAACCGGCCCATATCCGTGGGCAGGTCACCCACCAGCCTGCCGGTCTGGCCGTTCATGGCGAACAGGAAATCCTGTCCCTTCCACTTGGTGTGGAGCATCCAGACAGGCAGCAGGGCGTAATGCACCTTGCCGCGCCGCAGCCGGATGTCCTGCCGCAGGGGAATGCAGCTGTCGTACTGCTCCGCCGTGCGGCGCAGGGCACTCTCCAGCGAGGCGGCGCAGCGTCCGTCGGCCCGGTCATGACTGTCCTCCACGCTGACATCGTACTTGTCGGCCAGGAAGCCGGGCAGGTACGCGGTGGAGAAGGGCTTCAGATCGGTGTAGTCATACGGCTCGATGGAGTCCATGTGGTCATCGGGCATCTTGCTGGACGCGTCCACGGGCACCTTTTCGAAGGAGATGGAGCCGCCTCGGTGAACGTCGTAGTGCTCCGTCTCCGTCACCTCATAGTCGGAGGTCTCGTACTCGTGGTGGATGAGGCCCTCGTAGTCCACAGTGCCCTCGGCCTGGCCGTCGAACATCCAGAAGGGAACATACACGCCCTGGATCTTCTCGATGTGGTTGCCATTGGTGAACGCCTTGGGCAGCAGGGGCTTGCCCTTATAGTGGTTCTTCAGGGCAGCCACGGCGTCCTCCTTGCTGAGCTTGAAGGGCAGGACGAAGTCCGGCTTCAGCGCGCCGCTGAACTGGCCCGGCATCACGGTGGGATTGCCGCAGTAGGGGCAGGACGTGGCGGCGGTGGAGGCGTCGCAGATCAGCTCCGCGCCGCAGGAGGGGCAGTTATAGGCCTTCATGCCGTCGGCCTCCGCGCCCCAGTCGCTGCTCAGGCCGGAGGTGTCCCAGCCCTGGGACTCCATGTCCGCCATTTTCTGGCGGTTTGCCTCAGCTTTGGCCTCCGCCTTTTCGGACGCCGCTGCTGCGGCGGCTTCCTTATCAGCGTACAGCTTTTCAATGTCCGCCACCTCGTACTGCGCGCCGCAGTAGTCGCACTCCAGCTTGCCGGACGCGCCCACAAAGTGCAGCGGGCCGGTGCAGGCCGGACATTTATAGTTGGTCACTTGGGATGCCATAATTTTCCTCCCTCTCACAGTCTGACCGGGGCGGCCTTACAGGGGCCGTCCGCAGTTCTGGCAGAACTTGCTGCCGTCATTTTCCAGCTTGGCGCCGCAGCTGGGGCAGAACGTGGGCCGGAAGCCGGTGTCCTGCCGGGGCGCATAGTCCTGACGAGGGGCGTAATCCTGATTGGGTGCAGATTGCTGATAGCCGCCCTTCCCGGGGACGCCCAGATAGACGGAGCTGTCGAAGCCCAGGATCATGGTGAACACGGAGGGCAGGAAGATCAGGCCCACCGCAAAGCCGCCGCTCTTGCCGAAGGCCTTGGCCAGCTTGATGCAGGTCTGGATGCCCAGGACGATGTTGTAGATGGGGATCAGCAGCATCAGGAAACGCCAGCCGCTGCCCCAGGTGATCTCGAAGATGGTATAGACATTGTAGAAGGGTACGATGGAGGCCCAGCCGGGCTTGCCCGCCTTCTTGAACAGCAGCCAGCAGGCCACGATGCCCGCCACGCCCAGCAGCAGGGAGAGGAAGCTGGCGAAGGGGCTGGGGGCCGTCTGGTACTCATAATAATAGTAATCGATGAACTGCATAGTCTTCTCCTTTCACATGTCACACGGTGTCAGGGACGGGGATTGCCGCAGTTGGCGCAGAACTTGCCCTTGTTGACGCTGCCGCAGGAGCAGGTCCACTCGTCGGCAGGTCTGGGCTTGCCGCATTCGCCGCAGAATTTGCCGGTGTTCACCGCACCGCAGGAGCACTTCCATTCCCCCGCCGGTGCGGGCTTGGGTGCGCCGCACTCGCCGCAGAACTTGCCGGTGTTGCCGGTGTGTCCGCAGGCGCAGGTCCAGCCGCCTGCCGCGGGAGCGGCCTGCTGCTGCATCTGCTGTTGCTGCTGCATCTGCTGCTGACCCATGGCGTACAGATCCTGGGCATTCATGCCGCCGGCCTGACCGGCCATGTTCATGCCCATGAAGGCCATGGCCGCGCCGCCCTTGTTGGCCGCCGCCGCCTTCATGGCGTCGCCCTGAGAACCAACGAGATGGGCCGCCGCGCGGGTGGGGTCCATGAAGGCCGCGTTGCGCTGCAGTTCCTTGAGCATCTTCTCGTCTTCTTCATCGGCGGTAACGCTGGAGACGCCAAAGGAGACGATCTCGATGCCCCGCAGGTCGCGCCACTTCTTGCTCAGCACCTCGTTGAGGGCGTCGGCCAGCTCCATGGTGTGGCCGGGCAGCTGGGAGTAACGGATGCCGGTCTCGCCGATCTTGGCGAAGGCGGGCTGGAGGGCCGTCAGCAGCTCGGTCTTGAGCTGGCTGTCCAGCCGGTCGCGGGTATACGCCTCGCTGACGTTGCCGCAGACGTTGGTGTAGAACAGCATGGGGTTGGAGACGCGGTAGCTGTACTCGCCGAAGCAGCGGATGCCCACGTCGATGTCGATGCCGGCCCGCTGGTCCACCACGCGGAAGGGCACGGGGCTGGGCGTGCCGTACTTATTGCCGATAAGCTCCTTGGTGTTGAAATAGTAGATGCGCTGATCCTTGGGGGCCTCGCCGCCGAAGGTAAAGCGGTTGGCCATGGTACCGAACATGTTCTTCAGGCCCTGGCCCAGACTGCCGCAGAACAGGGACGGCTCCGAGGACATATCGTAGGTATACTCGCCGGTCTCGGCGCACATGTCCACGATCTTGCCCTGGTCCACGATGAGCATGCACTGGCCGTCCGCCACCGCGATGACGGAGCCGTCGGTAATGACGTTGTCATCGCCGTGACGGTTGCTGGAGCGTCGGGCGGTCTTTTTCTGCCCCTTTACCGCCAGCACATTCTCGGGAATGGCGTCACAATAAAAATATTCCTTCCACTGGTCAGCCAGCGTACCGCCAGCCGCGCCCATCGCCGCTCTGATAAGTCCCATAGTCTTTCTCCTTTTTCTGCAATTTGGGGGCGCTCCCCTGTTTCGCCCCGTTGGGTGCTTTTAGCATACCATAAAGCGTGTGCTTATGCAATCGCGGCGCGGTAAAAAAAACACCGCCGATCCCTGAGAGGACCGGCGGTGTGCCGCATCATGTGATGTCCGTCATGTCAAAGAGCCGCGTCTTGCCCTGCCGGAAGCGGTCGTAGGCCGTCAGGGCGTAGAAGCCCTGCTCCGTGGCCATGCCATCCGGCTTCGTCTGCCGGGCGCTGTGGCGAAAACCGCCGCCGGTGCAGGCAAAGGCACACAGGCCGTCCAACGGGGACGCGCCGTCCTTCAGGAAGCGCTCATCCGATGCGGGGTCGATGCCCAACGCCGTCAGGGCCACGATCACCTGCGCACAGGACTCGCTGTTGCTCTCGCCCCAGCTCATGAAGCCGCCGTCCGCCTGCTGGACCCCGGACAGATATGCCAGTGCCGCGTCAACTGCGGTCTTGACTTCAGCATCTTCCTGATAAGATGCCAGAGCCGTCAAAGCCATGGCGGTCATGTCCACGTCGGAAACGTCGCCCATCAGAGTCCAGCCGCCATCGGCGCACTGGGCGGACAGGATCTCCGCCACCAGGCCTTCGCGGGTGGTCTGCTCCTCGCCGTCGGCGCACTGCGGGATATCGTAAGCCCCGCAGTCCAGAGCGATCAGCGCCCAGATGGGGCCGTTGAGACCCTGGGCACGGACGAAGGTCATATCGCTCAGACCCGCCGTCAGGTCCACGCCCGCCACGTTGGCGGCATCGCAGCCTGCGGCCGTCAGGCCCAGGATGGTGCGGGAATTCTCGGTGGATTTTGCGTGGTGCAGCCGCACGGAGCCCGCCTGCTGCACGTAATCCTCCACGCTCCGCTCGTAGCTCCGGGCCGCCGTGTCGCTGAGCAGCCCCGCGCGGCTCAGGCCGATCACCGCCCACTCACCGCCGATGGAGCCCGCCGTGGGGGCGCCCTGCGTCTGGAGATAGGCCCCCGTCTCGCGGCAGGCCGTCTGCCACGGGGCCTCCGGCACAGGCTGCGCGCCGCAGGCGGGCAGCAGCACCAGCACTGCCAGCAGCAGGGCCGCTATACTCTGTTTCATCCGATCCCCTCCTTACAGGAATTCCACGTATTTCAGGCGCAGGCGCTGCCTTAGCCCCGCGTTGTGCCAGGTACGCCGCCAGATCTCATCCTTCAGGCGCAGTACCCGACGGCGCTGCTCCTCCGTCATGGGCCGGCCCCGGAAGCGGGCCTCCTGCCACAGTCGGGCCGCCTGCAGGTAGTCCTCCCGCAGGTCCTGATCCATATAGGCCACATAGTCCTCCGGCGGGCAGTTCCGCGCCGCCATGCCCCGGGCACGGAGCACATCCATCGTATAGCGGAAGATGGCATCGATGGCGGCCGCCGCGTCCGCGCCGAAAAACGACGCTTTCCGCTGCCGTGTCCGCCGCCGCTCCCGCAGGATACGGCCCAGCAGCACCGCCGCCAGTACCACGGCCAGTGATACCAGCAGCACCAGCAGTACGGTCATGCCATGCTTCAGCCAGAGCTCCCGCAGTGCCTCTGTCACGGGGTCCCGGGCGTCGGTGTCGTCCGGCTGCTCCGGTGTGTCCTCCAGCGGGGCCTGACCCACCAGACCGGAGATGCTCTGGTACTGCTCCGCCTTTTCCATGGCGGAGAAATAGGGAGGCGTGACCTCAAAGGGCAGCCAGCCAAGGCCATCCTGATAGTACTCCACCCATGCGTGGGCACGGCTGCCGTCCACCGGCAGCGTCTGGCCCGCGGTCATATGGGCTGCATCGTCCTTTGTTACCAGAAAGCCCTCCACATAGCGGGCGGGGATGCCGTAGTAACGGAACATCAGGGCCGCCGCCGTGGCGTAGTGGACATCGTAACCGGTCTGGGTGCCGTCCAGAAACGTCAGGGCGAAATCGCCGCCGGTAATGGGAAGAACATTCTCCTCATAGGTGATGTAGGTGGTCAGATAGAACAGGATGTTCTGCTTGGCCCGCCGGTAATCGAAGTGTACCTGCCCCTCGTCTTTCTGATAGCCGCCCAGCTTCTCCTCCAGAAAACCGCGGATATCATCGGGGATGTCCGTATAGTGGTCGTAGACGAAGCGATTATAGGCCGCCTCTGTATTAAGAAAGGCATTGGTCTGCTCCGTCTCCTCCAGCAGTGCCGCAGCAAGCCGCTGGTACTGGGTGATGATATTGTCGCTGGCGTGGAAGCTGTACGTCCGCTGCCCCCGCAGGCCACTGGCCAGCAGGGTACGGTCGCCGATCTGCGCCGCATCCAGCACATCGCTGTCCGCCAGCAGCTCATAGGGCGCATAGAGATACTTCCCCGACGCGCCGACGTTCTGCACCGTCACGGTGTTGTCATAGCGCAGCACGTCCGACACACCGGCCTGCGCCGCTGTGGTCAGCTGGCTCTGGGCGTAAAATCCGTCCTGATGCAGCCAGTAAAAGGTATCCGCGTCCTCACTGAGGGTCTTACTGTCCAGCGTGCTCCAGCGGCTGTTGGCATACGTCTCGCCCACGAAGCCCCGGAGGTAGTAGGAGATCGGCTGGGTCATGGTGACCTCCAGCATGGTGTCCTCCGTGGTGCGGCGGGGGCCGACTTTGGTCATATCGCCCTCCGGCAGACCTGCAGCGGCGTTGCTGCCGTAGCGCAGGATATCCGCCCGTGCCGCTGTCCAGCGGGCGGCGGTATCCACGGCGGCAGGGTGGGCGGCGTCGCCGTTCCAGCAGCCCAGCGCCGTGACGTAGGCCAGCAGCAGCGCCGCAGGACGCAGCCACGCCCGCAGCGGGGCGGAGGACGCGTGCCGTCCGCCGAAGCGCACGGCGTAGAGCAAAAGCAGCATCAAAGCCGCCAGCAGCAGCCACCATACGGCGGTCAGGGGCGCAAACAGCACCGCCGCCGCAGCCAGTACCAGCGCCATGGGCCAGAAGCGCAGGGCGCTGGGGCGGCGCACGCAGGCCATGCACCACAGGCCGCAGACCACGCCCAGCAGGCACAGTACCGCCGTCAGGCCCGCGGCGCCGTCGTCCTGCGCCAGAAAGCTGGTGTAATTGCGGGCGTGGAGCTGCTGCCACGTCTGCACCGCCGCGTCCAGCAGCTGGGCAAGACCGTTGGTCACAGTACCCGGCAGTGCCAGCACCGTCAGCAGGCAGCCCGCCATCCATGCTGCGTCAGGCAGCCACGAGAGGCGCGTGCCTTCCGTCAGACACACGGTGGCCGCCGCTAAAACGCCCAGCAGCACCGGCCACAGGGGCGATACCGGCAGGGAAAGCAGCGTGATGAGCAGGGTCATGAGCCCTGCCGTCAGAAGGGATGCGGTCAGAAGTCCGCCGAAGCGGGCGCCATTAAAGCGCAAGATAGATCCCCTCCTTACTTCGCAGCATGGCGGCCGAGACCGCCACGTGGGTCACGGGCGTACCGGAGGCGGTGGTCAGGTCCTCCGGCTCCGACCGCAGAGACAGCACCGCCGCGTGGGCGTAGTCCAGTCCCTGCGTCTCCGCCAGACGCCGTGTCACCGTCCGGGTGTCCGGCTCCGTCTCCGCCGACAGCAGGCCGGACAGGGCCTGCGTCAGCTCCTCCGTGTCGCCGATGGCACATAGCCGCGGCTCCATGGTCTCGCGATCCAGCCACGCCGCCTGATGGGGCAGTCCCGCCTCGCATAAGGCCGCAGACACGGAGACAGCCGCCTCGCCCAGCGCCTCCCGCTCCTCCGGAGAGGGAGCGGTATCAGCGGTGTTGTCCAGCACCAGCAGAATGGCGTTGTTTACCGGAAGACCCAGCTGGCGCACCAGCAGGTGATCCGTCTTTTCCGACAGCTTCCAGTGAATGTTTTTGATCCGGTCGCCGGGCAGGTATTCCCGCAGGGCGAATGTCTCGCTGGGATCATTGCCGGGATGATACATGGAGTATTCGCTGCTGTCCATATCGGGACTCTGCCGCTCCGATACCGACAGCTCCACCGGCCAGATATCCGGCAGCACCAGAGACGGGGCTGTCAGCCCCACCGGCTTCTTCGCCCCCACAAGACCGAACATGTCGTAGACCCGCAGGGCCGTCAGCGTCAGCTCCAGCTTGCCGCAGTGTCGGGGCCGGAGGGTGCATACCGTCTGGGCCTTGGCGTGCCCTGCCGCAGGGAGGCAGGCTGCGGCATGCGTCACCTCGCCGGTCAGCAGATTCCGGCATTGGACGTCTGCCTGCACCCGCAGGCAGCTGAGAAGGCCGCTGTTTGCCACCGTTACCGTTACCGGCAGTTCCTCCCCCTTGCGGCAGGAGACAGCGGCGGACAGCTGGGCCGTCAGGCGCTTGCGCAGGGCGCAGGCCGCGGCGATCTCCGCCGCGGCGCAGAGCACCGAGGCCAGCAGGATGCCGCCGGCCATATTGCCCACGCCCCGTGCCCACGCTGCCAGCCACAGCAGCAGCCATACAATAAAAACGATCCGATTTTTCGCCATCGCTCAGATGTGGTCGGGCCGCCGGACCTGCTGCACCACCTCTGCCAGCACGTCTTTGGCGGTGGTCTCGGCGATCCTGGCCTTGGGCGACAGGATGAGACGGTGGGCGCACACGTCGGCAAAGACGGCGGCCACATCATCGGGCAGCACGTAGTCACGGCCCGCCATGTAGGCGCGGCTCCTGCTGATGCGGCACACCGCCAGAGCGCCGCGAGGGCTGACGCCCAGCACCGTCAGCGGGTGGCTGCGGCTGGCCTCCGCCAGGCTGGTGACATACTCCAGCAGGGCGTCCGCCATGTGGACTGACTGGGCTTCCTTCTGCATAGCCAGCACCTCCGCGCAGGAGGACACGGTGGCCACCGCCTCCAGCGGGTCGCCGGTCTGGCGGTCACGGAGGATGTTCACCTGACTGGCGAAATCGGGGTAGCCCATCGCCAGCCGCACCATGAAACGGTCCAGCTGGGCTTGAGGCAGCAGCTGCGTACCGGCAGAGCCTACCGGGTTCTGGGTGGCGATGACCACGAAGGGGTCCGGCAGCTTGTGGGTCTGGCCGTCCACGGTGACCTGACGCTCCTCCATCACCTCCAGCAGCGCCGACTGGGTCTTGCTGGAGGTGCGGTTGATCTCGTCGGCCAGCAGCAGGTTGGTCATGACTGCGCCGGGCTGATAGACAAAGCTGCCGCTCTCCTTATGGTACATGGAGAAACCCACGATGTCCGAGGGCAGCACGTCCGGCGTGAACTGGATACGCCCGTACTGCAAACCCAGCGCACGGCTGAAGGCCAGTGCGGTGGTGGTCTTGCCGGTGCCGGGCACGTCGTCCAGCAGCACATGGCCGCGGGAGAGGACCGTCATCATGATCTTTTCCAGCACATCGTCCTTACCGGCGATGACCTTTTTCACTTCATGCAGGATCTTTTCTACGCTGGTATTCATCTGCTTTTCTCCTCTTACCATTCTTTATAGTAGTTGCCGCTGGAAACGCCGTAATTGCCGTTGGCGCTGGAATAGCCGCCGATGTCCTTGCCCATGGCCAGCGTGTACCGCACGCGGATGACGCTGCCGTCCTGCGGCTTGCAGACGTTGAGGCCGTAGCCCGGATAGCTGCCGTTATAGGAATACATCCAGCCCGACCAGCGGTAGAAGTCAAATTCACCAAGACTGTCCATGGAGAAGGGTTGGGGATCCAGTCCCGCACCGTTCTCGTCCATGCCGTCGGCCATGATCAGCTCCATCAGTTCGGAATCGATGAAAAAGCCGCTGCAAATGCCGCTGCGCTGGATGGCGGACAGATAGCTGCCGCTGCCGCTGACGGTGTAGCCGTTCTCCGTCAGCACCTGCTGCACCACGGTCCATGCGTCCGTGCCGCCGGGGACCGTCACCTCCGTGGGCGCCACCAGATAGCCGAGGCCCACGGTGGTGGCCTCCACGCTGACGGTAACGGTGACGGTGCCCTCCTCGTAGTACACCGTCCAGCTGCGTGTGGCGGAATAGCCGTCGCCATCGGTGGCGGTGATGGTGATGGTATTGGCCCCCACGTTGGAGAGGTAGGCGGTGTAACCGAACTGGTAGCCGGACTGGCTGATGGGTGCGGACACCACCGTGCCGTTCACCGACACGGTGTAGTTGTTGGCGTAGAGCTGCTGGCCGTTGCAGCTGCGGCCATCCACCAGCACGATGAGATCGGGCGTTTTCATGGTCAGACCGTTGGTCAGACCGATAACGGTGCCGTCCGCCTCCACCTGGGCGATGATGGTGGGCTGGCGGTCCTCCGGCGTGTCCTCCGCGCCCCGCTGGAAGTGGAGCAGGTACTTATAGGTCCTGGACCGGCCGGTGGAGTCCCGATAGTCGATGTACAGCTGCCGGTCCTCGCGGCCCATCTGCACGGTATACCGGTCGTCGCTGTCCTGGGTCAGGGAGAAGGTGCCGGTGCTGTCGCTGACACGGACGCGGTCGATGGACTCCTTACCGGTGCTCTGGATCAGGTGAAGTCGGAATTTGTACTGCTGGCTGTCCACCGTCACCTTTTCGAACGACGCGCTGCTCTGGGCCGTGCTGTCGTCGATGACCGTGTCGGAGATGGTGGTGCTGATCTGAAACGCGCTGGCGTTGTAGGTGATGGTATAGGTCACATCGGCGGTGGAGGACTGATAGCTTGCCTTGACGCGGATGCGGTTCTCGCCGGAGTTCAGGTCGGCGGTGTAGCTGCCGCCGCTGCCGGCGAGGGTCCTGCCGTTGAGCTCCACGGACTGCACCGGATAGGTGCTGCCGTCCCGCTCGGCGCAGGCGGTAAAGGTCAGCGCGCCCTCCGACACGGTGCCAAGCTCGCCCAGCTGCCGCCCGTCCGAGGTGCGCTTCGCCACGATGATAAGCTCCCCGGGCTGGGCGTAGCAGACGGTGTAGCTGCGGGTGGCGCGGACGGTGCCGCCGTCCTCCCGATAGTCCGCGCTGACAACGATGGTATTGGCTCCCGCCGCCAGATGCACCGTCACGGAGGTGGTCTGTGCGGCATAGCGCAGCTCCCTGCCGTTGACGGTGACGGCGAGGCCGATGGGCTCCCGCTGCGGCTGGTGGGTGATGGTAAAGGGATAGGTCTCCTCCGCCGTGGTCTCGCCGTCGATGATGCTGGTGGTAAAATACAGCGCGGCATCCGGTGCCTCCGGTACGGTAACGTCCCCCGGCGCGGCGTGGTCCGGTGTCTGTCCGCCGGAGCCGCCGCCGTTATCCGCGATGTCCAGCAGGTCGCCGATGCCGTCCCGCCCGTCCGAGGACGCGGTGTCGCTGTCCACGGGGGGCGCGTCCGGCGTGGGGGTATCGTCAGGCTGCGAGCTTTCCGGTGCGTCCGGCTGATCCGACGGCGTCTCGTCCTCAGGGACCTCCGCGTCGTTGGCGCTGTCCATGGCCGTCACGCGGTCGCCGTCGTACAGCACCTCCCCGGGTGAGTACAGCATGCGGGATGCCGCCCGGGCATCCTCCCGTGGGGCATGGCCGGTCTGAAGCCGCGTCACGCACAGCACCGCCGCCATACACAGCAGTATGGCCATGGCGGTCTGCATCACGCCTCCCAGTCTCTTTTTCACGCTTCACGCTCCTTCTGCAACCGCCGCAGGAGGGGAGCGGCACGAGACCTCCCCCTCCTGCGGGACTTACGCTTTGTTTTTCTTTTCGGTGCGCCGCACCGCCGCCAGCCAGCGGAGGATCAACGTGATCGCCGCCGCAGACGCCAGGATGCCGCCGCCCAGCCACACAAGGCTCCAGTCAAAGGGCTGCGCCTGCTCCGGCCGGGTCTGGTCTGTGGGCTGCATCCGGTCCGCAGGCTTCACGCCGTCGGACATTGTCTCGTCGGCGGAGGGTGTTTCCCCGCCGTTCTCCGCGCTCTGGGCCAGCAGCTGCCGGTACTGGGCGGCGGCAGTCTTCATCTGCTGCACCAGCCTGGCGTCCACCAGCTGCTTCTGCTCCGCCGTCAGGGCGTCGTAGGCCTCCTGAGCCTTGCGGATGGCATCGCCGCTGTCTGCCGTCACCGTGCCGATGGCAGAGATGAGGCTCTCCGCCGCCTTGGCCGCGGCGTAATTGCTCTCGTAGGTGCGGTAGGCCGTCTCGCCCTCCTGCAGCGATGCGTAGTTGGGCACCAGCGCCTTCTGCGATGCCGTCAGGGCGTTGTAGGCCGTGCGGGCACGCTGCAGGCGGGTCTTGGCTGCAGCCGCCTCGGTGGGGGGCATGACGGGTTTGACCGTGCCGATGGAGGAGATCAGCACCTCCACGCTGCCGCCGCAGTAGTGGTCCAGCGCCTTGGCCGCGCTGTCCCGATCCACGCTGCGCTCCAACTCCTGCCGGACACTGTCTGCCAGACGCTCCAGCCGCTGGGCCACGTCGGCGTAGGACGCTTTGTCGTTCTTCAGCCAGGTGTCCAGCTGCTCCGACGCCCTGGTGTAGACCGCCAGCAGCAGTTGGGCGCGGCTGACGCCCGCCACCTGCTCCGCAGGCAGCAGCGCCAGCTGCTCCCGGGTCAGGCCCTTTACGGCCTCCGATGTCTGGGTCAGCACCTCCGACGCTTTGTGCAGCTGGCCCAGTGTGGTCGTACCCTCGGTGAAGGCCAGCTTGTCCAGCAGCAGCCGGGCCACCCCTGCGGCGTAGCCGTTGAGGGCGGCGGTCATGCCCGATGCGTCGGCGCAATCGCCCAGCCGGCTGCGGATATCCGCCGCCAGACGGCCGATGCCGGACTTCACGGCGGTGTATTTCGCCTTGTCGGCGCTCTCCCACTGCCGCAGCAGGTCCAAATTCTGTTCGTAGGCCGTTACCAGCACCTGCGCATCGGTGATGGCCCTGCCGTTGACCACCAGCCGCTTCTGGGCGGTGGTGAGGGCGTCATAGACCTGACGCACCTCCGGCAGCGCGGCGGCCAGCTCCCGCATAGCCGCGCCGGACTTCACCCGCGCCGCGATCAGCAGGTCCGCCACACCGGCAGAAAACCGATCCAGCTCCGTGTCCGTATCCGCGGACTTGGTACAGGCCTCGATGGCGGCCTTTTGTGTTTCATACAGCTTGTTCAGCTGTTCTGCAATATCCTTATAATTCTTCTTTGCGCTGCCATACAGCTTATCCAGCTGCTTCTGGGCGGCTTCCTTTGCCGCCGCCAGCAGGTCGTCCGCGCTCATGCGCGCCAGCATCTTTTCATAGGCGGCAGTCATTTCTGCTGTGGTCTTGGCGGTGCGGATGGTCTCCGCCGTCTCGGCCAGCAGCCTTTCGATCTCCTGGCATTGGGCCACGGTGGCGATAGGCTTGATCTCCCGCTCATAGCGGTCGTTCAGATAGCTGACCACCTCTTCGCGGCTCTGCTGCTCCAGAAGCTGCCAGTCAAACAGGGGATAGCCGCTGTTGACGCCGCCGAGGCTGTCCACCAGCCCGTCAAACAGTGCCGCCGTCAGCTCCGTACTCTCGCGGACGCTGTCTCCCTGGCTGCACTTCCAGCCCATGACGTAGCGGCACGCGCCCCTGCGCACCGTCAGTCCCGTGTAGTACCGGCCGTCCAGCGGGTAGCCCGCCAGCGCGCCCACCCGAACGGTGGCCGTGCCCACCAGCAGGCCGCCTGCGTTGTAGCAGTTCTCCAGCGTCAGGCCCCGGCAGCCGTACTGAGCGTTGGCGGAGTATTCGCCGCGCTCGCCGCCCAGAATGCCGCCCACGATGGTGCTGCCCGCCACGCTGCCGGTGTTGTAGCAGCTGCGAACCGTTACGGTCCCCGCCGCGGCAAGTCCCAGGACGCCGCCGGTGCCGCCCTTGTTCAGCAGCACCGCCGCAGTATCGTTGGACACCGCGCCCTGATTGGCGCACTGGGACAGCGTCACCTCCGTGCCGCTGCTGCCCGCGCTTCCCACGATGCCGCCCACGCCTGCGGCGCGGCCTGCGTAGACCTCGCCGGCGTTGACGCAGCGCTCCAGTCGTGCGCCGGCGCTGATAAAGCCCACGATGCCGGCCTGCCCGCCGTCGCCGCCGGAGCCGCCCAGATAGCAGGCGCCGGGCGCGAAGGCAGTGTAGACCCGCCCCTCGCTGCGGCAGTCGGTGAGCGTGTGGCTGCCGCTGCCGCTGAGGCGGCCCACCAGACCGCCCACGGCGGCGCGCTGCGCCTTCTGGTCGTTGGCAAAGGACACGGAGACATCCACCTGCGACACGCAGTTACTGATGGTGACGCCGATGCCCTCGCCGCTGCCCAGCAGGCCGCCGATGAGGTAGCCCGCCGTGTCGCCGTCGTAGGAACGGACGCCGGTGAGCTCGATGCTGCCCCGCACCGTCAGGTTCCGGATCACCGCGTCCTGCGCCACGCCGAACAGGCCCAGCTTCTGCCGCCCGCCCAACGAAGTGATGTACAGGCCGGACACGGTGTGTCCCCGGCCGTCAAAGGTGCCGGTATAGGGCCGCTGGCTGCCGCTGCTGCGCGTGCCGATCACCGGCCACTGGCAATAGCCCAGATCCACGTCCGCCGTCAGCACGGCGCTGAATCCGCCGCTCTCCGTCTGGTTGTTCACCGCATAGGCCAGCCACGCCAGCTCCTGCGCCGTACCGATCTGGTAGGGATCGGCCTCCGTTCCGCTGCCGTGGGGCCGGCTGGCGGTGATGCCGTCCCAGCCGTTTTCCGCCCGGGAGGACTCCAGCAGCTTCTTCAGCTTGCCGGCGGCGGCGGTGTACGCCTGCTCGATGGCGGCAAGGCCCTCCTGCCGGGCCTGCTGGATGGCGGTATAGTCGGTAAGGCTGTCCAGCTCCACCGCAGCGGCCTCCCGGATGGATGTCACGCCCCGCTCCAGCGCCTGGGTCAGCAGCTGCCGCCGTGTCTCGTCGAAACCGCTGATGTCGTCCAGCTGCGCCGTCAGCGCCGCGATGCGCTGCTGCGCCAGATCATCCAGAGCCTGCCGCGCCTCATCGCGTGTCTTTTGCAGGGCTGCGGCTGCCGCCGCGTCCATGTCCGGCGCAGTATCGCCCTCCGTGAAGCCTGCGGTCAGGTCCGCCAGCGCCTTGCGGGCGTCGGCGTAGATGGCGTCCACCTCCTCCACGGAGGAGGCGCTGTCCAACTTGGCCCGCCAGCTCTCATAGGCGGCCAGCGCCGCGGCCATATCGTCCTGCGTATAGTTCCTGTTGTAGACGTAGGTATTGTAGAGGTCCTGCTGCCGCTTGGCCTGATAGGTGGTGATTCTGGTCAGCAGGCCGTTGTCGCCCAGATATTTCAGTCGGATATTGCTGATGTCCGCGATGGTAGCGGCGCCGGCGATCTCCGTCTCCGCCGCCGCCAGCAGGGCATCCGCCTCCGCCTGCTCCGCCGCCGCGTACACGCGGCTTCCGGCGTAAGCGCGCAGGTCCTCCAGCAGCTGTTGGCCGCTGGCATCCGTGCCGGTGAGGACGGCGTCCAGCTGCTCCTGACACTCCCGCAGCAGCGTCTCCGTCTCGCCGCTGTCTGCGGCGGACTCGATGCGCTCCAGATAGGACAGGATCACGCCGTTATAGAGGATACTCTGGTCCCTGCCGTAGGCGGCGTAGCCCTCATCGCCGGCCTCGGGCCGGATGAGCTTCACCAGCAGCGTCACCGCAGCGCTGACCTTGTCCCAGCGGTCACCGCCGGTGATGTCATAGGCCGGTGTCACCGTGGACACCCGCGCCGCGTCGTGGCTGGCGGTGACCGCCATGTCCACCACGCCCCACAGCGTGTTGCCGGAGGCGCTCTGCACATGGCTGAGAACGCCGCCGTGCCACTCACCCACGATGCCGCCCACGCCCTGAGACGTGGTGCCGCCGTTGTCCGTCACCGTGCCGGTGTTGTAGGCGCAGGACAGGGTGCAGGGGCCGGTGAGGCCCGTATCATCGGCGGTGTCGATGTATCCCACGATCCCGCCTGCGCCGTAGCCCAGAGCGGGGGAGCCATTGGCGGTGACATCGGCGTAGCTTCCCACGTTCCGGATGGTCACGTCCAGCACGTTTCCGGAGATGTAGTCCGCCCCGCAGACCCAGCCCACGACGCCGCCCACGCGACTCTCGCCGTCCACAGCGCCCTGATTCTCGCACAGGCGCACCTGGGCGTAGTCCGTCAGCAGGCCCACGATGCCGCCCACGCCGCGGCTGCCGGTGACGGCGCCGTAGTTGGTGCAGTAGCGGATGATGGCTCCCTTCTGGGCCACGCCCGCGATACCGCCGATGTAGTTGATGTTCCTGCGGCCGCCCACGGCGCCGTAGCTGCCGCAGCTGTCCACCACGGCCTGCGCCGACGCCTTGCCCACGATGCCCCCGGCCACCGCGCTGTAACTGGTGCGGTCGTTGGTGACGTACACCGTGGAGAAGCACTGAAAGATAATGCCCATACTGTATCCGGCGATGCCGCCCGCACCCACGCTGGAGATCTTGTTGCCCTGAGCGGCGGTGATGGCGATGGTGCCCGCCGTACACAGGCGCTGCACCGTGCCGGACATGCCGATGACGCCGAACAGTCCGGCGTAGGCGGCGCTCTCCACCCGCAGGCCGTGGACGACGCTGTTGCCGCCGTCAAACGTCCCCTGATAGCTCTTGCCGCCGGTGCTGCCGATGGGCGTCCAGACATAGCCGTTCAGGTCGATGTCCGAGGCCAGACGGGCACACAGCGTCCGCTGGCCGCCGTTGACCTGGTCTGCGAACCACGCCAGCTCCGCGGCAGTGGTAATGCGATAGGGGTCCTCCGCCGTGCCGCTGCCCTCCGCAGGCCGGGTACGGGACGTGCCGTCCCACTTGTCCCCCTGCGGCACGCGATTATCCGCCACGGTGGGATCCACGCCCTCCGCCGTCTGTTGGGCGGAGGCCGCGAAGGCATCCTCCAGCGTCTGAGCGTCCGCCGTGGTATGGCAGTCTTTCAGCGCTGTCAGCGCCGTGGTCAGCTGCCGGACCAGCGTCTGGCGGGCTGTGTCCAGCTGTTCCCGCCCCTCTGCCGTGCGCTTCAGCCACACGCCGCGGCTGGCCTCGGCAAAGGCGGATGCCTTGTCCTCGATCTGCTGTAAATATGTCTCATACGTTGTCTGGAGCCGCTGGATCACCGCCTGCCGTTCCTGTTCCGACAGGGTGGTGTAGGTCTGGGCCTTGACGGGCACCTCCGCCATGGCCGCGGCCAGCACCGTCAGCAGCGGCAGCTCCTCTGCCGACACAGCTGCGTCCACAGCGGCCAGCGCGCCCTGATAGAGCTTGGTCAACGCCGCCCAGCTCTCCGGCTCATAGGCCGTCTCGCTGTATTGGCTCCATAGCTGGGCCAACTGGGTGCGCAGCGTCTCCTTCTCCTGCTCTATTGCGGCAGACGGCGTCTGGGGCTGGGTCAGCTCCCAGCGCAGCATGGGCCAGCCGCCATTCTCCGCCGTCAGCAGAAAGCCGTTGGCATCGTCCTCCGCCGCGCCCTCATTCAAAGCCGCCAGCACCGCGGCGGCATCCGTCTCCTCGAACCGCCCACCGGCAGGGACAGCGTCCGTTCCGAACGCCTTGCCCGACCAGAACAGCGCCTTGCTCTCCGCGCTGAACGTACCTTCACCGCACAGTGCGCCGGCCTTCTCCGCGCTGACGGTCCGCAGCTCGCCCCAGTTTTCCGGTGCTGCCGCGTCCTCTGCGGCAGGCCGCAGGGCGGCATAGCCGTACGACGCGGTGCAGTCCGCCTGCTCCGCAATCTGTCCCACAAAACCGCCGGCGCACAGGCCACCCAGCACGTCGCCGTACTGATAGCACCGCGTCAGCGTCATGCTGCCGCCGTCGAGGCTGCCCACAAGGCCGCCGGCCGCGGCGCTGTCCAGCGCCTTTACCACGCCGGCGCCGGCGCAGCCCGTCATGGTCAGCGTACCGCCGGTGACGCGGCCCACAAAGCCGCCCACGCTGCCGCCGGACACCTCCGACTGCACCGCCGCCTCACTGCGGCAGCCGCCGATAGCCGTGTCGCCGGAAACCGTACCGGCCAGTGCGCCCAGGCTTCGGACACCGCTGTCCTCCGCCGCGGTCAGTTCGCCCCGCAGACGGAGGTCTTTTACCGCCGCGCCGTCCAGCTCTCCGAATAGGCCCCATGCCCCGACCGGTCCACCGGCCGAGGCATGAAGATCTATGGTGATGATATGGTGGGCGCCGTCGAAGCTGCCGGTGAATGTCCTGCCGTAGGGCTCGTCCACCGTGATGTCCGCTTCCAGACGGTAATTCCCGTCCGGCGCCATGGCGGCAAACTCCGCCGCCGTGGTGATAACTGCCGCCTGCGCCTGCGCCTCCGGTGAGACCGCCTGCGCCGTCACCGGCAGCAGGCTCGCCGTCATGACAAAGGCCAGCAGCAGGGCTGTGATCCGTTTTCTCATCTGCACCCTCATTCTATTTCCGCGGTTACTGCCACTTGGCGTACAGCGTCATGCTCTTTTCCACCGTGTCGCTGTCGAAGCTCCAGAGCTTGGTGCAGGCCTGATCCGCGAACCAGCCGCCGAAGGCCGCCCCCTCCTTCACAGGCAGCATGGGAGGCGTCAGCTTTTCGCCGCGGCGCACCTTGCGGCTGTCGATGGCGGTGCCGCCGAAGGTCTCAAACCTCACGGTCCGGCGGCGCAGCAGCAGGAACAGCACCAGCAGGAGCAGCAGCGCGCCCAGCGCGATCCACACCCACACCGGCACCTGACCGCCGCCGTTTTCGTCCACCGGCGCGATGGCCGTGCCGTCCGTCCATCTGGCGTACAGCGTCATGCTGGCCGTCACCGTGTCGCGGTCAAAGTCCCAGGGCCGGGTCATGTCGAAATCGGTATACCAGCCCTCCAGCACAAAGCCCTCCCTGGTGGGGTCCTCGGGCCGGGTCACGTATTGGCCCCGCTTGACCACCTGCTCCGGCACGAAGGAGCCGCCGTTGCTCTCGAATTTCACGGTGCAGTCGTCCGTCACCACCACGGTGACGTCCCGGGCCTCGGCGGCATAGCTGTCCATACCGTCGGCGGTGGACACCAGATTCTCCGTGTTCCGGATGACGGAGGAGCCGGAGGTCCCGATGACCCTCAGCTGGAACGTGCCGATCATGGTGTCGGCATCCCAGTCCTCGCCGCCGCCGAAGGACACGAAGTTCATGTAGAACGCCCGCAGGCCGCCGCGCAGGGAGATGTCCGTGGTCTCGATGGCCGCCGCCGACATGGCACTATTGGGCACCAGCTCGAAGAACGCGGGATCGTAGCAGATCTCGTCCTGCATGGCGTACATGGTGTAGCCCTCGTCCTTGTCGGTGCGCTTCAGTGTCAGCAGCACCGTCACGATGTCGCCGGCGGCGGCATGCTTGGTGTCGCCGCCGTCGATGGACAGCTCGAAGAGATAGGACTTGCTGCTGTCCACCGCGTAGGCGGGGACGACGGCCGCCGCCAGCAGCGTCAGCGCCGCCAGCAGGGCGCAGAATACTTTCTTCATCTTATTTTCTCCTCCTGTTTTGTTCAGAAACCCGTTTCCATTTCCCATACGACGCGGGATATGAGCCACAGAAACATGCCTCCGAAAAACGGGCTGTCTCCCCTGCCCCCTTGGGGCAGGGGAGATCCTGTGCAGCGCACGGCCCGTGATGCGGTTTACTTATCAGAAGAGAACAGTGCCTCTTGCGATGGCGCTGGCATCCAAAGCGTTCACCTGCTTATCGCCGTTGACATCCGCGCTGAGGAACATCTTCATCTCCACCACGTCGAAGCTGTCATACTTGGCGTTGTAGATGTTGTATACCAGCTGGGCGTCGTTGATGTCGGCAGTACCGGTGTAGTTCACATCGTTGTTGGACTTGTAGCTCTTGGCCTCGCCGGTCACCAGCGTGATGTGGTTCTTCACATCGGCCAGCAGGGTGTCAGCATCGCTCTCGGAGAACACCAGCCAGGAATAGGCGGAGTTATAACGGCCGGACATGTCGGTATACATGTTGGAGCCGTCGTAGGCGGGGACCTTGCCCTCGCCCAGAGTCTCGCCGCTCTTCACGTTGGCCAGGATCAGGAACACGGACTTGCCGCCGTCCACCTTCACGTACTCATAGACGCTGAAGTCGAACTTATCCAGCGGGGAGATCTTGCTGACGGTGATGGAGATGTCATCACCGGTGATGTACTTGCCCGCAATGGTGTAGGTGCCGTCGCCGTTGTCGGTCACGGGCACGGTCTCACCGGACTCGGTGTACTTGGCGGAGACGGTGTACTCATAGTCGGCATCCTTCGTGAGGGTGAAGGTGAAGTCCTGACCGACGGGAGCGCTGCGGGAGACCTCGCCCACCAGATCGTCGGTGCTGCCGGTAAAGGTGATCTGAGAGGCCTCCTTGGTGCGGGTCACGGTGACCACCGTGTCGCCCAGGATCTTGTCGCCGGGGATGGTGTACTCCGTACCGGCCTCGTTGACGGTGCAGGTGACTTCCTCGCCGCCGATGGTGACCTTCACGGTGTAGGCATAGCCGTCCTTCTTATTCAGGGTGAAGGTGTAGTCAGCCTTGTAGTCGAGCACCTGCTGCGGCAGGGTCACGTCCTCGGCGCCGCTGCCGGTCTTGGTGATGTTGTAGCTGTGGTAGGAGACGTACAGCTCGATATCCCCGGTGACGTGCTGGGCGGGGATGACGAAGGTGTTATCATTCTGCACGGCCTCGTAGTCGTTGCCGCTGACCTTATAGCGGACGGTCAGCCCCTTGGCCAGATAGCCCTCCTGCATGTTGATAACGAAGTCCTTACCGGACTCGGCGGTGGGCTCATACCTCAGCTCCTGCTCCGCGCCTCTGACCTTGTAGGTGGGAGTGCCGATCTGGATAAACAGGTCACCCTTGACGGTGGCCTGAGGGGCGTCCTGCACGTTGGCGTTGTCCTGCAGGTCCACGCGGGCCTCCGTCAGCTGGAAGTTGGCGACACCCACGGCGTTGCAGTCAAAGACCGCCATGAAGAACGTACCGCTGGCGTTGCCGCAGGCCACGCTGTCGCCGTATCGGCTGATGGTCACGACGCCGTTGGTCTTGTCGTCGTAGACCTCTCTGGCCTGCAGGCCGAACTGCTGCATATCAGAGAAGGACACGTACCTGGGATCGTACTTGATCTTGACGGTGGCGGCGTTCCAGGTGGTCACGGACGCCTCGCTGCTGGTGATGTAGACGGGCAGGGTCAGGGTCTTGCCCACCTCGCGCTGGGTGTACCACGTGGACAGCTCGGCGGTGTAGCCGGTGGCAGTGGTCTTTTCCTTGACGGTCAGGGTCAGGGTGCTGTCGTGCTGGCCCTTGGTCAGCACTGCGTCCTGCCCATAATTCTTATCGGCCATAACGCCCACGACCTTCAGTTCATACTTGCCGGCGGCGGTGTTGGCGGGGATCTCCACCGTGTAGGTGGCGAACTTACTCACGCTTTTATCCTCGGCATCCTTGCTGGTCCAACCTATCTGGCCGTTGGCGAGGTTATAGTCCGCGGCGGTCAGGGCAGCGTTGGGGTCGTCGTTCTCGATGTTGGTGATGGTCCAGCCCTTGGGCACCTCCAGCTTCACCTCATAGTTGGAGACGGTCACGGCGGACGCGGGCGCCACCGTCACCCGAACGGTCTGGGCGGAGGCGCTCTTCTCCAGCTCCGTGGCGCTCAGCGCGGAGTTGACCTTGACCTCGTCTGCGGCCAGTGCGTTGACGCACAGGGAGCAGAGCATGACCAGCGCCAGGAGCATGGACAGGGATCTCTTTGCGATGTGCTTCATGTTCTCTTTCCTTTCTGATTTTTGTTACCATTTAAGAGTCAGCTTTCCCAGGGAAGCTGCTCGAATTTGGACAATGTCACGGCTGCCGATGGCATCGCCGCCGGTGACAGCGCCGCACAGCTGGCGGTGATCCTGCAGCGTCAGCTTGCCAAGGAAGGCAGCCTGTGCCTGCACGGTGTCGCGGCTGTTGATCTCACCGTCGCCGTTGACGTCTCCCTTCAGGCCCACCACCAAACTGTCTCCCTCGGCGAGGACGGCGGTAAAGCTGTGCGTGCCGTCCGCAGTGGACGCCGTCAGGCGCACCAGCGTGCCGTCGGCCTTCTTCACCATCACCGTGCAGGCGGCGTCGCCGTCAGATGCCACGGTGAAGATATTCTCACCCGCGACCCAGCCGTTGGCCGGCGCGGTGACGCGGATCTCCGGCGCACCGGCGGACGTACCGGCCTTGAAGCTGGTAACGCCGTTCTCGGTGACGCCCTCCTCGGCGCCGTTGCCGATGCCGGGCTGCGCCGCCGAAGCCCCGTTGAGGGACACGGTACGCACCGACTTGGTATAGGGCTGGACGCTGGTGCCGTAGGTATACACGGCCTCCACGCCGCCGCTTCCGTCGTCGCGGTACTCCACCAGAGCGGTGATGTCGCGCTCCAGCCCGTTGGCCAGCACCGCCACGATCTTACCGCCGGTGACCTCCCACTGACCGTCCTCGGTCCTGGCGATCTCCGGCTCCTCCGCCACCTTCAGCTCCCGCACGGCGCTGGTCAGGGCGATGAGGTTGCCGCTGTCGTTCTTGAAGTAAAGCGTACCGTACTCATCGGTGACGGGGCTGCCGATACAGTACTGCGCCAGACTGCCCCGGGGCGTGAACACCACCGGCGCGCAGTCCGTATAGGTACCGGACACGCCCTTGTCGGAGGTGAACTCCTCGGTGACGCCGCCCTCCAGCGCCGTCTGGCCCGGGGCGTCGTGGATGACGCGCATGACGCCGGGGGTGTAGTTGTCCATGAAGTACACGTACACGCCATCGTCATAGCCGGTGGTCATAAGGCCGCTGGTCTGGGGATAGCCCTGTGTCTGGGCGGTATAGGCCACCTTCCAGTCGGTCAGGTCGATGACGGCGATGTGGTGGCCGCCGTAGGGTGTGAACTGTCCCCCCGTACCGGCCACGCCCACGTAGGCGCGTCCGTTGCAGACCACGGGGGTGGAGGTGCTCATACCGCCCAGCGCCACCGTCTTGCTGGCGCTGCGGTCGATCTTGCCGTCCGCGCCCACGATCTCGCTGTACATCGCGCCGCCCTTGCTGGTGAAGAAGATGCGGCCGCTCGCCTTATCATAGGCCACGTTGGACCGCAGGTCGCCGGTGTAGGTCGTCTTGGAATCCGTCAGCTCGCCGGTGCGCTTGTCGAAGATCAGCAGCTTGCCGGTGTTGTGAGAATAGCCGCTGTACCCGTCATCGGTGGTGACCATCACGTATTTGTCGTTGGCGTAGGCCCCCGCCCAGTAGAAGCCGCCGTCGTTGGTGCAGCTCCACAGGGGGATCTTGGGCTCCGTCTTGCGGTTGGGTTTCTCATCGTCCGCCGTCAGGCACACGAAGTTGGCCGCGCCGCTCTCGCCCCGCCAGAATCCCACGTACACGCAGCCGTCGGAGTAGGTGATGGGGGAGTTGGACTGGCCGCCCAGCGGGTCGGTGTAGACCCACAGGGACTCCAGCGTATCGGCGCGGAACGCCTGCACCCGCCCGTTCTTCAGGCCCACGAAGATCATGCCGTCGCCGTAGGTGGGCGGGATGATGGCGAAGTCGGAGGCGTCCTCCATGGGCTTGGAGATCAGCGTCTCGCCGGTGGCGGGGTCCAGCTTCAGGATGTTGGTGCCCGCGTAGGCGTACATATAGCCGTCCACGAAGATGGGGCAGCCCACGGCGCCGCTGTCAAAGCCGCTGCCGCTGGTGCTGTTCCACAGCAGCTCCACATCGTCCTCCTCCGCGTAGGGCCCGATGGGGGTCCTGACGGTGGTGATGGCCATATTCTCGTCGTTGCCGCGGAAGCTGGGCCACGAGGAGTCATATCTGGGAAGATCGCCGGTCGGCACCTCCTCCAGATACAGCTCCAGCACGCCGTCGCTCAGCAGGTCCTCCGTCAGCGCATCGCTGACGGACACGTAGCCCTTGGCCGCCACCTCGAAGCGGTAGTCTCTGTCGCCCCGCAGTTCGTAGGCTCCGCCGGCGTTGGGAGTCATCAGGTCTGTACCCTGATACACGCGGATGTGGGCATCCGCCACATTGGTGACGATTCTGGCGGTGAATGTGGCTACCTGCTCCACCGTGAAGGTATAGGTGGTGCTGAGGGTGCTGTCCTCCGCGTCGGACACGGTGATGGTGAACTTGCCGTCCGTCAGCTTGTCCAGCGGGATCTTCCCGTCCTCCAGCGCGGGGCTATACGTCACCGTTTCGCCCTCGTTCAGGGTGGTGGTGACGGTGGGCGTCAGGCCCGTCAGATAGTCCGGCGCCTTGATGCTGTATGCAAAGGTCAGGGGGTGGAATGTCCCCGCCAGCTCCGTGCCGCTGTCGCTGAAGCTGACGCTGCCCAGAGAGGGCAGGACCTTCACATGAAAGGTATACACCGTCTCCTTGCCGCTGCCGCCGGAGGGCGGTGTCACGGTGAGGGTCATGGTGTTGTCGCCCAGGTGCATGCTGTCGCCGTAGTAGACGTACTGGCCGGACTCACCCATCATGTCCGCACAGGCCGTGATGGTGCTGGTCCGCGTGGGGGTGGCAGCCACCATCGCTGCGCCGGTCTCGGCGGGCACCGCCCAGAAATAGTAGCCGTTCCAGCTGTTCGTGTCGAAGGCGCCGCGCTGTGCGGCGTTATAGTCGTATACGGTGTAGTCGCGGGTGGTGACATCCTGCTGGAAGTCCTCCGGCCCCACCAGCGTCAGGCCGTGCAGATAATCGTCCCGAGTCACGTCGCCCGTAGACTTCATCTTCACCCGCAGGGCGCTGAGGCCGTTGGGGCTGGCTGCCGCCGTCACCGTCACGGGATAGCTCTGCCGGTGGACGCCGTCCTGGGCCGTCACCGTGAACGTCACGGGGCCCTTGGAGAAGTCCAGCGTGCCGTCCGCCGGTTCCGCCGTGGCCCGGGGACTGATGCTGGTGACCACCTTGATCTGTGTCAGATCGGTGCCGTAGGGCAGCACCCAGGTGTAGCCGCCGTCGGCGGCGATGGCGGGCATGCCGTTGACCGTCACGCCCTTGAGCTTGCAGGAGTAGTCCAGCAGCTCCTGATACTCCTTATAGACAGGCATCCGCCCCTGGCCGGTGATATACCTGAACTGCCACGCGGCGCCGTACAGCGCCACATGGGTGTAGCTGTTCAGCTTGTCCAGGAACTCCTGCTTCTGCATATCGGCCAGCTCCATGGCCACGGCGCTGTCGCCGATGTCCATGCTGCCCACTGCCGGCAGCAGGCCGATCTTCTGATAGTAGTTGCCGCTGAGGTATGCCTTGGCGGTGGCTTCATCCGCATTGCCCTGCACAAGGCCCACCAGATGGCCCGCCACGGGCTCCGCCTCCTCCGCGCCGTACTGCACGGAGCCGGCGTGGTAGCAGTTGTGAATGCCCACCTGCAGGGCGTAGTAGGTGCTGGTGCTGTACTTGCCCACCAGACCGCCCACCTGCGTTCTCTCCACCTTCACGGTGCCCAGATTGTAGCAGTCCTCGATGATGCCCTCGGCATCGCCGGCCAGACCGCCGGCCCACTCCCGGGCCTCCACGGTGCCGTAGTTGGCGCAGCCCACCATGACGCCCACGGGTTTCTCCTCGGTGCTGCCATAGCAGCTGATCTCGCCCACCACGCCGCCGGCCTGACCGCCGGCCACCACGCTTCCGTAGTTGGCGCAGCCGATCATCACCCGCGCGATGCACGCGATGCCGCCGGCGCCATAACCGCCGGGGCTGCTGAAGCCGCTGGAGTCGGGGTTGGCCTTGACGCTGCCGTAGTTGGTGCAGTTGATGAAGGTGTGGCCCTCCGCCGCCAGACCGCCCACGCGGGGATACGGGATCTCACCGGCGGAACCGGCGGCGTACACCGTGGCGTAGCTGGTGCAGTTGATGAGGGTGGACCCTGCGGCGCGGCTGACGAGGCCGCCCACATAGGTGCATGCGGTGACGGAGCAGCTCTTGTCCAGCGTCAGGTTCTTAATGACCGCGCTTTCGGACAGCAGGCCGAACAGACCGTAATACTTGCGGGTGGTATCCTCGAACACGAAGTTCTTGATACGGAAGCCGTTGCCGTCGTAGATACCGTCAAAGGTCCGGCCCGTGCCGCCGGAGCCGGTGGCGTTGCCGATGGGCACCCACGAGTTGTTCTTGAAGCCGGACAGGTCGATGTCGGCGGTCTGCCGGAAGTAGACGCCCTCCGTTTTCAGCGTGCCGTCGTTGACCTGCTTCGCCAGGGATTCCAGCGCCCGGGCGCTGGTGATCAGATAGGGGCTGACCTCGGTGCCGGAGCCCTGCAGGTCGTTGTAGCCCCATGCCTTCGTGGGCAGCAGGCTCAGCGCCATGACCAGCGCGATGGCCAGCGGCAGCAGCCGGTGCGTTCTCTTGGTGTTCAAGTTCTGTTTCCTCCTTGTGTGTTCTCTCTCAAACGCCGCGGCGCGGAGCCGCGCGTGCTGTACAGGTGTGCTGCGGGCCGTCTCGGCCCTGCCGGAAAGAGGTACGGGATGGAGAGGGCCGGCACCCTCTCCATCCTTATGGGAAGCAGGCGGCCTTTGCGGGCCGTCTCGGCTTGACAGGGGATGTGCGGTCTTTTCGCATAAAAAACGCCGGCGCTCCGTTCCGGAGCCACCAGCGGCTTATCGGGTAAAACAAAAACGCCGACCGCTCCCCTTCGGAAGCCATCGGCGCATAGTCCATCCTCTGATATGTCACAACGAAGAAGCGCCGCCGCAAGTAAGCTCTCAGCCGTGCAATTCTACTGCCCTCGCGCCACGGAAACCCTTGTGTCCCAATGGTTTCCACGTACATGACCTACCTTCTCAGGAGCGATGCTCCCAATGGCGGTGTTACCCCGGCAGCGTATGCTGCTTCGGTCATCTCCTTGCGCTCACAGTGCCGTCCGCGGTGGGTTTCTGACCCAAAATTTCTTCTAAGCTGCTGTCTGACGATGTCTCGTCGTTACAACAAACAGCCGCGCGGCGTCCCCGAGCTTGATCTATCCAGTTTTTCATGAAGTCCGGACGCTGTTTTTTTCAGGCCATCAAGGCTTGTGAAAACGTCCAAAACCTGACGGACGTCAGTATATCCCAGTTTATTCGCATTGTCAATATCCGCCTGTCGGAGATCCGCGGAAAACCACGGAATTTCGGGCTTTGCGGGCGCGTCACCGTTCCCCGTTCTCCGCCACCCACGTCCGCACATAGTCCACGAACAGCCGCGTGGAGTTGGACAGCGCCTTCTTGTCCTTGATGCCGATGCCGATGGTGCGATAGAAGTGCAGCGGCGCGCGGCAGATGCGGATAGGCGTGGGGCTGTGGCGCACCATCAGCTCCGGCAGGAGACTGATACCCAGCCCCTCGGACACCATGGCAAGGATCGTTCTGTCCTCCCGTGCGATGTACTTCACGTTGGGGCGGATGCCCATCTCATCAAACGCTGCCATGATCTCGTAG
This sequence comes from uncultured Eubacteriales bacterium, assembly GCA_900545585.1. Taxonomy (GTDB): domain Bacteria; phylum Bacillota; class Clostridia; order Oscillospirales; family Oscillospiraceae; genus Vescimonas. The sequence continues at coordinate 29,895 of UQZR01000016.1, forward strand.
TCGTCGCCCTCCTCCAGCTGGATGAACGGCTCTGTGGCCAGCGCGGACACGGGGAACGGGTCGCGGTCGGCATAGGGGTGGTCGCAGGGTACGATGACCTGCAATTCGTCGCGGTGCAGGGCGTAGGTCTGCAAGCGCTTCACCGGCGGCAGGCGCAGAAAACCGCAGTCCACCGCGCCGCTGACGATCCAGCCCTCGATTTGGTCGTAGAAGTCGCCGGTGACCACTTCAAACTCGATGTTGGGATAAAGCTCGCCGAAGCTCTTGAGGATGCGGGGCAGCCATTGGGCGGACACGCTGGAGAACGTGGCGATCTTCACAAGGCCGCTGTCCATGTCCTTCAGCCCCTCCACCGTCTGCATCAGGGCGTGGTGGGCGGCGCACAGCTTTTCGATCTTGGGCAGCACCGCCCGTCCGTCCGCCGTCAGCACCACGCCGCCGCGGTTGCGGCTGAGCAGCATGACGCCCAGCTCGTTTTCCAGCGAGTTGATGGCGTGGCTGATGCCGGACTGGGTAAAGCTCAGCGCCTCCGCCGCCTTGGAAAAGCTGCCGCAGGAAACGACCTTCAGAAATATCTGGTATTTGGAAATATTCATCGCGCACCTCGCTTCTGCGGTCTGCTATTCGCCGGTACCGACTGCCCGCCGCAGGCGGGCACGCGGTATCTGACGGACAATAGAGCAGCCGCCCTGCGGTCATTGTACTATACATCTTCTCATGTTTTCAAGAACAAACATGCGCTTCCCAAATCTTTTTCTCTGTGATATCATAGCGCCATGGTCCAGCCAGACCATACTTTTTACTTTTCTTTTCCATGAGGGAGACCTCAAAAGCAGCGCCGGCCGCGTGTGGGTAACGCGGCCGGCGCTGTTCGTATTCACTTGCTTACCGGTGCGTCCAGCCAGCAGAAGACGCAGCGTTCCTGTGTCTCACCCATTAATAGAAGAAGATGTGCTCGTCCATCCTGACATGCTCACCAAAGGTCAGATCGGGCACGAACAGCCGCCCGCAGGCGACCGGCTCTGCGCAGAAAAATCGCCGTGCAGAAAAATAAGAGACACACTTTCGTGTGTCTCTTATTCTCTGGTGCGAGCGATGGGACTTGAACCCACACGACCTTACGGACACAAGCACCTCAAGCTTGCCTGTCTGCCGATTCCAGCACGCTCGCATGCGGAACACCTTGCTATTATAACAAAATGCCCCTGTTTGTCAAGGGGCAGACGGAAAAATCCCCGCCTTGCGCCCCGCAGCTTCCTATGTTACAATTGCTCCAGCACCTGTCCGATGGGTCCATCCACCGTAACGGCGGCCTGCGCGGGACCTGCCCCGCCCTTATTCACCACCGCCAGCTTATGCCCGCGGTAGTAGGTGATGAGTCCCGCCGCCGGATACACCGCCAGCGACGTACCGCCGATGAGCAGCACGTCCGCCTGCCGGATGTAATGGAGGGCACGGGCCATCACGTCCTCGTCCAGCGGCTCCTCGTACAGTACCACATCGGGCTTGATGACGCCGCCGCAGCTGCACCGCGGCACGCCGGTGCTGCTGACGATACGCTCCACGCCGTAGGCTTTCCCGCAGCGGGTGCAGTGGTTGCGCAGCACGCTGCCGTGGAGCTCCAGCACCTCGCGGCTCCCCGCCTTCTGGTGCAGGCCGTCGATGTTCTGGGTGATGACCGCCTTCAGCTTTCCCTCCCGCTCCCACTGGGCCAGCTTCCGGTGGGCCGCGTTGGGCTGGGCGTCCAGCGCCAGCATCTTGGCGCGGTAGAAGTCGAAGAACTCTCCGGTGTGCCGCTCAAAGAACGTATGGCTCAGCATGGTCTCCGGCGGGTATCTGAACTTCTGGTGATACAGCCCGTCCACGCTGCGGAAGTCGGGGATACCCGATTCCGTGGACACACCGGCCCCGCCGAAAAACACAATGTTGTCGGAGCCATCCACCAATTCCTTCAATTTACGGATGTTCTCATCCATGGCATATCCTCCATTTCACTCACAAGGAGCCGTCTATGAATATTCAGATCTTCGGAAAGTCCAAATCCTTCGACACCAAAAAAGCGGAGCGCTGGTTCAAGGAGCGCCGCATCAAGTACCAGTACATCGACCTTGCCAGCAAGGGTGTGTCCGCCGGAGAGTACCGCTCCATCAAGACCGCCGTGGGCAGCTTCGATGCGCTGGTGGACAAGACCTGCCGCGCCTATGAGGACCAGTACATGGCCTATATCACGCCCGATGCGGCGGAGGAAAAGCTGCTGGCTTACCCTGAGCTGTTCGCCGCCCCCATCGTCCGCAACGGCCGCCAGGCCACGGTGGGCTATCACCCCGAGATCTGGCAGACCTGGGAATAACGTCCCGTCCCGCGCCCGCCGGCGCGGGATTTTTCAATCCGTATAGCTGTGCTCCACCGTCACCACGGCGAAATACGTGCTGTCCAGCTCCCGCACCAGCTTCCGGATCTCCTCCGCCGCCTGCTCCGGCGTCCTGCCGGAGGAGAACGGCAATACCGCGTCAAAGATCAGGTTGGTATGGGTAGTACCCCGCACCACCCGAAAATCGTGGATGGTCATACGGGGGTCCACCTGCTTCACCACTTCGGCGATCTGCCGGCGCAGCGCACCCACGGATGCGTCGTCGGTGACGATGGGGTCCATGTGGATCACTGCCTGACAGTGCAGCCGCTCCGCCAGTTCCTTCTCGATGTTGTCGATGACGTCGTGCATCTCCATAATGTCCCCGTGAGCCGGCACCTCCGCGTGGAGGGAGATCATACACCGCCCCGGGCCGTAGTCGTGGACCACCAGATCGTGGATACCCTGTACGGTGCTGTGGGCCATGACGATATCCCGTATCTCCTGCACCAGCTCCGGGTCGGGTGCCTGCCCCAGCAGGGGCGACAGCGTCTCCTTCGCCGCCTTGCAGGCGGAGGCCAGGATGAACAGCGCCACCACAAGGCCCACATAGCCGTCCACCGCCAGTCCCGTCCACCTGCCGACGAGCATGGCCAGCAGCACCGCCGCCGTAGCCGCGGTATCGGACAGGCTGTCCATGGCCGTGGCCTCCATGGCCGCGGACTTGATCTTCTTCCCGATGCGCCGGTTGTAGAGCCACATATACAGCTTCACGCACACCGACGCCGCCAGGATACCCAGCGCCAGCAGCGAGAACGTCACCTCCTCCGGATGGAGGACCTTATCGATGGAGGACTTGGCCAGCTCCACGCCCATCAGCAGGATCAGGCCCGCCACCGCAAGACCCGAGATGTACTCGATGCGCCCGTGGCCGAAGGGGTGGTCCGTGTCCGGCTTCCGTCCCGCCAGCCGGAAACCCAGCAGCGTCACTGCCGAGGAGCCCGCGTCCGACAGGTTGTTGAAGGCGTCCGCCGTCACGGCGATGGAGCCGGACAGCTGTCCCGCGAAGAACTTCCCCGCAAACAGCAGGATATTCAGGGCGATGCCCACGATGCCGCACAGCGTGCCGTAGGCCCGCCGCACCGACGGCGATGTTACATTGTCCCGATCCGGTATGCACCAGCGGGCCAGCAGTTCGATCATATTCTCTCTCCTTTCGCGGCAAACACCCGCCGCTTCGTCAACAGATAGCACAGGGGGATGGCGTACAGCAGCACCTCATAGGGGATGGCGGAGGCGTCTGCCCCCAGCATCACCAGCGGAATGGATACCGAGATGTTCCACGGGATCAGCGGCGCCATCACGATGCCGGAGTTCTCGATGTCCAGCGCCAGCTCCTCGCCGCCCTGCCCCCGGGCGCGGTACGTCTCCTCCAGCAGCTGGTCGGCCACCACAGGGCCAGCAGACTGGTTGCAGAAGATCATGCCCGCCAGGGCGCACACCGCCGCACAGGCGGGAAACCGTCCTGCCCTGCGAGCCAGCGCCGCCGCGTGGCGCCGCACGCCGTCCAGTACGCCTGCGCTGTCCAGCAGCCCCGCGTACATGCCGGCGCTGATGGCCATCAGCGTGGCCGTCAGCATGGACACCACGCCTCCGCCTGCCAGCACCTGCTGCAAAGCTCCGCCCGCCGGACGGTATCCCAACACCGTGTCCCGCAGCACGTCCCACAGCTGCCCTCCCTGACCCCACAGGGTCACGGCCAGCGCCGCCAGCACACTGACGGCCATAGACCTCCGGATGGACACCCTGCAAAGCGGCAGCACGATGATGGCCGCCGCCGGCAGCGCCGTCCACCAGCCCAGCCGGTATGTCTCTGCCAGTGTCGTCAGCACCTGCCCGTCCACCGCCGCCAGCGGGTGGGTCACAGACAGCGCCGCGTACACCGCCAGACTCACCGCATACGGCAGCCAGCCGGTGCGGTGCATCCGCCGCAGGTTCCGCTCCAGCGCCGTGCCCGTGGCCGCCGCCACCAGCGCCGCGCTGGAGGACGCCGGAGAGCACCGGTCGCCGAAATAGGCCCCTGCGATGATGGTGCCCGCCGTCACGGCGGCGTCCACGCCGCCGGAGCGTGCCAGCGCCATCAGAATGACCCCCACGGTGCCCACCACGCCGAAGGACGTGCCCAGAGCGTAGGAGATGAAGCTGGTCAGCAGAAACGCCACCAGCAGGAACATCTGGGGCGTAATGATCTGCAGGCCGTGATAGATGAAAAATCCGATGGTGCCCGCGCTGCGCCACAGGGCCGTGATGGCCCCGATCAGCAGGTAGATGTCGATGACGGAGCACATTTTCCGTCCCTGCCGCCATGCGCCCGCGGCCATGACCCGCACCGGCACATGCCGCGCAAGACCCAGCACGGCGAACACCGCGATGCCCGCCCAGATGGCCCACATCAGCTGCCAGCCCTCCGCCAGACAGACGCCCACCGCCCCTAAAAACAGGGCGAAGCATACGACGCTGCCCACCGCGTTACTGCTCCGTGCTGCGGATGGTCAGCTTCATCTGGCAGCACAGGTCGTCCAGATCGCGGTCCGTGGCGGCATTGAGCCGCAGCCTCCCGCCGCACCGGGCGCAGATGAGGTCCACTGCACCCCTCCGCACGGCAATGTTGTATTTGTGGCTGCCGCAGGTGCAGGAGATGCCGTCCCGGGCGGCGATGTCCTTCAGCTCCGACAGCACCTCGTACATGATGACGTTGTCGGTGAAGGCCTCCTCACCGCCGGCCTTCTCCTTCTCCACCCGCAGGGCCAGCTCCTCCATGGCGCGGCGCACCTGCTGCTCCTCGCCGATATAGCAGCATATCTCCTGCTTTTCGGGGCAGGCCAGGCCGATGCCCCGCCCGTGCAGCACCGCATCGGCGTCGCACTCCGCCTGATGGTGTCCGCCGCACACGCCGCAGGGTACCCAGAGCCGGAACTTCACACCGTCCGTCTCCGCCTCCAGCGCCTCCTGCCCGCATTCGCACTCCATGCGGGCCGCAGCGGCGGACAGGGCGAACACACTGCGCTGGTGCAGCACCGCCTTGCCGCAGCGGGGGCAGATATAGCCAAAGCTGCGCATCTCCTCCATTGAAACACACGCTCCTTTTCTTTCGTGAAACTCAGTGGGCCTATTATACACACATTTTATGCGCTTTTCCAGTATTGCGCCAAAAAGAGTTTTCGGGTATAATGCTGACACATTTTCCCGGAGGTGGTCTGTTTGCCCCGCAAATCCTTCCCCGCCGCGCTGAAAGCGGCCTTCCCCCACACCGTACCCATCCTCACCGGCTATCTGGCGGTGGGTCTGGCCTACGGCCTGCTGATGGCCTCCAAGGGCTACAATTTTCTGTGGTCCGGCTTTGTCAGCGCCTTCGCCTTCTGCGGCAGCATGCAGTACGTGGCCATCACGCTGCTGACCACCGCCTTCGACCCCCTCAGCGCCTTTTTCCTGAGTCTGATGGTGAACGCCCGTCACTTGTTCTTTGCGCTGGCCCTGCTGCCCAAATACCGGGGGCTGGGCAAACTGCGGTACTTCCTGATCTATACCCTCAGCGACGAGAACTTCTCCCTCAGCTCCACCGTGGAGCCGCCGGAGGACGTGGATCCCACCCTGTTCTACTTCGCCATGAGCCTGCTGACGTGGCTCTATTGGATCGTATTCTCCATGCTGGGCGGACTCATCGGCGAGCTCATCACCTTTGACCTCACCGGCATTGACTTCGCCCTGACGGCACTGTTCGTGGTGCTGTTCATCGAGCAGGCGGTCCATCGGGAGAACCGCCCCGCCGGCTTTATGGGTCTTGCCTGCTCCGTGGCCGGTCTGGCCGTCTTCGGCGCGGACAGCATGGTCATTCCCGCCATGGTCCTGACGCTGATCGCACTTCTGCTGGGGAGGAAAAAGCTATGCGCCTGAATTTCATCCAGTCTCTCATCATCGTAGCCATGGTGGCGCTGGCCACCCAGATCACCCGCTGGACACCGTTTCTGGTGTTCTCCGGCAGCCGGAAGCTCCCCAGAGTGGTGGAGGATCTGGGCCGCCTGCTGCCGCCGGCCATGATGGGCCTGCTGGTGGTATACAGTCTGCGGAATACCGACGTCCTCTCCGGCAGTCACGGTCTGCCGGAGGCCATCGCCGTGACCGTCACCGCCGGTCTCCACCTGTGGAGGCGCAGCACCCTGCTGTCCATTTTGGCGGGCACCGCCGTATACATGCTGCTGGTGCAGCTGGTGTTCGTGTAAGCCGTACCGTACAGCGAAAAGGACGTCCCTCGGGGCGTCCTTTTTCATATTTTCCCGCATCCCCGCGCAGACTAAGGGCAAATCATGTGCGAGGTGGAACACTATGGACATCAAACGACTGAGCCGCCAGACCTGCCGGCTCACGGACCCTCCGGGCGTGGTGAGCTGGGCCAGTGTGGCCGGACGGCTGGAGCGTCAGGGCCCTCTGGGCGGCTCCATTGACATCACGGATGACGACTCCTTCTTCGGCAAAAAGACATGGGAGCAGGGGGAGGCGGAGATGCAGGCCCTGGCCCTGCGCCGCGCCCTGCGAAAGGGCGGTCTGACGCCGCAGGACGTGGACTGCATCTTTGCCGGCGATCTCCTGAACCAGAACATCGGCGCCACCTTCTCCCTGCGGGACTTCGACATCCCCTTCTACGGGGTGTACGGCGCCTGCTCCACCATGGGCGAGAGCCTGTCGCTGGCAGCCATGGCGGTGGCCGGCGGCTTTGCCCGCATCGCCGCGGCCCAGACCTCCTCCCACTTCTGCACCGCCGAGCGGCAGTACCGCGCCCCCGTGCCCTACGGCAGCCAGCGCGCCCCCACCGCCCAGTGGACGGCCACCGCTGCGGGCTGCTGCGTGGTGGGCGTCCAATCCGCGGGACCCTATATCACCCACACCACCCGCGGCCGCATCGTGGATCTGGGCATCACGGATGCGGCCAACATGGGCGCGGCCATGGCCCCCGCCGCCCACGATACCTTGACCGCCCTGTTCCGCGACACCGCCACAACGCCTCGGGACTACGATCTCATCGTCACCGGCGACCTGGGCTATCTGGGCCACGCCCTGCTGACGGAACTGTTCCGCCGCGACGGCGTAGAGCTGGGGGACAACTGCACCGACTGCGGCCTCCTGCTGTACGACCGCGTGAAGCAGGACATGCACGCCGGCGGCTCCGGCTGCGGCTGCTCCGCCGCCGTCCTCAACGGCTATCTGCTCCACGGCCTGCGCACCGGCCGGTGGCAGCGTCTTGTCTTTGCGCCCACCGGCGCGCTGCTCAGCCCCACCAGCTCCTTTCAGGGCGAGAGCGTGCCCGGCATCTGCCACGCGGTGGTACTTTCCCACACAAAGGAGGCGGTATAAATGGAATACCTGAACGCATTCCTCTGCGGCGGCCTGCTGTGCGCCGTGGGGCAGATCATCCTCGACCGCACGAACCTCACCCCCGCCCGTATCCTGACGGGCTATGTGGTGGCCGGCGTGTTTTTACAGGCCGTGGGCGTGTACCAGTACGTGGTGGACTGGGGCGGCGCGGGGGCCACCGTGCCCCTCACCGGCTTCGGCTATTCGCTGGCCAAAGGCGTCGCCAGGGCCGTGGCGGAAAAGGGCTTGCTGGGCGTCATCACCGGCGGGCTCACCGCCACCTCCGGCGGCATCGCCGCAGCCGTGGTGTTCGGCCTCCTGATGGCAATTTTGTGCCGGCCCAAAGAAAAGCGTTGACAAATACCCCCGAGGGGTATATAATGCGACCGTCAAAAAATACCCCCGGGAGGTATCCGATATGAACGAATGCTGCTGCCATAAAACGAAACACCGCTCTCCTCAGGAGCAGAAGCAGCTGACCAACCGTCTCAGCCGCATTGAAGGACAGGTCCGCGGTCTGCGGGACATGCTGCAAGCCGATGCCTACTGTCCCGACATTCTGGTGCAGGTGTCCGCCGTCAGCGCCGCGCTGAACAGCTTCAGTAAGGAGCTGCTGGCCACCCACATCCGTACCTGCGTGGCCGACGGGATACGGCAGGGCGATGACGAAGTCATCGACGAGCTGGTGACCACGCTGCAGAAGATGATGAAATAAAGGAGGAGAGCGTAATGACCGAAAAATTTGTGGTGACCGGCATGACCTGCGCCGCCTGCGCCGCCCACGTGGAAAAGGCGGCGAACTCGCTGGACGGCGTGGACAGCGCCGCCGTGAACCTGATGCTGGGCACACTGGTGTGCTCCTACGATGCGGACAAGGTCACGCCGCAGGCCATCATTTCCGCAGTGGAGGCGTCGGGCTACGGCGCGGCTCCGGCGGACGAGGCCAAACGCGACATCCGCAGAGAGCAGGAGGCGTCCGCCAGAGCCATGGGCCGCCGGCTTCTGTGGTCCGTGGTGTGTCTGGTGCCCCTGTTCTATCTCAGCATGGGTCACATGATGGGCCTGCCGGTGCCCGCCTTCATGCACCGCCAGCCCCTGGCGGCGGCGCTGGTGCAGCTGGTCCTGTGCGTGCCCATCCTCATCCTCAACCGCGCCTACTTCACCGTGGGCTTCTCCCGCCTGTTCAAGGGCGCGCCCAACATGGACTCGCTGGTGGCGCTGGGTGCGGCCGCGGGCCTTGTGTACAGTCTCATTGAAATGGGCCTGCTGGCTGCGGGACAGGTCGCCGGCATGCCGGATCTGTACTTCGAGTCCGCCGGCATGATCCTGACGCTCGTCACCGTGGGCAAGTATCTGGAGGAGCGCTCCAAGGGCAAGACCACCGGAGCCATCACGGCACTGCTGGCGCTGGCGCCGGACGTGGCGGTGGTGCGCCGCAGCGGCACGGAGGTCACCGTGGCCACCGACCAGATCAAGGCCGGTGAGACGGTGATCGTCCGGCAGGGCGGCCGCATCCCCGTGGATGGCACCGTGGTCAAGGGCAGCGGCTCCGTGGACGAGTCCGCCCTCACCGGCGAGAGCATGCCGGTAGAAAAGACCGCCGGCAGCAAGGCCGTGTCCGCCACCGTCCTCACCAGCGGCTATCTGGAGATGACCGCCGACCGCGTGGGTGCGGACACCACCCTGTCCCAGATCATTCAGCTCATGGAGCAGGCCGCCTCCACCAAGGCGCCCATCAGCCGTCTGGCCGACAAGATCAGCGCCGTGTTTGTACCGGCGGTGATCTCCATCGCCGTCGCCGCCGCCCTGCTGTGGGCCGCTGCGGGCGGCATGGGCGTCCGCTTCTGCCTGTCCATCGGCATCGCCGTGCTGGTGATCTCCTGCCCCTGCGCTCTGGGTCTGGCCACCCCCGTGGCCATCACCGTGGCCACCGGCAAGGCCGCCGAAAAGGGCATCCTCACCAAATCCGCCGCCAGTCTGGAGCTGATGGGCCGCGTCAACACCGTGGTGCTGGACAAGACCGGCACCGTCACCGAGGGCAAGCCCCGGGTCACCGACGTGCTGTGCGCCGCCAATGTCACCGAGGAGGAGCTGCTGTGCGCCGCCGCCAGTCTGGAAAAGCCCTCCGGCCACCCGCTGGCTGACGCCATCGTGCAGGAGGCGGAGCGCCGGAGCATCCCTCTGTGCGCCGTGTCCGATTTCGCCGCCGTGGCCGGCGGCGGCGTACAGGCCGTGCAGGACGGTAAGACCCTTTACGCCGGCAACGACCGCTACATGGGATCTATCGGCGCCGACACCGCCGCCCTCCGCGATGCGGCGGAGATGCTGGCCGCCGCGGGCAAGACGCCTCTGTACTTTGCCGAGGACCGGCAGCTGCTGGGCGTCATCGCCGTGGCCGACGTGGTGAAGCCCGACAGCGCCGCCGCCATCGCCGCCCTGCGCCGCAGCGGCTGTGAGGTAGTGCTCCTCACCGGCGACAACCAGCGCACCGCCGAGGCCATCGCCCGTCAGGTGGGCGTGGACCGCGTCATCGCCCAGGTCCTGCCCCAGGACAAGGCCCGCTGTATCGAGGATCTCCAGAAGGCGGGCCGGCTGGTGGCCATGGTGGGCGACGGCGTCAACGACGCTCCCGCGCTGGTAACGGCAGACGTGGGCCTTGCCATCGGTGCCGGCACTGACGTGGCCATCGAGTCGGCGGACGTGGTGCTGATGCGCAGCAGCCTTATGGACATCGTGGACGCGGCGGCCCTGTCCCGCGCCACCCTGCGGAACATCCGGCAGAACCTGTTCTGGGCGTTCTTCTACAACTCCATCGGCATTCCCGTGGCCGCCGGTGTGCTGTATCCCGCCCTTGGCATCACCCTGAACCCCATGATCGCCGCCGCGGCCATGAGCCTCAGCTCCGTGTGCGTGGTGTCCAACGCCCTGCGTCTCCGGGGCTGGAAAGGCTCCGCCCCCGTCAGGCGCGGCGAGACCCCTGCCAATACCCAAAGTGAACCCGCCGCTCCTGCGGCACAACATAACGAGGAGGAACCAACGATGAAAAAGACTCTCAGCATTGAAGGCATGATGTGCGCCCACTGCGCGGCCCACGTGGAAAAGGCCCTGAACGCCCTGCCCGGCGTCACCGCCGCCGTGGACCTGGCCGGCAGCAGCGCCGTTGTCACCGGTGATGTCAGCGACGAGGCTCTGAAGAAGGCCGTGGCCGACGCCGGCTACACGGTGACGGACATCCATTGACCCTATGCGGAAACAGGGACGGCACACCCCCTCCGGTGCGCCGTCCCTGTTTTGTTGTCTGCCGTTCTCATGCCTGCCGCTTCTTCAGCTTCAGCTGAAGGCGGTCGGCGATCATGGCGATGAACTCGCTGTTGGTGGGCTTTCCCTTGGCGGAGTTCACCGTGTACCCGAAGTACTTCTGCAGCGTCTCCAGATCGCCCCGGTCCCAGGCCACCTCGATGGCGTGGCGGATGGCCCGCTCCACGCGGCTGGGCGTGGTACTGAACCGCTTGGCCACCTCGGGGTACAGCACCTTGGTGACGGCGTTGATGACCTCCATGTCCCCCACGGTGATGATGATCGCCTCCCGCAGGTACTGGTAGCCCTTGATATGGGCGGGCACGCCGATCTCGTGGATAATGGCCGTGACCATGGCCTCCAGCTGGGGTGACGGCTCCCGCTCCTGCGGCGGCTTCACGGCCCGCCGCATGTGTTCCATCAGTGAGCTCTCGCTCACCGGCTTGGGCAGGAAGATGTAGGCGCCCAGGCTCACCGCCTCCGCCACCATCCGGTCGTTGTAGAAGGCGGATGTCACAATGGTCCGCGGCTGCTCCTCCCTCTCTCGGAGCTGCCGCAGGACACCCATGCCGTCCAGCACCGGCAGCATGGCGTCCAGCAGAAGGAGCTGCGGATGCGTCTCCTCCACCAGAGCCAGTACCTGGCCGCCGTCGCCGGTCTCCCCTACGACCTGAAATTCTCCCGTGCTCTCAAGGGTCTCCCGCAGCAATAGCCGCAGGTCCCCGCTGGCATCCGCCAGCAATACGCTTATTTTTGCCTCCATTTTCTTCCCCCTGCTCCTTTCCTCGCTTTCGCGTACAGGCCCCCGTTTCACGTTAATACAACATTTATCGGTGACCCGCTATAAAAATTAGCACAAAAAGACATCGTATGCAAGGTTTTTCTGTCGATAAGCCCAATCTTTTACGCGACCTCCTCCGACAAATTTGTAAAATTTATACAATTTTAACGACATCCGACGCTTTTCGGCACCGTTCTGCCGGCGCCGCCATTTTCCCTGCGCGAAAATTTGCGCATCTTTGCGCCCCGCGCTTGTCAGCGGCCATACTTTGTGATATTTTATAAGGTGCGCATGAACCGTCATACGAAGGGAGGTGCCGCGCATGGCGCTGGCGGACAAGCGGCTTTTCCTGCTGGATATGGACGGCACGCTGTATCTGGACGACCGCCTTTTCGACAAGGTTCCGGAGTTCCTGTCCCACGTCCGGCGCATCGGCGGCCGTTATCTGTTCCTGACCAACAACTCCTCCCGCGGCGTGGAGGGCTACATGGAAAAGCTCTCCCGCATGGGCATCCCCACCGCGCCGGAGGACTACCTCACCTCCGTGGACGCCGCCATCGACCATCTCCGCCGCTTCCACGCGGGAGAAAAGTGCTACGTGTTCGGCACCCGCGCGTTTTACGGGCAGCTTCAAACCGCTGGCATCCCCGTTACCGACCGGCCGGAGGACGATGTGGACATCCTGCTGTGCGGCTTCGATCGGGAACTGACGTTCCGGAAGCTGGAGGACGCCTGCATCCTGCTGAACCGCGGCGTCACGTGGCTGGCCACCAACCCCGACTGGGTCTGCCCCACGTGGTACGGCTCCGTCCCCGACTGCGGCAGCGTCTGCCGCATGCTGACCACCGCCACCGGCCGCAAGCCCCTGTTTCTGGGCAAGCCCCAGCCCGCCATGGCAACGCTGGCCCTGCGCCGCACCGGCTTTTCGCCGGAGCAGGCCGTCATGATCGGCGACCGGCTCTACACCGATGTGGCCTGCGGCATCAACGCCGGCATCGACAGCATCTTCGTCCTGTCCGGCGAGGGCACGGAGGCGGACATCGCCCAATACGGCATCCATCCCACGTGGATCTTTTCTGACATCGCGGCACTGTACCGCCAACTGGAGGAAACGCTATGAAACTCAACTACAAGCGCACCGTCATGGTAGGCTTCGCCTTCTTCCTCATCTGCTCCTTCTGGCAGGCCTATGACAACACCATTCCCCTGATCCTGACCAACAAATTCGGCATGAGCCAGACCTGGTCCGGCGTCATCATGGCGCTGGACAACGTGCTGGCGCTGTTTCTGCTGCCCCTGTTCGGCCACATCTCCGACAAGTGTACCAGCCGCCACGGCCGCCGGACGCCCTTCATCGTCATCGGCACCCTCATCGCCGCGGTGGCGCTGGTCTGCCTGTCCTTCGTGGACAACGCCCAGCTGAAGAACCTGCAGGACGTGTCCGCCATCGACGACCCCGCCGCTCTCTCCGTCATCTACGAGGAGGAGAAGGCCGCCACGCTGCTGACCCCCTCCGGTGAGAAGTTCATCCTGGGCCAGAAGTTCACGGAGGAGGAGTTCACCGCCATCCGCAGCCAGATCACCGACGGTGACAGCGCGGTCACCAACCCCGACTACACCAACTACGTGGTGCCCGCCCGGCAGGCCTGCGCCTGGCAGATGACGGCGGAGCACCCCGCCACCCTGATCTTCTTCGTGGTGCTGCTGCTCATTATTCTGGTGGCCATGGCCACGTTCCGCTCCCCCGCCGTGGCCCTGATGCCCGACGTAACGCTGAAGCCCCTGCGCTCCAAGGCCAATGCCATCATCAACCTCATGGGCTCCGCCGGCGGCATCCTGGTGCTGGCGCTGGGCATGGTGTTCGCCACCTCCGCCGTCCGCAACAGTCTGATGAGCTACATCGGCTACTTCGGCGTCATCGCAGCGCTGATGCTGGCGGCGCTGGTGATCTTCCTGCTCACCGTCCGTGAGCAGGAGTGGTCTGCGGAGATGCAGCAGCAGGCCGTGGCCGCAGGGCTGGAGGAGAAGTCCGAGGCCGATGACCCCACCGCCAGCCGCAAGCTGTCCGCCGACGAGGTCAAGAGCCTGATCTTCATCCTGCTGAGCATCGTGCTGTGGTTCTTCGGCTACAACGCCGTCACCAGCAAATACTCCGTCTATGCCAGCAACATCCTGCACAAGGACTATAACCTGACCCTCATCATCGCCCAGGCCGCCGCCATCGTGGCCTATCTGCCCGTGGGCTTCATCGCCAGCAAGGTGGGCCGCAAAAAGACCATTCTGGCCGGTGTGGTCATGCTCACCGGTGCCTTCACCGTGGCCGCCTTCCTGAATGCCGACAGCCCCACCATGCTGATGAACGCCATGTTCGCGCTGGCCGGCATCGGCTGGGCCACCATCAATGTCAACTCCTTCCCCATGGTGGTGGAGCTGGCCTCCGGCGGCGATGTGGGCAAATACACCGGCTTCTACTACACCGCCTCCATGGCGGCGCAGGTGGCCACCCCCATGTTGTCCGGTCTGCTGATGGACCAGTTCGGCATGCACGTCCTGTTCCCCTACGCCGCGGTGTTCACGACCCTGGCCTTCTTCACCATGCTCATGGTGAAGCACGGCGACAGCAAGCCGGAGCCCAAGTCCGGCATCGAAGTTCTGGAAGATCTGGAGGCGGATTGATATGACGGTCGTATATATCCTGCTGGGCCTGCTGGTCCTTGTCTGTCTGTTGTATGCGCTGTGCCTGCGCTGCCGCCGCCGTAAGGACTGGGAGCGGTTCCGCAAGTGGCGCTTCGCCCACCGCGGCTTCCACGATAAGCCCCGCATCCCCGAAAATTCCATTCCCGCCTTCCGCCGCGCCGTCCAGTGCGGCTTCGGCGCGGAGCTGGATGTCCACCTGATGAAGGACGGCCATCTGGCCGTGATCCACGACGCCTCCCTGCTGCGCACCGCCGGTGTGGACGTGCAGATCGAGGACCTGACGGCGGAGGACCTGAAAAACTACAGGCTGGAGGGTACGGAGCACCACATCCCCCTGCTGGAGGAGGTGCTGCCCATCTTCGCCGGCAAGGCCCCGCTGGTGGTGGAGCTGAAGGCTGAGCGGGGCAACGCCGATGCGCTGGCCGCCGCCGCGTGCAGGCTGCTGGACAAGTACCGCGTCACCTACTGCATCGAGTCCTTCGACCCCCGCTGCCTCATGTGGCTGTGGGCCAATCGCCCCGACGTCGTGCGGGGCCAGCTGTCCGAGAATTTCCGGCGTCACGGCGACGGGACAAACCTGCCCGGCGTGGTGCGCTGGGTGCTGAGCAACCTGCTGCTGAACGCCCGCACCCGACCCGACTTCATCGCCTACCGCTTTGAGGACCGGAAGTCCCTGTCCCTGCGGCTGTGCCGCGGGCTGTACGGCGCACAGGAGTTCAGCTGGACCATCCGCTCCAAGGAGGCCATGGACGCCGCCGAGCGTGACGGCGCGCTGGTCATCTTCGAATGCTTCGATCCCAGGAGGTAACGCCATGAGAGTCATCACCGGCTCTGCCCGAGGCAGAGCTTTGAAGGAATTACAGGGTATGGAGACCCGCCCCACCACCGGCAAGGTGAAGGAGAGCCTGTTCTCCATCATTCAGTTCGACATTGAGGGCCGCCGCGTGCTGGACCTCTTCGCCGGCACCGGCCAGCTGGGCATTGAGGCTCTGAGCCGCGGCGCGGCGGAGTGCGTGTTCATCGACCGCCGCCCCGACGCCGTCAGGCTCATCCAGGAGAATCTGGCCCTGTGCAGGCTGGCGGACCGCGCTCGGGTCCGGCAGGGGGACGCTCTGCCCTATCTCCGCAGCGGCGAGAAGTTCGACCTGATCTTTCTGGACCCGCCCTACGCCTCCGGCCTGCTGGAGCAGGCGCTGACGGACATCGCAGCGTTTGACATTTGCCGTCAGCATGGTATAATCGTAGCGGAAAGTGCCGCAGATACGGTTCTGCCTGCACTTCCGCTCCCCTATCGCCTGTATCGGGAATACCGGTACGGCAAGATCAAGCTGACGGTGTTCCATCGCGGCGGAAATGAGGACTGACCCATGAAGATCGCCATCTATCCCGGCAGCTTTGACCCCATCACCCTGGGCCATCTGGACATCATCCAGCGCGGCGCCGCCTGCTTCGACAAGCTGTATGTCTGCGTCATGGTGAACTGCGAGAAGAAGCTGCCCATGTTCACGCCGGAGCGCCGGCTGGAGCTGATCCGCCGCAGCGTAGCCCACATCCCCAATGTGGAGGTGGAGAACTGGCGCGGCCTGCTGGCGGACTACGCCCGGGAAAAGGGCGCCCACATCCTGCTCAAGGGCGTGCGCAACCCCACCGACTGGGACATGGAGCTGCAAATGGCCCGCATCAACCAGGGCATCCTGCCCCAGCTGGAGACGCTGCTGATGCCCGCCAGTGCCGAGTACGAGCATTTCAGCTCCACCATGGCCCGCGAGATGATCCACTACGGCCAGCCTCTGGAGAAGTATCTGCCGGCGCCCATCGCCGAGGAATTGGAAAGAACGCGGGGCTGACGTCCTGCAATACAGAGAAAGGAACGAAGGACCTATGGAAGAAAAGGACGTGCAGCGACTGCTGGATATGCTCTACGGCATGATCGACGAGGCCAAGAGTGCCGCCTTCAGCTCCGACAAATGCGTCATCAGCCGCGACGAGGCGCTGGATCTGCTGGACGAGATCCGCGCCAAGCTCCCGCTGGAGCTGAAAAAGGCACGGGAACTCATCGCCGCCCGCAGCGAGTATGTGGCCGGCGCCAAGAAAGAAGTGGAAAAGATGCTGCGTCAGGCGGAGCTGGATGCCAAGGTCATCGTCTCCGAGAGTGAGACCATCCAGCTGGCTCGTCAGAAGAGCAGTGAGATCGTCCGCCGCGCCGAGGAGCGCACCCGTGAGCTGTACCACGTGGCCAACACCTACACCGAGGACGCCCTGCGCCGCACCGAGGAGGCCATTCAGATGGCCCTCAGCGAGGTTCAGGAGTCCCGCGTGCGCTTCCGCGCCGCCAGTCAGGAGCAAATGCAGGCCCAGCGTGCGGAGCTGAACCGCAGCGCTGAGGAAAAGGAAGCTCCCAAGACGGAGGAGAGCGCCCAGTAACGCCCCTCGTCCCCTTTGTGGAAAACTGACAAATTATTCCACCGCATTTCTACGTTTCTGACAAAAGAATATATCTTGTAGAACGTGAAACCGGCAGGCACTATATTTTGTGCCTGCCGGTTTTTTGCGCTCCATGTCCTCGAACGTTCGTTTCAAAAATCGCCCGTTTTAGCGGGTTTTCTGGAAGAAATTACCGCTCCCACGTACCCTTTCTGTGGAAACTTCTGCTTGCATTTCCATAACGGATTATGTATACTGGCATCATGAGTGGTGAACTGTGGGGGAAGTGCCCCTATTTGTGGGGAACAATCCCACGCTTTTCCCCATTCACCCCATTCTGCACGAGAGGAGGCGGCTCTATGACCGGTCAGTTCAGCCATAACATCGACGCCAAGGGCCGTCTGTTCATTCCCGCCTCTCTCCGCAAGGAGCTGGGCCAGACCTTCCACGTCACTGTGGGCCAGGACCACTGCCTGTCCGTCTACTCCGACGAGAGCTGGGCCGCCTTCATGGCCAGGCTGAAGGAGCTGTCCTACAACGAGGTGAAGAAGCTCCGCGCCCTGTTCGCCTACGCGGCGGACTGCGAGCCGGACTCTCAGGGCCGCATCCTGATCCCCGCCAAGCTGCGGGAATACGCGGGCCTGACCAAGGAGGTCGTGGTGGTGGGCAGCTTCGACCGCGCCGAGATCTGGAGCGCCGAGCGCTGGGCCGCCATCGAGAACGAGGCTTTCTCCTCCGGCGCGCTGGAGCAGGCCATGGCGGAAATGGGGCTGTAAGCTATGGCTGACCACGCTATCGAAAAGGACTACGGCCACAAGCCCGTCCTGCTTCAGGAATGTCTGGACGCGCTGGCCATCCGGCCTGACGGCGTCTATGTGGACGGCACGCTGGGCCGCGCCGGTCACTCGCTGGAGATCGTCCGCCGCCTGACGGAGGGCGGACGCCTCATCGGCATTGACCGCGACCAGACGGCCATCGATGCCGCGCAGGAGCGTTTGGCCCCTTATCTGGACCGCGTCACGCTGGTCCACAGCAACTTCGACCGCGTCGGCGATATCCTCGCCGATCTCCATATCTCCGGTGTCGATGGGATGCTCTTTGATCTGGGCGTCTCCTCCCCCCAGCTGGACGACGCCGCCCGGGGCTTTTCCTACATGCACGACGCCCCGCTGGACATGCGCATGGACCGCACGGCGTCCCTCACCGCCCGCGATGTGGTAAACGACTGGCCCTATGAGGAGCTGCGCCGCATCCTCTACGACTTCGGCGAGGAGCGCTGTGCCCCCGCCATCGCCCGCCGCATCGTGCAGGCCCGCCAGCAGGCTCCTATTGAGACCACGCTGCAGCTGGTGGACATCATCAAGTCCGCCATGCCCCCCGCCGCCCTGCGGGAGAAGCAGCACCCCGCCAAGCGCAGCTTTCAGGCCATCCGCATCGCCGTCAACGGCGAGCTGGATGCCCTGCCCCCCATGCTGGAGGCCGCCGTATCCCACCTGAACGCGGGCGGACGGCTGGCTGTCATTTCCTTCCACTCGCTGGAGGACCGCATCATCAAAAAGACCATGCAGGAGCTGGCCACAGGCTGCACCTGCCCGCCTAATTTCCCCGTCTGTGTCTGCGGCAAAACGCCGAAGATACGGCTGGTCAGCCGCAAGCCCATCGTATCCGGCGACGCGGAGCTGGCCGAGAACCCCCGCGCCCGCAGCGCCAAGCTGCGTGTGGCGGAAAAGCTCTGACGCAGAGCCGCTGCATCTTTTGGAAAGGAGTGACCGCACCTTGGCCCAGCCTTATCGCAAAAACGCCGTATACGGCAGTCTGGCCTACGACCTGGACGCACTGGTGCGGGAGCGCCAGCTGGAGGAGGCCGGCAAGCTGCCCTCGAAGCAGCAGCCCGCCGTACAGGAAAAGCCCCTGCCCCGCCGCAGGCCCCAGGCCCGCGCCGCCGCACGTCCCTCCCCGCTGGTGGTAGGCGGCGTGGTGGTGCTGCTGGCCATGGTGGTGGTGCTGATGCTGGGCTACGTCACCCTCACCGACGTGTCCGGCAGCGTGTCCTCCATCAAGCGCCAGATCTCCGATCTGGACGAGCAGCACGTCGCGCTGCTGACGGAGTACGAAAAAACCTTCGATCTGGCCACCATCAAGGCGGCCGCCGAAGCCGCCGGCATGTCCAAGCCCACCAGCGGCCAGATCCAGTACATCGACCTGTCCGGCAGCGACAGCGTCACCCTCTACAAGGCGGAGGGCAGCGCCGGCGGCCTACTGGATAAGGCAAAGGATGGCTGGGCCTATGTGCTGGAATATTTCCGCTGACAGCGGCCATATCATGAGGCAGTAAGGAGTAAGAAGGCGACTTCTTGCTCCTTGCTTGACATTCGAGGACCCGTCCGGCGCAGAGCCGCCGGACCCCGCATTCGGAGGCAGAGAACGTGACAGAACGCAGACCAAACCCCAACCGCAAGGATGAAAATATCCGCCGCGCCAATCGGGTCATCCAGACCCGCTCCTTCGTGCTGATGCTCGTCATGGGCATCGGCATGTTCGTGCTGCTGTTTTTCCAGCTGTTCGACCTTCAGATCGTCCGCCATGAGGAGCTGCAGAGCAAGGCCGTGAACCAGCAGACCCGCCGCACGGTGGTCACCGCCTCCCGCGGCACCATCTACGACCGCAGCGGCAACATCATGGCCATCTCCGCCAGCGCCGAGACCGTCATTCTCTCCCCGCTGGAGATCGACCGCGCCGTCAATGACAAGGACGATCCCGTGACCTGGACCAAGGACTCCCTGGCCGCGGGTCTGGCCGAGATACTGGACGGCGACGCCTCCGCCATCCGCCGCCGCATGGACAACACCGAATCCCAGTACGAGCTGATCAAGCTCCGCGCCGACGAGGAGGTGGCCGACGCCGTCCGCGCCTATATCAACGAGAACAAGATCGTGGGCGTCCACCTGGTGGCCGACGCCAAGCGCTACTACCCCTACGGCTCTCTGGCCTCCCATGTCATCGGCTTCGTGGGCGACGACAACACCGGCCTGTACGGGCTGGAGGCCCGCTACGAGCAGGAGCTGGAGGGTCAGAGCGGTCTGGTGGTGTCCGCCAAGGACAACGCCGGCAACGACATGATGTACGCCTACGAGCAGTACTTCGCCGCCCAGAACGGCAGCGACCTGACGCTGACGCTGGACGCCACCATCCAGTACTATCTGGAAAAGGGTCTGGAGAATATGGCCGATAAGTTCGCTGCCGCCAACGGCGCCGCAGGCATCATCATGGACGTCAACACCGGCGGCATCTTAGCCATGGCCTCCTACCCCAACTATGACCTGAATGACTTCTCCGCCGTGCAGGACCAGACCCTGCAGGAGCGCATCGCCCGCGGCGAGAACACGCTGGCGGAGATGCAGCTGCTCCAGTGGCGCAACAAGGCGCTGAACGACACCTACGAGCCCGGCTCCACCTTCAAGATCCTGACGCTGGCCGCCGCGCTGGAGGAGGGCGTCATCGACAAGAACACCACCGTCAACTGTAACGGCTTCGTCACCATCTCCGGTCAGACCATCCACTGCTCCAACAAGGCCGGTCACGGCCTGCAGACCCTGGTCCAGACCGTGGGGAACTCCTGCAACCCTGCCTTTATCTCCTACGGCCTGAAGCTGGGCAACACCGCGTTCTACGAGTACATGAGATCCTTCGGCCTCATGGAAGGCACCGGCATCGACCTGAGCGGCGAGGCGGACAGCATCTTCGCCGATCCCGCCAGCTTCACTCAGCTGGATCTGGCCTGCTACGCTTTCGGCCAGAACTTCAACGTCACTCCCATCGCCCTCATCACGGCTCAGGCCGCCTGCGTCAACGGCGGCTATCTGCGCACCCCTTATCTGGTGGAGCGCATCACCGACTCCAACGGCAGCGTCACCTATCAGCACGACAGCACCCCCATCCGTCAGGTGGTCAGTGAGGAGACTTCCGCCACCGTGCGGGAGTGTCTGGAATACGTGGTGGCCAGCGGCACCGGCAAAAACGGTCAGGTGGCGGGCTACCGCGTGGGCGGCAAGACCGGTACGGCCGATAAGGGCCAGACCGGCGACGTGGTGGTATCCTTCCTGTGCTTCGCCCCTGCCGACGATCCCCAGGTCATCATGCTCCTGACGCTGGATACCCCCAGCCGCTCCACCGGCACCTATGTGTCCGGCGGCAACATGGTGGCCCCCACCGCCAGCTCCATCATGTCCGAGGTCCTGCCCTATCTGGGCGTGGAGCCCAGCTACTCCGCCGAGGAGCTGCTGGGCATGGACACCACCGTGCCCAACGTCATCGGCATGTCCGTGGAGGAGGCCAAGACCAAGCTGGGCGAACGGGGCCTCAGCTGCAAGATCAACGGCGACGGCGACACCGTCACCGACCAGACCCCCGCCGGCGGCGCCATCATCCCCGGCAAGTCCGCCGTCATCCTGTACGCCGGCACGGATAAGTCCACCGCCAAGTGTACGGTGCCCCACCTCATCGGCAAGACGCCCTCCGAGGCCAACACCGCCGCCACCGGCGCGGGGCTGTTCATCCGCTTCTCCGGTACCACCGGCAGCGAGTCCTCCGCCGTCCGCGTACTGTCCCAGTCCATTGAGGCGGGCACCGAGGTGGAGGCCGGTACGGTCATCACCGTCCAGCTGGGCGACACCTCCGTCACGGATTAAACTCCGCACGAACTTCCCAGCAGACCGCACAGATTTCCCTTTTCTGCGCAATTCCTGCCTGTTATAATGGAAGGTACTGTACTTTGCCGTAAAGGAGAGCTTTCCCATGAAACTGAACGAACTGCTAAAGGGTCTCACTGTTCTGGCCGCCACCGCCGATATGGACACCGACATCACCGACGTCTGCTACGACTCCCGCCAGACGGCGGAGGGCGGGCTGTTCGTGGCTATCGCCGGCGCCGAGACCGATGGCCACCGCTTCATCCCCATGGCCCGCGAAAAAGGCGCGGCCTGTGTTGTCTGCCAGCATGCACCCGACGGCGACATTCCCTACGTAGTTGTGGAGGACTCCCGCCGCGCTCTGGCGGTGATCGCCTGCAACTGGTTCGACCACCCCTCCCGCGAGATGACCATGATCGGCGTCACCGGCACCAGCGGCAAGACCACCTCCACCTACCTCATCAAGAGCATTCTGGAGCAGAAGGCAGGTGCCAAAGTGGGCCTGATCGGCACCATTCAGAACATGATCGGCAGCGAAGTCCTCCACACGGAGCGCACCACGCCGGAGTCCTTCGAGCTGCAAAAGCTGTTCCGCCGGATGTCCGACGCCGGCTGTACCCACGTGGTCATGGAGGTCTCCTCCCACGCCCTGACGCTGGACCGTGTCTACGGCGTGCGCTTTGCCGTAGGCATCTTCACCAACCTCAGTCAGGACCATCTGGACTTCCACCACACCATGGAGGCGTACTGCGACGCCAAGGCCATCCTGTTCGACCGCTGCGACGTGGGCGTCTACAACGCCGACGACCCATGGCATCAGCGCCTTCTGGCCCACGCCCAGTGCCCCCGCCTGTTCTCCTACGCCATTCACGCCGATGCGGATCTGAAGGCCAAGTCCGTCCAGCTCCACGCCGGCAGCGTGGAGTTTGACGCTGAGGCCGACACCGACTGGACCCACGTGCAGGTGGGCATCCCTGCCCAGTTCACGGTATATAATACGCTGGATGCCATGGCCTGCTGCTGGAATCTGGGCGTCCCGCTGGCGGAGTGCGCCGACGCGCTGGCCCGTAACCACGGCGTCAAGGGCCGCATGGAGATCATCCCCACCCCCGGCCGTGACTACACCATTCTCAACGACTACTCCCACAAGCCCGATGCGCTGGAGAATGTGCTGGAGTCGGTGAACGGCTTTGCCAAGGGCCGTACCGTGGTACTGTTTGGCTGCGGCGGCGACCGGGATAAGACAAAGCGCCCCGTCATGGGCGGCATCGCCGCGCGGCTGGCAGACTTCGTCATTGTCACCAGCGACAACCCCCGCACCGAGGAGCCGCAGGCCATCATCGACGACATTCTGGCGGGCATGCAGGGCACCGACACGCCCTACGTGGCCATCCCCGACCGTGTGGAGGCCATCCACTACGCCATGGATCACGCCCAGAGCGGCGACGTCATCATCCTGGCCGGCAAGGGTCACGAGGACTATCAGGAGATCAACCACGTCCACTACCCCATGGACGAGCGGGTCATCGTGGCGGACTACCTGAAAAAGCAGGGCTAAATCACAAGAGCCGCCGCGCCCTTTCGCGGCGGGAAGGAGCGAATCATTATGGGAATTCTGGAGATCGTGCTGCCGGTGGCGGTCAGCTTTGTCATCACCGTCATCGCCGGCAAGCTGCTGATACCGGCGCTGGTGCGGCTGAAGGCCGGCCAGTCCATCAAGGAGATCGGCCCCACCTGGCACATGACCAAGCAGGGCACCCCCACCATGGGCGGCCTGATGTTCATTATCGGTATCGGCATCACCATCGTGGCTCTGGGCTGGAAGCATATGGCGGGCGGCGACTTCGCCCACCTGTACGTCTATCTCTTTGCGCTGGTGTTCGGCCTCATCGGCTACATTGACGACTATCAGAAGGTGAAGCACCACCACAACACCGGCCTGACGGCGCTGCAGAAGTTTGTGCTGCAGCTGGCGGCGGCCGTGGCGTTCCTGTGCCTCATGCGGTACGAGGGGATGCTGAGTCCCAATCTGTATATCCCCTTCTGGAACACCCATGTGGTGCTGCCGTGGTCGGTGTACCTTGTCTTCGCCGCCTTCGTCATCGTGGGCACCGTCAACGCCGTCAACATCACCGACGGGCTGGACGGTCTCAGCACCAGCGTCACCATTCCCGTGGCCGCTTTCTTCACGGTCATGGCCATCATCTGGCCCGGCTTTGCCCAGTTGGGCACGTTTTCCGCCGCCATGCTGGGCGGCCTGTGCGGTTTTCTGGTGTATAACCGCTACCCCGCCAAGGTGTTCATGGGCGACACCGGCTCCCTGTTCCTGGGCGGCGCGGTGGCGGCACTGGCCTTCGCCTACGACATGCCGCTGGTGCTGCTGCTGGTGGGTATCGTTTACATCTGTGAGACGCTGTCCGACATCATTCAGGTGACGTATTTCAAGCTCACCCACGGCAAGCGCATTTTCAAAATGGCGCCGCTGCACCATCACTTTGAGATGTGCGGCTGGAAGGAGACCAAGATCGTGGCGGTGTTCTCCACCGTCAGCGCACTGTTCTGCCTGCTGGCCTACTTCGCCGTGTACCAGCGCTTCAGCTTCTGAAAATACTTCCATCAGGAAGTTCATCATGAAGCGGGTCTTCGTTCCTCATGAAGTTCATGAGGAAGTACCAACATGAAATTTCGGAAGGAGGGACAGCCGTGACCCGTGCAGAATATCAGGCCCAGAAGGCCATGAAGGCCCACATGCGCCAAACAGAGCAAAAGCACACGCAGGCCGCCAAGGGGTCCATGGATCTGCCCTTCCTGATCCTGACGCTGCTGCTGACGGTGATCGGACTCATTATGCTGTTCTCCGCCAGCTTTCCCCGCGCCTATTACGACACCGGCGACGGCACCTACTACTTCAAGCGGCAGGCCCTGTTCGCCGTCATCGGTCTGGCGGGCATGTTCGTTGTGGGCAAGATCAACTATCAGCGCTGGCGCGGCGCGTCCCGCATGCTGGTGGGTCTGGCGCTGTTCCTGCTGATCCTGGTCATCATCCCCCACAACCCGCTGGCCATCACCGCCAACAACGCCACCCGCTGGCTGGGCATCAAGGGCGTGTTCCAGTTCCAGCCGTCGGAGATCGCAAAGCTGGCGGTCATCGTCTACTTTTCCGATACCATCTCCAAGAAAAAGGAGAAGATGCTGACGTGGCGGCAGGGCATCGTGCCCTATGTGGCGCTGCTGGGCATCATCTCCGTTCTGATGATGCTGGAGCCCCATCTGTCCGGCACGGTGCTGATCCTGTGTACCGGCGCGGTGCTGATGATCGTGGGCGGCATTCAGGGCTGGCTGGTGGCCGCCGGTATCGGCGGCGTGGGCGCCATAGGCCTTCTGTTTGTCAAGCTGGCGGAAAGCGGCGTCATCAAGTACGGCTCTGCCCGCATCGCCATGTGGCACGACCCGTGGCTGGACTACTCCGGCGACGGCTATCAGCTGGCCCAGAGCCTGATCACCATCGGCTCCGGCGGTCTGCTGGGCGTTGGGCTGGGGCGAAGCCGCCAGAAGTTTCTGTACCTGCCCGAGCAGTACAACGACTTTATTTTCTCCGTGGTATGCGAGGAGCTGGGGCTTATCGGCGCCTGCGTCATTATGCTGATCTTCGCCCTGCTGATCCTGCGGGGCTTCTGGATCGCCCTCCACGCCCGCGACCGGTTCGGCGCGCTGCTGGTGGTGGGCATCATGACCCATCTGGCCCTTCAGACCTTCCTGAACATCGCGGTGGTGTCGGGCTTCGTGCCCACCACCGGTATCTCCCTGCCGTTCTTCAGCTATGGCGGCACGGCGCTGTGCTTGCAGCTGGTGGAGATGGGCATGGTGCTCAGTGTGTCGCGGCAGATCCCCGCGCCCAAGGCGGGGTAAACGGGCGATTTTTGACAACATAGCGTATTTTTCTGTCAGGTAATTGCAGTGGGTATAGGGATCGAGAATTTTCATTCCTGTCTCCGGCGGCCCCATTTCTTCCAACAGCGGCGGGAGAGGGTTCCGCGCCCCCGAGCGCGGGTCACTTTTGGACACAGCCCCAAAAGTGACCAAAAGGTCTGCTTGAAACCGCAGGTTTCAAGACTTCCTGCGCGGCTGGAGTACGCCGG
>UQZR01000017.1 GCA_900545585.1 uncultured Eubacteriales bacterium
ATACCCTGCTTGTCCGTCGCTCGAAAAACCTTGATTTTCCAGTGTTTTCAAAAGTATCGTTATCTAACGTCAGCTTTCAATCGCCCAGCCTTTGAACAGATGATGGATGACATGAGCAACGGCGACATCGCCGTCATCATCACAAAGGATCTTTCCCGCCTTGGAAGAAACCAACTGCACACCGGTCTTTATATCGAGGAGATATTCCCTTCCAATGATGTGCGCTACATCGCTGTCAACGACAATGTTGACACCAAGTATGAAAACAGCAACGAGCTGATGCCTTTCAAGAATTTGTTCAATGAGTGGCACGTGCGGGACTGCAGCCGCAAGGTGCGGAATGTAGTGAACGCCAAGGCACAGCGGGGAATCCGGGTGGGGACACGAGCTCCTTACGGCTACCGCAAGGGTGCAACCAAGGACTCTCCTCTGTTGGTGGATGAGGAGGCGGCGGCTGTCGTCAAACGCATCTTCACCATGTGCGCCGGCGGAATGGGACCAGCCCAGATTGCAAAGCAGCTCAAGAAAGAATGCATCTACAGTCCATCCATGTACGCCTATACGAAATTCGGCACATCCCATTCCGGGCTGAATGCAGAGCGGCCCTACAACTGGACTGGCGACATGGTGGCGGATATGCTTCAGAACATGGTCTACCTTGGGCACACGGTCAACCTTCGCTACAGCACCAAGTCCTACAAGGACAAAAAACGATGTGAACGCCCCAAATCAGAGTGGCTTATCTTTGAGAATACTCATGAAGAGCTGGTGGATCAGGAAACCTGGGATATCGTACAGGAGGTGCGATCTCATAAGCGCCGCCGCACGAATATGGATGAGCAGAATATGTTCTCTGGATTGGTGTATTGTGCGGACTGCGGTAAGCCCATGGTATTGCACCGGGCGCACACCATGAAGCCGGAACAGAATCATTTCACCTGCCGCACCTACAAGAAGGACGGGGCAGAAGTGTGTAGCGCTCACTATATCCGGGAAGTGGCACTGAAGGAAATCGTGCTGGAAACAATCCGCAGAGCCACAGAGTTTGCCAGGAGCGACCCGGAGCGGTTCGCCGCATATATTCAGCAAAAGCAATCTACTGAGGTGGCAAAGGAGATCCGGGGGGTGGAACGGGAATTGTCCACGATGCGGAAACGGGATGGCGAACTGGATGTAGTGTTCAAGCGGATGTATGAGGACAGCGCCTTGGGACGGGTGAGCAATGAGCAGTTCCGTTTGCTGTCTGAGGCATACTCCAAGGAGAAAGCGCAGCTGGCCGAAGCCATCCCTGCCACGGAGGAGCACCTGGAGAAACTACGCAGTAGCATGGCCAACGCCAAGAACTTCATCGCTAAGGCCAGAAAGTTCACCGACATGACGGAACTGACCCCGGAACTGCTCCGCACCTTTGTGGCGAAAATCATCGTGTATGAGAAAGAGGTCAAATACTCCAAGCACGCACCGCAGAAGATCCACATCTGTTTTCGGGACTTCAACCTCAACGAGACAGACGATATGCTTCTATGCGGAGAGACAACAGAAAAGGCAGACAGTACAATTGCACTGCCTGCCTAATCCGAGGACACGCTTCAAGGTACCCCTATCAGGAGTAGCGGAAGGCGTCCGTCTTTTTTTACTTCTCGTTGACCCGCAGCTCCAGAACATCGGGGCGGGCGTAGTGGCCTACGCAGTCCAGCTCCATGCGGCTGGCGGGGACCTTCTGCATGTCCAGATCGGCGTAGATGATGGCCTCACGGTCCCACACCGTCTCCGACGCCTCGTGGCCGAAGGGATCGATGAAGCAGCTGCCGCCGCGGCAGGCGATGTCCGGCAGGGCGGCGATCTCCGCTTCGGCACCGGCGGTCCGGGGGTAGTCGCTGCGGCGGAAGATCAGGTCGGCGTTGAGGAAGTAGCAGTGGCCCTCGATGGCGATGTGGCGGATGGTGTTCTGCCACTCGGGATTGTCGTTGGTGTTAGGGGAGATATAGAGGCTGATGCCCTTCTGGTACAGGGCCACACGGGCCAGCGGCATGTAGCTCTCCCAGCAGATCAGGTTGGCCATGGGGCCCCAGGGGGTGTCCATGACGGGGAAATAGTCCCGCTCCGCATCGCCCCAGACCACCCGTTCGCTGCCGGTGGGCTTCAGCTTTCGGTGATTCATGGCGCGGCCATCCGGCGCGATCATCATGTTGGCATTGTACAGCGTGCCGGTGACGGCGTCACGCTCGGAATAGCCCATACTCAGGTAGACGCCCAGCGCGCGGGCCTTGCCCATGAGCTGCCGCAGCTCCGGCCCATCGGCCAGCAGGGAGTTGTCGTAATACTGCTTCCAGTCCTGACGGCCTGCGGCCTTGCGGCTGCCCACGGTGAAGCCGAAGGTCATGCCGAGGGGATAGCCGGGGAGGAACAGCTCGGGGAACACGATGAGCTCCGCTCCGTTCCGGGCGGCCTCGTCGATAAGCGTCAGCGCCTTTTCCAGAGAGCGGGCCTTGTCGAACATGACGGGAGTGGCCTGCACGATGGCGGCGCGGCAGGTATTTTTCAGTTCACGCATGGGGAGACCTCCTTTTATCGCGGCGGGCTCAGGACTTTTCCGGCTCGTCCACCATGCCGCGGGCGTGGAGCACATCATCGGCGGTGAGGGTCATCAGGTCATCGCGGGTGACGCTGTCCAGCTTGGCAAGGCGGTTGTTCTGGGCCACCAGAATATGCTCGAAGATATTCCGGACGCCGCGGGCGTTGCCGAAGCTGTCTCCGGCGGCGCTCTCCTCGGCGATGTAGTCCCGTACCAGCGGTTCCGCTTCCGGCGACAGGACGTACCCCTTGCCGCAGCGCATCTTGAAAATGGCCACCAGCTCGTCCAGCGAATAGTCCTCAAACAGCAGGAAGCGGTTGAAGCGGGACTCCAGACCGGGGTTGGAGTGGATGAACTTATCCATCAGGTCGGTGTAGCCCGCCACGATGACCACCAGATCATCGCGGTGGTCCTCCATGGCCTTCAGCAGGGTGTCGATGGCCTCCTGACCGAAGTCGTTTTCACTGCGGCCGTTGAGGGCGTAGGCCTCGTCCACAAACAGCACGCCGCCCATGGCCTTCTCGATGACCTTCTGGGTCTTGAGGGCCGTCTGACCCACGTAGCCTGCCACCAAGCCGCTGCGGTCCACCTCCACCAGCTGGCCCTTGGACAGAATGCCCAAGCTCCGGTAGATGCGGGCCATCATGCGGGCCATCATGGTCTTGCCGGTGCCGGGATTGCCGGTGAACACCATGTGCAGGGACATGTCGGTGGTGGGCAGATCGTGCTGCTGGCGCAGCTTATAGACCTGCACCATGTTGATGAGGTTGTGTACCTCCTCCTTCACCACACCCAGTCCGATGTAGCTGTCCAGCTCCGCCAGCAGATCCTCGATCTTCTCCGGCGGCGGCAGCTCCTCCTCGGCGGGCTTTTCGCCGCCGGGCTTGGCGGTGGCGGTAAGGGGCGGCTTTTTCTCCGGCGCAGGGGCGCTGCCGCCATTGAAACTGCTGCCGGTGGGGGCGGGGGACTTGGGCGCACTGCCGGTGACGTTTTCGAAGGGCGTGCCCCAGAAGTCGCTGTTCATGCGCTTCATGTTGTTCTCCGTCATGGAGCGGATCACGTCCAGCTGCTGGAGAATGATCTTGTCTTTCTTGTCCATAGAGTAGACCTCCTCAGTGGGATAGGTGGATATTGCGCATGGCACGGAACAGCAGACCGGCCACGAAGCCGGTGAGCGTGCCGGTGACCAGCGATACGGCCAACAGGAAGGGCAGATAGCCCAGCACCATGGTATTGCCCAGTGTGATGCAGGCGGCGGCCATCTGGCCGATGTTGTGGGCGGCGGCGCCGCCGATGGACACGCCGTAGATGGACAGCCCCTTGCAGTGCTTGAGGGCGATCATCACCAGCATGGCGGTGAAGCCCCCCAGCAGACTGAACAGCAGCGCCGACAGGTTTCCGGCGAACAGACCGCCCAACAGGCACCGGGCCGTCAGGATGGTCAGCGCGGGGACGGCGCCCAGCTCATAGAGGGCGAACACGGTGACGATGTTGGCAAGACCCAGCTTTACGCCGGGCAGCGGCACGATAAGTGTCACGGGAAACAGGTTTTCCAGTGTGCTCAGACCCAGCGCCAATGCCGTCAGCACGGCGCACAGGGCGATGGAACGGGCATTCAGCTTCATGGCGCACCTCCTAACCCAGCACCGCGTCCACGTCGGACGAGGCGCTTTCCAGCGAGATGACCACCTGCGCCGGCAGGCACACGATGGACTGTCCCGCCCGGGAGATAGCCCCGGTGTGGACGCAGTCCTGCCCCGGACAGTCGGAGTCGGCGACATACACGCCAGCGCCGTCCACGTGGACGGTGAGGTGATAATTGCCGTCGTCCAGCGGGATGACCAGCTCCTTATCAAGGCTCGTGAGGGGCACGGTGCGGACAGTTTGCCCGTGCTGGGTGATGACGGCGGTAAGCTGTCCTGCGCCGGTCTTGGGCGCGTAGAACAGCAGTGCCGTGACCACGGTCAGGGCGATGACGGCGGCGGCCACCAATGCGTCCAGCGGCTTAGGCCGCAGGCTGGGCGATGATGGGTTGGAAGTCATAGGCGCAGCCCTCCGGTGCGGTAATGGTATCCGCCAGCTCCGGCGTGTACAGCAGCCGGCCGTCGGCGGTGATGAGGATCAGGTCGAAGCCGCCGTGGGCGCGCCAGAAGGACACGGCCTCCTGCTCGCCCATGACGTACAGGGCGGTGGAATAGGCATCCGCCGCCGTGCCATCATCGGAGATGACGGTGACGGACAGCAGATCGCTGTCGGCGGGACGGCCGGTACGGGGGTCAATGATGTGCTGATACACAGTGCCGTCCTCCGCCACGTAGTAGCGCTGGTAGCCGCCTGAGGTGACGGCGAAGCAGTCGGTAAGAGCCACGGTGGCGGCATAGCCGCTGGAGGTGGGGGCCTGAATGCCCACGTTCCACGCGGAGCCGTCGGGCTTGGCACCGCAGACATAGACGTTGCCGCCCAGTGACACCACGGCGGAGGTGACGCCGTGGGCCTGCAGGATGTCCGCCACCTGCTGGGAGGCGTAGCCCTTGGCGATGCCGCCCAGATCCACGGCGCAGCCCGCATCCAGCGAGACGATGCTGCCGTCCATATGGACGTGCTCGCTGCCCACCAGCGGCAGCAGGGCGTCGATCTCCTCCTGGGAGGGGACATGGGGCGCGTCGGAGGTGATGCCCCACAGGGATACCAGCGGAGCTACGGTCATATCGAAGGCGCCGCCGGTCTCATCGGACAGGGCCAGCGCCCGTTCCAGAAGCTCCCGCGTCTCCTTCTGCACCGTCACGGTCTCACCGGCGTTGAGGCGGCTGACGTCGCTGGTGTCGATGGTGCGGGAGAGGGTGGACTCCAGCCGGTTGATCTCGCGGGACGCGGCGGCCAGCGCCTCCTCCGCGCTGTCGCCGTAGGCGGAGAGGGTCATGTAGGTGTCCATGGCGAACAGGGACACCTCCTGGGCCTTCGGTGCGCCGCAGGCGGTGAGGGACAGCGCCGTCAGACAGGCCAGCAGCAGGCAGGCAAGACGCTTCACAGCTCCCGCCGCCCTTCCAGTGCCCGCATCAGCGTGGCGTCGTCGGCGAATTCCAGATGACCGCCTACGGGGATGCCGTAGGCCAGGCGCGTGACCTTTACGCCGAAGGGCTTCAGCAGCCGGGCGATGTACAGCGCCGTGGCCTCGCCCTCAGTGTCGGGGTTGGTGGCCATGATGACCTCGGTGATGCCGCCCTGGGCCACGCGGTCCAGCAGAGACTTGATGTGCAGATCGTCGGGGCCCACATGGTTCATGGGGGACAGCACGCCGTGGAGCACGTGGTAGCGGCCGCGGTACTCGCGGCTGCGCTCGATGGCGATGACATCCCGGGGGTCGGCTACCACGCAGATGGTGGCGTCGTCCCGCTTGGCGTCGGCACAGATGGGGCACAGCCCGCCGGCGGTGAGGTTCTGGCAGGTGGGACAAAGGGTGACGCTGCGCTTGGCGTCGGTGATGGCATCGGCGAAGGTCTGCGCCTCCTCAGCGGGCAGGCTCAGGACGTGGAAGGCCAGACGCTGGGCGGATTTGTAGCCCACGCCGGGCAGCTTGGCAAACTGTTCCACCAGCTTTTCCAGCGGTGCGGGGAAGTATTCCATGGTATCAACCTCTCAATGCGGCGATGGTAGCGGGGATGTCGGCGGACTTATACACGGAGGAACCGGCCACCAGCACGTTAGCGCCGGCGGCGATGCAGAGCTTGCAGGTCTGGGCGTCCACGCCGCCGTCCACCTCCAGCTCGCAGGCGGGGTTCAGAGCGTCGATATAGCCCCGGACGGTCTGGACCTTGGGCATCATGTCGGCCATGAACTTCTGGCCGCCGAAGCCCGGCTCCACCGTCATCACCAGGATCAGCTCCACCTTGTCGATGAAGGGCAGCACCGCGCTGGCAGGGGTCCTGGGCTTGATGACCACGCCGGCCTTTTTGCCCTTGGCGTGGATCTTGTCGATGGCGGCGTGGATGTTCTCCTCGGTGTCCGCTTCCACATGGCAGGTGATGAGGTCGCCGCCGGCATCGCAGAACTGCTCCACATAGCGCACGGGGCGGTCGATCATCAGGTGGATGTCCAGCGGCAGGGTAGTGGTGGGGCGAATGGACTTCACCACGGGAATGCCGATGGAGATGTTGGGCACGAACAGACCGTCCATCACGTCCACGTGGACGTAATCGGCAGTGGAGATGGCCTCAATATCGCGGCCCAGATGGGCAAAATCGGCGGAGAGGATAGACGGAGCGACTTTTATCATACGGAGACTCCTTTCGGTGGCACCGGCAGAGCCGGCGCGGCATAGTATAAGTCGTGCAGAGCGCCGCGGCGCAGCCTGAAAGCGCAGCCGGTTCCGCCCGCGGACGGGGCGCTCTGCCGTTTCCTCCGGCGGGGGACCGATCCGGCGGGACCGGCCCTCCCGAGGAGGGCGATATAAACTCACGCTATTATACCACGGCGGGCGGGGAGTTGGCAAGAACGCGATGGCCGCGGCGGAAATTTGTCCATTCTGTGAATTTTACATAAAAGCCCTTTACCTTTGCGGAGTTTTCCTGTAAAATAACGCTTTGAAATGACACAAGAGCAGGGGGACGGACTTCCGTATGAATTTTCTGCAGAGAATCGGCAACGCGCTGTCACGCTTTATGTATGGCCGCAACGGCGCAGATCAGCTGGGCCTGACCACCATCTGGGCGGCCCTGCTGCTGGATGTGGCCAACATGTTTATCAAACAGCAGACAGTGCATCTGGTCATCAGCTTTTTGTCCACGGTGCTGCTGGTCATCGCTGTGTACCGCATGTTTTCCCGCAGCCTGCAGAAGCGGCGGGCAGAGAACGCCCGCTTTCTGGAGAAGGTATGGTGGCCCATCAAGCGCCGCGCCGCCGGAAATAAGCAGCAGCGGATGGACAAGGAGCACAAGTACTTCACCTGTCCCAAGTGCGGCACGGTATGCCGCGTGCCCAGAGGCAAGGGCAAGATCGTCATCACGTGTCCCAAGTGCGGCGGCGAGATCCACGGGAAAAGCTGAACAAACAACGAAAGACCGCCCCTCCGGCCATGCCGGAGGGGCGGTTTTCCGTTGTCTCACAATACCTTGCTGAGGAAGTCCTGCAGGCGGGGGTCCTTGGGGCGGTCGAAAAGCTCTGCGGGGGTGCCCTCCTCCAGAATTTTGCCGTCAGCCATGAACACCACGCGGTCGGCCACCTCCCGGGCGAAGCCCATCTCGTGGGTGACGACGGCCATGGTCATGCCCTCCTTGGCAAGGTCCCGCATCAGATCCAGCACCTCGCCCACCATCTCGGGGTCCAGGGCGGAGGTGGGCTCGTCGAACAGCATGACCTCAGGATCCATGGCCAGAGCGCGGATGATCGCGATCCGCTGCTTCTGACCGCCGGAGAGCATATTGGGAAACTCGTTGGCCTTGTCGGCAAGGCCAATGCGCTCCAGCAGGGCCATGGCCTGCTCCTTGGCTGCGGCCGCAGTCTTTTTCTTCAGGGTCACGGGGGCCATGGTGATGTTCTGCAGCACCGTCTTGTGGGGGAACAGGTTGAAGTGCTGGAACACCATGCCCATCTTCTGACGGTGCAGGTCGATGTTCACAGACTTGCCCGCCAGATCCGCACCGTCGAAGAAGATGGCGCCGGAGGTAGGCTCCTCCAGCAGATTCAGACTCCGCAGCAGCGTGGATTTGCCGGAGCCGGAGGGGCCGATGATGGCCACCACCTCGCCCTTGTGGATGTCCAGATTGCAGTCGTTCAGGGCGTGGACGGCGCCGTGATTGTACTCCTTTACCAGATGCTGGACGGAGATCAGGACCTTACTGCTTGTCGCCACGGCGCATCCTCCTTTCGATGGCCTCAATGCCCTTGGAGGCCGGATAATTGATGCAGAAATACACCAGCGCCGCCAAGGTGTAGGGCGCCAGAGAGATGCCGGTGGAGCCGGCGATGGTCTTGGCGGCGAACATGATCTCCGCCATGCCCAGCATGGAGCAGATGGAGCTCTCCTTCACCATGGTCACCAGCTCGTTGGCCAGTGCGGGCAGCACGTTTTTGATGGCCTGAGGCAGCACCACCAGGCGCATGGCCTGCCAGCTGCTGAGACCCAGAGAGCGGGCGGCCTCGGTCTGACCCTTGTCCACCGCCAGGATGCCGGCGCGGAAGATCTCCGCCACGTAAGCAGAGCTGTTCAGGGCCAGCGCCACCACGCCGGGGACGAACCGGCTGATATCTACAAAGCCGAACAGGCTGACGCGGGGCAGGGAGATGGCATAGAACAGGCCAAAGTAGATGATGGACAGCTGCACCAGCATGGGGGTGGAGCGGAATACGGCGATATACGCACCGGACAGCCATTTCACGGGCTTGACCTTACTCAGGCGCATCAGGGCCAGCAGCAGGGCGGGGATCACCGCCAGCAGCACGGATACCACCGCCAGCAGCAGTGTGTACTCGATGCCGCGGACGAAGGCCACGCCGTACTTGGGCAGGAAGGAGAAATTGAAGAAGTCGGAGGGGCGCATATCCGTGAACAGGCTGCTCCACCACATACGCGGTCAGTCCTTTCTGTAAATAATTGGTCGGAGACGCGCGAAAGTGCAAAGTCGCGGACGGCTTTGCACTACGCGCACAATTTTGGAAGGTGTTAATCGGCAGAGACTTCCACGGCCACACTGGCCAGGGCGTCAGCATCGGCGATGAAGGTCTCGATCTTGTTCTCAGAGGCCATCTTGGCCAGCGCGGCGTTGATGCCGTCCAGCAGGCCCTTGGGGTCGCCCTTGGCCACGGCAATGCAGTAAGGCTCGGCGGTGGGCAGCTCGGAGGAGGCGCTGCAGATGACCAGGTCGGGGTTGGCGTCAGCGTACTGCTGGGCCACGCCGCCGTCCACCAGAATGGCGTCCACCTTGTCATACACCAGCTCGTTCACCAGATCCAGCACGGATTCCAGAGAGACGGCGTTGACGCCCTCAATGTCGTTGACCATGTCCAGCTTGGTGGTGGCGGCCTGCGCGCCCATGGCCTTGCCGTTGAAGTCGGCCAGCGTCTTGTACTGGTCAGCCTTGTCGGCCTTCACCAGAATGGCGGGAGGGGTATCGCTGTAATAGCCGGTGGAGAAGTCGGCGTTCTCCAGACGGTCGGGAGTTGCCTCCATGGCGGACAGGACCATGTCGAAGTCGCCCTTGTCCAGAGAGGTCAGCAGGTTGTTGAAGCTCATGTTCTCCACCTGCAGGGTCAGACCCAGCTCGTCGGCCACGTACTGGGCCACGGAGATGTCGATGCCGCCGTAGACCATGTTGCCGTTCTCGTCGGGATACATGAACTCGAAGGGGGCATAGTCGGCGGAGACGCCCACCACCAGGGTGGTCTTGGCCGCAGGCTGGTCGTCGCCGGTATTGGCGTCGTTGTTGTCGTTGGCATTGCTGTCGTTCTGCTTGCCGCAGGCCATCAGGCTCATGGCCATGACCAGCGTCAGCAGCATGGCGATCATCTTTTTCATGGGATGTACTTCCTTTCTTCTTTCTTATGGCTCCGGTATGCCGGAATATTGATGATGCAGCAGGAGGTGTTCCTCCTGACAGTGGCTATCATACGCCCGCGGTGTATAAATGTCAAGCGCTAAATGAATAAAATTTCAATTAAACGTGTGACTTTGTAAAAATCGTGCATATATTGGGAAAAGTTAAAGCAGATTCATGACGGAATGACGGAAAAATGACGTGTATAATTGGATAAGTATGCAAATATACCGCATATAAGGAAAGGACAGACCGGCGCGGGCCGGTCTGTCCTTTCGGAGAAACATGAAGAAGGTTCGATACGATCAGCCGCTGATGATGCGGCCGGCGTACAGATACGTATTGGCGTAGTAGCTCTCGTACAGGGAGCTGATGACGACGCCGCGGCTGGTGCTGGCGTGGATGAACTGCCCGCCGCCCAGATAGATACCCACGTGGCCGATGCCGCGTCCGCTGGTGTTGAAGAACACCAGGTCGCCGGGGGCCCGCTCCGCCGTGGTAACGGGGGTACACAGGGCGTACTGGCCGGTGGCGCCGTGGGGCAGGGAGATGCCGAACTGGGCAAACACCTTCATGGTGAAGCCGGAACAGTCGATGCCGCTGTAACTGGTGCCGCCGTAGCGGTACGGCGTGCCCAGATAGGTGTAGCTGAAGGCGATGATGTCCTCCACCAGCGTGCTGGTGGCGTAGGTGCCCTCGTAATCGGCGTAGTGTACCGGCTCGCAGTACTGGGCCATGACGTAGCCGGTGGAGCTGCCGTAGCTCACCTTGTACCAGTCGTCATTCTCCACATCGATGAGGTGGGCCACCTTGCCGGCCCAGATGGTCCGCAGGGCGGCGGCGTCCTGATCGGGCTCAGCCCGCAGGGTGATGTAGTTCTCACAGGTGGTCAGCACGCCATCGTACTCCGCCAGGAAGTTCTGCTTCTGCAGCTCCTCCGTCTCGCGGATCAGGGCCTGAGCGGCCAGCTCCGTCAGGGACAGGGAGCTTTCGCTTTCCTCCAGCGCGCCGGACTCCTGGGCCAGGCGCAGCCCGTCGGCAGCCTGAAGGGCAGTGGCACTGCCGGCGGCCACACCGCTGGCGGCCAGAGTCTCCACGGCTGCACTATATTCATAAGGTGTGACCAGAGTGGTCTCACTGTCGTTCTTCGTCTCCGCACCGGATGCCACGACGCCGCCGGACAGCATCATGACGGCGGACATGCCGAACGCGGCCAATTGTTTCAGATACATGGGTATTACCTGCCGTTCGTGTCATAGATTTCCATGGGGGCTATCCCCCAACGCATCCTATCATACCACACCGCTTTCAAAAAAGCTACACAAAAATTACAAAATGGCAACAAAATTTTCAGAATGGTAATAATCTGGAGAGAACTTGCACGAAGCGCATAGCTGGTGATATAATGTATGCAAAAAATGCGGAGGTGGCGTGTATGGAACCGTTGCAGTACGAGGTGAGGGGCTATCTGCGGGAGCCGTTCCGGCTGTTCCATCTGGCGGACGGACGGCGGGAGCGCATCGAATACCACTATCATACGTTTCACAAGATCATCATTCTGCTGGCAGGGAAGGCGAGCTACGCCATCGAGGGCGAGCGGTACGATCTGAGTCCCGGGGACTTCGTGCTGGTGGGCCGCGGCAGCATTCACCGGCCGGAGGTGGCGGAGGACGCCTTCTACGAGCGAATGATCCTGTATATCGCGCCGCAGTATCTGGCATCGCTGGGCACGGAGGACTGCGACCTGGAGGAGTGCTTCCGGCAGGCCCAGGACTCCTTCCGCTACGTGTACCGCGACGAGGGAGGCAGCCGCGTGCGTCAGCTGTTCGAGACGCTGGCCCGGACGGTGCGGCAGGGGGGGTACGGCGCGGCCCTGCTGGAGCGGGCTCAGTTTCTGGAGCTGATGGTGGAGGTGAACCGCGTGTGCCGCGGCGGTCATCAGGTGCAGGCGGCCTCCGGCGACAGCAAGGTGGTGGCGCTGCTGCAATACCTGAACCTGCACCTGACGGAGGAGCTGACCATCGACCAGCTGTCGGAGCGGTTCTACGTCAGCAAGTACCACATGATGCGGCGGTTTCGGCGGGAGACGGGCTATTCCATCCACGGCTATGTGACGGAGAAACGGCTGCTGCTGGCCCAGCGGCTGCTGGCTCAGGGGGCCTCGCCATCGGAGGTGGGGGCACAGGTAGGGTATCAGGACTACTCCACATTCTCCCGTGCCTACAAGAAGCAGTTCGGCCGCGGCCCATCGGCGGATGTGGTTCACGAGAGCACGATTTGCATGGAACTGGGCAAGAATTGCGATTTACAATGAGAAAAATGCCCGTATAATAAGTGCAGTAACATCCTGTTTGGAGTATCTTAGGAGGAGAGCTATGAAGAAATTCCTGAAAAATTACTGGTTTATCCTGTTCATGCTGACGGGCATCGTGGGAGGCTGCCTGGTGGGCGCCTTCGCGCCGGCTTTCGGCGGCAAGATCAAGTTTCTGGGTACGCTGTTCATCAACATGATGTTCTGCGTGGTGGTGCCCATGGTGTTCTGCTCCATCGCCTCCGCCATCGCCAATATGAAAAGCGTCAAGCGCGCCGGCAAGATCATGGGCGTTACCGTTGCCACGTTTCTGGTGACAGCCGCCATCGCCGGTGTCCTGATGTACATCGTGTGCCGCATCTTCCCGCTGGTGGACGGTCAGTACACCATCGTGGAGGGCGAGGTCGGCGAGGCCCTGGGCTTCGGCGACATGATCGTGAACTTCTTTACCAAGCCGGATTTCATGGAGCTGCTGAGCCGTAAGGCCATCCTGCCGCTGATCGTGGCGGCGGTGCTGTTCGGCTTCGGCGTCCAGATGAACGGCGGGCCCGAGACCAGAACCGCTCAATTTCTGGAGGATGTCACGGGCTGCATCATGAAGACCGTGAAGCTCATCACCTACTACGCGCCCATCGGCTTCTTCGGCTTCTTCGCCGACCTGGTAGCCACCTATGGACCCGAGCTGATGAAGGATTACAGCCGTACTCTCATCATTTACTACGTCATGAGCTTTGCCTACATGTTCATCTTCTTCCCCATCTACGCCCGCTTCGGCGGCGGCAAGGGCGGCGCAAAGATCATGTTCTCCAAGCTTTTCCGCCCGGCGGCGGTGTCCTTCGGCACCTGCTCGTCTGTGGCCTGCATCCCCACCAACATGGAGGTGGCGGAGGAGACCGGCATCAGCAAGGATGTCAGCGAGATCGTACTGCCCATGGGCGCCACCATGCACATGGACGGCTCGGCCATGTCCGCCATCATCAAGGTGGCATTCCTGTTCGGAGTGTTCGGCCTGGATTTCTCCACGGATAAGGCCATCCTGGCCATCATCGTGGCGGTGTTCTCCTCTGTGGCCATGAGCGGCATTCCTGGCGGCGGCGGCACCGGCGAGCTGGTGGTCTGCACCATCTTCTTCCCTGACCAGCTGGCTGTCGCCTACCCCATCGCACTGGCCATCGGCAATCTGGTGGACCCTCCCGCCACCATGGTCAACGCCGCTGGCGATTATGTGGTGTCCTTCATCGTCTCCCGCTACGTGGACGGCAAGGACTGGCTGCAGAAGAAGCTGCACGGCAAGACCGAGAACTGATCCTATATACGGCGCCGCTGTCGGCGGAGCGTCCGTTCGGACGCTCCGCCTTCTGTTTTGCCGGGAAAAAAATAATTGTGGGCAGAGGTTTACTTTCACGGATTAAAATGGTACAATGTGAAACAACGAACAGGCCCGTGGGCCCGAGGAAAAGAGGAGAAGCAAGACATGGTAAGAGCAGCCAAGTCCAAGATCGCAAAAAAGGAGAAGAGCGACCGGCTCTATCAGGCGATCCTGACGCTGGAAACGGAGGAGGAGTGCTACAACTTCTTCCAGGACCTGTGTACGATCTCGGAGCTGCGCAGCATGGAGCAGCGCTACGAGGTGGCGTCCCTGCTGAACGACGGCATGATCTATAACGACATTCTGGAAAAGACCGGTGCGTCCAGCGCCACCATCAGCCGCGTCAACCGCTCGCTGATCTACGGAAACGGCGGGTACGAGAGCGTGCTGGAGAAGATGAAGGAGAAAGAGGGAAAATGAGCTGCTACGAGGCATTGGCCTCCTCCTACGATGCGCTGACGGAGGATGTGGGCTACGAAAAGCGGGCGGACTTTCTGGAAAAGCTGTTCCGCCGCAGCCGCATCCCTGTGAAGGTGGTGCTGGATCTGGCCTGCGGCACCGGCACCATGACGTGGCTGCTGACGGGGCGCGGGTATGAGCTTATCGGTGTGGACGGCTCCGAGGAGATGCTGGCTGCGGCCATGAGCAAGGGCGGCACCGTACAGGGCGTGCCGCCCATTTTCCTGCATCAGTCCATGCCGCAGCTGGATCTGTACGGCACCGTGGATGCCGCCATCTGCTGTCTGGACAGCCTGAACTATCTCACTGACCCCGCCGACGTGCGCCGCACGTTCCGGCGGCTGCACCTGTTCGTGGCTCCGGGAGGCGTGCTGGTGTTCGACGTGAATACCGTAGCCAAGCTGGCGGCACTGGACGGACAGGTGTTCCTGGACGAGACGGAGGATACCTACTGCGTGTGGCGCGCCGAGTATCACAAGGGACTCTGTACCTATTACATGGATCTGTTCCGGCGTCGCGGAGACAAGGCCTGGGATCGGCGGGAGGAGCTGCACCGCGAGCGGGCCTACACTGTGGAGGAGCTGACGGCGTGGCTCACCGAGGCAGGCTTCGGCGACATCCGTGTCTATGGCGACGCCAAGCTGCGCCATCCGCGGGAGGACGAGCAGCGGGTGTATTTCTGCTGCATACGAA
Source organism: uncultured Eubacteriales bacterium (assembly GCA_900545585.1). GTDB lineage: Bacteria > Bacillota > Clostridia > Oscillospirales > Oscillospiraceae > Vescimonas. The sequence continues at coordinate 14,937 of UQZR01000017.1, forward strand.
ACTGAATGAGAGAGGTTGACATAATATGGAAGACAAGATCGTGCGGGCTATCTCCGACGATGGCATGGTGCAGGCGGCGGCCATTTACAGCCGGAACCTGACGGAGCGGGCACGGCAGATCCATAAGACGCTGCCGGCGGCCACGGCGGCGCTGGGCCGCACGCTGGCGGCCGCGTCCATGATGGGCGACGCTCTGAAGGGACAAGGAGCCAGCCTGACCCTTCAGATCAAGGGCGGCGGCCCGCTGGGGACCGTGCTGGCCGTCAGCGACCACGAGGGGAATGTCCGCGGCTACGTGACGAACCCCCAGGTGGACCTGCCTCTGCGGCCGGACGGCAAGCTGGACGTGGGCGGCGCCGTGGGCCATGAGGGCACGCTGACCGTCATCAAGGACCTGCACATGAAGGAGCCCTACGTGGGCACCATCGACCTGCTGGGCGGCGAGATCGCCGAGGACGTGGCGGGTTACTTCGTGGAGTCGGAGCAGATCCCCACCGCCTGCGGTCTGGGCGTGCTGGTGGACCGCGACCAGAGCGTGAAGTCCGCCGGAGGCTACCTTATCCAGCTGATGCCCGGGGCCACAGAGGACACCATTGTCAAGGTGGAGGGCGGCATCATGGCCGCCGGCCCGGTGTCGGCGCTGCTGGAGCAGGACCCCGATCCCGAGCACCTGCTGCGGGCAGTGATGAGCGACTTCGATTTGAAAATTCTGGAGACGCAGCCGGTGAGCTACAAGTGCTACTGCAGCCGTGAGAGGGTGGAACGGGCGCTGATCTCTCTGGGCCGTCAGGAGCTGGAGGACATGATCCGCCAGCAGGGCGGCTGCCAGCTGAGCTGCCAGTTCTGCGACACGGTGTACGATTTCTCCAAGGAGGAGCTGGAGCAGTTGCTGGCGTCCCTGCAAGAAAAAAAGTAAGTTTTTGCAAAAATGTTATTGACAGATGCGGATGGTTTTAGTATAATAGCCCATGTCGTTCGGCGAGAGCGGCAGGTACGGGAGCATAGCTCAGCTGGTTAGAGCACCTGCCTTACAAGCAGGGGGTCACTGGTTCGAGTCCAGTTGTTCCCACCATCCACATGGCCAAGTAGTTCAGTTGGTTAGAACGCCAGCCTGTCACGCTGGAGGTCGAGGGTTCGAGCCCCTTCTTGGTCGCCATATGCCTCTGTAGCTCAGTTGGTAGAGCAGCGGACTGAAAATCCGCGTGTCGTTGGTTCGACTCCGACCGGAGGCACCAAGGTGCCGCAGCAGCGGCGCCGTTTGCGGGCGTAGCTCATCTGGTAGAGCGCGACCTTGCCAAGGTCGAGGTAGCGAGTTCGAGCCTCGTCGCCCGCTCCAAAAAGAAAACACCATCCGTCAGGATGGTGTTTTCTTTTTGGAATGTGCCGCAGCACCAGAGAACTCGCTGCCTCGACCTGCGCGAAGCGCGTCAAATCAAGAGGTGAGGCAGGGCTCCTGCGAATGGCGACAGCCATTCGTGGGATGCCGGGAAGCGAGTTCGAGCCTCGTCGCCCGCTCCAAAAAAAACGACCACCCATTGGGTGGTCGTTTTTTTTGGAGCGGCGATTTTGCTGCGCAAAATCGGTCGCCTGCGGGCGGGTGATTGAACGCGAGTGGGGAAACCCGCAAAGGTTTCCCCCTCACACTCCCCCTTCCTTGCGATATGCGAGGGTGCGAACAACAAAACCTGTGGGTAATCACATAAATCACCACCCATTTGGGTGGTGATTTTTTCGCGTGCTCCTCGGCACTCACCGTCGTGTCAGCCGGCTCCCAGCCGCTGCCGCGGCCGGCAGTCAGGACACTTCCTCGAAACCGCCTCGCTTCTTCCGCCGCAGGCGGCGCTTCGGCGCTTTCCTCGTCGGAGAGGGCTTCCTGACAGATAGGACACACGCTGGCGACCTGCGCCAATGGCGCACCCAATGTGGTGCCTGTGGCGTTCAAGGACGTGACGGCCGAAGGCAAGCTGGTTGTCGGTGATGTGGTTCTGGACACCACGCCGGAGAAGGTCATCGTCGCCGCCCCCCGGCGCGGACAACAAGAAGGAGCTTTGAGACCATAAGCGGGTAGGCCATAAGCGGGTGTAAAAACACACCCGCTTATAAATTTCATAGTGACTTGAAAGTGCCTGCATATCCCACTATAATAAAGAAGACACAGGAGGTGTGGATATGTACCAGAGAAAGCTGGAAAAGGACGCTTCCGTGGTGCCGATCCTGCAGAGCATCTGCCAGTGGGCGGGTGTGTTTTATAAAGACGCGGGTGAAACATCCATGATACAGTGTCAGAAATGCGACCATCACTGAAAAAGAAAGGAGCAACCACAATGACCTACAACTTTGACGAGATCATCGACCGCCGCCACACCAATGCACTGAATACCGACGGCTTCCGGGGCTATATCTTCCATGCCGGCCCGGAGAAGGTGTTCCCTTACAAGGACGAGGAGTTCGTCCGCATGTGGGTGGCCGACATGGAGTTCGGCGTGGCCCCGGAGATTCTGGACGCTCTCCGCGGCCGTATCGACCGCCGCATCTTCGGCTATACCGGCCTGTATAACGATGAATATTACAATGCTTTCTCCAAATGGTGCAGAAACCACTACGATTGGAGCTTCCCTGAAGAGCAGCTGTGCGTGACGCCGGGCATCATTCCCGCCCTGTACCAGCTGACGGAGACACTGTGTACCAAGGATGAAAAGGTGCTGGTGAACACCCCGGCCTACGGCTACTTTGTCCACGCGGCGGAGTACGCCGGTGTGGGTGTGCTGACCTCCCCACTCCATAAAAAGGCCGACGGCACCTTTGAGATGGACTTTGAGGATTTTGAGAAGAAGTGCGCCGATCCCGCCTGCAAGCTGGTATTCTGGTGCAATCCCCAGAACCCCACCGGCCGCATGTGGACGGAGGAGGAGCTGCGCCGGGCCGGTGAGATCATGCGGAAGTATAACCTCTGGGTAGTGTCCGACGAGATCCACTGCGACCTGATCCGCTGCGGCCGCCGCCATATCCCTATGGCCAGGGTGATGGAGGACTACCCCAAGCTCATCACCTGTATGGCTCCCAGCAAGACCTTCAATCTGGCAGGCCTGGCCTTCTCCAATATCATCATCCGCGACGCGGCGCTGCGGGCGCGGTTCAAGGAGCGGGACAAGCTGTTCGGCGCGGTGAACCCCATGTCCCTGACGGCGGCCAAGGCGGCCTATGAGCTGGGCGGCGCGTGGCACGAGGCGCTGAAAGAATATCTGGATGGAAACTTCGCCTTTGTGAAGGAGTTCCTGACCCGTGAGCTGCCGGAGGCGGTGATGTACATCCCGGAGGCTACCTATCTGGCATGGGTCGATCTGGGCAAATGCCTGCCGGAGGACACGGACCTGCCGGACTTCTTCGCCAACAAGGCGGGCGTGCTGCTGGAGGGCGGCAACGGCCTGTTCGTGGGCAACGCCGCCGGTTACGTGCGACTGAATCTGGCCATGCCCCGCAGCATCATCGAGACCGGACTGACCCGCATGGTGGAGGCCATCCGCAAGGAACGGGAGTAAATCAGAAATCGTATGCAAACCATTAGAAAACATCTCCCCGGCATGGCGGTGTGCCTTGCCATCGCCGTGCCCTCGTGGCTGCTGGGCAAGCTGGTACCGGTCATCGGCGGTCCGGTGTTCTCCATCGTCATCGGCATGGTCATCGCCCTGCTCTGGACGCCCGGCGCAGCCTGCAAGCCGGGCGTGGGCTTCACCTCGAAGAAAATTCTCCAGACCGCCGTGGTGCTGCTGGGCTTCGGCCTGAATCTGAACGTGGTGCTGCAAACCGGAAAGCAGTCCCTGCCCATCATCATCTGCACCATCGCCACATCGCTGCTGGTGGCCTTTGCCCTTCACAAGCTGCTGCATATCGACGGCAATATCAGCACCCTCATCGGCGTAGGCTCCTCCATCTGCGGCGGCAGCGCCATCGCCGCCACCGCGCCGGTGATCCACGCCGACGACGAGGAGGTGGCGCAGGCCATCTCGGTCATCTTCTTTTTCAATGTACTGGCGGCGCTGCTGTTCCCGCTGCTGGGACAGGCCATCGGGTTTGATACTGCCTCCGGCGAGTCCTTCGGCATCTTCGCCGGTACGGCGGTGAACGATACCTCCTCCGTCACGGCGGCGGCCTCCACGTGGGACAGCATGTGGGAGCTGGGCAGCCAGACGCTGGACAAGGCGGTGACCGTCAAGCTGACCCGCACGCTGGCCATCATCCCCATCACATTGGTGCTGTCGCTGATGCAGGCGAAGAAGGCGGGAACGGGGCAGGGCGGCTTCCGGCTGAAGAACGCGTTCCCCCTATTCATCCTGTGGTTCGTCTGCGCGTCGGTAGTCACCACCATCTGCACGTCCCTGGGCGTACCTTCAGCGGTGTTTCAGCCGCTGAAGGAGCTGAGCAAGTTCTTCATCATCATGGCTATGGCGGCTATCGGACTGAACAGCAACGTGGTCAAGCTGGTAAAGAGCGGGGGAAAACCTCTGCTGTTGGGAGCCTGCTGCTGGGCGGGCATCACCGCCGTCAGTCTGCTGATGCAGCGTGTGATGGGACTGTGGTAATGAAATGAACTCCGTTTTTCGAACATTCTTGCCGAAAAACGGAGTTCTTCTCATCTGCAAAGCCTTGATATGGCAAGGCTTTTTTCTTTTACTGCTTGTGAGTATGCACAGCAGTGAGGTTCGGCCCTCGCCGCGATGTACCAACAGAATCTGGCGGGCAGGGATGGGGTCTGTATCGAGCGCGAAAAAGCCCTCCTGTGCCAGAAGGCTCTGTGCGAACAGGGATGGCAGAATGCCGATGGCCAGCGATTTGAATCTGGGCCCGGCCACAAACACGTCACGAAAAGAGGCAAGCTCAGTCACGGACAAGTCCTCCACATCTGTCAGCGGAGAAACTGCCGGCACTACGTCCGCCTGCTCTGCGCGGAGCATCTGGATCGTCTCATGTGTGGAGCTGCCCTGCACCTGAAGCGTCACAGTGGGATGCATCTCCCGGAACTGTCCCAGCTTCGGCAGCAGGAAATGGTACAGCGGCGTCTCCGCAGCGCCGATGATCAGCGTACCTGCTTCAAAAGCGGCCAGCCGCCTCAGCTCGCGTTCACTGTTGGACAGAGATTTGAAAGCGCTGTCCACATGGGAAAAAAGCGCCGCGCCTTCCACGGTGAGCCGCACGCCGCGGGAAACGCGGGTAAACAACTTGCAGCCAAGAGACTCCTCCAGCCGGTGGATGGAGCGGGTTACGGCGGGCTGGGACAGGCACAGCAGCCTCGGCGGCCTTTGTGACATTGCCGGTCTGTGCCACCGTACAAAAGGCGCGGTAATATTCCAGATTGAAGGATTCCATGGGCAACTCCCTTGTGAAAGAAAGGAGAATATGCTGACTCGTGACCACGCCCTGCTTTTTCATCTGTTGTTAGGTATTGCACTTTTTGCCTATATGCAGTATAATTGAGCGATAAAAATGGCTTAATTCAAACGTTTTTTCGGGTGGGAAGCAGCAATATGCCAGATCGATGAACTTGCATATTGCTGCATGCCATAGTGGCAGAAAGACATGGCGCGGATTCACTATACTTTTGAACACAACCAACATGCCCGACAGAAGCATACTTTGGCATCCGTTGGACAAAAAACACAGGAGCGGAAAATGGATAAACGACTTTTGCTGGCCAGCCCGCATATGTCGGGTGAGGGCTATGAACTGGAGTACATTAACGACGCATTTCGGAAGAACTGGATCGCGCCGCTGGGCGAGAATGTTAACGAATTTGAAAAAGCGATGGGTACCTACATGGGTAAGGGCTATCCTGTCGCTCTGTCTGCCGGCACGGCGGCGCTGCATCTGGCGATGATCCTCGCGGGCGTGAAGCGCGGCGATGCGGTGTTCTGCCAGAGCCTGACCTTCTCCGCTTCGGCCAACCCTGTCGTCTACTGCGGCGCGAAGCCGGTGTTCATTGACTCCGAGCGGGAGACATGGAACATGGATCCCGCTGCTCTTCACCATGCCTTTGAACTATACGGTGTGCCCAAGGCGGTGGTCGCGGTGCATCTATACGGCAACCCGGCCAAGCTGGATGAAATCATCGCTATCTGCCGTGAGCACAACGTTCCCCTGATTGAGGATGCCGCCGAGGCGCTGGGTTCTACATACAACGGCCAGAAGTGCGGCACCTTTGGCGAGTTCGGCGGTCTGTCCTTCAATGGCAACAAGATCATCACCACCTCCGGCGGCGGGATGCTGCTGTGCCAGACGGAAGAGGAAGCCAAGCATGCCCTGAAGCTGGCAACGCAGGCCCGCGAAAACGCGCCGTGGTACCAGCACGAGGAAATCGGCTACAACTACCGCATGAGCAACATCTGCGCGGGCATTGGGCGCGGGCAGATGAAAGTGCTGCCGCTGCGCGTGGAGCAGAAGCGGACTATCTTTGCCCGCTACTGCGAAAACCTGAAAGGCCTGCCGCTGACCATGCAGCCGAAGCTGGACTGCGCGGAATCGAACCGCTGGCTGTCTGTCGCTTTGCTGGACGAGGGCTGCGGCGTGACGCCCGGCGAGATGCTGGCAAAGCTGAACGAGGCCGGCATTGAGGGGCGCTACCTCTGGAAGCCCATGCATTTGCAGCCGGTCTTTGCGGATTACCCCTTTGTCCGCGTCAGCGAAAAGACGGTGTGCGACGATCTGTTTGCCCGCGGCGTGTGTCTGCCCAGCGACACGAAAATGAGCATGGACGACGTTGACCGCGTATGCGAGGTCATCCGGGGGATGTTCTGATGCGGCACAAGGCTGGATTTTACGAGAAGTTCGTCAAGCGATTCCTTGACATTTTTCTCTCCGGAATGGCGCTGATCGTCCTGTCGCCGCTGCTGCTGGTGACGGCGATATTGGTGCGCGTGAAGCTGGGCAGTCCTGTGATCTTCTGCCAGGAGCGTCCGGGAAGGGATGAGAAAATTTTCAAACTCCATAAGTTCCGCAGTATGAGCGATGCACGGGATGAAAACGGCAACCTGCTGCCAGACGAAATCCGGTTAGGGAAGTTTGGCCGCAATTTGAGAGCAACAAGCCTGGATGAGCTGCCGGAGCTGTGGGATATTTTCCACGGCAAGATGAGCATCGTGGGGCCGAGACCGCTGCTGGTAAAGTACCTGCCGCTGTATAACGACGAGCAGCATCGCCGCCACGATGTACGCCCCGGCCTTACCGGCTGGGCGCAGGTGCATGGCCGTAATCTCGCGTCATGGGAAGAAAAGTTTGTCTATGATGTGGACTATGTAGACCATATCAGCTTTGCACTGGACGTGAAGATTATCTTTATGACTGTCCGCTGTGTTTTGGCCCGCGAGGGAATCAGCGCAGAAGGCAGCGCAACAATGGAAGATTTCGTTGGAAACAGACTGGAATAAATGTCTGGATGTAAGCATGGGGTGTTTTATGGAAGATATTATACTCATTGGTGGCGGCCAGCATTGTGGCGTTGTTATGTACAATGTCGAATCACAAAGGAGATACCATGTAATCGGTGTGCTGGATGGCGATGCGGCCAAAAAGGGAACGATTTCTCATGGTGTCGAAATTTTGGGGGACTATTCTCCTGCTAAGTTAGATGCAATACAAAGGCAATACAAAACGAATAAATTCTTTATTGCTTTCGGTGCAATGAAATATCGCAGGAACACATTTAAATATATGATTAATCGGGGTTGGGAACCCGTTAATATTATTCATCCCAATGCAGTCATTTCACCCCACGCGAAAATAGGCAAAGGTGTTTTGATAGAATGCGGTTGCTTGATTACGCCGAATCCTGTTATTGGCGACAACGTGGTGGTTAATACCGGCTCACAAGTGAACCATGATAATGTTATAGGCGACCATGTTTATATCGCCTCGGGAGTAGTGTTGTCCGGCGGTGTTAGCATTGGCGAAAATACTCTGCTGGATGACGGTGTAGTTGTTACTCTTGGGAAGCGAGTTGGAGAAAATTGCTTAATAGGCGCTGGTGCTATTGTTACAAAGGATATTCCCTCCAATAAAGTGGCCTACGGAAATCCCTGCCGATTTATTCGAGATAACAAATGAAAAAGCGAATTGCAATACTGGCCAATCACAGCGGCGGCCTTTACGATTTCCGCAAGGACTTGATCTCAGAACTGAAAAAACACGCGAATGTTACGGTTGCTGTCCCACATAACGACCGCTGGGAGGAACTTCATAAGTTGGTGGACGAGGTGATTGAACTTCCCGTTGACCGCCGAGGAATGAACCCCATCCATGACAGCAAACTCTTCCGGCAGTACAGGGCCATGCTGAAAGAGGTCAAGCCGGATTTGGTTCTGACATACACCATCAAGCCCAATATCTACGGCGGCCTTGCCTGCCGGATGGCGCACATCCCCTATGCCGTGAACATCACGGGACTTGGCAGCGCCATCGAAAACGGCGGCTGGCTCAAGAAGTTTGTGCTGGCGCTCTACAAACCGGCGTTGAAGGGTGCGAGGGTCGTTTTTTTTGAGAATGCCGGGAATCGGGATACCCTTGCCGCCACTGGCGTTGTGCCGAAGGGGCGCGACGTGGTGCTGAGCGGTGCAGGCGTCAATTTAGAAGATTATCCCTATCAGCCCTACCCGCAGGAGGGGCCGGTGCGCTTTCTCTTTGTGGGTCGCGTCATGCGCGAAAAGGGTGTGGACGAGCTGTTTGCCGCCGCAAAGCGAATGAAGCAGGAATACGGCGACGGCGTAGAGTTTCATATCGTCGGCTCATTTGAAGAGGAATATAAGCCCCTCATGGATAAATTGGAGCAGGCTGGCGTGGTCAAGTATCACGGCTATCAGCCGGATATGAAGCGCTTTTACGCCATGGCGAGCTGCGTCGTGCTGCCATCGTACCATGAGGGCATGTCCAATGTTCTATTGGAGGGTGCCGCCACCGGCCGCGCCCTCATCACCAGCGATATCCCCGGCTGCCGAGAGGCGGTGGAGGACGGTGTCAGCGGATATCTGTGCCCGACAAAGGATGCAGACGCGCTTTGCGACGCGATGCGGCGTTTTGCAGAGCTGCCGGAGAATCGGCAGGCTGAAATGGGTCGCCGCGGTCGGACGCGGATGGAGCAAAAATTCAGTAAAACCGCCGTTGTGGCGGAGACGATCAAACACTTGGAGATCTGAAATGCGAGAGTTAGTCATCCTCATGCTCATAACGGCTGCACTGGCGTGGTGTGCGGATCATGTTACGATGGGACCGATGAACCATGCCCAACGGCACAGACTGGTTTTCTGCACCCTGCTGATCATCATCCTGCTGGCAGGCTTTGCGGGACTGCGGACACAGTGCAATGATACGGAGGCGTATCGTTATGCTTATGAGCTGATCACAGAAGGCTCGTGGAAAATGACAGACAAGAGTGTAGGCGCGAACCCTCTCTTCAACTGGATCAATTACCAGTTGAAAATTTGCGGTGTATCCACACAGAATTTTCTGATGTTCTGGGCTTTCCTGACGGTTGCCTGCTATTTTATTTTTGTGCACAGATATTCTGCAGATTATCCGCTGACGGTTTTCCTGCTGTTTACCACCGGCTGTTATACGTTTGTTTTCGCGGGCATCAAGCAGGCCGCCGCCGTCGGTATTGCAGTCATTACAGTAACGTTTGCGCTTAAAAGGAAGTGGTTTTTCTTTATAGCGGGCGTCCTGATCGCGTCGCTGATCCACCCTTATTCGCTGATGTATCTGCTGGTGCCGTTCATGGAGTTTCGTCCGTGGACAAAGAGGACCTACTGGATGCTGGCATTTTCCCTTGCGGCGGGATTTCTCCTCCGCCCGCTGCTTGGCATGGTCGTCAATATCACAACGCTATTGGGAGAGGAATACACGATTTCTGAGTTTACAGGCGAGGGCGTTAATATTTTCCGTGTACTTGTCTGCAATGTGCCGCTGGTGCTGTCGTATATTTACCGCAAGAAGCTGTTCGCAGACAGCTCTGAAACGGAGAACCTCATGGTGAACCTGACCATGCTCAATGGCGCCATTATGTTTGTGGGCCTGTTCGGTACGGCAAATTATTTTGCGCGGCTGGCAAACTATTTCCTGATTTTTCAGTCGCTGTCGCTCCCGTGGATGTTAAAGAAGATCGGCGGCAGAGACGGGAGAATATTGAAAATTTTGATGGTAGCGGGTTATCTTGTGTATTTCTGTTATGAAAATGCGATCAATCGGCCATTTGACCAGGATTTTGCGAGACTGAGCTTGTCAGAATACTTAAACTTGGCAGGGAGATAAATGATGACTCCAATTCGCGTTTTACAAGTTGTCACCCACATGGAGCGCGGCGGCCTGGAATCCACGCTCATGAATTATTACCGCCACATTGACCGGGAAAGGGTGCAGTTCGATTTTCTGGTACACCGTCAGGAGCGAGCGGCGTTTGACGATGAAATCGAATCCCTTGGTGGAAAGCTCTATCGTTTGCCCCGGCTGGTGCCTTGGAGCGAAGGCTATTTAGCTGCTCTGAATCACTTTTTTGATGAACACCCGGAATACAAAATTGTTCATGTACATCAGGACTGCCTTAGTTCGGTAATCCTGAGGGCCGCTGCACAGCATAATATTCCGGTCCGCATCGCCCACAGCCATAATGCAAACCAAGACAAGAATCTGAAATATCCCATCAAGCTATGGTATAAGCGGAGCATCCCTAAATATACTACTAATTTATTTGCTTGTGGGAAGGATGCAGGTGATTGGATGTTTGGAGGAGCACCGTATCAGATTATCAACAATGCCATCGATGCTACTGCCTATTCGTTTAATCCGAAAAAACGTATAGAAATGCGCCATCAGTTAGGTTTGGCAGATAAGTTGATTATTGGCCATGTTGGCAGATTCAATCCGCAGAAGAACCATCCATTTCTGCTCGACATCTTTGCCGCACTGCTGAAAAAAGAGCCGAGCGCGATCCTTTTGCTGGTCGGCGGCGGCGAGAATATGCTGAAGATACAGGCTAAAGCACACGCGCTGGGCATTGCAGAGCATGTACGTTTTCTCGGTGTCCGCGGCGATGTCGCAGATTTGATGCAGGCTATGGACGTGTTTGTATTCCCGTCGCTGTATGAGGGCTTGCCAGTCACCATGGTCGAGGCGCAAGCGGCGGGGCTGCCGTGCATTATCTCCGACAAGATTCCTCCCGAGTGCATCTTGACTGAGGGTTTGGTGGATGTCATGCCTTTGTCCGCAAGCCCGGAGATATGGGCGGAGAAGATCCTTGCGAAGCGAGCCATCCACCGCACTGATCGCCGAGCCGAAATTGCCGCCCATGGCTTCGATATCACTACCGAGGCCGTAAAACTACAGGAGTTCTACATCAACGCTTATGAACAGAATTGCTGAGCCTATCCTCACGATCTTCACCCCTACCTACAACCGGGCACACACCCTGCCGCGCACCTATGAAAGTCTTTGCCGCCAGAATTGCAAGAACTTCATCTGGCTGATCGTAGACGACGGCTCTGCCGACAACACCGCAGAACTAGTGCGTGATTGGCAGAGCCGCGACAACGGATTTGAGATTCAGTATATCTACAAGGAAAATGGCGGAATGCACACGGCTCACAATGCGGCCTACGCCAATATCCACACGGAACTGAACACCTGCATTGATTCCGACGACGTGCTGGCAGTTGGCGCGGTGGAGAAGATCCTGCGCAAATGGGCCGAGGTCAAGGACAAGGGCTATGCCGGCATCGTTGGCCTTGATGCCGACTTTGAAGGAAAAATTATCGGCAAGGATTTCCCTGCTGCTGTGACAGAAACAACGCTCTCCGGTTACTATGCTGCGGGCGGCACCGGCGACAAGAAGCTGGTCTATCGCACGGGTATCATCAATGCATATCCGGAGTACCCCGTGTTTGAAGGCGAAAAATATGTCAGTCTGGCCTATAAATATCTATTGATAGACCAAGGCTACAAACTGGCCGTGCTGAATGAGGTGCTTTGCAATGTAGAATACCAGCCCGATGGTTCCAGCAATAACATGTTGCGGCAGTATCTCAAAAATCCGCAGGGTTTTGCTTTCTGGCGCGTGGTGAAGATGCAGCATCCGGAGTCCTTTAAGCGCTTGCTGCTGGACTGTATCCACTACTGCTCCAGCAGCCAGATCGCGGGAAACCGGAACTATATCAAGGAATCGCCCCGCAAACTGCTGACGGTGCTGTGTACACCGGCTGGGTGGGTGCTGACGGGGTATATCAGGAGAAAGGCTCGATGAAACCATCCGTTCTCATCTTCTCCCAAGCCATGGAGCTTGGGGGCGTGGAGCGCAGCCTTCTGGGGCTGCTGGATTCCATCGACTACGACCGCTATGACGTTGACCTCTTTCTGATGCGGCACAGCGGCGAGCTGATGCCATATCTGAATCCCAAGGCAAATCTTCTGCCGGAGATTCCACAGTATGCGTCGCTGGCCGTGCCGATGGCGTCGCTTATCAAAAACGGTCAATTCGGCGTACTTTGTGGGCGGCTGCAAGGAAAGCTTGCGGCGCGGCGTTTTGACAAGCAGCATCCCGACGACAAGCCCTCCGTTACAGCGCTGACGTATAGCCACAAGTACACGCTGCGCTCTATGCCGCAGATTTCCGACAAAACCTATGATCTTGCCATCAGCTTCCTGACGCCGCACTACTTTGCACGGGAACGGGCGAGGGCAAAGAAATACGCAGCATGGATCCACACGGACTATGCAGCGCTGTCCTTCGACCGCTCGGCGGAGATTGCCATGTGGGAGGGTTATGATGCCATTTGCGGCGTGTCGGAGCAAGTGACTACTGCATTCGATACAGAGTTTCCTGAACTCTCGCATTTGACAGGAACAGTGGAGAATATTCTTCCCCAAAATCTGATCGAACGCCAATCCAATAATCCGCAGGGCGAAATGCAAAAAGAAAAACCGTTTAGGTTATTGTCTGTTGGTCGCTTTTCAGAACAGAAAAATTTCGACAATGTGCCGGACATCTGCCGCCGTCTGGTGGCGGACGGCCTTGACGTAACGTGGTATCTCATCGGCTATGGCGGCGACGAGGCGCTGATCCGCCAGAAGATCGACGAGGCCGGGATGCAGGCGCGTGTCATCATCCTCGGCAAAAAGGACAACCCCTACCCCTATATGCGCGCCTGCGACCTGTATGTACAGCCCTCCCGCTATGAGGGCAAGGCCGTCACCGTGCGGGAGGCGCAGCTACTCGGAAAGCCCGTCGTCATCACGGACTACGCCACCTCCGGCAGCCAGCTGGAGGACGGGGTGGACGGCGTGATCGTTCCCATGGATAACGCAGGCTGCGCCGCCGGAATCGCCGCGCTGCTGCGCGACCCTGCCCGGATGCAGCGGCTGTCGGAGAACTGTAAAAAGCGAGACTATACGAACAGCGCGGAGATCGAAAAAATTTACGCGCTGATGGAGTGAATGAGGATGACAGAGATAATAGAATCAAGAAAAGCATCACTCGATATTTTGGCCATTATAGCGTCATTCCTTGTGGTGTTGCTTCACCAGGCCGCACAGATAGAAAGCCCTTCGATATACATATATCGAATCATGGCGGAAGTTGCTGTCCCCCTTTTTGTTATGAAAAGCGGAGCACTGCTGCTATCAAAATCGAAGAAGCTGGATTATACCTATGTCCGGAACAGAATTGTTAGGACCGCATTGATAATTGTGTTTTGGGGGTTATGTTATAATTTGCTGTGCAACGCCCTGATAGGTGGGATTTCATCGTCGATTATTTGGAAATCCTTAATGGCGGTCGTTACAGCTGACGTGACCTACAACTATCAGTTTTGGTATTTGTATATGCTCTTGGGGCTTTATGTAATTTCTCCCGTGATCAAGAAATTTTCAGATAATGCGAGCAAGCGGGACTTCTTGTATGTCATTATACTTTTTTCGCTTGTGGGGTTCATTATTCCGTTTCTGTGTGGTATATCGGCTATTGATTTGCGGTCCGTCTGGGTGGTAAGGTGGCTGTCACCGTTTTCTGCATATTTACTGCTTTATTATATTTTAGGAACTTATTTAGACCGGTATCCTCTCAATAAGCGCCAATGCAGAGTTCTGTTTTTGCTGACGATATTGTTAGGCGCATTGACCTTATTAAAGTGCTCGGGAGAAAGTTCGCAAGAGCGTATAGGAGTATGGCTCAGCTATAGTTCGCCCTTTACACTGGTGTATGCAGTTGCGCTATTTTCATTGATTTACGGGAAAAAAGCCCTGCACACAGAAAAAGGAATTTCTGGCCTGGCAAAATATAGCCTTGGGGTATATATCCTGCACCCCGCTATGATCGTTGCAATGAGGAAGCTCCTCGGCATTGATGTAACCTGCTTTGCGCCGGCGATAAGTGTGCCAGTGCTGACCTGTGTTGTATATGTGGGCTGCGTGTTTGCAACATGGTTAATTAAGAAAATCCCTATAATACGGCGGGTTGTTTGATCGATAGAATGGATGTTTTGCGCTTTCACATTTAACTTGCTTGGAGGACTGACCCATGATCCCGAAAATCATCCATTACTGCTGGTTTGGCCGCGGCGAAAAGCCGGAGCTTGCCAAGAAGTGCATCGCCAGCTGGAAGAAGTTCTGCCCGGATTTTGAGATCCGAGAGTGGAACGAGGACAACTGCGATTACCTCGCCATGCCCTTCATGGCGGAGGCGTATGCCGCGAAAAAATACGCCTTCGTGTCCGACGTCATGCGCCTGATCGTGCTGGAGCAGTACGGCGGCGTGTACTTCGACACCGATGTGGAGGTTGTGCGGGATATTTCGCCATTGCTGAATGACGAGGGATTTATTGGATTTGAAAATAACCGGTTTGTCAACAGCGGGCAGGTTATGGCGGCCGTGCCGCATCAGCCCATTGTGCAGGCCATGATCGATGAATACAAAAAGCTGCACTATATGCAGCCAGATAGCAGCGTTATGCCGATAGGGTGTCCGCGCCTGAACAGCGATGTGTTGGAACGCTTTGGACTTATCCGTAATGGGCAGGAACAGATCGTCGCAGGTATCCATGTCTATCCGGATGATTACTTCAACCCTATGGACAGTACAACTGGGAAACTGGCGAAAACAGAGAATACATACTCGATCCACTGGTACTCCATGAGTTGGCTTCCGAAACGCACACAGATCAGAGCAAAGCTGGGACGGATCGTGAGAAGGATTATGGGAAAAGGCAAGTCATGAAAATTTGTACGATCACCTGCCACGATGTCTATAATGTTGGAGCGTCCTTACAGGCTTACGCCCTGCAAACCTATTTGAAGTCGCTGGGGCATGATGTAAAGATCATCGACTATAAACCGGATTATCTGTCTAAACATTACCGGCTGGATATTGTCAGCAACCCCAAATACGACAAGCCTTTTCTGAAACAGGCGTACCTGCTGGCGAAGCTTCCGGGCAGATTACATATGCTGCCGCGCAAAAAGGCGTTTGACAGCTTTACGGCCAAGTACCTTGATCTCACAAAACGATACACCTCCAACGCGGAACTGAAAAAGGAGCCGCCGGAGGCGGATGCGTTTCTCGCTGGAAGCGACCAGATCTGGAATCCGCTGTTTCCCAACGGGAAAGATCCGGCCTTCTATCTGGATTTTGCGCTGCATGGCATTCGCGCATCCTACGCGGCCAGCTTTGCGGTGGACGAGTTCCCGCAGGAGCTGCGGGAGGTGACGGCGCAGTATCTCAAACGTTTTGACCATATTGCTGTGCGCGAAAAGTCCGGTCTTTCTGTACTAAAGACGCTGGGGATCACAAACGCTGTAACCGTCCTTGATCCGGTATTCCTGCTTGACCGGGCACAGTGGGAGACGATGGCTGAGAAGCCGGAGCGCTGCGAGGCTCCCTACCTGTTGGTATATGACTTTGATAATAGCCCTGCTGTCTGCAAGTTGGCGGGGAGAATTGCGGCAGAACGAGGCTTGCATATCTACTCGGTCTTCAAGATTCCGTATGCCGAGCGCTGCTTCTCACTCTGCGGACCGGAGAATTTCCTCGGATTGGTACAGGGCGCAGACTTTGTCCTGTCCAACTCCTTCCATGCAACGGCATTTTCGGTGATATTCGAGAGGGAATTCGCCGTCGTGGAGCGCACGGAGAAAATCAATACGCGGATGCGCGACTTTACCACCATGCTGGGGCTATCTGACCACATGGTAACAACGGAGACGGAGATCCCGGCTGGCACGGACTGGACAGCCGTACGCCGCTGCCTGAAAGATGAGATCGACCACGCAAAAGCATATATAGACGAAGTGCTGAGGGATGTGGAGAGATGATTGATAAGGTTTCGGTTCAAGAATGTGCGATCTGCGGCGCTTGCGTAAATGCTTGCCCGGTAGATGCGATCAGCTTGGCCAAGGTTCATCTGGATTTTAGATATCCTCAGATCAATGAAGACATTTGCATTCATTGCAACCAATGTGAAAAGGCTTGCCCAATTTTGGGGAACAAAGGAAAGCCTGGTGAGGGGTATCCTGTAGCCTTTGCAGCCAAAAGCGAGAATGACCCTATGCGGATGCGCAGCAGCTCGGGCGGTGTTTTTTATGAGCTTGCCGACCAAATGCTCCGCGATGGCGGATATGTATGCGGCGCAGTGTTTGATGACGAGTTTCATGTCAAGCACATCCTTTCCGATGCCAAGGAAGATGTTCTGCGGATGATGGGCTCCAAGTATGCCCAAAGCGATGTGGGGTATTGCTACCGGGAAGTCAAAGATGTGCTGGAAAAGGGGCGCAAGGTTTTGTTCAGCGGGTGCCCCTGCCAGGTCGCGGGACTGCGCACATTTCTTGGAAAAGAGTATCCGAATCTGGTTCTTGTGGAGTTGATCTGCCATGGGATTCCCAGCGACCATATGCTGCAAACGTATATTGGTATGCAGGAAAGGAAATATGGCGCAAGGCTTACAAGGATGGAGTTTCGTAACAAGAAGAAGGGGTGGCATAATAGCTCTGTGAGAATGGAGTTTGCAAATGGAAAAGTCCATTCGGAACCCATGACGTTTGATACATATATGCAAGGCTATTTTCGGGGCGTGACCCTAAAAGAAAGCTGTTTTTCTTGCCAGTTTCGGGCTTTTAAAAGCGGCAGCGACCTGACAATTGGCGACCTTTGGGGTGCAGAGATTTCGATACCGGATATGGATGACAACAATGGCCTTTCGGCGGTCATTGTAAATTCAGAAAAGGGAACTCTCTTTTTGAACAGAAGCGAGATTGTTCGTCGCCAGTTTGAAATTGATACAATCCTGAAATACAATCAAAGTTTGCTTACATCTTTTGATGAAGGGGCGCAGAGAGCTGCGTTTTATGCCTATACAGAGAGGTGTGATTTAGAAAGAGCAATTGAGACTTTTTTTCAGGAGACGCTGCTGCAAAAGGCAAAGCGCAAATTCAGGTTTTTCTTGCGCCATGCTTGGTATACCCTGCAAGGAAAAGGAAAGCCGCTTTATTAGGAAATTTGGAGATTGACTCAATGGGAAACAGCCGTTTGAAGAATTCTGCACTTAACTTGGCAACGGGCTTGCTGGGAAGAATGCTCACAATTATTCTTAATTTTGCGGTTAGAACTATTTTCATTCACTGCTTGGATGAAGCCTACCTTAGTGTGAATGGACTATACAGTAACATTCTGACGGTTCTTTCCCTTGCAGAATTAGGCTTTGGCTCAGCGATGGTTTATCACATGTACGAGCCAATGGCTAAAAAGAATTATCAGAAAGTTGCGGAGCTTCTTTATTTCTATAAAAAAGCGTACTTTGCGGTGGGAATGGCAATTGTGGGGATAGGCGTTTGTATTATCCCTTTCATGGATGTCATTATCAAGGATAAGCCAGATGTCCCATGGCTAACACTGTACTATATAATTTTCCTTTTGAACTCCGGTTTGTCATATTGCTTTGCGGCCTGCAAGGGAACACTTTTTTTAGCAGATCAAAAAGAATATGTGCAAACGAATGCCCGGAATACCATTGCGATTATTCAAACGGCACTGCAAGTTTTATTGCTCCTGCTGTTTAGAGCTTACTTGAGTTATCTTCTAATTCAACTTGCGGGAACGCTTTGTGTCAATGCCTATGTAGCACATTTGGCAGAAAAACGATATCCGGAAATATCGAAATATAAGGATGATAGGTTGAATGGAGATGAAAAACGGCAGCTATTGAAAGATACAGGTGCCCTTTTTCTGACAAAAGTCGGTCATGTTGCGCTGAATGGAACGGATAACATTATCATTTCTGCCGTTGTCGGCGTTTTATGGGTCGGGCGACTGTCAAACTATACGCTCATATGCGATTCCATAACCAGTGTGCTTTGCCAGATCACAGCAGCCATTACGGGAAGCCTCGGAAATTTTTTCGCAACGGAAGATAAACATGCGGGCTATGCACTATTCAAGAAAGTTGAATTCCTGAATTTTTGGTTGTATGGGTTCAGCTTTATTGCGCTGGTTACATTATTAGATCCGTTTGTACAGATATGGGCTGGCGAGCGCTTTGTACTGGGGCTTCCCATATCGATTGCCATTGCGATCAATTTCTTCGTGGCAGGTTACATGAATACGCTTTGGGTGTTCCGCTCGACCATAGGGTTATTTAAGCAAGGAAAGTTTCGGCCGATTTTGGTGGCGATTCTAAATATTATTCTTTCAATCTTTCTCGGAAAGCTATGGGGAGTCTTTGGCGTTCTGTTCGCCACATTTTTATCGCGAGCAGCAATCAGCCTGTGGTATGATCCGCTTATTCTCCATAGGTATGGGTTTGAAGTCTCATGTAAGCCTTTCTTTGCCCGTTATTTCAGGAGAGTTCTCCTGCTCGCAGCTATTTTGATTGTCATGCTGACGATCCGATATGTAGTTCTATCTTCTGCAACAACGGTCTTGCGTTTTGCAGTCATGACAATGTTCACGGCGATTGTACCGAATGCCATATTTTGGCTGGCATATCACCGTTGTGAAGAATATGCCTACTTCCGCAGCATTGTAAAAGACCGCGTAATTGCACCAATCCGAGGAAAATTGCATTGATGCTTCACTACATCTATAGTCGTTCATTTATCAACGTTATCACCTTTATGGTGCTGGCTCTTGCTGCTTGGGGCGCGATGCCTGCCTTCGTGGGAGCGAGACGCTGACGGTGGGGAAACCTTGCGCGGATGCTCCTGATGACCGCCGCCATCCTCTGCGCAACATTACTGCCATGCCGTTAACACATCGAAACACGTGACAGAAATGGTAGAAGGAGTCTCCGAACCGTGGTCCCGCGCAATGGACATGGTGAAAGACTCCTTTTTGAATGGAATATGGCTGAACGTCGCAGAGCCGGTGCTCACTGAGCAGCAGCGTTTTGCCCTGCGTTTTCAGCGCCAGCAGGATTTCTTTTAACTGCTGCGTGGCGGCGAAGTCGAGATTTGCTGTTGGCTCGTCAAGGAGAAAAATATCTGTGTCCATGGCCCATGCCGAGAGGATGGAGATGAGCTGTCGCTCGCCGCTGGACAGCGCATAAACGCTGCGGTCCTTCAGCCGTTCCAGATGGCCATAAGAAACGGACGGATGGACCGTCCGAATCAACTTTTCGGATTTATTGCAAGGTATCGCATAACTGCCGTCAGCCGGCGTTGGTGAAATCAAGGACCGCTTGTAAGCAGGTAAGCATTCTGCCTTCCTCCATATGCTGATCCAGCAGCTGGCGGAAGTACCAGAACTGTGAGCCCATCAAAAGGCGGATCGCATCGGCATTTGGCGCTTTCCCATAGATATGCGAAAAGAATTCTACCGTTTGTTCCGCCTTACGATCCATCAGTTCATGCAGCGCTGCCTCGATCGAACTGCCATCACTGCTTGAATTTCCTGGAAAAATGCGCCAAGATGAGTAACGCTGCGAATCCCTGTGGCGATGGTTTCACCTGCAAGAGAATTGCCGATATTCTGACCGGGTGAACGCATTATGACGCGGCATGTTTACGCAATACTTACCGACAAAAGCTCCGGTTCCCGGCGCTGCTGGACGACGGCATGATGTGCATGCGGATCGTGCGGCTGACGTTTCCCTCCTGGCATCGGAGATATGCAGAAAAGGACGCCCTCCGAGATCTCGGAGGGCGTCCTTTTCTGTCTGGAACAGGGGGCTTAGCCCGCCAGCGCCTTTCCCATCTCACGGCAGGCGGCCAGAGCGGTGTCGTCCGGCGTCTCGCAGCAGGTGACGCTCTCGCAGGTCAGGGAGATACCGGCATTGCTGCAGTCACTCTCCCAGTCGCGCATCCACTGGCCGTCGCCCCAGCCGAAGGAGCCGAACAGCGCCACGCGCTTGCCGCTGAGCATGTTCTTGCAGGCGTCGAACATGGGCTGGAAGTCCATCTCCTCCAGCACCTCGGAGCCCATGGCGGGGCAGCCGAAGGCGATGGCGCCGTAGCCGCCCAGCTCGCCGGCCTGTACCTGATCGGGCGTCAGCATGGTGACCTCTGCGCCGGCCTCCTTCATGCCCTCCGCCACAGCGTTTGCCATGGCCTCCGTATTGCCGGTGCCGCTCCAGTAAATAACAGCAGTCTTCATAGTATCAGATTCCTTTCTTCTATTTGGCTCCGACCGTCACCGCAGACGGCATGTTCCCGCGCCGCCTGCCGCGGTGGACGTCAGACCTGTGATATGTGGGTGTTCTATGTCCACAGCGAAGTTAGACTACTCTAACCGCCATGGGAGAAAAAACCGCTCACGTGGCGGTTAAAGTAATCTAACTGCATGGTAGCATAGTTCCGCCGCATTGTCAATAGGAAAGTCTGCGCCTTTTTCCTCGACTTCCGCACCGCCCCACAGACCGGCCCCGCACCGCAGGACTATGCACCTCGCATAGGCCTGCGGCGCCGCTATTTTTCGTGTCAGAAGCGGGGGAGAGGAGGATAAAAACGTTTTCAGGTAGAACACTACAAATTAGCGGATTACCGCACATCTCTTGACTTTCTTGGTGAAAAGTGATACGATAACCTCGACTTTCTGCGGGCTGCGGAGGCAGTCTGCAACGCCAAAATTTCTATGACCAACGGAGTACACATGCTGAAAAAATATACACGTTACCGCTTCCTGTTTGAAGAGCTGGTGAAGCGGGACTTCAAGAAAAAATACAAGCGGACGGTGCTGGGCATGCTGTGGAGCGTGCTGTCGCCCCTTCTGATGCTGCTGGTGATGCGCCTGGTGTTCACCCACTTCTTCGGCCGCCACATCGAGCACTACACCACGTTCCTGTTCTGCGGCAACCTGGTGTACACCTACTTCAACGAATCCACGTCCCAGGGCATGATGTCCCTGATGGGCAACGCATCCATCTTCACCAAGGTCAACGTGCCCAAGTACCTGTTCCTGTTCTCCAAGAACGTGCAGACGCTGATCAACTTCGGCATCACGCTGTGTGTGTTCTTTGCGTTCTGCATCATCGACAACATCACATTCACCTGGAAGCTGATATTGCTGGTGTACCCCATCGTGCTGCTGCTGCTGTTCAACATCGGCGTGGGGCTGATCTTATCGGCGCTGTTTGTGTTCTTCCGCGACATCCAGTACCTGTGGACAGTGTTTCTGCAGCTGCTGATGTATATGTCCGCCATCTTCTACTCCATCGACACCTACGAGCCTATGATCCGGAACCTGTTCCTGCTGAACCCCATGTACCTCTTTATCCGCTATTTCCGGAAGATCGTCATCGAGGCCACCATCCCCAGCGTGTGGTTCCATCTGCTGATGCTGGCGGACGTGGTCATCGTGCTGGGGCTGGGCTGCCTGATCTATAAAAAGAACAATACCAAATTTTTATACTACGTGTAACGGGGGCAATATGAGCATTCTGGAAGTAAATCATGTGTCGATCCGCTACATGACCGGCGATTTCAAGGACATCGGCCTGAAGGAGTATGTGGTGCGCAAGCTCAAGGGCAACTATCACGTCAACGAGTTCTGGGCCGACCGCGACATCACATTTTCTCTGGACAAGGGGGAGATGATGGGCATCATCGGCACCAACGGCGCGGGGAAATCCACCCTGCTGAAGGCCGTCTCCGGCATCATGGAGCCCACGGAGGGCTGCATCCGCCGCAACGGTGAGGTGGCCGCCCTGCTGGAGCTGGCCAGCGGCTTCGACGGCGAGCTGACCGTGCGGGAGAACGCCTATCTCCGCGGCGCCATGCTGGGCTACAGCCGCAAATTCATGGACGAGACGTATGACAGCATTATCGAGTTCGCGGAGCTCAAGAGCTTCGAGGACCGGCCCTTCAAGCAGCTGTCCTCCGGCATGAAGTCCCGCCTGGCGTTTTCCATCGCCAGCCTGGTCCAGCCGGACATCCTGATTCTGGACGAGGTACTCTCCGTGGGCGACGGCGCGTTCCGCAAAAAGAGCGAGGCCAAGATGCGGGAGATCATCCACGGCGGCGCCGCCACCATCCTGGTCTCCCACTCCCTGTCCCAGGTGCGGGAGATGTGCAGCAAAGTGCTGTGGCTCCACAGGGGCCGCCAGATCGACTTCGGCGATACTGCCCCCATCTGCGACCGGTATCAGGCGTATCTGGAGGGCGAGTTGACCTTATAAACGGAAAGGGGAGAGCGGCGGGTGAAACGGATATGCTGCTTCTGCGAGAGCTGGGAGTCCGGCGGTATCGAGTCGTTTCTGGCCAGCGTCTATACCCACGCGGACCTGTCGGAGCTGGAGATCGACATTGTGACCTCCAAGCTGCTGGACAGCGTGTTTACCGCGCGGCTGGAGAAGCTGGGCATCCGGTTTTACCAGCTATCCGGCAGCCAGCGCCGCCTTCTGACGAACCACGCCATGTTCCGCCGCCTGCTGCGGGAGCGGCACTACGATGTGCTGCACATCAACGCGTTTCAGAGCCTTTCCCTATATTACGCCAAGCTGGCGATGCAGGCCGGTGTGCCGGTCCGCATCGCCCACAGTCATAACACCGCCCTGCGGAAAAGCCCGCTGCGCTGGGCGAAGATGCTGCTCCACCGCATGGGACGGCAGTATCTGGGGCGCTATGCCACGGCGCTCTGGGCCTGCTCCCGGGATGCGGCGAACTTCCTGTTTTCCCAGCGGGACCTGGCCGCCAGGGGCTATACATTCATCCCCAACGGCATCGCCCTGTCCCGCTTCCGCTTCGATCCGAAGCAGCGGGAGGCGGCTCGGGCGGAGCTGGGCTGCTCCGACGGCGTGCTCATCGGCAATGTGGGCCGCCTGTGCTATCAGAAAAATCAGGAATTCCTGCTGGACATCCTCCCCGCCATTCTGACGCGGGAGCCTCGTGCCCGCCTGCTGCTGGTAGGGGAGGGCGCGGACGAAGAAAAGCTCCGGTCCCGCGCCGCCGCGCTGAACATCGCGGACCGCGTCATTTTCTACGGCGTGACCGGGGGCGTGGAGCGGCTGCTGTGGGCCATGGACGTGTTCGCGTTCCCCAGCCGGTTCGAGGGATTGGGCATTGTGGCCATCGAGGCCCAGGCCGCGGGCCTGCCGGTGGTATGCTCGGAGCATATTCCCATCGAGGCCCTGCTGTCGCCGGAGACGCGGCGGGTGCCGCTGTCGGACGCCGCCGGATGGGCGGAGGCCCTGCTCACCGCCGCCGCGTCCGAGACAACCAGGGACAGCGGCCCCGAGGTGTGCCAACGGTTCTCCATCGATGCCGTGGCCGCCATGATCGCATCGTACTATAAGGGGGAACAGCCGTGACAGATCAGCCGCTGCTCAGCGTTATCATACCGGTCTACAAGGCGGAGCGCAGCCTGCGCCGCTGTGTCGACAGCCTGCTGTGCCAGTTGTATACCAATCTGGAGATCTGGCTGGTGGACGATGGCTCGCCCGACAGTTCTCCCGCTATCTGCGATGACTACGCTGCCCGCGACCGGCGGGTGCATGTGATACACCAGCCCAATCAGGGTGCCTTCGCCGCCCGCAACGCGGGGCTGGACGCCGCCGCCGGCGCACTTATCGGCTTCGTGGACGCCGATGACTGGCTGGAGCCCAATATGTACGAGACGCTGTACGCCCTGCTGCGGGATACCGCGGCGGATATCGCCCAGTGCGAGATGGTCAACGACGGCGCGTACCAGCAGATGCGCTCCGTCACCTTGGGCGGCCCCGTGACCTACCGGCGGGAGCAGCTGACGGAAGCCATGTTCCGCAACGAGATCAGCCACAATCTGATGAACAAGCTCTACCGCGCTGAAATATGGAAGGGCTTTCACTTCCAAGAGGGCCTGTACCATCTGGACGCGGCCTTTATGTGCCGCCTGCCGGAGCGCTGCGCCCGCCTGAGCCGCACCGATGCGGCCCTGTACCACTACAACACCGACGGCGGCAGCATCACTCGCGGCCGCCGCAATATGGCCCACGTCCGCAGCATGCAGAACCTGTTTGCCGCGTACTCCCAGGCGGCGGAGTCCGCCCACCCCGACGGCGACTTCTTCGTCTGCCGGGAGATCCCCAGCACCGGCCGGCTCCTGCCGGCCTCCCGCGCCATCCCACTGCCGGTGTGCATCCGGCACATCCGCCGCATGCACCGCATCTTTAAGCGCCACTGGCCGGCGGCCAGAACGGCGGAGGGCTACCGCACCTCGCCGCGGGCCAAAAAGCTGCTGTGGCACATCTACGCCTACGCGCCGGTCACGGCGACGGCGCTGGTGTACCTCCGCGCCCGACGGCAGGAGCACGGCCCGCAGCTGCGGTAACGAACCAGACACTTTTCACGCCGGCCATACGCGCCGGGGAATACTATATAACACAGGGGGACCAGAACATGGAACACACCGCCGAACGATATACCGACTGCTTCGAGACATTCCTGCGGGAGCCCAATGAAGCTACGTACACTCAGGTCTGCGCGGAGCGCTACCGCCGGAAGCAGTCCGGCCAGAGCGTGGACCGCAGGGAGGAGCGCAGCCGCTTTTTCCAGCTGCTGCACGCCTACCAGCGGGAGCAGCACCCGCTGTACCTTCAGGCCATGAGCCGCACCGATGCGCGGCTCACAGGCGCCCGGGCATCCGACACCTATGTGGACATCCTGAAGCTGAAGCGCCGCTGCCCTGACGCGGATCTGCCCGCCCTGCGGGAGGCATTTTTCCGTAACTGCGCCTTTCCGGAGATGGTGAAGGAGGACGTATACGTCAACCGTCCCCTCCGCAAGGCCGGCAAGCTCTGCGAAAAGCTGCTGAGTCCCGCCAAAAAGGTCGGAGACTTCGCCTATCACCAGTACTGGTACGGCAAACGCGGCTACTCCTCCGGTACGCTGAAGGCATGGAACAGGCAGAAGAAGGCCGACACGCTGGAGAACCCCTACGCCGAACCGCAGCTGATGCGCTGGGCCCACCGCAACGGCTTCCTCTATGACCGCATCGACCAGTACGGCCTGACCGAGGCCAACTGCGGGGATTTCGTGTCCGACCGCGACTATATTTCTCTGGGCTCCGTCAATAACAGCTATAAGAAGTGGATCGAGGACGTACCCTCCCTGCGCTACTGCCTTACCGGCGTGACGCAGTACCTGCCGGAGATGTATTACCACGTGCTGCGCCGCGATGACAAGGCCGTGATCGTCCGGATGCCGGACTGTCCCGCGGGCTATGCCGGCGGCGATGCCCGAGAGCTGCTGCGTCTGCTGCGGGAGAAGGGCCGCCTGCTGTTCCGCCCCGCCTCCTACCACGCCGGTGCGCCGTTTTTCCGCCTGGCCTATGATGGCGTAAACTATATCATGAACCGCCGTCCCGTGACGGAGGAGGCCCTGCTGTACACCCTGCAGAACCGCCGCCATCACTACGTGCTCATGGAGCTGGTGGACATTCTGGACGCGGAGCAGGCGGTCTGCGGCGCCGACATGACGGAGCTGCGCGCCGTCATCCTCAACGAGCAGCTGACGGACCCCCGGATCGTGGACCTGCGCATCGTCTACCGCGATGGCGATACGGTGCAGGCAGACCCCGTCACCGGTGTGTTCGATGACGACAAGCAGCTGCCCCTGTGGCAGTCGGTGTCCGCCCAGATACGGGAGTTTTGCCTGTTCATGCCCCAGCTGGAGTACTACTCCATCCACTTCCGCATCACCGCCAAGGGCCTGTGCGTCATGAGCTGCAACCCCGCACCCGCCCTGCTGCACGATGGTACGATCGACCCGCGGGTGATGGCCTATCTCTGCCGCAAGCGGGACGAGCGCTGCTATCCCCGCCCCGTCGTCACGGTGAAGCGCATTCAGGACCGGGGCTGGAAGCTGTTCAAAAAGGTGTGCTGCCGCCCGGGCTATCGGGACTATATGCTCCACGAGTACGTCAATGGCGTTCTCGATGACCTGCGGAACTTCCACAACACCACCCTGCGTCAAAAGCTGTGGAGCTACCGCCGCGGCTATTACTCCTTCCGCATCGACCAGTACCAGCTGACGGAGGACAACTGGCGCGACTTCCTGTCCGACCGCGACTACCACTGGCTGTGCCCCATCAACAATCACTATCAGAAGTGGATCGACGACAAGATGACCTACCGCCACGTCATTGAACCCTTCAAGGACGCGGCGCCCCGCTACTACTACCACATCATGCAGCGCAATGGCGTCCCCTACGCCCTGCGCATGGAGGATTGCCCTGCGGAGTACCCCTCCAGCTTTGAGGGCATCGTCTCCCTGCTGGAGCACGAGGGCACGCTGGCTCTGAAGCAGAGCGCCGGCGAGCACGGCGACGGTTTCTGCAAGCTCTCCTACGCCGACGGCAAGTACTACATCAACCACGACGAGGTGGACCGCGATGCGGTGCTCACCAAGCTCCGGAGCCTGGACCGCTACTACAACGTCACAGAGTTCCTGACCATGCACGAGGAGCTGCGCCCCCTCTACCCGGGCTCCGTCAACACCATCCGCGTCATGGTCCTGAATCCCACCGGCTGCGACCCCTATATCGCCAATGCCTACATGCGCATCGGCACCGGCTCCACCAAGCTCACCGATAACCTGGGGTACGGCGGCGTGTCTGCCAAGGTGGATGTGGACACCGGCCGCTTCTACGATGGCACCCAGCTGAAGAACCACGTCATCACATCCTGCCCCAACCATCCGGATACCGGTATGCTCATTGAGGGCCAGCTGCCGGAGTGGGACAAGGTGAAGCAGACACTGACCGACATCTGCAATTACTTCGGCCAGCTGGAGTATCTGGGCTTTGACGTGGCCATCTCGTCTCAGGGCATCCGCATCCTGGAGATCAACAAATATCAGGATCTGAACCGCTGCGCCTACTATGGCGACACGATCCAGAACTACTTCAAGGACAAGATCGCCGCCAAGAACAAGCGGCTGCACCTGCATCCATAACGTACAAAGGAGGAGCTACCATATGAAGATCACGATTCTGGGCGCCGGCAACATGGGCTGCGCCAACGCGGCCGACCTGACACTGAAGGGCCACGAGGTAACGCTGGTCAAAACGTCCCACTCCATGCACAACGAGACGTTCAACTATGTTTGTGCCCACAACAACGAGATCACCCTCTGGCAGGAGGGCGAGGAGCAGACGGCGCGCATCCACGCCGTTACCACTGACCTGTCCTCTGTCGCCACGGCGGACCTGGTCTATATCACCACCCAGACCAACGTCCACGAGCAGCTGATCCAGCGCATCGCGCCGCTGCTGCGGAAGGGCCAGGTGGTGCTTATCTCCCCGGGCTACTTCTCCACCGCCTACTTCCTGAGACACTGCCCCGACAAGGATCTGACCATCATCGAGGGCGAGAGCTCCACCATCGACTGCCGCGTGGACGATACCGGCTTCGTGCGGGTGGGCTTCCGCAACGTCCGCAACCCCGTGGGTGTGTACCCCGTGGAGAACCTGCCCAAGGTCAGGGACATGCTGGAGTCCATGCAGTTCCACTATGTCTACCTGTCCTCCGTGGTGGAGGCCGCCCTGCATAACCCCAACATGATGGTCCACACAGTGGGTGCGGTGATGAGCATCCCCCGCATCGAAAAGACAAAGGGCGACTACTGCATGTACTGGGAGGTCTGGACTCCCAGCGTCTACCGCATTCTGGACCAGCTGGACAAGGAGAAGATGGACGTGCTGGAGCATCTGGGCTACGAGCGCCTGAACTACTTCGACGCCTGCAAGTACCGCAACAGCCTGGACGATTCCATCGACGCCCGCGCCGTGTTCGAGGAGTACGCCGCCTCGCCGTACCGCGCCAAGGGCCCCGTGGTGGTGGACTCCCGCTACATCTCCGAGGACGTGCCCCAGGGTCTGGTGATGCTGGAATCTCTGGGCCGGCACCTGAGCATCCCCACGCCGGTGTGTACCGCCCTCATTGAGATCGCCTCCGCCGCACTGGGCCGCGACCTGCGGGCCGAGGGCCGCTCCATCGAGCGCCTGGGCGCGGAGAACATCCAGAAGGTCTTTGCCAACTGCCACCACACGTTCTGATTTATGAGCTTCCTGACCCGCATTGAGGCCCGCGCCATGTACCTGCTGGCGCCCATCAGCCCCGTGCTGTGCAGCCGCTGGCGCTTCCGCCGCACCTTCGGCCGCCCGCTGGACCTCCGCACACCCCGGACGCTCAACGAAAAGCTGATGTGGCTGAAGCTGCGGCGCTACGGCAGCGACCCGCTGGTGACCCGGTGCGCCGACAAGTACGCCGTCCGCGATTATGTGGAGTCCTGCGGCTGCGGCGACATCCTCAACGAGCTGTACGGCGCGTGGGACCGCCCCCGGGACATCCCCTGGGACGCCCTGCCCCACGCCTTCGTGCTGAAATGCAACCACGGCTGCGGCTACAACATCCTCTGCCCCGACAAGTCCGCGCTGGACAGGGAGGCCGCCGTCCGCACACTGAACAAGTGGCTGCGCCACGATTTCTGGCGGGACTTTGCGGAGCTGCAGTACCGCCCCATCCCCAAAAAGATCGTCTGCGAGCGGTTTCTGGGCCACGGCGACGACCTGCCCGACTACAAAATTTACTGCTTCCACGGCCAGCCCCGCTACATTCTGGTCTGCGAGGGCCGCAGCCATGGCAAGCCGAAATTCTACTTCTTCGACCCCGACTGGCATTTCCTGCCCATCACCCGTGACGGGCAGGCCGCGCCGCCGGACTTCACGCTGCCCCGCCCTGCGGGACTGGCGCACATGCTGTCTGCCGCCGCCCGCCTGTCGCAGCCGTTCTCCTTCGTGCGGGTGGACCTGTACGACGTGGAGGGCCGCGTCTACTTCGGCGAGCTGACGTTCACCCCCGGCGCGGCGCTGGACGCGGCGCGCCTGCCGGAGACGGACCGCCTGTTCGGCAGCCTCCTGACCCTCCCGACGGAGCAAACCTGACGCCGCAAGGCAGAAAGGACACACTTATGGCATTCTGGAACACAAAAAAGCCGCAGACGCCGCCGGAGCCGGACATCCGCATCTACGAGGCGGAGCCGCCCCATTACGAACCGGTGGAGCACCCGCCCCGCTTCCGCTACGCCCTGTCCACCGATGGGGTGTACCGCAAGCCCGCCCTCCGGCAGGACAAGGCGCTGATCTCCTGCGTGGGCGACATGCTGGCGGAGGAGAAGCTCTACAAGTCCCATCTCATCGGCGGCCGGACGGATTTCCACGACGTGTTCGCCTTCGTCCGACCCTATTTCGCCGCCTCCGACCTCACCGTCGGCAATCTGGAGACCATGCTCTGCGCCGCCGCGCCCTACACCGGCGAGCAGTATAAGGTAGACGGCAAATACCACTGCAACGCGCCCCAGTCGTTTCTGGATGCGGTGCGTCAGGCGGGCTTCGACTTCCTGATGCTGGCCAATAACCACAACTTGGACTGCGGTGCCGCCGGCATTCGGGAGACGCTGAACCGCATCGATGATGCCGGCCTCATGCGCACCGGCCTGTTCGCCGGCCCGGCGGAGCGCCGCTTCGCGCTGGTGGAGGTCAACGGCATTCGCCTTGCCCTGCTGTCCTGGTCCACGTGGTATAACCGCAACGAGACCCGCCTTACCGATGAGGGCCGCCGCGCCCTGCTCAACGAGTACGCGCCGGACAGGGCGGCGTCGGACATCGCCGCGGCCCGCGCCGCCGGAGCCGAGTTTGTCCTGACCTATATCCACTGGGGCGTGGACGCGGAGTATAAGACCGAGCCCAGCGCCTCCATGCGCCGCATGGCGCAGGAGCTGGCGGATGCCGGAGCCGATTATATTGTCGGCTCTCACACCCATTCCGTCCAGCCCCACGACCTCATCACTGCCCGCGATGGGCGCATCGTGCCTGTGGCGTGGTCCATGGGCAACTTTGTCACCAGCGAGCTGATGTCCGTCAGCCGGTCCACCGGCATCCTGCAAATAGAGCTGACGCGGCAGAACGGCAAGGTCCGCGTGACGGGGGAGACGTTCATCCCCTGCTATATTCCTGACAGCGCCTGCGGCCTGAGCTATCCCGTTCTGCCGGAGCGCAGCATCACAGGGGAGGGAAAACAGGCCATGCAGATGAAAGAGGCCATCAAAAAAGTAAAGGGAATATTCACGAAGAACGGCAACATGACCGGCGAGTGGATATTGACGAAGAAGAATATCTGTGCGGCGCTGGGCCTGCCCGCCCCCGCCGCCGACGAGGTGTATACGAAGCTGAACTTCGCTATGGACGCCCGCCCGGGCTGTGTTGCGCTGGTCAGCGACATCACATCCGATAAAAACTACCGCACACCGCGGGAGAAACTGCCCGAGCTGGCGGAAACGGCCATGCAGAAGGGCGCAAAGCTCCTGCTGGCTACGGAGCAGATTGGAGATTACCCCTGCATGGTGGTGGACGATACGTTTCAGGCGTATGCCAGAATTGTCCGCGCCTGCCGCGCCTGTTACACGCCCAAGACCATCAGCATCACCGGCAGCATCGGTAAGACCACGGCCACGGAACTGATATACACCGTGGTCAACTCCAAATTCAACACCCATCGGAATACCGGCAGCGCCAACAACTTCCGCTATTGCGGCAGTGTGGTGCAGGACCTGAAGCAGGAGCATCAGGTCTACGTGCAGGAGTTGATGGAGGGGCCGCCCTACGGCGCAGCGGCCAGCATTGCCCAGCTTGTCCGGCCCGACATTGCCGTGATGACGCTGGTGGGCACCTCCCACATGGAGATTTTCGGTTCCCAGCAGCGCATCTGGGAGAGCTGCCTTGGCGTGCAGGAGGGCATGCCCGCCGATGGTGTGCTGATACTCAACGGCGACGATCCGTTCCAGCGGAACGCGGAGATAAAGGATCGCAAAGCCCTCTACTACGGCATCGCTGATGAGCGGGCGGACTACCGCGCCGTCAACATCAAGAATCTGGAAATGGGCATGAGCTTTGACGTGCAGCACGATGGGACAGTGACGCCGGTGGTGCTCCACTGCTTCGGTCGACATAACATTCTCTATGCGCTGGCCGCGTTCGCTGCTGGTAAGCTCATCGGCATGACGGACAAGGAGATCACCGACGGCATCGCCCGCTACCGTACCAGCGGCATCCGCCAGAATCTCGTGTCCTACGGCGGTGTTCGCCTGTATCTGGACTGCTACAACGCTTCTGTGGAATCCATGCAGAGTGCTCTGTCCACCGTTTCCGCCATCCCTGTCAGCGGTCAGGGCCGCCGTATCGCCGTGCTGGCCGACATCAAGGAGGGCGGCGCCGATGTGGTGGAGTACCACCGTCAGGTGGGCCGCGCCGCCGCTGCATCCCAGTTCAACGCCCTGTTCTGCTACGGGGACGATGCCCGCTATATTGCCGAGGAAGCCCGCACCAACGCGGCGTTGGACGTTCACTATTTTCCCACGAAGGTAGAACTGACAGATGCTCTGCGCGCTTATATCCGTGAACAAGACCTGCTTCTGTTCAAGGGAAGTCACAGCATGGAGCTGGAGGACGTGGTGGATAAACTATTCGGCACATGGTATCATGAGGAGTTCGAGCGCTACGACTTCAAGACGCGGGAGTTCAAAACAAAGGATCTGGCCTTCCGCCTCTACACCGACCACGCCGTCGTGACCAAAAAGCTCACCACGGTGGCCGATGTGGAGATACCCGCCTGCGTGGAGGAACTTCCGGTGACGGGCATCGAGCGCAGCGTTTTCAGCGGCAGCAAGTATACGGAGTCTGTCACCTTCCCTGATACTCTGACGAATATCCGATATTGCGCGTTCTATAAGACGAGCAAACTTGAAAACGTAAAGACCCCCCCCTCTGTCCGAATCATCGACAACAGCGCCTTCAGCACCTGCGCGAACCTGCGCACCGTCGAGATCGCCGAGGGCTGTACGCATCTGGGCTATCGCGCCTTCGGTAACTGCAAGGCGCTGGAGAAGATCACGATCCCCGCCACCGTCCGCCAGATCGGCGGCGAGTGCTTCCTGAACTGCGAGAAACTGACCATCCACGGCAAGGCGGGTTCCTATGCCCAGCAGTACGCCAAGGGGCATGGTATCCCGTTCTGCGCCGAGTGATAGAATAAAACTGTTACAATGGGAAAGTAGGGGAAATGTATGAGAAACAGCCTGCAAAAGAGAACATGGGCCGAGGTCAGCCTTGACAACATCAGCCACAACTACCGCGCCATCCGCGCCGCCCTGCCGGAGGGCTGCCGGTTTCTGGGCGTGGTCAAGGCCGACGCCTACGGCCACGGCGCCGTGGCGGTAGCCCGCCTGCTGGAGAGCGAGGGCGCGGACTATCTGGCCGTGTCCTGCCTGGACGAGGCCATGGAGCTGCGCAGCGCCGGCATCACCATGCCGCTGCTGATTTTGGGTCACACCCCGTCGGAGTACACCGAGACGCTCATCGACAACGACATCACCCAGACGGTGTCCTGCCTTGCCAAGGCGCAGGAGTTCTCCGCCCGCGCGGCGGCGCTGGGCCGGCAGCTCCGCATCCACATCAAGATCGACACCGGCATGTCCCGTCTGGGCTTCCTCTGCGGCGGCGACAGCTTTGACGAGGGCGTGGCCAACGTCATCGCCTCCTGCCGTCTGCCCGGTCTGCTGCCGGAGGGCATCTACACCCATTTCGCCGTCTCCGATGAGCCGGACGCCGACAGTGAGCGCTACACGCATCAGCAGTTCGACCTGTTCTGCCGCATGATCGACGCGGTGGCCCGGCGCGGCGGCGTGACCTTTGCCATCCGCCACTGCGCCAACACCGGCGCCGTGGTCCACTATCCGGAGATGGCGCTGGACATGGTGCGCCCGGGACTCCTGCTGTACGGCTACGGCGACGACACGGGCCGTTTCGGCCTGCGTCCGTGCATGCGCCTTGTCACCACCATCAGCACCATCAAAACCTACGAGCCGGACACCTGCGTCAGCTACGGCCGCCGCTTCCGTACCCAGCGCCGTACCCGTATGGCCGTGCTGGGCATCGGCTACGCCGATGGCCTGTTCCGCACCCTGTCCGGCAAGTGCAGCTTCGCCGTGGCGGGCCATAAGGCCCCCCAGTGCGGCAGTATCTGCATGGACATGTGCATGATCGACGTCACCGACATCCCCGACGCCGCCGTAGGCAGTCAGGTGGAGATCTTCGGCCCCGACAACGACATCACGGCGCTCAGCGATGCGGCGGGCACCATTCCCTACGAGCTGCTGTGCGCCGTGTCCAAGCGCGTCCCGAGGGTCTATCCCCCGCAGAAGCGGCGCTGATGGCGAGCTGATGGCAAGCTGATGGCGGTTTGAGGAATTTGGGAAAAGCGGAGAAAAGCAGAAAGGAAGTAACAGCATGAAGATCGTAGTATTGGGCGGCGGCATCAGCACGGAGCGCAGCGTCTCGCTGGTCACGGCCACCTCCGTGTGCCGCGCCCTGCGTGACGCGGGCCACAAGGCCATTTTTGTGGATATGTTTCTGGGGCTGGAGAACTACACCGGCCGTCTGGAGGACGCCTTCGACGCGCCGGACGGCTTCTGCGGCAGCGTCAGCATCTCCGAGACAGCGCCGGATCTGGAGGCCGTGAAAGCCTCCCGCAGGCTGAAAAGCCCCAGCCATCTGGGCGTGGGCGTGCTGGACATCTGCGCTCTGGCTGACTGCGTGTTCCTGGGCCTCCACGGCATTGACGGCGAGGACGGCAAAATTCAGGCCGCGCTGGAGCTGTTGGGCGTGCCCTATACCGGCTCTGGCCCGCTGGGCAGCGCCATGGCCATGGACAAGGCCGTGGCCAAGCGCATCATGGAGAGCGCCGGCATCCTGACCCCCAAGTGGCGTGAGATCACCTACACCGCCGCCGATGTACCCGCCCTTGTGCAGGAGCTGCCGGTGCCCTGCGTGGTGAAGGCGGTGGACGGCGGCTCGTCCATCGGCGTCTCCCTGCCGGACACCCGGGAGCAGCTGGAGCAGGCGCTGTACGATGTCCTGCGCTACGGCCGCCGCATCGTGGTGGAGGAGAAGATCGTGGGCCGCGAGTTCACCCAGCCGGTGCTGGGCGACGACTACCTCAGCACCATCCAGATCGTGCCGCCGGAGGGCAGCACCTTCGACTACGTGGCCAAGTACCAGAGCGGCGCCGCTGCGGCCCGGGAGCTCTGCCCCGCCCCCTGCACGGAGGAGGAGCACCGCCTGCTGGGAGAGACGGCTCTGAAACTTCATCATGCACTGGGCCTGTCCGTCTACTCCCGCGCCGACTTCATTTTGGACGCGGAGGGCCGCCCCTGGTGTCTGGAGGTCAACACCCTCCCCGGCATGACCCCCAACAGCCTGATCCCCAAGGCCGCCAAGGTGGCCGGCATGACGTATCAGGAGCTTTGCGAGAAGATCGTGTCCCTGTCTCTGGAAAAATAAGGAAAGCACAGCCCGCATCGGCTGAAGAAAAAAAGAGACGCCCTCTCGGGCGTCTCTTTTTTACGTTTCCTCCGGTGTATCCGGCGTTTCCTCCGGTGTATCCGGCGTTTCTTCCGTGTCCGGCAGCTCCGCGGCGGCATTCTCCGATTCTGTGATGGTGGGAATGAACGCCCGGGCCAGCCGCCCCTTGCCGCGGTGCTTGATGTAGAAGTAGCCGATGGTGCTGAACACCACTGCGCCGATAAAATTGACGAACAGGTCCGCCATGGTGTCGTACAGCCCGATGTCCAGATACCCGTCAAACCCCAGGTCCTGGCCGTTAACGGCCACGGAGTGGATGTCGTCGATGGTGACGGGAATGTTGCTGTTGGTGGGGTCCAGCATCACGGAGGTGATGGACTGCACCACGGTGTCCTTCTGCATGTCCATGTGGAACAGCCGGTCCATGCCGAACTCAAAAAACTCCCACAGCACGCCCACCGTCATGGAAAAGCAGAACGCTGCCAGCGCCACGTAGATGGGGGACAGCTCAAACTTGATGCGGCTGTTGCGGTTGAGGATGTCGATGAGGGCGAAGCCCGTGGCGGCGCACAGGAAGCCGGTGGTGGTGTGGAGCATGGAGTCCCAGTGGGGATAGGTGATGAAATAGCACTCCAGCTCGCCCAGGATCTCCGCCGCGAAGATGAACAGCAGGATGATGATCTCCAGCGTGGACGGCAGCTCGATGCCGAAGTTCTGCTGGATAAAGAACGGCAGCATGAACAGCGCCAACACCAGCAGGCAGATGAACGCGCTCTCGTACTCGCCGCGGATGATGGAGGACACCAGCGTGCCCAGCACGATGAGCCGCAGCACCAGATACACCGCGAATACCACGGGCTGCCGCCGGATGGTGCCCTTCAAGTCACGAGGGCTGGGAATGGACTTATGGGGTTTCTTCATAGTGTCTCCTCCTTGCGGGCCGACCGGCAGGATGAGCAGGACCGGTCGTGTTTCCCGCGGCTGCTGCATCCTTTGCAGCCGCCGCAGCAGTTTTTCCGGTTTCCGACGGCGGTGCGGAACGCAAGAAACAGCGCTGCCGTCACCGCTGCGAGAATGAGAATGTCCCAGACGTTCATAGCAGCACACTCCCGATACCGTGGACCACGAAAGCCACCACCCACGCGATGAGACACTGCCATACGGCCAGCCCGACCGCCCATTTGCCGCCCAGCTCACGCCGGACGGAGGTCACCGCCGCGATACAAGGGGTGTACAGCAGGCTGAACACCAGCAGCGTCGCCGCAGCCAGCGGAGAAAGAATGCTGCCGATGCTGTTTCCGAATAGTACCTCCAGCGTAGACGCCACGCTCTCCTTGGCCATGAAGCCGCTGATGAGGGCGGTGCAGATGCGCCAGTCGCCCAGCCCAAGCGGCGCGAACAGCGGAGCCAGTACGCCGGCGGCCATGGCCAGCATGCTGTCCGCGGAGTCGGACACCATGTTCAGGCGCAGGTCGAAGCTCTGGAGGAACCACACCACCACCGTGGCGATGAGAATGACGGAGAAGGCCCGCTGCAAAAAGTCCTTGGCCTTTTCCCACAGCAGCTGCGCCACGTTCTTAGCGCTGGGCAGCCGGTAGTTGGGCAGCTCCATCACGAAGGGAATGGGCTCGCCGCTGAACAGCGTGCCCTTATAGAGCAGTGCTGCCAGGATCCCCACCAGGATCCCCAGCAGGTACAGTCCCGCCATGATAAGACCGCCCCGGCCGGGAAAGAACACGCTGACAAAGAACGAGTAGATGGGCAGCTTGGCCGTGCAGCTCATGAACGGCGTCAGCAGAATGGTCATTTTCCGGTCCCGTTCGCTGGTCAGGGTGCGGGTGGCCATCACTGCGGGGACGGTGCAGCCGAAGCCGATGAGCATGGGAACGATGCTCTTGCCGGACAGGCCGATCTTCCGCAGCGGCTTGTCCATGACAAAGGCCACTCTGGCGATGTAGCCGCTGTCCTCCATCAGGGACAGGAAGAAGAACAGCGTCACGATGATGGGCAGGAAGCTCAGCACGCTGCCCACGCCGGTGAAAATGCCGTCAATGACCAGACTGTGGACGGCGGGGTTCACGTCCAGCCCTGTCAGGGCGCTGTCCGTCAGGGCGGACAGCTTGTCGATCCCGGCTGCCAGCAGGGACTGGAGCCACGCCCCGATGACGTTGAAGGTCAGATAGAACATCAGCAGCATGATGCCGATAAAGCAGGGGATCGCGGTGTAGCGGCCGGTCAGGATGCGGTCGATCTTCTCACTGCGCACGCGCTCCCGGCTCTCGTGGGGCTTGATGACCGTCTGCTCGCAGAGGTGTTCAATAAAATCGAACCGCATGTCTGCGATGGCGGCGCTGCGATCCAGACCGCGCTCCGCCTCCATCTGCAGCACGATGTGCTCCAGCATTTCCCGCTCGTTTTCATCCAGCGCCAGCTGCGCCAGAATAAGGCTGTCGCCCTCGATGGCCTTGGTGGCGGCAAAGCGTACCGGCAGACCGGCCTGCACGGCGTGATCCTCGATGAGATGTACCACCGCGTGGATGCAGCGGTGTACCGCGCCGCCGTGGTCATCCTTGCCGCAGAAGTCCTGCTTCAGCGGCGGCTCCTGATATTTTGCCACATGGACAGCGTGCTGCACCAGCTCATCCACACCCTCGTCCTTGGCGGCGGAGATAGGGACCACCGGAACACCCAGCATGGCCTCCATGGCGTTGACGTCGATGGAACCCTGATTGCCCACCAGTTCATCCATCATGTTCAGCGCCACCACCATGGGAATGCCCATTTCCAGCAGCTGCATGGTCAGATACAGGTTTCGCTCGATGTTGGTGGCGTCCACGATGTTGATGATGGCTTTGGGCTTGTCCTGCAGCACGAAGTTCCGCGACACGATCTCCTCGCTGCTGAACGGGGACATGGAGTAGATGCCCGGCAGGTCAGTGACCTCCGTGTTGGGATAGCCGCGGATCACACCCGTTTTGCGGTCCACCGTGACGCCGGGGAAGTTGCCCACGTGCTGTCTCGCTCCGGTGAGCTGGTTGAACAGTGTGGTCTTGCCGCAGTTCTGATTGCCCACCAGCGCGTAGGTCAGGACGGTGTCCTCCGGCAGCGGATGCTCGTCCTCCTTGCTGTGGTACTTGCCGCTCTCACCAAGACCGGGATGGTCGGGGTCCCGGGCGCGATCCACACCGACATGGCTGCGGCTGCGCTGCCGGATCGGCTCGATGTCGATCTGATCGGCCTCCGCCAGACGAAGCGTCAGCTCGTAGCCATGGACCTGCACCTCCATGGGGTCTCCCATGGGGGCCAGCTTTACCACCGTTACCTCTGCACCGGGGATCATGCCCATATCCAGAAAGTGCTGCCGCAGCGCACCCTCACCGCCCACCCGGCGGATCACGGCGCTTTTGCCTGCCTCTAATTCTCTCAGCGTCATATGTAAGTGTTCCTCTTTTCGGGAATAGTTCATCCCCTTACTGTACAGGATGGCATGGCGCTCTGTCAAGCCCTGTTCTCCTGCCAGAGCGGGGCTGCCCGCCTGCAATCGAAAAAAATATGCCAAAAGCGGAGAGAGGAGCCTTCCGGCGGTTTCCCGAAACTCCTCCTTGTAAAATCTGCCGCGGCAGTGTATAATATGTTGCCAAAGCATATTATGGCACAGCGTGTGCCCCGAAATATCAACAGAAAAGGTGAAAGACTATGGAACGAATGAAAATCGCAGCGATCTTCGCCGATCAGGAGTCTCTGGGCGGCAAAGAGGTCACGGTCTGCGGCTGGGCGCGTACCATCCGCGACATGAAGACCTTTGGCTTCATCGAGCTGAACGACGGCTCCTGCTTTAAGAATCTGCAGGTGGTCATGTCCGCCGAGGAGCTGAATAATTATAAGGAGATCGCCGCGCAGAACGTGGGTGCGTCCCTGATCGTCCGCGGTACCGTGGTGCTGACACCTGACGCCAAGCAGCCGCTGGAGGTGAAGGCTCACACCATCGAGGTGGAGGGCAAGTCCACCCCTGACTATCCCCTGCAGAAGAAGCGCCACAGCGTGGAGTTCCTGCGTACTATCCAGCATCTGCGTCCCCGCACCAATCTGTTTTCCGCCACGTTCCGCGTCCGCTCTGCGGCGGCCTACGCCGTCCATGAGTTCTTCCAGAGCCGCGGCTTCGTGTATGTCCAGACTCCCATCATCACCGGCTCCGACTGTGAGGGCGCCGGCGAGATGTTCCAGGTCACCACGCTGGATCTGAACAACGTTCCCAAGACCGAGGACGGTCAGGTGGACTACTCTCAGGACTTCTTCGGCAAAAAGACCAGCCTCACCGTGTCCGGCCAGCTGAACGCCGAGAACTTTGCCATGGCCTTCGGCGATGTGTATACCTTCGGTCCCACCTTCCGCGCCGAGAACTCCAACACCCAGCGCCACGCCGCCGAGTTCTGGATGATCGAGCCGGA
>UQZR01000018.1 GCA_900545585.1 uncultured Eubacteriales bacterium
GAAAAGCCCTCGTCCTCGTAGACCAGCACGTTTTCCGCCGCTTCCTCGCCAAAGTGCATGGCGATGTACTGGCGGCACAGCTCGATCTGGTTCTCGATGCTCTCGCCCTTGCCGG
Source organism: uncultured Eubacteriales bacterium (assembly GCA_900545585.1). Taxonomy (GTDB): domain Bacteria; phylum Bacillota; class Clostridia; order Oscillospirales; family Oscillospiraceae; genus Vescimonas. The sequence continues at coordinate 116 of UQZR01000018.1, forward strand.
TGAACTTGGACTTGCGGGAGTAGATGACGTATTGCTTCGCCTGCGGCTTGCCCTTCATTTTCATAACGGCACCTCACGTCGTTTCGTAAGCTTGATAGAGAACACGGCCGAAGCCTTGCATCTCCAGCGAGGCGATGATAAAATTCCACCTTGTTCATTATTATCGCAAAAGCAAATAATGTTTGCGCAAAATTTCCGTTCTTAACAGAGACTTTAACTCTTTTGTACTATGATGGCAGCAGAAAACAGGAAGGGTGATGAAAATTGAACCACGGAAAAAAGGCGGCGCAAGTCACGCTGCTGCTGGCGGGAGCCGCCATGCTGTGCTTCGGCGTCTGGCGGGGCGAGGCGGCGTCGGTACTGAGCAAGGCCATCAAATTATGTCTGGAGTGTGTGGGCATTGGGTAAGAAGTTTTCAAATGTATCACAGGCCCTGTCCCGCCTTCGGGGCTGGATACAGGCGGGGGCAGCCCTATTGACCAACCTGCACCTGCCGAATTTCCTCAAGGGCGGACTGTATCAGGGCGCGGGGAAAACCGTCTGTGTGCCGGGGCTGAACTGCTATTCCTGTCCGGCGGCTTCCGGCGCCTGCCCCATCGGAGCGTTTCAGGCAGTGGTAGGCTCGTCCAAATTCAGCTTTTCCTATTACATCACAGGTTTTCTCATTCTGCTGGGAGTTCTGCTGGGGCGCTTTATTTGCGGCTTTCTGTGTCCCTTCGGCTGGTTTCAGGAGCTGCTGCATAAGATCCCCACAAAGAAGCTCTCCACAAAGAAGCTGAAGCCCTTGACATACCTGAAGTACGCCGTTCTGCTGGTGATGGTCTTTCTGCTGCCGGCATTCCTTGTGAACGACGTGGGCATGGGCGACCCCTTCTTCTGCAAGTACCTCTGCCCCCAGGGCGTGCTGGAGGGCGCCATTCCGCTGTCCCTTGCCAATTCCGGCATCCGGGCGGCGCTGGGCAGCCTGTTTACCTGGAAATTCAGTATTCTGCTGGCAGTGATCGTACTGAGTATCGTATTTTACCGGCCCTTCTGCAAGTGGCTGTGCCCGCTGGGTGCGTTTTACGCGCTGTTCAACAGGGTATCTCTGTTCCAGATGAAGGTAGACAGGAGCAAATGCGTCTCCTGCGGGAAATGCGCCAAGGCCTGCAAAATGGATGTGGACGTGACAAAGACGCCCAACCATACCGAGTGCATCCGTTGTGGGATGTGCGTCCGCGCCTGTCCTACCAGCGCCGTCAGCTTCCGCTACGGCTTTGGAGACGGTAAAAAAGAACCTGCAAATGAATTAAAAACGGCAAATGAATTAAAAACGGAGGAAACAAAATGAACGCAAAGAAAATCATCACACTGCTGCTGGCGCTGGTGCTGGCCGCCGGTACGGTCGCCTGCGGCGCGAAGCAAGCGGAGAGGAATGAGGACACGGACAAGGAGCCGCAGACCGCCGAGGAGGCGGCAGCGCTGTACGATGAGCTGATGGCACAGGAGAACGCCATCCAGGCAGAGAACACCGAGCTGTGGGAGAAGCTCTTTCTGTCCGCCGACAAGGGCATGGCCACGACGGAGAACGGCAAAAACTACGGCGAATTTCTGCTGAGCACCATTGAAGCCGCCAAGGAGCAGTTCACCGACGAGGAGTACGAGCTGCTGAAGGAAAAAGCCACGGAAATCAAAAATATCGAGGACCGGCTGGCCGCATTGGAGGAAAAATTCCCCAGCTTATCCGGGACGCCCGCAGAGGATGGCGGCATGAGCGTACCGGCGGGCAGCGACATGACCACGCCGCCCGATGACGGCAGCACCGCGCAGAAGTTCCCCGCCTTTACCGGCAAGGATCTGGACGGAAACGATGTGGACAGCAGCACTCTGTTTTCCGGCAACGCCGTCACCGTTGTGAATTTTTGGTTTACCACCTGCAATCCCTGCGTAGGGGAGCTTGGCGAGTTGGATGCGCTGAACAAGGAGCTTGCGGAGAAGGGCGGCGCCCTCATCGGCGTCAACACCTTCACGCTGGACGGCGATGAGTCAGCGATCGCGGAGGCGAAGGATGTGCTTGCCAAGAAGGGCGCCACCTATCAGAACGTGTATTTTGCTTCCGATGGAGAGGCAGGCAAGTTCACCGCCAGCATCTTTGCATACCCTACCACCTATGTGGTTGACCGCAACGGCAATATCGTGGGCGATCCCATCGTGGGTGCTGTTACGGAAAAGAATCAGGCGGAGGCGCTGCAAGCCCAAATCGACAAGGCGCTGGCCGCCGATAGGGGCTGACAAACAAAGGTATCTCCGCAAGGAGGAATACGCGCCATAAGGCGGCGGACATCACCTGTCCGCCGCCTTATGGCTATTTAAGATGAAGTGTTTGCAGATCGGTCTCAGACGAACTGCGTGTCGATCGATCAGCCGTTTTTACGCTTGATGACCAGCGCGGTTCCGGTCAGCGACAGCAGGGCGTTTACGCCGTACAGCGCCATGCCGGCGTCAAAGGTCTTGGGAGAGGAAGTCGGCTTCTCATCGGGGGTAGTATGAGAGGAGCCGCTGCGGGTATAAATATTCTCAAAGGTCATCTTGCCTACCGCATCGGCATTGTTGATCGCATCATAAAAATCCCCATTGTCTGTTGTCTCCATCCTGGCAGGGAAGATTTCTCCTTCGGAGCTCACAAACCACACCGCATCGGAATACGTCCATTTCGGAAGGCCATCGTTCACCTCACGGACGTAGAAGCCCTCGCTGACAAACTCACTGACCTTCCCCGCCGGGCCGCTGATGATCAGCTTGCCGTCATAGTCGCCCGCACCGTTAGTGGTGACGGCAGCGGTGTACTTCACATCCGTGTAATAGGACAAGTCATGGGCATTCACGTCACACACCGCGATCGTAAAGTCCGTCTTGCCGGGACCGGCATGGCCGCCCAGCTTCACCGTCTTGGTGAAGGGAACCTCAACGGTAGTAAGATTCTCGGTATAGATGTTCGTGAATTTAGCCGACTCTCTTGCATCAGTCCCAGCCAGATAGACATCCAGATCCATATCCCTGTATCCGATGTCATATGTGAAGACCAATTCATAGCTTTTAGTAGAATACTCCCATCCCGCCTTGCCGTCGTTCTGCTCTGTCAGAAGGAAGACCTTTCTATACCGGACAATCTCCTCACTGCCCGAATTTCTGCTGGGATTCCAGTGGTGCTCGGCAAAGTCAGACGCCGGAAGCTTAAATCTAAGGGTCTTTTCAACCGTATTGCCAGTAGCGGTAGATATCGTCAGGTCATCCAGCAATTCGATGCCATAGTAGGCAAGGTCATGCTTTGTTTCCCCCTCGTTTACCACATCCTCCAATACAAATTTGAAGGTTTCCGCGGGAGGCGCTACATCGCCCGTTTGCTCCACCATTTTCGTAACGGTAAGTTCCAAATTGACCGTGTCGGTGGGTACCACCTCCGCCGCCCATGCGGTGGCGGTCAGCCCCAGTGCCATAACCAGGGCCAACAGCAGGGCGAATAAGGTTTTTCTGCTTCTCTTCATGTGTTTTACCTCCATTATTCGTCGTTATTTTTCCGGCGCGCTCCGCGCCAAGTGAACAAAGCCAGGGCCGCCAGCGTGATTCCAAGGATCACCGCCAGCCCTTTCCAGCATTTACGCATGGCATCGTCTCCTTCCCGTGTTCACGCACGCGCATCACCCCCACTGGGGATAGAAATAAAGTACCGTGTCCGGCTCTATCTGAACGGGCAGATAGGAGCCGTGCTGTCCCTTGTCGATGGACAGATAGGTGTAGTCCTCAAAGGCCATGGGAACCTGCACGATGAAGCCATCGTGGATGATCCGTTCCGTCTCGCCGGGCGTGTATCTCTTGCCGCCGGTGCGGGTCAGATCCAGCATAATCACACCGGAGTATTCCCCGTTGCCGGTCAGTCCCCAGTCGCCTGTATAGACCTCCTCCGGTGTGGCGAAGTCGCTTTCGTACCACCAGGTGAAGGTCGCCGTGCCCCAATCGCCCTCCTGGCTGCTGTTGGCGTGCAGCTCCAGAGTGGCCAGAGCGGGCTTATCCGTATTGCCCTGCCACGCCCATATCTCCTGCGTCAGCTGGGAGCCTGTGGGGCACGTCCAGCCGATGTCGCTGCCGAAGCCGTCGTTCCCCTCCTGCGAGTAAAAGGTGAAGTCATAGGCCAGCTTCCGGTCGTTCTCATAGTCGTAGGGCAGCGCCACGATTCCGGGGATGGGATACCAGCTCAGGGTATCGGGATGACTGTCGGTCAAAAGCAGCTCCGTGGTATCGGTGGGGACAGTCCCCAGATCGTTGGAGACGAACAGCAGGATCGGGTCGCCGCTCTCGCTGCGGTAGAGCACCTCAAGGGTCTCGTAGCCGCCCTTCGCCTCGTTCCACCGGACGCGGTTCACCACCACGGTGGCGTTGGGGTCACGGGGCACCACGCAGAACAGGCTTCCGCTGTCGCCCACCACCCGCTCCTGCGGGATATTCCGAACAAAGGTATACTGGGCGCACAGCCCCGGCGCCGTATCGTTGATCCAGTCCCGCAGCGGGATCGCCAGATCACTCAGATCTCCGTCAATATCGCCGATGTAGGCCACTGCGAAGCGCTCGTCCTGCTGCCGTTCATCCAGCTCCTGCCGCAGCAGGTCCAGAGAGTCATCGTAGGCCCCCGGCTCGCCGCCGTCCATACCGTCACCGTCCGTACCGCCTCCGTCAGGCGTATTCCCGCCGGTCGGCGCATTCCCGTCGTTGATGTTGATCGTCCCCACACCGGGTATCTCCACCTGACAGGCTGTCAGCGACAGCGTCATGGCCAAGGCCAGCAGCGCCGCTGCAAGAAGCCTGACCAGTTTCTTCCCATTGTTACGCATGGGTCGCCTCCTTCCTGCGTTTTGTTGTCACTTATCCCTGTGCGGGGTTAAACATGAGAAGCTCGTAGGGGAACTGCTGGATGGGGAACCCGTAGGCGCCGCCTCCGCCGCTCACATTCAGCACCGGGAAGACATCGAAGGCCGCGGGTACCTGCACAGGGAACATACCCGACACCGTGGTGGGCGGCTCGCCCTTCGTATACTGCCGGCCGCCGCTGCGGGTCATGGTCAGATCTATATACTCTCCGCTGTCCGTCAGGGACCAGCTGCCCTCATAGATCTCCTGCGGATCGCCGTAGTCCTTGGTATACCACCATGTGAAGGTGATCTGCCCCGGCTCCGCGCCGCTGCCCTGTGTCAGGGACATGGTGGCCATGGCGGGCTGCTCCGCAAGATCGCCCTGCCACGTCCAGACGTGCGCGGCCAGCTGCTCCGCCGTAGGGGCCGTCCACATGCCGTCGTCGCCCACATCGCCGCCATCCATGCTGTCGTTTCCGGTGTAAACGGTAAAGTCGTAACCCAGCTCACGGCCGTCCTCAGAAGAGTAGGGCAGCGCCACTATACCGTAATAGGGATACCACTTCAGCGGCTCCTCCCCGCTGTTGGTCACGATCACCTCGGTGTCGGGATCGATAGACTCCCCCATGTCGGCGCAGGCAAACACCAGGATCGGCTCACCGCTCTCACTGCGGTAGAGCACCTCGACGTTGTCATAGCCGCCCGTCTTCTCGTTCCATTGGATGCGGTTCACCGCCACAGACGCATTGGGATCACGGGGCACCACGCAGAACAGGCTGCCGCCGCTGCCCACCACCCGTTCACGGGGAATATTCCGGACGAAAGGATACTGGGCACACAGCTCCGGTGCCGCTTCACTCACCCACTCCTGTATTGGAAGCTCAAAATCGTCCGGACCGCCTGCCGCGCTGCTGATGTAGGCCACCGCGAAGATATAGTCCGGCACCTCTGCCATATTCTTCCGCAGCAGGGTAAGGGAGTCGTCATTGTCGTTTCCCGTATGGATCGTATGATCACTGCCCATATCGTCGCCCGTATTGCCGCCTGTGTTGCTGCCTGTGTTGCTGCCGTCGTTGATATTCACGGTTCCAATGCCGGGAATTTCTATCTGGCAGGCTGTCAGCGATACCATCATCGCCAGAGCCAGCAGCAGACAGAGAATGGGGTTCTTTTTCATCGCTTCCTCCTTCCGCCGCGTAGTACTAGTACTTACCGCTGGAGCCGGAGCCGCCGCCTCCGGAGTGGCTGGTGCTGCTGTCGCTGTCGCTGGAAATTTTCCGGCGGGTCTCAGTGGTGTGGGTATAGTGGTCATACTGCTCCGTCAGATTGAGGCCCTCGGCGGTCACATAGGCGTCCGCCTCCGCGCCCTGACGAACGGACTTCATTTTTGCCTTCAGCATCAGGCACACCAGCAGCGCCAACCCCAATCCGATGCCCAGTGCCAGAGGCAGCACCTTGATCAGCGGCTTGCGGACAGGATGTCCCTGGGCGGCCCGCTCAAAGAAGTCGGCGCAGGTGGACAGATAATCCTCATAGCCGCCTCGATAGTCGTCATCGGCAAAGTCGTCCAGAAAGGCGTCCTCCAACAGCGTTCGGGCATATTTGCCCACCATGCTGTTGGCATAACCGTCCCGGATGTACAGGCCGTAATCTCTGCCCCATGTGCTTTGCAGGAGCAGGATGCCGTCCCGGCCTTCTCCGATACCAAAGTCGTTTTCATTATAGATATTGGCCGCCGCGTCGTAGGGATCGCTGCCGTAGTCCTCGTAGTCTTCCACGGTGACGATATACACGGCGCATCTATACCGCCATGAGATCTCATCGGCCAGCATCTCCAGCTCCAGCCACTCGTCCTCGTTCAGCAGGCCCGCCGTGTCGTAAATGAAGATGTCATCCTCGGTCTGCTCCGCCCACGCGGGAACCATCATCGTCAGCACCGCCAGCAGGGCCAGCAGACATGTCAGAATTCTTTTTTTCATCTCAGCCGCCCTCCTTACATCAGCATCAGTATTGCCGCCGCGATGGCACTCACCGGTGCGGCAATGGCGGCGAAGATGGCCCAGAATTTACCCATATCCGTAGGCAGATCGCCCACCAGCTTTCCGGTCTGGCCGTTCATGGCAAAGAGGAAATCCTTGCCGTTCCACTTAGTGTGCAGCATCCAGACGGGCAGCAGGGCATAATGCACCTTGCCGCGGCGCAGCCGGATATCCTTGTCCTTGGTGATGCAGGCGTCGTACTGCGTAGTGGTGCGGCGCAGCGCGCCCTCCAGCGAGGCGGCGCAGCGTCCGTCCGCCCGCTCGCAGCTCTGTTCCACCGTTACATCGTACTTATCCGCCAGAAAACCCGGCAGATACGCCGTAGAGAAGGCACGCAGCTCCTTGTAATCGTAAGGCTCGATAGAGTCCATGTGGTCGTCAGGCATCTTACTGGACGCGTCCACCGGTACCTTTTCAAAGGAAATGGAGCCGCCGCGGCGCACGTCATAGTGTTCCGTCTCGGTGACCTCGTAGTCGCCGCTTTCGTAGACGTGGGTGATATGACCCTCGTAGTCCACGGTGCCCTCTGCCTGTCCGTCAAACATCCAGAAGGGGACATACACGCCCTTGATCTCCTCAATATGATTGCCATTGGTGAACGCTTTTGGCAGCAGGGGCTTGCCCTTATAGTGGTTCTTCAGGGCGGCCACGGCATCCTCCTTGCTGAGCTTGAAGGGCAGGACGAAGTCCGGCTTCAGCGCACCGCTGAACTGGCCCGGAACCACGGTGGGATTGCCGCAATAGGGGCAGGAGGTGGCGGCGGTGGAGGCGTCGCAGATCAGCTCCGCGCCGCAGCTGGGGCAGGAATAGGCCTTCATGCCGTCGGCCTCCGCGCCCCAGTCGCTGTTGAGGCTGGAGGTATCCCAGCCCTGGGACTCCATCTCCGCCATTTTCTGGCGGTTCTGTTCCGCCTTGGCGTTAGCCTGCTCCGTGGCGGCCACGGCCTTGGCCTCTTTCTCCGCGTACAGAGCTTCGATCTGCGCCACGTCATATTTCGCACCGCAGAAATCACATTCCAGCATACCGGAGGCGCCTGCAAAGTGCAGGGGGCCGGTACATGCCGGGCATTTATAGTTGGTAATTTGGGATGCCATGATTCTCTCCTTTCCGCTACGGGAGCGGCTTTGGGCCGCTCCCGTGGAAAATGGCGTTCAGATAATACGGTCAGCCAGTGTCGATCAGAGACTGAGGTTATATGCGCCGGCAGCGATCAGCTTGCCGTTGTCGCCGAAGAACAGGGACAGGCAGCACGCGTCATCCTCGGCGGCGTACCAGGTGTATACACCGCGCTGGTACTCCTCTTCATACCGATACTCGGAGCAATCCACGCCGATATGCTCCTTCAGGTCCGCATAGGTCAGCTTTGACTGTGCATCACTTTCAGTGAAGTAGTTCAGACCGCCCAGATAGGTGAAGAATGTCTCGTTCAGCACTTCCAGCGTTGCTCTGTCAGAGGTCACGGTCTGTGTATCCGTGGATTTCATATCAATGCCGGGCAGAGCGCCGCCCTTATCGCTGCTGCCGCCGCCACCGCCGCAGGCAGTGAGGGACAGCGTCATCAACATGGCCAATACAAGTGCAATCGATTTTTTCATGATAGGTTTCCTTTCTTTTACATCGTCAGTTGTTATTCCGCCCAGCTATGGCAGGAAGGATCAGTGCAAAGGTGCGCCGCAGTTCTGGCAGAATTTCTCACCGTTGCTCTTCACGCCGCAGCTGGGGCAAAAAGCGGGAGCGGCAGCGGTCTGCTCCGGCTGCTGAGGGGCAGGCTGCTGAGGGGCAGGCTGCTGGGGTGCCGCATACTGCTGGGGCTGCTGAGGAACAGGCTGCTGAGGGGCCGCATACTGCTGGGGCTGCTGGTAGCCCTGCTGAGGCGCGGCGCCATAGGGCCCCTGCTGGGGCTGCTGGGAATAGGGATTCTGATAGGGCTGCTGGGGCTGCTGGGAATAGCCGCCCTGCTGATAGGGATTGTTCTGATAGGGGGCCGCCTTGACAGGAACGCCCTGATATGTTTCTTTGCCGAAAGCCAGCAGGGGGATGAAGATGTAGGGTAGGAAAACCAGTCCCGCCGCAAAGCCGCCGCTCTTGCCGAATGCCCTGGCCAGCCGAACCTGTGTCTGGATGCCCAGAATGATGTTGTAGATGGGGATCAGCAGCAGCAGGAAGCGCATACCGCTGCCCCAGGTGATATCAAACAGCACATAGAGATTGTAGAAGGGAACAATGGCTGCCCAGCCGGGCTTACCGGCTTTCCGGAAAACGATCCACATGCACACCAGAACGAACACGCACAACACGAGAGAGATAATGGTGGGCAGCGGGTTAAAGGTAGGGGGACTGCTGTAAGTGTAATAATCGTAGTAATCGTTCATTGTTTTCTCCTTTCCTAACGCTATCACCGGCCGGCAGTATGCCTGCCGCCTGACGGTGATCTGTTGTTGTCACAGGGGCGTTCCCCGGTCCTGACAGAAACTCTTGCCGCCGCGCTTCACGCCGCATAACGGGTAGTGATCCGCCTGCGTCTGAGGCTGCCGGGTAACGGTGCTCTTACTCCTCCTCTGCCGGAGCATACTCCGCGGAGGCACCCATGAGGAGCTCCTGCAGGAGCGTCCTCAGGGCGTCCTCATACTCGCCGTTATATTCTGCCGTGAATATCTCGTCCTCTCTCTGGCTGGTGATGCAGAGGTAGCTCTCCGCCCCGTCAAGGACCAGCATCCCCTCCGGCAAGGCCGTGGGCGGCTGATGCCAGTTCTCCCGCAGGCACGCCTCCACCTCCGCCCATTGCTCCGGCGTCAGGGGCGCGTCTATCCGCTCTACCCTTTCTCGGCTGCCCTCGGTGTCAATGCACCATCCGGAGACGGTATACGCGCCGTCCGTCTCCTCCAGATCAAAGTGGAAGCAGTCGTCGTAGTTCGAGGCGCTCTGCGACCAGCGGATGCTCTTCAGCGTGTCGCCATCCCGAAAGGCGTTGGCGAACTCGTTCTCCATGCCGCCGCCGTCCATTATGCGGGCGGTGACAAAGTGCTTATAAAGACCCGAGATCGTGATACCCACCACAACACCCGCGATAAGAATGGCGATCATCTTCTTCATGGCTTTAGGGGCGAGGCTGACCGCAGTTGGCGCAGAACTTGCCCTTGTTGACCGTTCCGCATGCGCACGTCCACTCGTCGCTGGCGGGCTTGGGCTGGCCGCATTCGGCGCAGAACTTGCCGGTGTTCACCGCGCCGCAGGCACATTTCCACTCGCCGGCGGGGGCGGGCTTGGGCTGGCCGCACTCGGCACAGAACTTGCCGGTGTTGCCGCTGTGGCCGCAGGAGCAGGTCCATCCGGCGGGAGCGGCAGGTGCGGGCTGCACCGCCTGCTGGGCCTGTTGCTGCTGGCCCATGGCAAACAGGTTCTGAGCGTTCATTCCGCCGGCCTGACCGGCCATTCCCATGCCCATAAAGGCCATAGCGGGACCGGCAGCCGTGTTGGAGGCCGCCATCTTCATGGCATCGCCCTGACTGCCCACCAGATGGGCGGCGGCGCGGGTGGGATCCATGAAGGCCGCGTTCCGCTGCAGCTCCTTCAGCATCTTCTCATCTTCCTCGTCCGCCGTCACACTGGACACGCCGAAGGAAACGATCTCGATACCACGCAGGTCACGCCACTTTTTACTGAGGACCTCGTTCAGTGCGTCTGCCAGCTCCATGGTATGGCCGGGCAGCTGAGAGTAGCGGATGCCATCCTCGCCGATCTTGGCAAAGGCGGGCTGGAGGGCGGTCAGCAGCTCGGTTTTCAGCTGGCCGTCCAGCTTGTCTCGGGTATAGGCCTCCGCCACGTTGCCGCACACATTGGTATAGAACAGGGCGGGATTGCAGATGCGGTAGCTGTACTCGCCGAAGCAGCGAATGCCCACATCAATATCAATACCGGCGCGTTGATCCACCACGCGGAAGGGCACGGGATTGGCGGTGCCATACTTGTTTCCGATCAATTCCTTGGTGTTGAAGTAATAGACACGCTGATCCTTGGGAGCCTCACCGCCGAAGGTGAAGCGGTTGGCCATGTTGTTGAATACGTTTTTGATGCCTTCGCCCAGATCGCCCACGAAAATGGACGGTTCGGTGGACTGGTCATAGGTGTACTCGCCGGGCACGGCGCACATATCCACGATCTTGCCCTGATCTACGATGAGCATGCACTGGCCATCGGCCACCGCGATAACGCTGCCATTGGAGATGATGTTGTCGCTGCCCTTGGTGTTGCTGCTGCGGCCGGAGGTGCGCTTCTGACCCTTGACAGCCATCACGTTCTCAGGCAGTGCCTCGCAATAAAAGTATTCCTTCCACTGGTCAGCCAGTACGCCGCCCGCACTGCCCAATGCCGCTTTAATCAGTCCCATAGTTATGTAATCTCCTTTTCTCTGTATTTATTTCCACCTACAATGGAAAACCGTTGCTATTCCTCGATCCACCGGCCGTCTGACCGCTCGCAGCTGACGAACCATACCATGGCTGAATCCTTCACATAGCGGTACAGCTCCAGATAGTTGTTGTCGACGACGGTCACGGTGTACTCCACGTTCTCCGGGCCACCCACCAGCTCCGCGTACCACTCCTCGTTGGCACAGCCGTAGTACATGGGCCCCTTGTGGAACTCCACGTGCAGCCCATCCAGCTTTTCGTGGTTGCCATAGCTGTCGGTATATTCGTACCATGCGCCCATGCTCCATGTGCCGTGCCCGTCCTCGGTCACGCCGTCAGCGCTCATGAACGTCAGCGTCAGGGACATTTCCTCGTCCGCCAGCTTATACCGATCGCCCTCGATCTCGCCCTCCACGCCGGCCCACTCACCCTCCAGATACCGCCGGTACTTTTCCATGGTGTAGTCCGTGCTGCCGCCGGAGGGCTCCTCATCTCCGCCCACCGGGTCGGTCACATCCACCGGGTCGGTGTTGCCGCCGGGCAGGGGCGGTGTGTCTATCGTGGTGCCGCCGTTGTTCTCCGGCTGCCCGCGGGGGATGAACTCCACCTGACAGGCCGTCAGGCTCACCGCCAGCGCCAGAAGCAGCGCCAGCGGATACCACCGCCGCTTCACAGCTCAGGCCCAGGGGTCCTGGGCGGCCGGGATGCGGATGCCGCTGAGGGGACTGGAATACTCCCACAGGAACCATTCGCCGGTGGAGGGCTTCTGCCGCAGCTTGATGGGGCGGGGAGAGTCCGCGCCGGGTGTGGCGATGAACAGGCGCAGATAGCCCGGTTCAATATCCTGCGGACGGGGATCGGCCAGCACGTTCAGCACATAAGGCTGGGTAGGCACATAGCTGTTCTGAGGCGTGGCTCCGGCAAAATACGCCAGCGGCAGATATTCCTTGCCCCGCAGACGATCCCGCAGGAACTGGCTGTCATAGGGGGTCATAGGACGGGGCCCTCGCAGGAGGTTCATGGCCTCCACACCTTCATTGGGGTTTTTTACATACAGGTTCAATGCGCACAGGAAGCCCGCCACCACCTCGTCCGGGGTGTTCAGGGACAGGTTCCGGAACTCTGCCAGCGAAGCGGGCAGTGCGTTCAATGTCACTTGCATATCTCGTCCTTCCTTTCTCTGATTTCCGTACCGTTCGTCAGTTGTCGCCTCTCACGCTGCTGGAGAAGGTGGCGGCCGTGTAGAACTCGTCGCCGTCACGCACCACGAAGTACAGCACGTAGTAGTCACCCTCGCCGTTGTACCAGCCGTAGGCGTGCTTTTCACTGTTCCAGCTCTTCTCATCCATACCGGTATGAGGGATGCCGTCCTCACCGCCCAGCATGGCCTTGATGTCGTCATAGGTCAGTTTCGAGGACTCGGAGGAACCCATGTCCCACAGTTCCTGACGCACCTTCTGCATGGTGGCCAGATCCGCCCGGCCGGTGGCATCGGGATTGGACTTGCCGTACTCGCCCTCGCCGTTGGAGGTGGTGCGCTCGAAGGGATAGTTCTCCGGCAGACCGCCGTTGTCACCGCCGTCGGGGATGGCAGCGGCGGCGTCGCCGCTGCCGTTATCGGGGATCAGACTGGTGTCGATCTCAAAGGTGCTGGCGATCTCCATAAAGGTCATGCCGCGATAATACTCCACAGCACTCTCCGGCATGGGGATGTAGTCCTCGTCTGTCCAGTTCTCGTCGTCCAAATGCCGCAGGTTGGCCAGCAGGCTGATAGAGCCGTCCACCAGGTCGGAATCCACCTCGCAGCTGACATACAGTGCGCCGGTCTCGTCCACGGACAGGATGCCGTCCTGCATCTCGCCGCCCATGAACGTACCCCGCAGCTCCAGACCGGTGTCGTCATCCGGCACGACGCGTGCATACGTGTCGATAAAGTTGAAATCGTTCTCTCCCTCCAGATACATGGCCAGCCAGACCTGACAGTCTCCGTCCCCGTCGAACACCAGCCGCGCCAGGATCTCATGGGCGGTATCGTTCAGCTCCTCGAATGCGCCGGTGGCATCCGTGAGACCCGCCATGCCGTGCCAGTCGCCGCCGTATACCTCGGCAAAGTCATCCAAAGACATTTCATCCGCGCCGGTGTTCCCGCCGGTGCTGCCTCCGCTCTTACGGAACGTCAGCTGCAGGTCAAAGCCGAAGTAGTCATTCACCGTGATCAGGCCGTCCTTCAGCGTGCAGTTGCAGATCGCTCCGTCCCTGTCCAGCGTCAGGGCGCCGTCCTTATCCAGCTTCCAGTCGATGGTCGTCGGGTCGCCGTCCAGCATAAAGCAGCCCGTACCGTCCTCTTTCAGTTCAATGTAGTTGTCACCCAGATCATACACCTCGTCCATGGGCACCCACTCATCGAAGGACAGGACCGTCTCACCGATGTACTTGCCCACGGCGGGGTTTGTCTTGCTGGCGCCCTTACCGCCGCAGGCCGCCAGCGTCAGCGCCATCACCAGCGCCAGAAGCAGCGCCGCAGGCTTTCTCAATCTTTTCATCATGTCTCCTCCTGTTTTTTTAGTGTTTCTGTGTTATCTTTACTCTACATTATATTGGCACGTCTCACTTGAGGCGGAGGCCGCATTCGGGACAGTAGGCGGGGAGTTTTTCGTTTGCCGGCTGCCAGCCGCAGGCTTCGCAGGTCAGCGGCTTCTCCATGCCGCAGCTGGTACAGCAGCCGCCCTCATTCTCTGCATGGCAGGCGGGACAGCTCCACGCCGCGGGCGGCGGTGTTTGCGGCTCGTAAGAGAAGCTCACATCCTCCTCGCTGCACGCAGCGCCGTCTCTCGTCAGCCATTTCAAGCCGCTGTCGTCACTGTACCGGATGCGGAAAGCGTTTTCCTTGTGATTGAACGTCAGGCCGCTGAACGTCCCCGTCATGAGGATTCTCTTGTGCTCCTGCGTCAGCTTCACGCTTCCGGTTTGATACACCCACATATCGGACTCGAAATCCAGCTCGCCGTCCACAAACACCTGTATGCGGGAGCTCTCCAACGGGTCGCTGCTCTCCACCTCCATGACGATGCTGCCGTCCCGGCTCTGCCACTTCCCCGCAAAGGGGCTCTGATCCTCCGGCGTATACATCATGCCGGGGCCGTCCACCATACCGCCGGTTACAGGGCCGCGTTTTTTACCGCAGCCCAGCGTTCCGAAAAGCATCATGACCAGCAGCATACCTCCTATCCAGCCCTTCCATTTCATAGGCAGCTCCTCCGCTTCAGCCGTGTTTTGTGAATGAGTTCTCTACCGGCTCGCCGCTCTCCTGTAAGAACGCCGCACAGTCCGTACACAGGTCAATATCCTCGCCCAGCAGGAAACACCGGTCACAAACCAGCCGTTTGCAAATGGGACACAGGCTGAAATGCTCCAGCGCCTCTGTGGCGGCCCACTCGAAGGCTTCCTCTCGCTCCCGCCGGTACAGCGCCTGAAAAATCACGCGCTTTCCTTCGCTCTCCGGCTGCATCCCCGCCTTGGAGAAGCACACCGGCTGACTTTCCCAAAGGAAGCCGCATACCGCACAGCGCAATGAAAACTGAAACCTTTCCATAGAGGATCTGTCCTCCATGGACGCTTTAATGATGCGGCGCATTCCAGTCCCTCCTTGCTTACGTCGCAGTTCTTTCCCGTACTCACGCTCAGCTATATACACACTTATATGTGGTTTTACGTAAAATTTCTATTACCCAAAGGGTGAATTTTGCCGGCAAACGTGAAAATCGCCCTTAGGCGTAGACAGAGTGCACAATCCAATGTGACTTGGATTGTGCACTCTGCTATCGTCTTTCTTATCTTTTCAGCAGCTCACCACTGCGGCCGCAGCTGGCGAACAGTTCAATATACACCTTCAACTCATCGAACGAATCTACCTCCATCTTTCGGTACAGATTGCGGTTATGAGTCTTTACCGTGCTGGCGCTGATATGTGCCAGCTCAGGAATATCCTTGACGGTATAGCCGTCCATATAGTATTGCAGGATGGTACGTTCCATGCCGGTCAGCGTACCCGCCCTCTCCGCAAAGCCGCACAGCCGCGCCTCCACATCGGGCGGCAGCGCGCCCGCCGGCCGGGTGCGGATCATGGTCAGCAGCTCGTCGATCTCCGAAATACCGGAGGCCACCACCTCCGTTGTGCCGCCTCTGACCGCCGCAAGGCTCTCGTTGATGGGCTTGACGAAGCGACGGGACAGCACGGTTGCGGCAACCAGCATTGCCAGCAAAAAGAATACCGATCCCAAAAACCATGCGATCTGCGAGTTGCGTTCATAGCTGCGGAAGGCGTTGGCTGTCACAAGCGTCACCACAGCAAGCGGAACGCCGTCCGAGGTGACGGCGTCCAGCAGCCGGTGCCGCCCCAGATAGGACTCCTTGCCATCGGCGTAGACGGTATAGTATTTCCCCGGCTTGATATGCAGCGTACCCTCGGCCGTCAGGCGCGTGCCATTGGTAGCGCCCAGCATAGCCCCCGACAGATCGAGCTTGTCGCCGTCGATGGGCGCCAGCAGGGTCAGCATATTGCCATAGGCGCTGGACACGGTATCGTGGGAAAGGCTGAAATAGAGGTCGCTGATCTCCATGCCGCAAAATCCCCGCGCGGTGCCGCTGCCATCCAGGATCGGCACGCACAGGAGCGTCACATATTCCCATGTATCCAGCAGTTCTGTACGCTTTACCCACAGGCTGCCCTCCGCCGGACGCTCGACCCGACTGGCGGAAACCCTCTCGCTGCCGGGGATCAGCGCGGTATTCAGCTCCGGATTCCAGCGGTTGTGCATCTGAAGCCGTAACCCCCGCGCCGCTTCTGCCGCGCCGCGAAAGCAGACCGCATCCTGCTCCGAGGCCACCGTAGGCTGAAGCCCTGTATAGCGCAGATACAGTCCCGCCCTGAGCACGTCCGCGTTGGGCAGCTCTGTGTTGGCGGTCACATTCAGGCAGAAGAATATCCCGCTGCACGAGGCGGCGCTCAACGTACTGCTCAGCGGCGCATACAGCCGTTTTTCCAGCTCCGCGATGGTGGCCGGGTCATCGTTGAGCGCGTCAAAGGGAATGCCCTTGGCCGCAAGGAAGGTATCCAGCTCCCGTCCCAGCTTTTCCGATATGGCCACGCTGTGGGCTGTCAGCTCATCCATCTGCGCATCCAGTGCCGCATATGTATTTTTCTGCTGAATGTCGAGGGCGCTGGCCAGCTGCCGTGCAGGATGGGACAGCACGCCCGTGGCCATCAGGATAGACAGGATGGCCGCTACCAGCAGCAGCGCCATTATGAACCAATACAGCACCAGCCGCACAGCCATGCTGCGGCTGGCTGCATACGAATTTTGAATCGCATTCCGAATCGATCGCATGTGCCTTCCTCTTTCACGTGCCGTAATCCAGCTTAAAACTCTCTAAAGTCTCCCAGATCAGGGCGTCCAGCGTATTGCCGCCCTCCAGATACTGTGTCCGCCCTGCCGTCAGCTTCAGCCGTGCCAGATTCTCAAACCGCGTCTCCAGATCCAGATAATTCTCCATCTGCGGCGGGTAGCAGAAGGTATACGCCTCCTGCATTTGCAGATATGTCTCATACAGTGACACATACAGTGGGTTGCTCAATTTTTCCACGGCATCGGGCAGATATTTCTCAAATGCCTCCTGCGTCACCGGCATGTAGCCCAGGCTGGTGACGAATTCCACGTTGCATGCCGGCTCGGTCAGCCATTTAAGGAACGTGATGCACGCCTGCTCCCGTTCCGGGGTAGACTTCACGGTACACATTCCCACGCCGCGCTGCATCACCAGTTTGTCGCCCCCTTCAAACACCGGGCAGGGCATGGAGGTGATCGTCACCTTTTCCGAGGTGTTGTCCGGATACGTCACCGTGTCGGAATAGTAAAGCACGCTGGCGGAAGATGCCACAGATACCACCACATCTCCGGTGCGAAGCGGTTCCGTGGCGTACCCGTCGTACAGCCACAAACCGCCCGTCAGACCTGCCCGGGCATACGGCTCCCAGGCCCGTTCGAATCCGGGACCAAACCTGACGCCGTCATTCTGAAAAAAGTCCTCGCCCAGAGACTCCACGCCCACCTGAAAATAATTGAAGTGGTAGTCGTGGACAAAGAAGCACTTGCCGGTATCCGCAGCGTACTGCTCTGCCAGCGCGTAAACGCCCTCCCATGTAGTCAAATCGTCATAGCTGGCGCCGGACTGGGCTGCCCACCGGTCAAACAGCGTCCGGTTGACAAACAGCACCTCCGTGGATTTGGCAAGGGGCAAAATCGCCTGCCGCCCGCCGATCATCCCCTCCTCACGAAAGGCAGGGATAAACGCCGCCAGCTCCTCCTCGCTGAAATAATCCCGATAGTCCACCAATATGCTCTGATCCGGCAGAGCCAGCACCGTCTTGGGATAGGATACGAACATATCCGGCAGCGACGGTGCGCCCGGGTCGCTGTTGGCGGCGGCCAGTACGCTTTTATGAATACTGCCGCTGTTGCTGACCAGCTCCACCTTCACGCGGATGTTCTGCTTTGCGCCCACGGTGCTGTTGAACCGCTCGATCAGGCCGTTCAGCGGGGAATCCACCTCGCCGCCATAGACGTGCCACAGCGTTACGGTCAGTGGTTCCGCTTCCTTTTCCTGCGTGCATCCTGTCACCAACAGGAGCGCCAGCGCCAACAGACACAAAACGATTCTTCTTTTCATGTTAGAGTCTCACCCTTTCGTGAAAAATACCGCGTAATAAGGTGTCCCGGCTGCCTGCGCCGTCAAAGCGTACCCGGCCCACCATCTCTGCAGGCGGCAGGGCGAAACGATCCCTGCCGCCTGCAGAAGGCGAATTTTACTTCTCTCCTCTGCGCTTTTTGCCAACGACCCATCCGCTGCCGCTCAGCGCCAGCAGAGACAGCCCTGCATACAGCGCGATACCCGCATCGCCCGTCTTGGGGGATGTAGCGGTATTCTCCGCGCCGCCGTCCGGCTTGGTGTCCGGTCTGCCGCCGTGCCGCGTGGGGATCTCTGTTTCATTGCGCTCAAAGCCGCAGACGGTGCACTCCTCGTGCTTCAATCCGGTTTCAGTGGCAGTGGCCGCCTTCTCTACCTTCCACACGAAGGTATGGGACGCCAGGTCCTTTGTGCTGGCATACAGATCCGGGCAATCCTTGTCGGTGCACTGGTGCCAGTGGCTCTTCGCGTCCGCATACCACGAGCCGCCATCGTAGGTATGCCGATGGTCTCCCACATACGGCTTCACGGTGATGGTCTGCTTGACATTGATACCGCTATTGGCGCTGCCATCGTCATACTGGATCGTCACATCCGCCTGCCCCTGAACGAGCTTATCCCCGCGGAATATGATATAGTTGGTAATGGGTTCGCTGGTGCCATCTTCGTAAACCGCAGTGACCACCATGCCCTTCGGGTCGAACTTGTCGCCGGCCATGTACTCGGTCTTGGCAGGCTGTGTTGTGATCTCGATGCGTTCCACCTTCTTGACGACCTTCAGCACCTCAAGCTCGTGGAGCACCCGCATATCGCCAGTCGATGGATTCTCAAAGACGCTTACCTCGTTCCCGTTTACGGTCACCTTATCCCTTGTAAGCCCGGTGGAATCGCACCCTGCAACTCTGCCGAGGAATATCTCGATTGCATACTTCGTATCGGCCTGAAAAGTCCCGGAGGTCAGATCATCCCAACTGCCCGCAGCAGCATTATACTGTTTGATTTTAAATGATTGGATCGTAACCCCCGTCTCCATTTTCGCGACCGTGACAGCGGATACATCTGCATCCAGTGCATACCCGGCAACCGTCAGAGGCAGCGAGTTGATCTCCGAATTTGCCAATTCTTCAAAGCCGTTGTTCACGTAAATCGGTTCAGATACAGCATTTTCATACACCCACACCAGCTTGCTTTCGTTGTAACCTCCGCCGGGGTACGTCACATAATCCCACCGATAATCGGCTATGTCATCATGTGCGGTTTCCACCACGAGATACTGGTACCCACTGGTAACCTCCATCAAGCCTTCACCGGTTCTCCCATCCGCTCCGATGGTGATGACCAGGGGCGTAGGCTGATATGAGATCCCACCCGGTAATTTCATACCAACCTTGAAGGTAAACGTCTTTCCTTCCGCGCTGACGCTATCAGGCAGGCCTATCACCTCTGTGCGAACTCTCAGCGTACCCGTTTCATCCTCTGTCGCTCGCGCCGTGGCGGGCGCCAGACACAGCACCATACAAAGGACCAATATCATGCTGAGCCACTGCTTTTTCATGATTTCTGCCTCCTAAATACTTTTATCCGTTAAACGCGGCAAGGGCCGCGTCTGCCCGGCGGATCCACTCGGTGCGGTCGCCGTAGACTGCTGCGTCCAGTGAGTTGATGGCGGCGGCCGCCTTCTCTCCGGCGTCCTCCTCACCCCGCATGGCAGCGCTGAGTCCGGAGGCCACGTCCTTGATGGCAGTCATCTGCTGCTTCCACGTGTTGGCGGCGTTGCCCAGCGTTTTCTGCACGCCGAAGAGCGTATCGAAATACTTGCTGAGCTTTTCATACTCCTTGAAGTTGTTCACCTCGAGGTTAAAGGCGTTCATGCCCGCGGTGTTGATAAAGACCATCCGCACCGTTGACTTTTTCTCGGTTTTGTCGCCGTTTTTCACCATCTGCTCCTCATACTTATAGTTCCGCAGATCGGCGATGCGGTACACGCAGGCCCGTGTGGTCTTGCCGAATATCAGGATCTTGTAGTCCACCTGTGTAAAGGCCACCAGCCCGATGTCCTCCGCCACATACAGGTTTGCGCCGAAGCGTGTCAGCTTCTGGTTCTTATCCTTTGTCTTCAGACGGGGCACAAAGTAGTGATCCCACAGCTTCGTCCCCCGCGCCACCTGATCCAGATGCGCCTTCACGCCGGGCAGATTGCCATGCACATAGTCGTACACCTTGAAGCCCCTGCTCCTGCAATTCTTACGGCAGATGCAATTGCCGTCCGCCAGCTTCTGGGTCTGCATCAGGTTGATGTCCGCGCCGCAAATTCCACACTTGTTCGCCATAACATTTTCTCCTTTCCGTCGTTGCCCGATTCGGCAGGTTCCTGTAGCTGCTTATGAAATATCCCATGGCGGGCTCTTTCCTTCACATAGCATAGATCTGATCCATCAGGTACTCGGCAGGCATGGAGCCGTAGAAAAACTGATCGATCAGCCCGTCCTTCTTGGCGTCCCGGATGTCCTTTGCCGTCTGTCGTTCGGTGTTGGCATCCACCATCAGCGCGATCTTGCAGCTGGGGCACAGCGTCTTTACCTCCCCACGCAGTCTCAGTCTTTCGCCGAGCTTCCACGGGGCATACCCTGTCACCTCCATCACAAGCACAAAGGGCTCGTATATCTGGCACAGCTCTACGGTGTCCCTTGGGGACTCTGCACGGATCACCTCGATATCGTAGTCAGAGCTTTTGAAAGCGGCCGCCACAACGTCGGCAAACAGATAATTCTGCATATCGATCACAATTTTACGCATTGTGCCATCCCTCTTCCCTTTCCTGTATATCCGACGGGTTTACCGCGTCCCATTCTATGCTGCTATCGTAGCACGGAAAAGCGGCCCTGTCTGTCCACAAAAGTGAGGACAGACAGGGCCGCTGATTGCGGATGATGCTGTGAATGCACGTATTCCCGTTCAGTTTTCTTCCGCCGTGCCGAACAGGCTCCCCGGCACCACCAGCCGCTTGCTGACAGCGGCAACCATCAGCCGGTTGCGGTTGGGGTATCCGGTTTTCTCCAGCATCCGGTTGATATAGGTGCGCACTGTGGATTCCGCCACGTTCATCCCCGCGGCGATCTCGGCGTTGGTCTGCCCCTCACAGAGCAGGCGCAGCGTCTCCAGTTCCTGATCGGACAGGCCGCAGGAAAGGGTGTTCCCCAACTGCACTGCCGGCGTGCTGTCCGGCCAATAGCTCTTTCCGGAAAGCGTCCCCTCGATCACGCCAACAAGATCGCCGGAAGGGGAATCCTTATACCAGAAGCTGTCGGCGCCGATTTTTCTTGCCCGCGCCAGAAACCGCCCCTCCAGCATGGAGGTCACCATCACAATTTTGATCCGGGGATAGATCTTCTTGATCTCCTCAGCGGCGGTTAAGCCGTCCGAGTCGTTTTCGGTGCAGATATCCATTAAAATCAGGTCGATATGACTGTCGCCGCACCGCCGGAGCGCCGCATCAGCACGATTCAGCGTGCCCGCCACCCGGCAGTCTGCGCACTTTTCCACGCAGGAGCATAGATACATTCTGGCAAGTGCCTGATCCTCAACGATCAATATGTCTCTGACAGCCATTCGTTCCCCTCCTCCAAATTCTCCCGATTTGGTATT
Source organism: uncultured Eubacteriales bacterium (assembly GCA_900545585.1). Classification (GTDB taxonomy): domain Bacteria; phylum Bacillota; class Clostridia; order Oscillospirales; family Oscillospiraceae; genus Vescimonas. The sequence goes on from UQZR01000018.1 coordinate 21,836, forward strand.
CCTATCACCAGCGCAAACTCCGGCAGGCTCTGCACCGTCATGGTCCCGCCGATCCTTTCGATCCTGCGGCGCAGATTGGACAGACCGCCGCCCTCTGTGATGGTCTTTTCCGGCGGCTTTCCGTTATTTCGGATCAGGACGGTATATCTGTCGCCGTCCTCCCAGATGTTGGCGATCAGTTCGGTTGCCTGCGCGTACTGTATGGCGTTGCTCAGGCAGACCTGCATGGCGGCATACATCAGATCCGCCGCGCCTCCCGCCGGCTCTGTACCTCTTATTCTGATGGCCACGCCGCTGCCGGCCGCGCTTTCATACAGCGCCTCCCTTGCCGGCAAGCGTTCTGCGTCACGAAAGACGATGCTTTTTTCCCATTCCCGCAGCACAACGTCTGCGTTGATGCCGCCAAGGTCTCCGGCCAGATATTGCTTCGTGACGGTAATACAGGCGGCAAGGCTATCGTGCATGGCGGATTTGGCGGCAAGCTGTTCCCTCTCCCGCGCTACCGCCGCCACGTTTTCCGAGAGACGCCGCAGCTTTTCCGCGTCCTGTTCAAGCCTTCGGTTATCCTCGGCCAGCTGCTCCAGCGCCCGGTGCAGCGCCGTAACATCTGCGGCGGTCAGCTGTATATACGTCTCCCCATATCGGTCGGTCACGGCCGCCTTCTCAAATTTCCATACCAGCCCGTCCGGAAAGCGGTAGGTATTCTCCGCGCTGGCAATGGGCATTATGCCCTTTGGCGGAAAGGCCAGCGCCTTTTGAAGCTCCTCCAGATACTGCATATCGCTGTTCAGCAGATACTGGCTCAGCCGATACATCTGCCGGTTGCACAGCACGATGCCGCCCGAGCGGTCAAAAAAGCATACGGCGGTGGGCAGCCGGTCAAAGCTCTCCTTGATGGCGTTAAACCCGAAGCGTCTCAGCTTATGCATCCTCCCGCCCCCTTATCCCTGTGCGGATCAGCCACAAGCCGTCCTCCTGCCGCACCGTCACCTCCAGGGAGGCGATCGCCGACAGATCGGCGGCGCACTCCACCGACAGATCCATCGCGCTGTCGGAAACGGAGATAAACAGTGAGTGCAGATCGTCTACCGTGGTCTCCGCGACGATTTCCAGCAGATCGAACAGACGCACGACCTCAGAGGCGCGCATCGGTTCCGTTGTGCGATAGATCACGCCGCACTCCGTGCCGCAGGCGGTCAAGGCTCGCACGGCTTCGTCGACCGTCAGCCGCAGCTCCTGCTGCGGCAGCCACTGGTACTCGCTGCTGAGGAAGTACAAATTGGCGCTGCGCTTGATGTAGGTGCCCAGCAGCAGCACCTTCTTCAGCAGGCTTTGTCTCTCGGCGGGTCCGGATCTCTCGCATTGGGCAAGCATCTGCCGCATCTGGGCTGTCTGCCCGCTGTGCTTTGTCTCCAGTTCATTGTATATGCGGTTCTTTTCCGTCAGCTCATGCAGACTTTTCTGCACAAGATAGGCGTCCTTCAGCTTCTTCTTGTTGCGCTCCATTTCCTCCTTGTTCGCATTCAGCCGGGTACGCAGCTCCGCCAGCTGGCGCACATTGTCCTGCCAAACGGCGTAGCCGCCGCTGATGGGCGCCGAGGAAATACGCATGCCATCGGGCCGAACGATCCGCTGCCCCTCCTGCGGGCAGGTCATATCCTCACCTGCGGCACGGGAGCGCAGGACGATCCGGCCGCTGCGATCCGCAATACAGGCCGCCAGCGTTGAGGCCTCAAACAGTTCCACATATCCCGTGTTGGACGGTATCATACGGCAGCGGATACAGCTTTCATAGATGGCGGCATACAGCAGGCAGAACATCACGTTCATATCGCCGAACCACCACCGAACAGCCGGAATACCCGATAGATAGAGAATACCGTACAGGAGCATCGCACAGCCCAGCACAAACGGCGTTATCCGCTTTCCTTCACCACTTGGGATACGGCTCTTTCGGAACAGGCAGACAAGGGAAAAAGCCATACAGACCACCATCCAGCCAAGGCAGATAAAATACAGCGGGCGGTAGGAATATGTGCCGGAAACCGGCAAGCCGGGGACGCCGCTTTTGAAGGCAAATACCTGCTGATGCAGGTCGTTGGTGATCACCAGCAGAAACAGTGCCGCAGGGATGATCGACAGCATACCGGTCCCTCGGCTCAGGCGGTAGTCCTCTGACTTTCCCATGGACAGGGCGATATACACCCACAGCAGTGGAAGGAACAGCATCGGCAGATAGTAGAGATACCATATGTACCGCCCCGCCGCCAGACCGGTGACAAAGCTGTATTTCAGCGTCCGCAGTATGAGCCACAGCAGCATCAGCGCCGCCGTCAGCCGCAGGCAGTGCAGCGCCTGCCGCTGGATAATGCGCCGGTCGAGAGAAAAGCCCCACAGGGTAAAAAGCAGCAGATAGAGCGCTGTCCGGATATGGTTCACGGCGGGGCCGCCGATGTCGAATTTCGCCAGCATCCGACAGGCATAGGCTATGGCGATTGCCGTAAACACGAAGACCGTCGGCAGCAGATGCTTGGTGGTCGCTTTCAAGAGGCAAGGCCCTCGCTTTCTTCAGGCTGTATCCGCAGACACATTTTAATATATTTAAATATATAGCATAAAACGCCGCCCGCCGCAACTCTTTCCTGCCGGACGGGAAAGGAAGCGGAGGACGCTCCTGAGAGCGTCCTCCCGCAGCAGGCCCGTCAAGATATCCTTTATGGCAGCGGGAGGCTCGCTCCTTACGCAGGAGGTGGGGCATCATGACGCAGAGGCACACTCATAGCCCACTCTTTTCCTTCCGCGCCATAAGCCAGACTGCCATGTCCCGCAAAGTCTCCCCCATGGGGCGCGGCTGATACGCGAAGCGTTCCGATGCGGCGGCATGGCTGAATTGCCCGTTTGAGGCGAGGACCGTAACGGAATAGGGGGTGAAAAACAGCGGCTTTCGATCCTTCAGACTCCGTCGTTCGCAGTATGGAGCTGCCAACCTTGCAAGGCCCAATGGCAGACAGACGGGGCGATATTTCAGCTTTGCGGCCTTTCCGACAAGCTGAAGCATCTTACGGATCGTAATGTAGTGGCCGGACAGGATGTAGCCCTTGCCGGGCTCTCCGCTTTCGGAACAGGCCAGAATGCCTTTTGCAACGTCCCGTACATCCACGAAGTCATACCCGCCGCGAACGGCAAAGGGCAGCCTTCCGGCCAGGAAAGACCTTGCCATGGAAGTAAAACTCCCTCCCTGTACGTCACCCGGTCCGATGATGCCGGAGGGAAAGACAATGCCGGCATTCAGCCCACGCTCCGCCGCGTCAAAGACCAGTTCGGTTGCAGCCGCCTTGCTCTTTGCGTAATCACCGTCTACAAGACCCGGAGAGAAGTCAGCGCTTTCCGTGATAACGCAGCCCTCCGGTTTTTCCGGTATGGCATGGACGGAGCTGACATAAATGAATCTTCCCACATCGTGCTCCATGCATTGACGGAGGATCCTCCATGTGCCGCCCACATTGACCTGATAGAGCTTCGGGCCGGGTCTGGACGCGACGGAGATAATGCCCGCGCAGTGGATCACACAGGTACGGCTGTCGGCGTCCGCAAAGAAGTCCGCAAGAGAGCTTTTATCACACACATCGCCGGCGACGGTACGGACCTCCTTCGGGAGCAGGCTGATATAGGGGTCGTTATGCAGCACAAGCGCACGCACCTGAGCATCGTGGCGTACCAGCTCCGCCGCAACGGCTCTGCCGAGGAAGCCGGTAGCGCCTGTAATAAGGTATTTATCAAACATTCAAAAAGCCTCCTCTCAAAATAATTGCACAAGTGTTGATTATCTTTCACAAGTATAGTATACTTGACGTGAAAAACAGAAACAATCAGCACTTACTGTACAGCTGAAATTAAATCAACACAGACCGCCGGTGTGTTGAGGAACATTATGATCTTTTTGAGGGAGATTTCCGGATGGCGAAACTGGATGCGAGGAAACGCTATACGCAGATGATACTCAAGCAGTCTTTTTTGAAGCTGCTGAAGGAGAAGCCGGTCAATAAAATCACAGTAAAGGAGCTCTGCGAACTATCCCAGATCAACCGGGCTACTTTCTATACCCATTACAGCGACTGCTTTGCACTGCTGGAGAGCATTGAGAATGAGCTCATTGATGAGTTCGAGAAATCCCTCCGATATGTCAACTCCTTTGATGTGACGGCTCTGATCGAAGCCCTCTATGCCATGGTCGATCAAAATCAGGAAGCCTGCCGGACACTCATTCTGGGGAATACCAGTTCGGCTGTCATTGCGAAAATGATCGCTCTGGCAAAACCGGGCAGCCTTGCTTATTGGCACAGGGAATTGCCGAAGGCCAGTGAAACCGAGTTGGAGATGATGTATACGCATCTTTCCAACGGGTTGATGCATGTTATTGTAGAGGGCTACGACAAGTACAGCAAGGAGGAGATGATCCGCTTCGTCAGTCAGGTGGCGAAGGTTAGTCTTTTGCTGTTCCGATAAAAGAAGGCGTGCAGGAAGAAAATCCTCAAGACCGCTTCATCCTGGACGCCGAAAAGGACGCAGCATCAGCTCAGCCGCCATCCGCCCGCTATGGAGAGCCTTTGTCTGGTGCCCCGGAGGGCAAAATCAAAAAGGGAGGGCAACAAGCAAATGGTAAGATCAGAATCCCGCGCAACGCTTTGTAATGATCCATATGAGATACAGCTCATGCAGAACCTCTATGATTCCGCTGTAAAGCAGCTGTCACTGAAATTTGAAATACTGAACAATGAGTTCAAGGTGCTCTATGCAAGAAACCCCATCCACCACATTGAAGGACGCGTAAAATCCGTGGAAAGCCTTGCGGTCAAGCTGCTGAATAAAGGGCTGCCGCTGACCATTGAGGCAGCCCGGGAGCACATCAATGATATCGCCGGTGTCAGGGTAGTGTGCAGTTATATCGACGATGTGTACCGGGTGGCGGAGATGCTGGAGCTGCAAAAGGATGTCAAGATCATCAAAAGGCAGGACTATATCCGCACACCAAACTATAACGGATACCGCTCATTACATCTGGATATCCGGGTACCGGTGTATCTGTCAGACAGGACGGAGCTGGTAACTGCGGAAATTCAGATCCGCACGATCGCTATGGACTTTTGGGCCAGTTTAGAGCACGATATCCGGTATAAGGTTGATAAGACAAAGCTGCCGGAGGGCATCAACGAGGAGATGCTTGCATGCGCGGGCAAGATCGCCGAAATTGACCGGCAGATGCAGGAGATGTATCGGAGGATCAAATCCGCGCAGGGAAATACGGATTGTCAGGGGATATCAAATCCTTTATAAACGGCATATTCAAAAGGCGCTGCGCCTTTTCATTGCAGTACGGGGCGTGATGATATCCGGGAGCACCGCCTTCAACGGCGGCGGCTCCGCCAGAAGCAGGAACAGGGATAATATCTCCGGATAAAAGCATATGGAAAAGAGAGGGAGTGCATCTGCACTCCCTCTCTTTTCCGGCTCATATCCGCATCTTTTTCAGAAAGCGATTTCTCCTGACATTATTCCGCCGCATAGATGACCGGGTCGAGTATCCCGGTTTGCACATAGTATTTGGGACATTTGACATGCGCAATGTGCGAAGCGTCTACATATACGCCCGAAATCGCGCATAAAGTGAACCATCAAACTCTCCGGGAAGAGGGACAGCGATGGAAGTATTTCTGATTTTTCCCAAATCACCGCAGGCAAAGCAGGAGCTTGCACGGGAGCTGGCAAAGTTCCAGTCCGGTCAGGCGCTGAAAAATGTCCGGAAGCTGCCCTGCTCCACGGAGCAGAAGCTGGAACTGGTAGACGCCGCCGTGAAGCACCTGAAAGCGCAGAAGTAATACATAGACCATTTTGCCCCAAAAGGTTCATGGCTTTTCCACCTCAACCGCCGTTTGTTCCGCTGTGAGAGGATAGCATTTTCAATGCACCGGCTCGCATACGTAGCCAACCGGATACCCTTGTCGGCGCGGAACGTGTTCACCGCCTTGATGAGCCCGATGGTACCGATGGAGATCAGATCCTCCTGGTCATCCGCCTGGGTGTAGTACTTTTTCATAATGTGCGCCACCAGCCGCAGGTTGTGCTCCACCAGCAGGTTCCGTGCCTCCATGTCTCCCTCGGCGCACCGCCGCAGGTACTCCCGCTCCTGGGCGGCAGTCAATGGCTTGGGGAAGGACCCCGTGCCGCCGGACAGGTGCAGCGACAGGAACAGGCTGTTGCACAGCAGCAGCAAAAATGCAGAGATCATACGCGCATACCTCCCTTTTCCATGAGCGTATGCCCCTGCGGCAAGTCCCTATGCCAACAGCGGCCGCCCCCCTGAATGGAGAGCGGCCGCGCCGTCTGTTATTCGCTTTCCTGCTGGGGGTGATAGGTGCTGACTATGGCCGCCACCCGCTCCTCGATGTCGCCGCAGTTGGCCTCCGCCGCCTCCTTCAGCGCCGTGAGCCCGTCGAAAAACGTCTCGTACCGGAACGGCACCGGCTTTCCGATGTGGATGAGGTCGTTGGCCGTTTTCTCCAGTCCCTCCTCCGCCATCAGCTTCTCCTCGTACAGCTTCTCCCCCGGCCGCAGGCCGATGTATTCGATGCGGATGTCCTCGTCCGGCCGCAGGCCCGACAGGCGGATAAGGTTCCGCGCCAGCGTGTCGATCTTCACCGGCTCGCCCATGTCCAGCACGAAGATCTCGCCGCCCTTGGCATAGACCCCCGCCTGCAGTACCAGGCTCACCGCCTCGGGAATGGTCATAAAGTACCGGATGATGTCGGGATGCGTCACCGTCACCGGCCCGCCGGTCTCGATCTGCCGCTTGAACAGCGGCACCACCGAGCCGTTGCTGCCCAGCACGTTGCCGAACCGCACCGCTACGAACCGTGTGCCTCCCTGCATGTCGCTGTGGGATTCCTCGCCCCGCCCCAGCTCCGGCAGCAGGCCGTACTCGCCGGTGCAGCTGACCCGATCCATGGCCTGCACCACCATCTCGCACAGCCGCTTGCTGGCGCCCATGATGTTGGTGGGGTTCACCGCCTTGTCCGTGCTGATGAGCACAAACCGCCGCGCCCCGTACTTCAGGGCCGCGAACGCCGTCTTATATGTGCCCAGCACATTGTTTTTGATGGCCTCGTTGGGGCTGCCCTCCATCAGCGGCACGTGCTTGTGTGCCGCCGCGTGGAACACCACCTCCGGCCTGTACTCCTGAAACACCGCCTGAATGCGCCTGCTGTCCCGCACGGAGCCGATGAGCACCGTCAGCTCCAGCGCCGGATACTTCCGCCGCAGCTCCTGCTGAATGGCGTAGGCGTTGTTCTCGTAGATGTCGAAGATCATAAGCCGCTTGGGGTCATGGGCCGCGATCTGCCGGCACAGCTCGCTGCCGATGCTGCCGCCGCCGCCTGTCACCAGGATGGTCCTGCCCTGTATCTGGGCGAAGATCTCCCCCATCTCCACGGAGATGGGCGGCCGCCCCAGCAGGTCCTCCACCGCCACCGGCCGCAGCTTGTTCAAGGACACCTCGCCGTTGGCCAGCTGGTACAGCGCCGGCAGCGTCTTGAGCTGGCACCCCGTCTCGCTGCACAGCGTCAGCAGCCTGCCCCGCTCCTGCATGGACAGGGTGGGGATGGCGATGAGGATCTGGTCCACGCCGTAGCGCTCCGCCGTCTCCGCAATGACCTTGCGGCCGCCTACCACCGGCACGCCGTCGATGGTGCGGCCCCACTTGTTGGGATCGTCGTCGATGATGCAGCGCGGCACGGCGTCCGCCGCCTCGCTGGTTTTCAGCTCCCGCAGCACCGCCTGTCCCGCGGCGCCCGCCCCGATGATCATGGCGTTGTGTACCGCCCTGGCGTTTTTCCGCCGGCTGGCGGACAGCAGCCGGATGAACCGATAGGCGAACCGGATGGCCGTCACCATCAGGAACTGTCCCAGCGCGCCGATGACGTAGTAGGCCACCGGCATCCGGCACACGAAGGCGTTCATGCCCACCCAGTGGAACACGCAGGTGATAGCCGTGGCTCCCAGACTGCGGGCCAGCTCGTTGAAGCTGGCGAACCGCCACAGGCTGTTATACAGCCGCAGCAGGAAGAACACCGCCAGACACACGGCGGTGTACGCCGGTGCAAACCGCAGGAACGCGGCCAGATACTCCGGCGGGATGGCGCTGTACCGCATGTCATAGCGCAGCCACAGCGCCAGAAAGTAGGCGGCATTCACCACCAGCGCGTCGTACAGGAGCAGGCCCAGTGAGACGAATTCCCACCGCTCCATTCTCCTGTGAAGGTTCTTTTTCTCCTTCACATTGATTTCCCCCTTGCGGACAGCCGTGCTGCCCGTCCGATGATAGATGCCGCCAAACGGCATACATCGTTATTCTACACGGTTCCGCGCTTTCCCGCAAGTCCTTTCACCGAAATTTGGCGTTTTTGGGCGAACACGCTTTCCCCATTGCAGCCCTCCGCCGGATGTGCTACACTGGTGACAGAAATCATTTCCCATAAGGAGGAATCACCATGGAGACCGCACGTTCCCGTTTCCTGCGCTATGTCACCTATTACACCACCTCGGACGAGCACACCGGCGCATCCCCCTCCACGGAGCGGCAGAAGGATCTGGGCCGCGTCCTGCTGGCGGAGCTGGAGAGTCTGGGTCTTGCCGGTGCCCACATGGACGGCGCCGGCAACGTCATCGCCACCCTGCCCGCCGCGGCGGGCGTCACCGCGCCGGTGCTGGCTCTCATCGCCCACATGGACACATCCCCCGACGCCTCCGGTGAGAATGTGAAGCCCCGCATCGTCCGGTACGAGGGCGGCGACCTGCCCCTGTCCGACGCCGTCTCCCTGACGGAGTCCCTGTGCCCGGGTCTGTCCGCCCACGTCGGCGAGGAGCTGATCGTCACCGATGGCACCACCCTGCTGGGCGCCGACGACAAGGCCGGCATCGCCGAGATCATGGCTGCCGTGGAGCTGCTGGAGGGCCGCCCTCACGGCGAGGTCCGCGTGGTATTCACCACCGACGAGGAGATCGGCTGCGGCGTGGACGGTCTGGACGTGGCGGAGCTGGCCTGCGACTACGGCTACACCGTGGACGGCGGCCCTCTGGGCGAGATCGAGTATGAAAACTTCAACGCCGCCTCCGGCGACGTCACCTTCCGCGGCGTAGGCGTCCACCCCGGCAGCGCCAAGGATGTGATGGTCAACGCCGCCACCGTGGCCATGGCCTTCCACGCCATGCTCCCCACGGACGAGGTGCCGGAAAAGACTGACGGCTATCAGGGCTTCTTCCACCTCCACGCCATGTCCGGCGACGTGACGGAGGCCCAGCTCCACTACATCATCCGCGACCACGACCGCGACCGCTTCGAGGCCCGCAAGGCCCTGTTCCACCGCTGCGCCGACGCCATCAACGCCCAGTACGGCCCGGGCACCGCCTCCGCCGTCACCACTGACAGCTACTATAATATGAAGGAAAAGATCCTCCCCCACATGGACCTGATCCATCGGGCGGAGGATGCCTTCCGCAAAAACGATGTGACGCCGCTGTGCGTCCCCATCCGCGGCGGCACCGACGGCGCGCGGCTGTCCTGGGACGGGCTGCCCTGCCCCAATCTTTCCACCGGCGGCTACAACTTCCACGGCGTGCGGGAGTGGATACCCGCCGCCAGTCTGGACGCCATGGCCGCCGTGCTGGCGGATCTGGTGTCCGGCTTCGCGCAGTAAATCGCGGCGTCTCGCCGCCCCTGTTCGGATAATTGGATAATGTGATAAAGGAGGTTTCCCCATGATCTCGATGGATATGCTCCACGACGCCCAGCAGGTGCTGGCCCCCGTCATCAGCCGCACCCCCATGGTGTCCACCAAGGGCATCGTCCCGGGCTGCGACTTCTGCCTCAAGGCCGACTGCCTGCAAAAGACCGGCGCGTTCAAGCTCCGCGGCGCGTACTATAAAATTGCCACCCTCTCCGATGAGGAGAAGGCCCGCGGCGTCATCGCCTGCTCCGCCGGCAACCACGCTCAGGGCGTGGCCTATGCCGCCCGCGACATGGGCATCAGGGCCACCATCTGTATCCCCGAGGGTGCGCCCATCTCCAAGATCGAAGCCACCCGCAGCTACGGCGCCAACGTGGTGCTGGTGCCCGGGGTGTACGACGACGCCTACGCCGAAGCGGTGCGCCTGCGGGACGAGCAGGGCCTGACCTTCATCCACCCCTTCAACGACTACCGTATCATGGCAGGTCAGGGCACCCTCGGCCTTGAAATTTTAGAGCAGCTGCCGGACGTGGACGCGATCTTCGTGCCCATCGGCGGCGGCGGTCTCATCGGCGGCCTCGCCTACGCCGTGAAGCACCTGAAGCCCGCCTGCCGCGTCATCGGCGTTCAGGCCGCCGGTGCCCCCAGCATGGCGGAATCCCTGAAAAAAGGCGAGATCATCACGCTTTCCAGCGTGGACACCATTGCCGACGGCATCAAGGTCAAGACCCCCGGCGACCTGACCTTCGACATGTGCCGCCAGTACGTGGACGAGGTGGTGACGGTGACGGAGAGCGAGATCGCCAGCGCCATCCTGACGGTGCTGGAAAAGCAGAAGCTGGTGGCCGAGGGCGCGGGCGCGGTTGGCATCGCCGCCGCCATGTATCATAAGGCCAGCATCGAGGGCCAGACCGTCTGTGCCCTGCTGTCCGGCGGCAATGTGGACGTGACCATGCTGGAGCGCATCCTCACCCGCGGCCTTGCCAAGGAGGGCCGTACTGTGACGTTCTCCACCGTCCTGCCCGACCAGCCCCACGCGCTGGCGTCGTTCCTGGAGGTGGTATCCTCTCTGGGTGCCAACGTGCTGGACGTGAACCACGAGCGCCGCAACACCCGCGCCGCCATCGGCTCCTGCGTGGTGCAGCTGTCGCTGGAGACCCGCGACAAGGCCCATATCCAGGAAATTATTTCCAGCCTCCGCCGCGAGGGCTACGAGGTGGAGGAGCAGTCCTGACGCGAACGCGCCGTTTCACCTTTCTGCCGAATATTGTCCGAACTAACAGCCGTTCCCATTTTGTAAAAGCACGGCAAAAGCCGTCCGCTCCACGATGGAGCGGACGGCTTTTTATTTCCGGTTTACTTCCGATCAATTTCCGGTTTTTCTTCCGGATCTGCTTCATGAGGAACTTCCTGATTTTCTCACCGCATCACCGGCACGGACCGCAGCTCCTGTCCCGGGCCGGTCTGGGCCGGATCGGGCCGTGCCAGCACGTAGAGGTCGGTGCAGCGGCTCTCCACCGCCATCAGCGCCTGTGCTGCCGCCCCCAGTGCCGCCGCGTCCGCCGGCTTCGTCAGTACCGGCGCGCCGGCGTCCCGCATCCGCCGCAGCAGCTGTCGCCCCACGCCGTTGGCCGCCAGTACCCGCAGGTACGGCAGCTCCTCCGGCGGCTCCGGCAGGTCCAGCCACGCCGCCAGCACCATCCGCCGCAGCCGCGCCAGCGGGTAGCGCTTGGTCCTGGCTGCCTCCAGCACATCCGCCAGCGTCACGCCGGTGTGGGCCGCCCGGTACATCCGGCGGTACAGCCCCTCGCCGCCGCCATCCAGCCGCCGCCAGTCCTCCGGTTCCATGGTCCGCAGGCGGGACAGAATGGCCCGCTCGCACAGCCGCGGGTCTGTCAGGCGTCCCGCCGCCTGCTGCCGCCGCAGGATGTCCGCCGCCGCAGGGGGCATGTAGACCGCCGCCTGCTCCGTCTCCCCCGCCGCCAGCAGCTGCCGCAGGTACGATGCCGAGGCGAAGCCGCCGCAGGGTGCTTCGCCGTGCTGTGCGCCGGTGCGCCGCAGCGTGTGGGCCGTCAGCGGGCTTTTCAGCCGCCGGATGGCGCGGAGATACTCCACTGCCAGCGTGTTGTTGGGGCTGGCCAGCAGTACCGCGTCCGCCGGTCCCAGCAGCGCTTCCACCGCCTGCTGGCGGCGGGCGGCAAAGGTGCGGCCGTCCTCCGGCACGGCAGCCAGCGCCGCCGTCAAGTCTTCGCTATCCAGACAGTCCGCGCACCGCGTCAGCGCCGCCATGTCGCCGCTCTCTGAGCCGAACAGCAGCTCCGTCACCACGCCGGTGCGCGTCAGGACCTCCACGCCGCCCCGGGCGAACCGCTCCGCCGTGGACATGGCCCACACGGTGGGCAGCTCCAGCACCAGATCCGCGCCGCAGGCCACGGCCATCTCGGCCCTGGCCAGTTTGTCCGCCGCAGCGAAACCGCCCCGCTGGGTGAAATTACCGCTCATGGCGCAGACCACCGCCGAAGCACCCGCCTCCCGGGCCCGGGCCATCAGCCAGGCATGGCCAGTGTGGAGGGGATCGTATTCACAAATGATGCCTGTCACGGACATAGTTGTCCTCCTTGGTGCGATCTTGTATGGAATTGCGGAACATTTTTCTGCGCGGTTGGGGTACGCTGAAAACCGCAGCTGTGTATCACGCGAGACTTAGAACGGCGCATTTCGTCGTACAACGAATCGCTTGCGGTCTTCTTATCGCTGCCGCTCTCACGTACCATGCAGAGGTGCGCTGTTCTACGGCGGTAGGACAAGGCACTATCCTGCGGCACGTGGGAATGGCAGCGGGAAAAGAAGTACAAGCGATTCCTTGCGGAACCTTTTTGTACCGCGGCTGCAATCAGACAAAAGGAAATCCAAAAACCGTTGGTTTTTGGCGGCGTTTTTGCATCCTTTTGCCGCTGAGTGCAAAAGGATGTCGCGCCGGAGCGCGAAATATTCCCGCCGGAGGCAAACATGCAGGACGCGGGTGCAGCCCGCAATCGAAGAACAAAAAACGGGCCGTCGGGGCGCCAGCCCCTGCGTGGTGCGCGACCGAAGCCGCGAGAAACGACCCGCGCCCGGGGCGCGGAATACCTTTTTTACATCTTACCACAAAAGCTCAAAAGATTGCAACGCAAGGTCAGCTTTTCCCGCCGCGGGTCATTGTATTTAGGCAGGCGGCGAGTAAGTGCGCCCTTACCGGCTGCTTGCTATCAGCTTTCGTGTGTGTTATACTGGGCAACGATTCGACAAACAAGAATTTGTGAAATCCACATATTTTAAGAAGGAGCCTTCGCTTATGCGAAAGCTCCTTCTCTGCACACCTTACTTTTTCAGCTTTAAGCCGTCGTGGAATGCTTCGCCCACACGCTCGGTGACTTTATAATAGCCGTGGGTGTAGGGGTCAAATGCGATGGCGTTGACTTTGGACATATCAATTTTTCCGTCCACCATAACGCTTTCATCGGCAGTGACATTGACTACCTTACCGATGACGCCGCATCCGTATTCATTGTTCTGATACTCGATGAACCTGCACTCCAGACAAATCGGGAACTCGTTGATGACCGGCGCATCGACGGCTTCGGCTTTGCTGGCGGTCAGACCGCTGCGGGCAAATTTATCGGCAACTTTATTGCCGGACTCTACGCCGAAATAGTCTGCTTCCACTATGTGGGCAGCGTCGGCAATGCTGACGGTAAACGCTCCCCGTGCCTTGATGTTCTGCACGGTCTTATGGGTTTCGGTGAGATTCAGGGCAACGGTGTCTCGCTCCTGCATGGTGCCCCATGCGGCGTTCATCACATTCACGCTGCCGTCCTCGTTATAAGTCGCAACCATCAGAACCGGCATTGGGAAAATACCCTCGGTGATTTTCAGTTTTGTTCTCATGATAACTTCTCCTTGTGATCGTATTGACAGGACTGTTCATCCTGCTTATAATTATACGCAGGAAAATCAGAAATTCAAGTACTGGCTAAAAAGACAGGTACTATCCTTGGAGAAAGTAAATGATAAAGAACTATATTGGGAACGCCAATTTTGAGGACACCGGCTTTGCCTACACATTGTCGCTGATCTCAGGCAAGCACAAGATGGTCATTCTTTACTGCCTGATGGAGTTTGAGACGGTGCGGTTCAATGAGCTGAAACGGTATCTGAAAACCATTTCCGACAAGACCCTCAGCACGAATCTCAAGGAGCTGGAAGCGGATAAACTGATCGTCCGCGCCGAGTATCCGCAGATCCCGCCAAAGGTGGAGTATTCTCTATCGGAGCGCGGAAAGTCGCTGATGAAGGTGCTGGATCAGCTCTGTGTCTGGGGCGAGGAGAATCGGCTGACAGAGTGACAAATCGGAATTTGGAGGGATAGATTTCTATGATTATCAGATATGCAGAAGAGAAAAATTTTATAGAATTGCGACAGTTTTATGACGGTATGTGTAAAGTTTTGAGCGAAAAAGATTTTCTGCCGGAGGGAGATAAAGGTGGTTTCCCTCCAGATGAAATGATCAAAGATGCAATCAAAGAGAGAAATCAGTTTATCGGTATTGAAGATGGTCGAATTGTTGCGGCGTATATTATGAATCATGATCGTGATGAGGCGTATCACACAGTTAAATGGCTTATTGATGCAAATGATAACGAGACAGTAGTTCTTCATGCCTTGCGTGTCCTTCCGGAATATGGAGGTCGTGGATACTCGAAGCAGTTAGTTCAACACGCAATAGACACAGCAAGGGAAAGAAACCTTAAATCAATTCGTCTTGATTGCATAGAGGGAAATGATATTCCACAGAAAATGTATATGTCGTTTGGATTTAAGTATGTGGATAAGGTTGAAATCACATATGTTGATATTGGAGTACCGAGGAAGTTCCTCTTATATGAGTTTGTGCTCTAATCAAGACATAATGACAGTTATATCTTGAACATTGTACAAACAAATTCCAGTTTGTTGATCTGATTTCCCCGTCCCGTTTGCCCTTTCGCCTCAATTTCCTTTGATCCAGAAAACACCCTTGACAAATCTTATCTCAATATAAACTAATGTAATTTTCAGGAGGACACCAACATGCGCATCGGACTGCTGTACGCCATGAAGGGCGAGATCGAAAGTATGCTGACGGAGGAGACGCCGCTGCTTCAGGAAAGGGCGGGGGTATCGTTCTACCGTATCCGCGAGGACATCATCGCCTGCTGCGGCGGCGTGGGCAAGGTCAACGCCGCCATGGCCACCCAGCTGTTCATCGACCTGTACCACCCCGACCTCATGATGAACGTCGGCGTGGCGGGCAGCTTCGAGGACCTGCCCATCGGCACGCTGGTGCTGCCGGATCGGTTCATGCAGCACGATATGGATACCTCCGGCATCGGCGACCCCGTAGGGCTGATCTCTACGGTGAACCGCATGGACTTCCCCACCGCGCGGCAGGACGAGGCCCGCGCCGCGCTGGACGGCATGGACATCGCCTACCGCGTGGGCAGCGTGGCCACCGGCGACTGGTTCGCCACGGAGTGCGACCGCGCCCGCTGGATCGCCGGCACGTTCCATCCGCTGCTCATCGAGATGGAGGGCTGCGCGGCGGCCCAGGTGTGCTGGCGCAACGATGTAGAATTTCTGGCGCTGAAATCCGTGTCCGACTGCGTGCTGGCACACCACGACTTCTACTTTAACTTCCCGCAGGCCATGCGGGATCTGAATAAGACCGCTCTGCCTCTGGCGGAGTGTCTGCTGGAGGGCTGAAGCATGGAACGTATCGCAAGCTTTACCGTGGACCACAATGTGCTGGTGCCCGGGCTGTACCTGAGCCGCCGCGACGGGAACGTGGTGACGTTCGACCTGCGGTTCAAGAAGCCCAACACCGGCGACCTGCTGACCAACGCGGAGATGCACTCCGTGGAGCACGTCATCGCCACGCTGCTGCGAAACTCTCCCCGGAAGGACGCGGTGGTGTACTTTGGGCCCATGGGCTGCCAGACAGGCTTCTACTTCCTGTTCGACGGGGCGCAGCTCTCGGAATCGGAGGCGGTGGCGCTGGTACAGCAGGTGTTCGCCCGGGGCGCGGCCTATGACGGTGAGATGCCCGGCAAATCGGCGGCGGAGTGCGGCAACTACCGAAATCTGGACGTGGCGCTGGCCCGGGACTGCTGCCGGTACTACGCAGAGGTCATCGCGGACTGGAACGTGGAAAAGCTGGTCTATCCCACCGGAAAATAAGGATTTTTTTCAGAAACAGCGGGTATTTCTGTTGACAAACGGAATATCCGCTGTTATACTTGATAAGCCGCTTTGAATGGGTTTCAAGTTTCGGCGCGTCCGGACGCCCCCGACAGCGAGTCCGTAATGAAGGAAAGGCAGGTGCAACAAGTAATGCAGGCTATTATCGTGACTGGCGGTAAGCAGTACAATGTCAGCGAGGGTGACACTCTGTTCATCGAGAAGCTGGACGTCAACGCTGGTGATTCCGTGGTTTTCGATCAGGTTCTGGCCATCGTGGATGGTGAGAACACCAAGTTCGGCACTCCCGTGGTGGAGGGCGCGAAGGTGGACGCCACTGTCGTCAAGAACGGCAAGGGCAAGAAGATCCGTATCTTCAAGTACACCCCCAAGAAGGGCTATCGCAAACGGCAGGGCCATCGTCAGCCGTACACCAAGGTCGAGATCGGCAAGATCACGTTCTAAGGCAGGATGACCACCGTTACATTCCTCACAGAGGAATCGCGCATCATCGGTTTTGATGCCAAGGGACACAGCGGTTACGCGACTGAGGGCGAGGATATCGTCTGCGCCGCCGTGACCAGCGCCGTGCGGCTGGTGGAAGCCACCGTCAACGACGTGATGGGACTGTGTGCCGCGGTGAAAGTCAACGAGAGGGACGCCTCCATCTCCCTGCGGCTGCCCGGCGGGCTGGCGCAGACGGCGGAGAGCACGTGTCAGAACCTGCTCACCGGTCTGATGGTCTATCTGGCCCAGCTCCACGACGAGTATCCGGATCATATCGAAGTCATGGAGGCGTAACGTCTCCTGTTCCCGCGAAAGTATCTTACAGAAAGGATGGTACTGAATTATGCTGAACATTTCTCTGCAGTTCTTCGCCCATAAAAAAGGTATGGGCTCCACCAAGAACGGCCGTGATTCCGAGTCCAAGCGTCTTGGCCCCAAGCGCGCTGACGGGCAGTTCGTGCTGGCCGGCAACATTCTGGTGCGCCAGCGCGGTACCCATATCCACCCCGGCACCAACGTGGGCAAGGGCACTGACGACACCCTGTTCGCCAAGGCTGACGGCGTTGTCCGCTTTGAGCGTCTGGGCAAGGACCGCAAGCAGGTCTCCGTCTACCCCGCTGAGTAAACACGCAGCAAAGGCTCCCGCCTTCGGCGGGAGCTTTTTTGTTGACGCGGCGGCTGTTTTCCGGTAGAATAGGGTAGAATACAGGTATTTTCAAACACTGTGAGGTAAGCACCATGGCAACTGGTTTTATTGATAAGGCGCGGATCACCGTGCGGGCCGGCAACGGCGGCAACGGCGCGGTGGCGTTCCATCGTGAAAAGTACATCGCGGCAGGCGGCCCCGACGGCGGCGACGGCGGCGACGGCGGCTCCATCATCCTGGTGGTGGACGATAACATGTCCACGCTGATGGACTTCCGCTACAAGCGGAAATACGTGGCCGCCAACGGCGTGGACGGCCAGGGCGGCCGCAAGTCCGGCAAGGCCGGCGAGAGCCTGACCATCCGCGTGCCCCGGGGCACACTGGTACGGGACGCCGAGAGCGGTGAGATCATCAAGGACATGTCCGACGACCAGCCCTTCGTGCTGTGCAAGGGCGGGCGCGGCGGCTGGGGCAACCAGCACTTCGCCACCCCCACCCGTCAGGTGCCCCGCTTCGCCAAGGCGGGTCTGCCCGGAGAGAGCCACGACGTGGTGCTGGAGCTGAAGCTGCTGGCGGACGTGGGACTGGTGGGCTTCCCCAATGTGGGCAAGAGTACGCTCCTCAGCGTGGTCAGCAAGGCCCACCCCAAGATCGCCAACTACCACTTCACCACCCTGTACCCCAATCTGGGCGTGGTGTACGTGGACGAGGGCGTCAGCTTTGTGATGGCGGACATCCCCGGCATCATCGAGGGTGCCAGCGAGGGCGCCGGTCTGGGCCATGACTTCCTGCGGCACATCGACCGCTGCCGTCTGCTGGTGCATCTGGTGGACGTGTCCGGCAGCGAGGGCCGCGACCCCATCGCCGACTTCGACGCCATCAACGCCGAGCTGCGGGAGTACAGCCCCGAGCTGGCCACCCGTCCCCAGATCGCCGTGGCCAATAAGACGGACCTGCTGGCGGACACGGAGCAGCTGGACGCCTTCCGCGCCCATGTGGAGGGACTGGGCTACGAATTCTTCGCCATGTCCGCCGCCACCCATCAGGGCACGCGGGAGCTGGTGCAGCGCATCGGCCAGCGGCTCAGCGAGCTGCCGCCGGTAACGGTGTACGAGCCGGAGTACGTTCCCAAGCCGCCGGTCATCGACACCTCCGAGCCGCTGCACATCGAGCGGGAGGACAACACGTGGCTGGTGGAGGGTCCGTGGCTCCAGCGGCTCATGGGCAACATCAACTTCTCCGACTACGAGAGCCGGCTGTACTTCGACAAGATGCTGCGCCAGAGCGGGCTGTTCGACACGCTGGAGGACATGGGCATTCAGGACGGCGACATCGTCAGCATGTACGATCTGGAGTTCGAGTACCAGCGATAAAACGCGAAAAAGAGACGGCTCTGCCGTCTCTTTTTTGCGTGATGGGCGCGGGCTGTGTCCGCGGACTGTTCAAAACGCGCCCGGTCTGCGCTGGATTTGCTCCTCCGCGGCGGCCTCCTTCAGCTGGGGCAGGGAGTGGACGCTCCCCTGCTGCCGGAGGGCCGTCTGCATCTCCGCTGGCAGGGCGTAAAAATACTCGTAGGCGGCGGGGTCGTTGTTCAGCAGATCCGTCAGCGTTTCATAAAGCATAAAAAAACACCTCCGCGCTCATTGTGCGCAGAGGTGCGTGGGGTTATACGGTCAGACCAGCTTTTCGAAATAGTAATACGTATCATCCTCGCCGTTGGGGCGCATGCAGGACGACAACATCCGGCGGGACGCCTCGTTCTCCTTAAAGCACTTGGCCACCACCCGCTGCAAGCCCAGATGGTACAGCGCCCAGTCCGCCGCAGCGGCGAAGGCCTCGGTGCCATAGCCGTGACCGGCGTATTCCGGCGCGATGCGGCAGCCCTGCTCGAAGCCGCCGCGGAAGTCGGGGCGGTACAGCACCACCTCGCCGATGAGCTTGCCCTTCAGGCGCACAGCGAAGTTCACGGCGCGGCGGGCGGTGAAGTCCGCCTTGGCCGCGTCCAGAAAATAGTCCTCCGTCAGGGGCTTGTCCCCCAGACCGGTGCGGTAGTCGTAGCCCCACCAGCGATTGCGGTCGTCGTCCAGGCACAGGGCGTTGTAGGCATCCCTATCCGAAGGGCGCAGGGCCGTCAGGGTCAGGCGCTCCGTTTTCAGGGAGGGCACCCGCTTCAGGATATCCAGCTCCGTGCCCACCTGAAGCCGCACCTTGCCGCCCAGCGCCGCCGGCAGGTACTGGAGCTTGGAGGTGCGCAGCCCCTTATCTCTGGCATCGTCCTCCCGATTGATCCAGTCGCAGCCGCCGCCGTAGCAGGCGGCGAAGGCCTGCACGATGGCGGGATACGCGCCCGCGTGGGAGTACAGCGCCTTCTCGATGTGGTTCACCAGCGTGCCGCCGCACTTCTCCGCCAGGCTGACGGCCACCAGACGGCCCTCCGCCAGCATGCCTCCGGCGCAGAACCAACCGGTGTCCAGCAGGGAGAACATCTCCTGGGCCAGGGCCAGCTCCTGCTTGGCCAGAGGGCCGGTCTTGTGGAACTCCGCCTCGTAGTCCGCCCAGAACGCCGTCAGGCGGGGATCGTTGGGATCGGTGAGCGCCACAAACGCCGCATCGGGATAGTCGCGGCGGAACTTATTGATGTGGTTGCGCTGGCCGCTGTACCGCCGTCCGGCGAACTGGGCCAGATCTTCGGTGTGGTAGAGGTAGTCCTTCCATGGCCGCTCGCTGATGACGGTGACGCGGGGGTAGCGCAGCACCAGCTGGGACGCCTTGTCCTCCGGCACCACGGACAGCACCAGCGGCAGCTCCTTGTCGCCGCAGTACTGTTCGATGGCAGCGAGAGCCGCGCCGGCGTCGCCCTCCGGTCCCAGAATGGGGTAGTCGAACACGTACTGCCCCTCGATGCAGTTGCGGATGATAAGGCAGCCCGCCGCCTCTGTGAACCAGGGGTGCAGGTAGTCCCGCCACATCAGCTTCACGCCCAGTGAGTACTCGCACAGGCGGTAATCACACGTTTCGTAATACGGGCGCAGGCGTGCGCCCTCCTTCACGGTCAGTTCCTGAAATTCCAGCATAAAATCCTCACAAATGTTACATTTTCCCGATCATTTCCCGCGCTTCGTCCATGAACCGCCGGACCATGGGACGCAGCTCCCTGCGGGGACGGGAGGCCACGCCCAGCTCGCGGACGGCCCGCGGGGCCAACGGCAGGGCCTGTACGCCGTCCTGACGTCCTTGCAGCACCAGGCGCGACAGCATACTGACGCCCAGGCCGTGCTCTACCATGGAGAGGATGACGCTGTCCGACACTTGGGTAGTGCGGATCAGCGGCGTGACGCCGTGGCGATTCAGCACCCGCATGATGTCCAGCGTAAAGCCCATGGAGGGCATCAGAAACTCCTTGCCGGCGAACTCCTCCACCGGAAATGCGCTGCGGCCGCCGTTGTCGTAGTCCGGCGGCAGGATGGCCAGCAGCTCGTCGTCCTGCATGGGTATCCAGTCCAGCGCCACACTTTCCTGACGGCTGGCGAAGCACAGGTCCACGCGGCCCTCCTGTACCCAGCGGTAGACCTCCTGTACGCTGCCCATCTGGATGTCCACGCCGATGCCGGGATGGTCCCGGCGAAACTGCTGGATCACCTCCGGCAGCCAGTGGCGGGCGATGGAGTCGTAGGCCGCCACGCGGACGCTCTCCTCCTGATGGGTGTTGATGAGCAGGATCTCGCGCTCCAGCGCCTCCGCCCCCGCCAAACACTCCTGCACCAGCGGGAAGATACGCTGGCCCGCGGGGGTCAGGCGCACACCGCTGCGGCTGCGCACCAGCACGGGGAAGCCCACGTCCTTTTCCAGACTGTTCATCATGTGGGTCAGGCCGGACTGGGTGTAGCCCAGCTCCTCCGCCGCGCGGGTGAAGCTGCCCAGCCGCACCGCCGCCGCCAAGGCCGCCAGCTTTTTCGTGTCCATAGCTCTGCCTCCCATCATGACGAATTATCATAGTGACATATTGCCCCATAATGATAGCACTTTTGCCGCGCCATGGCAACCCTGTTATCCTGTCCGGCTCCATGGTCTTTATGTATCTATGACATTCTCTAATGGAAATATGAGATTTTGTCGCTTTACAAAAAAAGTCTTACCGTGTATCATATCCACAGTGATTCATAACATGAATTGCTTTTCCTTTCTATCCTCAAATCGTCAGAGAGCCGCACGATGGTGCGGCTTTCGGCGCGTCTGGGATATTTTTACGGCAAACAGGCGTCTGTGCATGGCACAGGCGCCTGTTTTTGTCACATTTTACTCCGTGGGCAGCAGCGGGCGGCTGACGGGCTGGGTTCCCAGCAGCATCTGGTAGTCGCCGTTGAGCAAAATCTGCACCTGCTCCACGCCCTCCAGCGAGCACAGGGAGTTTACCAGGCCCTCCAGCATTATGCGCTGCTTCTGGCTGTCCTCCGGCAGCAGGGACACCACGCTGCCCGGCAGATTCAGATAGCAGGTGCCGTCCTCCACGCTGGCGGCCAGAGCGGTGAAGCCCTTGGGCAGCAGGCGCTCCAGCCCTGCATAGATGTCCATGGGCCGCTCCGTCAGGGCCTTCACCACCGCCTCCGACGGGGTCTCGCCCTCGTACACCGTAAGCCGCCGCTCCTCCGCCGTCAGGTTGCCCAACTCGTCGGGGAAGTACAGCGTTACCTCCACGGTGCGCACGATATCCTCGGGGCTGGTAAGCAGCACCTGCGCCGAGGTGTAGACCTCCTCATGGTTGGCAGGCGACACGTCCATCACCGTGATGCGCACGGCGTAGATGCCGGTGAGCTGCAGCAGCGACAGGGTGATGCAGTAGTCGGCGATGGTGCGGTCGATACCGGTAAGGTGGTCGTACTCGCTGCTGAGATCCACTGACACCGTGCCGCCGGTGACAGTACAGCTGCGCAGGGCGGTGCCGTCCGGCACGGGGCTGGTGAAGCCCGACGCCTTGCACGCTCCCAGCAGCTGTTCCATGATGTACTGAGCCTGCTGCTGGCGGCCCAACTGATCGCCGCCGATCTGCTGCCAGTCCACCTGCACGCTGGCGATGGCGTCGCCGCCGCCGGTGCTGCGGCTTTTGGTGCTGAGCTCCGCCGGATAGTAAAGACGCAGCTGGCCGGCAGAGTTGGTGCTGCCGCAGGCGGCGAGACTCAGCAGCAGCGCCGCGGTCAGCAGCGCCGCCAGGAAATGTCTCATCCCTCTCATGCTTCCTCCTCTCGCTGCGCCAGCGGCAGACGGACGGTAAACGTCGTGCCCACGCCATCCGGCCCGTGGCCGGCGGAGATGACGCCGCCGCGTCCCTCGATGGTGTCCTTCACGATGGACAGTCCCAGACCGGTTCCGCCCACCTCTCTGGAACGCATCTTGTCCACGCGGTAGAAACGGTCGAAGATGTGAGGCAGGTCCTCATCGGGGATGCCGATGCCGTTGTCGGTAACGGTGATGACCACCTGTCCGTCCTGCACAGACGCCTCCACCCGCACGAAGCCGTTTTCCGGTGCGGAGTACTTGATGGCGTTCTCCATCAGGTTGTAGAGGATCTGGTGTACGTCGTCATCGGTGGCCAGAGCCACCGCGTCCTCCGATACTGCGCCGGAAATGACCACACCCTTCTCGGCGGCCACCATGCCCAGCATCCGCTCCACCCGCTGCAGCACCGGCCCCACCGCCACGGGGTAGGCCGACGGCACCACGCCGCCGTCCAGCCGCGTCAGGCGCAGCAGGTTCTCGGTGATGCGGCTGAGCCGCTCCGCCTCCCGGCCGATGTCGGTAACGAACTCCTTTGTGGTCTCAGGGTCCATGTTGTCGGTCTGCAAAATGGAATCCGTCAGCAGGCGGATGCCTGCCAGCGGCGTTTTCAGCTCATGGCTGGCATCGGACACGAACCGGCGGCGGGCGTCCTCCGTGGTCTGCAGCCGGTCGGTGAGGCTGTTGAACTCCGCCGCGATCTGGGCGATCTCGTCGGTGCCGCTGGCATCGGCGCGGTGGCTGTACGCGCCCTCGCGAACGTTGCGGATAGCCTGCAGAAGGCCGCTGATCTGCCGCGTCAGCATGCGGGAGAGCATGATGCTCAGGCCCGTCACCAGCAGTGCGATCATCACGGAGATGGTCAGCAGGTTGCTGCGGAAGCTTTGCAGCAGCGCCGCCTGCTCCGTGTCGTAGTCGTAGGCGTACACCGCGCCCACCGTCTGGCTGTGGTACACCACCGGCGTGGCCATACGGCTGAGGAACGCCTCGCCGTCATAGCGGCAGTAGAAGGTGTCGCTGCCCTTCAGGGCCGAGGCGATCACGGAGTACAGGGCGTACTCCCCCACGGCATCGTTTCCCTGGCGGGTGTCGTACACCACAAGGCCGGCGCTGTCTGTGACCATGATGCGGGTGGCGCCCGCCTCGTTCAGGCCCGACAGGGCCGCGTTGACATTCTCCTCCGTCAACTGCTCCAGGCCCATCAGCGCCGACTCGATGACCTTGGCGGTGCTTCTCAGGTTGGCCTGGGTGGAGGACACCATCAGGTTCTGGGACACCAGCAGCGGGTAGGAGTTCAGCAGGATCAGCACCGCCGCGATCACCAGAATATAGCTCAGGCTGAACTTGAACTGCAGCGTGGCTCTGCCCCGCAGCTTCCGGCCCAGCGCCGAGATCTTGCTCTGCACCGTCTCAGACGGTGGGCTGACTTTCTCCCTTGAAATAGTAACCCACTCCCCACTTGGTCATGATATGCACCGGCTTGGCAGGGTCCGGCTCCAGCTTCTCCCGCAGGCGGCGGATGTGGACATCCACTGTCCGGTAATCTCCGGCGTAGGAGTAGCCCCACACCAGATCCATCAGGCTCTCGCGGCTGTACACCCGCCGCGGGTTCTTCATCAGCAGCTCGATAAGGTCGTACTCCTTGGCGGTCAGGTCGATAGTCTTTCCATCGCGGATGGCCACCCGCTCCTCCGTGTCCAGGCTCAGATCCCCCACCGTCAGAAGCGGTGCGCGCTGGGGCGCCTGGGCGGCGGGACCGCCGGCGCGGCGCAGCAGGGCGCGGATGCGGGCCTTCAGCTCCAGAATATTGAAGGGCTTGGTCACATAGTCGTCGGCGCCGCAGGCAAAGCCCATCAGCTTGTCGCTGTCCTCGCTGCGGGCTGTCAGCATGATGATGGGCACGTCCGAAAACTCCCGTATCTGCATGCAGGCTTCGCTGCCGGACAGGCCGGGCATCATCACGTCCATGACGATGAGGTCGAAATTCTCCTTCTTCGCCAGCTCCACTGCGGCGGCGCCGTCGTAGGCCGCCGTCACCTCGTAGCCCTCGTTCTCCAGATTGAATTTTACGCCCTTCACCAGCAGCTTTTCATCGTCCACGACCAATATTTTCATTCCTTTGTCTCCTTTACCGTGATAAACTCCCGCAGGCCGTCCAGTGTGGCCTGCCCGATACCGTCCACCTCCAGCAGCTCCTCCACCGAGGTGAACGGTCCCCGCTCCGTGCGGCGGTCGATGATGCGCTGGGCCAGCACCGGTCCGATGCCGGGCAGCGCGTCCAGCTCCGATGCCGAAGCTGTGTTGATATTTACCCTGTCCTCCTCCGTCTCCTCCGACGGCGTCAGGGCCTCCACCGTATACTGCGACGCGGCGGCGCGGGGCGTCAGCAGGCGCACGGACACTGCCGTCACCAGAAACAGCGCCGTCAGCGCCAGCAGAAAGGTCTCTGTTTTTGACAGTTTTATCCGTCCGCCCACAGTTGACTCCCCCCACGTTTTCGCGTATAATGAATGCCGTACATTCCGGCGGGCACAGCCTGTCCGCCTTACACATTGCTATTATAACATAGATGGAGAAAAAATCCTATGAAAATCCGCCGCTTTTTATCCGTTTTTTTCGTGACCTGTCTGCTGTGTACCCTGCTGACCCCGCAGGCGCTGGCGCTGGAGGACCCCGACATCCGCGCCAAGGCCGCCATTCTGGTAGATGCCGACAGCGGCACCGTCCTGTACGATAAGAACATCCACGAGGAGCTGCCCATGGCCAGCATCACTAAGGTCATGAGCGCCCTGCTGGTGCTGGAGGCCGTGGACCGCGGCCAGCTGCGGATGGACCAGAGCATCACCGCCACCCAGTCCGCCATGAAGGGTATGGTGGAGGACGGCAGCACCGCCGACATCAAGGTGGGCGAGACGCTGACGGTGGAGCAGCTGCTGTACTGTATGCTGGTGATCTCCGCCAACGAGACGTGCAACATTCTGGGCGAGGCCGTGGCCGGCTCCGTGGACGCCTTCGTGGAACAGATGAATCAGCGGGCCCAGCAGCTGGGCTGCGTGAACACCCACTTTGCCGACGCCACCGGTCTGTCCGATCTGAACCACTATTCCTCCGCGTGGGACATCTATCTCATCACCCGCGAGGCCATGAAGCACGACGTGTTCATGACCATCGTCAACACCAAGGCCTACACTGTCCCCGTCACCAACATGACCGACACGGAGCGGGAGCTCCACAGCACCAACGCCCTCATCTCCAACTGGCGTATGACCGGCTACCTCTACTCCGGCGCACAGGGCATCAAGACCGGCTTTACCACTGCGGCTGGCCTGTGTCTGGTATCCTCCGCCGTCCGCGGCAGCCGCACACTGGTCAGCGTGGTACTGGGCTGCGAGGAGGTCAAGACCGAGACCGGCGGCACCCGCTCCGAGAGCTTCTCCGAGACGGCCCGCCTGTTCGACTGGGGCTTCGACAACTTCTCCGCCCGCACGGTGCTGGAGTCCAACGAGCTGATCTGCGAGGTGCCGGTGGCCCTGAGCAACGAGGTGTCCACCGTAGCGGTACACCCCGCCAGCAACGCTGAGGCGGTGCTTCCCAACGATCTGGAGCTGGATCAGCTGCAGCGCACTGTGACGCTGGACAACGACAGCGTCAACGCCCCCGTGGCCGCCGGCGATCAGCTGGGCACCATCACCATCAGCTATGACGGTGTGGACTACGTCACCGTTCCCCTGCTGGCCGTGGCTGATGTGTCTGCCAGCAGCTTCCTGCTGGCCAAGTACAACATCGGCCAGTTCTTCTCCCGCACCCCCGTGAAGATCATCACCATCGTGGTGGTGCTGCTGGTCATCGCCGCGCTGGTCTGGTTCCGGCTGTACGGCCGCACCCGCCGCTACGGCCGGTCCGGCAGGCGCTACCGCCACCATGCCTATCGCGGACGCCGCCGCTGAGCCATGGAGGACGTACATATCCTGTATGAGGACCGGTATCTGGTCCTGTGCGTCAAGCCCGTAGGCGTGCTGTCGGAGGACAGCGAGACAGGGGCCTGTATGCCCGCGCTGCTGCGGCAGCACTATCAGGCGCTGGGCCAGCCGGACTATATCGCCACCGTCCACCGGCTGGACAAGGTGGTGGGCGGCGTCATGCTGTTCTCCCGCCGCCGCGAGGTGACCGGCAAGCTCACCGCCGCCGTGGCGGAGCGCCGCATCACCAAGGAATATCTGGCGGTGCTGCGGGGTCATCCCCAGGAGAACGCCGCCACGCTGACGGACCTGCTGTTCCGCGACGCGTCCAGGAACAAGAGCTACGTGGTGAAGCGGATGCGCAAGGGCGTCCGCGAGGCATCGCTGGAGTACGTGACGCTGGGCCGCACAGAGGAGCTGACGCTGGTGCAGGTGCGGCTGCACACCGGACGCACCCACCAGATCCGCGTGCAGTTCGCCTCCCGCGGTCTGCCGCTGCTGGGCGACATCCGCTACGGCAGCAAGGCCGAGTGTACCACGGCCCTGTGGTCCCACCGCATGGCGTTCACCCATCCCGTCACCGGCAAGCCGGTGGATGTCAGCTGTCCCCCGCCCCGGCGCTGGCCGTGGACGCTGTTTCCTGAAACCGAATAAAATTCCCCAAAGACGTATAAAAAAGATGACCGCCGGTGCGGTCATCTTTTTTATACGTCTTTACGCGCCCTGCTGAGCGGCCTGCTCCAGCGCCTGAGTCAGGGCCGTGGCCAATTGGTCGGGACAGGAGCTGGGCTTGCCGCCGCACCGGATACCGCGCATACGGTCGATGGCATCCTGCGCCTTCATGCCGATCACCAGATGGCTGATGCCCTGAAGATTGCCGTTGCAGCCGCCCTCGATGCGGACATCGCGGATCACGCCGTCCTCCAGTGCTACGGTCATGCGCCGGGAACAGACGCCCTTGGGGGTATAGGTATACGTTGTCATGATAAAAACTCCTTTTTCACGCCTCCACCGGCGGCAGGATGACCACATCCAACCTGCGGCGCAGGGCATATTCGATGGTACGGCGGGTGCCGCCGGACTGTCCGTCGTGGACTGCGATGAGCATGGCCGCGTGGTCCACCATGTAGCGGTTGCGCCGCTGCATGCAGCCCGCGTCGTAGTGATCCTGCACTACCGTCTCGTAGTCGCAGCGGTCCACCAGATCGTGCCAGCGGCGCTGCTCGTCCTCCGGCCAGCCCTCCGGCTGGCTGGGGCACGGGATGGCGGCCTCCACCGTGACATCGCGGTACTTCTCCCGCAGCTGCAGCACCGCCTCGCAGGCGTACAGGTCCACGCCCCGGGCCATGCCGCAGATGAAGTGGCGGTAGCCCTCCGCGCAGGCGCTCTCCGCCGCGTCGTACAGCCGCTTCTTCAGCACCGTGCACCTCGGGTCGGACTCGTCTCCACCCCAGGGCAGCTTTTCCGGCCGATAGCCGGAAAAGCACACGGACATCTGTCTCGGGCCCACGGCCGTCACCTACCTTTCGTATTGTATCCAAAACCGGCCCTTTTGTAAAGGGTCATTCGTCCTTGTTCCAGCCCACCTTGCCGCCGCGGCCGAAGGTGATGGCGTCCCGCCCGTACTTGCCGCGGATGGCGTCCATGGCGCTCTCCAGCTGCTCCTGCCGCTGGTCCCGCAGGGGCGCGTCGCCCGCCAGCAGATCCAGCTGCTGGTAGGAATCGGCGCTGTCCGTGATATACAGTGCGGTGACGGACAGCAGCCGCACCGGCGTGGGCGCCTTCCAGATCCGGCGGGTCAGCTCCTGCGCCGCTTCGAAGATGTCCCGCATCAGATGGGTGGGGGCGCCGAGCCGCATCTGGCGGCTGACGGTGCGGAACTGGGCGTCCTTCACCGCCACGGCCACACCGCCGCAGTACAGCCCCTCCTTCCGCAATCGGCCCGCCACGCTGTCGCTGAGGAGCTGGAGCCCGCTGCGGATCTCCTCCCAGCGGGTCAGATTCTCGGGAAACGTAGTGCTGTTGCCCACAGACTTCACCGGCTCCCGCTGATGCTGCGGGCGCACCGGCGCATCGTCCAGCCCGTTGGCGTAGCGGTAGAGCTGGACGCCCATCTTGCCCATGAGCTGCTCCAGCATCTCCGGCTTGCAGGCGGCCAGCTGGCCGATGGTCTCCACGCCGTACTGCCCCAATGTGCGCTGGGCGGCGCGGCCCACGAACAGCAGGTCCCCCACCGGCAGGGGCCACACGATGTCCCGCCAGTTCTCCCGCGAAATAACGGTGGTGGCGTCGGGCTTTTTGTAGTCGCTGCCCAGCTTGGCGAACACCTTGTTGAAGGACACGCCCACGGAGATGGTGAGCCCCACCTCCTGCCGCAGGCGGGCGCGGATGTCATCCGCCAGCTGTCTGGCGTCACCGCCGAACAGGTGCAGGCTGCCAGTGACGTCCAGCCAGCTCTCATCGATGCCGAAGGGCTCCACCAGGTCGGTATACTGCCCGTAGATGGTGTTGATACGGCGGGAGTACTGGGCGTACAGTCCGTGGTGGGGCGGCAGCAGGATCAGGTTCGGACACTTCTGCTTGGCCTGCCACACCGTCTCCGCCGTCTGGACGCCCCTGCGCTTGGCGGGCTCGTTCTTGGCCAGGATGATGCCGTGGCGGGAGGCGGGATCGCCGCAGACGGCCACCGGCACCTCCCGCAGTGCCGGCTTGTCCAGCAGCTCCACCGAGGCGAAAAAGCAGTTGAGATCGCAGTGGAAAATGACTCGATCCGCCATATCCTCGCCCCCTTCGAATGGAATGTTTGTTCTATTATAACACAGGCTGCGGCGTTTGAAAAGGGGCTTCGGCATTTTATTTTTTTGCCCCGCAAATGTACGGAAAAGAGCGCGTCCCCGCGGGAACGCGCTCTTTTTTCATGTTGCTTGTGTTTTATCCCCACCAGCTGGTGTGAACATCGTCATCATCCTCGTCGTCATCGGAACCGCCGAAGAAGCCGTCCCAATCATCATCGCCGCCGCTGGTGCCGCCGTAGAGGAGCATGAAGTCGTCCTCGGCCTCCAGATCCTCGTAGCCTGGCAGGCGCTGGCGTTCGTAGTTCAGGATGGAGCCGCTGGCCATGGTGGTCTCGCCGTTTTCATCCACGAAAGCCACGGTATAATCGGGACTGGTGTGCAGGTTGCAGCTTGCGGAGGGCGCGTTGTCCGCCGCCACCAGCGCCGAGTAGACGCGGCTGCCGCGGCAGTCCAGAGCGCAGTTCTCGGTGGCCAGCAGGCCGCTGTCGGCGCAGACGGACACGTAGGTCAGGCCGGAGCAGCTGAAGAAGTCCTTGTCCTCCAGCCCCTCGTGGACGCGGCTCATCACCTTCTGCCACATGGAGGCCGCGGGGTTGCCGCTGGCCACGATGCGCTGGTTGTGGACGTAGCCCACCCACACGGCGCAGCTGTAATACGGGGTGTAGCCCACGAAATAGCGGTCCTGATCGTTGTTGGTGGTACCGGTCTTGCCGGCCACGTGCATACCGCTGATCCGGCCCTCATAGCCGGTACCGCCGTTGACTACCTCCTGCAGGAGGCTGTTCATCAGCGCGGCAGTGGTGTCCTTCATGGCCACGGAGGACTTGGCCTCGTTCTCCAGCACCACGTTGCCGTCGGGATCCTCCACGCGGATGAAGGTGCGGGGCGCGGTGTAGACGCCCTGGTTGGTGAAAGCGCCGAAGGCGGCGGCCATCTCCTCAGTGGTGACGCCGCGGTCCAGACCGCCCAGGCCCATGTTGCCCACCTGCTGGGAATCCTGAAACGTCAGGGTTGTGAAGCCCAGCTTGCTGGTCATGAAGTCATAGGACCGGCCGGTGCCGTATTCCTGCACCACGCGGACGGCGCAGGTGTTGGTGGATCGTGCGATGGCGGTGTGCAGCGGGGTCAGGCCCATGTAGCGGCCGTTGGAATTCTTGGGGTAGGCGGAGCCGTTGAGCACCATCACCGGATAGTCGTCGATGGCGCTGGCGCCGTTGATGGTGCCGTCATCCAGGGCGGGGGCGTAGACGGACACGGGCTTGATGGCAGAACCGCACTGCCGTGCGCTGGTGGCCCAGTTCCAGCCGCGGTCCACCTGCTTGACGCCGGCGCCGCCCACCATGGCCACCACGTAGCCGGTGTAGGGGTCTACGATGGTCATGCCCACCTGCAGCTGCTCCGTCTTCGTCTCACCGTAGGAATCGGTGTACGTGGTGGTGTAGGGCAGGTTGGACGTATCGGAGCAGACCTCCTCCGCGATCTTCTGGTAGGTGGGGTTCTGGGTGGTGTAGATCTTGTAGCCCTTGCCGTAGACCATGTTGACGCCCTGCTCAAAGGCGGTGGTCACCTTGCCGTTGGCATCGGTGATGTCGGTAAGGCCGTACTTCTCCACCAGAGCGGAGGCCACGTCGTCGATGACCGCGTCGGTGAAGTAGGACTGGCTGGCGGTGGCGGTGGACTCCTGGGTATCCTCCTGGGTATCGCCGCCGGCGGTGTCGCCGGTGGTGTCGCCGGCGTTGTCGCCGGTGGTGTTCTTCTTGCTCTCATCGCTGCCCACATAGTTGCCCTGAATGGTGTAGCCGTCGGCAAACACCACCTCCTCGGCCTTGGCGGCCTCGTAGGTGGTCTGGTCGATGGTACCCTGCTCATACAGGGCGCCCAGCACCAGCAGCTGGCGCTCGCGGTTGTTCTCACGGCTCCAGTCCGCCCGCAGGGGATCGTACAGCGAGGGGTTGTTGGTGATGGAGATCAGACTGGCGCACTCCGCCAGCGTCAGCTCCGACACGTCCTTATCGAAGTATGTCAGAGACGCCGTCACCACGCCGTAGCAGCTGCGGCCGAAGTACACCTCGTTGAGGTACGCCTCCAAAATCTCGTCCTTTTCGTAGCGCTTCTCCAGATCCAGAGCGCGGTAGATCTCCGTGACCTTGCGCTTCACGGTGTTCTGGTTGTCGCCGGTGACGTTCTTCACCAGCTGCTGGGTGATGGTGGAGCCGCCCTGGACATTTCCGCCGAACAGGGTGCTGAGGATGGCGCGGGCGGTGCCGTACCAGTCCACGCCGTGGTGCTTGTAAAAGCGCTTGTCCTCAATGGCCACCACAGCCTCCTGCAGGTTCTTGGGGATCTGGTCCAGGTTGGCCCAGATGCGGTTCTCGGAATCCAGAAACAGTGTCTGGTACATGGTCCATTCCTCAGTGGATGGCTCCTGATAATACAGCTCTGTGGATACCTTCGACTCAAACTCGTCCAGATAGACCTCGACGTTCCCGCGCATGCTGCTGTTGATGTAGGCGCTGAAAATACCGGCAAAAATGGCCATAGTCAGCACCATCACCAGCAGGATCGTGCCGATGACGCGGCCGGCGGTGTGCCAGCCGCGTCGGCGGGGAGCACGCTCCTGTCCGTTATTGTCTATCTCTCGGGCGCTCTGCGTCCGGTCCGTGCGGCCGGCAGCCTGTCTGCGTCTGCGTTCATCCATTACAGGGCACCTTCCTTTCTCTGTTGGTTTTACTGGTGGGCGGAATGCCGGACTTTCCCACGAAAGCCCTATAAAAACCCACTATACGGATTATTTTACCATGCCTGTCAACTCCCGAAAACCTGCTATTTCCGCAAAAATCGCCTGTTTGGAAGGGCTGAATCCCTTTATTTTCCCCGTTTCCGGTGGTTTTCAGTCCCCAGACGCCGGAAAAGGCGGCAGAATCGCACTTGCATTTTCCCGTGGAAACCGTTATAGTAGGGGCACGACAACATCGAAGGAGGATCTCCCATGAGTGAGGAATTCGGCCCCAATT
>UQZR01000019.1 GCA_900545585.1 uncultured Eubacteriales bacterium
TCCACCGCTTGTGCGGGCCCCCGTCAATTCCTTTGAGTTTCAACCTTGCGATCGTACTCCCCAGGTGGAATACTTATTGCGTTAGCTGCGGCACGCAGGGGGTCAGTCCCCGCACACCTAGTATTCATCGTTTACAGCGTGGACTACCAGGGTATCTAATCCTGTTTGCTCCCCACGCTTTCGCGCCTCACCGTCAGTTGTCGTCCAGCAATCCGCCTTCGCCACTGGTGTTCCTCCTAATATCTACGCATTTCACCGCTACACTAGGAATTCCGATTGCCTCTCCGATACTCAAGAAGAGTAGTTTCAAATGCAGTTCACGAGTTGAGCCCGTGGATTTCACATCTGACTTGCCCTCCCGGCTACACGCCCTTTACACCCAGTAAATCCGGACAACGCTTGCCACCTACGTATTACCGCGGCTGCTGGCACGTAGTTAGCCGTGGCTTATTCGTCAGGTACCGTCTTCTACTCGTCCCTGACAAAAGAAGTTTACAACCCGAAAGCCTTCTTCCTTCACGCGGCGTTGCTGGGTCAGGCTTGCGCCCATTGCCCAATATTCCCCACTGCTGCCTCCCGTAGGAGTCTGGGCCGTATCTCAGTCCCAATGTGGCCGTTCAACCTCTCAGTCCGGCTACTGATCGTCGCCTTGGTGGGCCGTTACCTCACCAACTAGCTAATCAGACGCGAGGCCATCTTTCAGCGATAAATCTTTGACATAAATGCCATGCGACATCTATGTGTCATGCGGTATTAGCAGTCGTTTCCAACTGTTGTCCCCCTCTGAAAGGCAGGTTCCTCACGCGTTACTCACCCGTCCGCCACTGTCCTCCGCTTCACTTGGACGAATCCTCGTTCCACAGATTCTCGTTCGACTTGCATGTGTTAAGCACGCCGCCAGCGTTCGTCCTGAGCCAGGATCAAACTCTCTATAAATCGTATCTAAACAGTTTCCTGCTTAAATCGTTACAGAGCTATTTGTCATAGCTTCAAACTTTTTACCCTTACGCTCGTGGGTAATTGACTTAACCCCACTCGCGCAAGCTTTTCAGTTGCGCTCCAAAGCTTGTTTTCACAAGCTCTCTCGCGCTCCCGTCTGGTGCTTTTCGTTTCGTTCGTTGTTTAATTTACAAGGTACACGTCCCACGCGGAACAGTTGATATATTACTACGGCTGCCTCCATTTGTCAACACTTTTTTGTTCTTTTTCAAAATTTTTTCTAGTGCCCTTTCGGGTGACATTTTTCGCCGCCCATGCTATAATCTGTATTATTATGGTATACCCCGAAAAGGAGGAGCAAATCTTGGAATTTCTCCATCTCAATGCCACCTTCGGACGCCTGGAGCAGCATGAGCTGCACCTGCACAGTGGCCTGAACCTCATCTGTGCCCCCAACGAGTCCGGCAAGTCCACCTGGGGCAGCTTCATCTGCGCCATGCTCTACGGCCTGTCCACCCGCGACCGCGGCCTCATGGCCGATAAGAACCGTTTCGCCCCCTGGAGCGGCGCCGCCATGCAGGGCCGCATGGATATTCTGTCCGACGGCCGCGCCCTGACGCTGCAGCGGGACACCCGCCGCGCCAACGCGCCCATGGGGAATTTTTCCTGCACCTACACCGGTACCGGCACCCCCGTGGAGGGCATCACCGCCCAGAACGCCGGCGAGCAGCTGCTGGGCGTCCCCCGTGACGTGTGGGAACGCAGCGCTTTCATCGGTCAGAATGCGCTGGCCGTGAGCCAGAGCGCCGAGCTGGAGCGGCGCATCTCCTCCCTCATCACCACCGGTGAGGAGGACGCCTCCTTCACCGAGTCCTACGAGCGCCTGAAAAAGCAGTTAAACCGCCGCAAGCACAACAAGACCGGCCAGATCCCTGTGCTGGAACGGGACATCGCGCAGCTGCACCAGTCCCTGCAGGAGCTGGACGCCCTGGAGCAGCAGGCCCGTCAGGCCCAGGAGGAGGTGTCCGCCCTGACTCAACGGGTGGACGGCCTGCGCCATCAGGCGGCGCAGCAGCAGGCTCAGATCCGGCAGGAGCGCATCAACGCCTGGCACCGTGCTGCCCGCACGGCGGAGGAGGCCCAGCGCCGCGCCGACATTCTGGCGGAGGCCGCCGCGCCGCTGCCGGATGACGCTGCGCTGTCTCTGCTGGAGGGGCAGGCTGCCGCGCTGCAAAGCGACATGGCTGCCCTTACCGGCCAGCGCAGCGCAGCCAACGAGGCCCGCACTGCCGCGGCGGAGGCCCACGCCGTCTGGGAGGCCCACCCGCTGTACCCCGACGATGCTGCGGCGCTGGAGCGCCGCGCCGCCAGTATCGTCCCCGCCAAGGCCCCGTCCCTGCTGCTGCCCGCCGCCGATGGACTGCTGCTGGCCATCTGCGCCGTGCTGGCTGTGGTGTTTCGCGCCGCCTCACCCCAGCGCTGGATCTTCGCCGGTATGGCTCTGCTGGCCGCGGCGCTCACCGTATTCTCCGTCTGCCTGCGCCGCCGTGCCATCCGACAGGAGCAGGAGCGGGTGGATCGTGATCGCGCCGCTCTGGCGGAGCAGACAGCCTCGTATCTGCCCCTCCGCGACCGCGCCGCCCAGACCGACGAAGCCGCCCGCCGCGCCGGCGCCATCCTCTCCGGTGCCGAGGAGAGCTGCCGCAGCCGCCTGCTGACCCTGCTGACCCAGGTGCAGCGCTTCGCACCTGCCGCCGCCGACCTGTCCGGTGCGCAAATCGCCCTGTCGGACGCCCGCCGCAGCCGCGATACTCTGGCCGACGCCCGCCGCACCGCACGGGAGGCCGCCGTGGGCCGCGACGCCCTGCAAAGCCAGCTGTCGGAGGAGGACCTGACCCGTCCTCCCATGCCGGTGATCCCCATCGCCGGCGGCAGTGTGGAGCTGGAGCTGTCCCAGGCACAGACGGCGCTGGCCGACGCCCGCAGCCGCTATGACCACCTGTTGGGCCGCATCCGCGGGCTGGACCGCAGCAGCGATCTGACCGACCAACTATCTCAGAAGCGGGAGGAGCTGGCCCGCCTTCAGCAGGAGTATGATGCCATCACTCTGGCCATGACGGCCCTGGAGCAGGCCAATATCATCCTGAAAAACCGTTTTTCCCCCGCGCTGGGCGCACGGGCCGCAGAGATCTTCTCCGCCCTCACCGACGGTCGCTATGACAAGGTGCTGCTGAGCCAGGACATGGCCCTGTCCGCCGAGCAGTCCGGCGACCCCATGAGCCGCAGCATCCGCCTGCTGAGCCAGGGTGCCGCCGACCAACTATATCTGGCGGTACGCCTTGCTATCTGCGGCATGGTGCTGCCGGAGGAGAAGCACGTCCCGTTGCTTCTGGACGACGCGCTGGTGTCCTTCGATGACCGACGGCTCCGCGCCGCGCTGGATGTCCTGCTGGCCGAGAGCGAACAACGTCAGATCCTGCTGTTCACCTGCCAGACGCGGGAGCGGGACTATCTGGCGGGGCATAAAAATGTTACGGTCCTGACATTATAGACTTGCCAGCGCCGCGATTTGGTGTTATACCTGTACGTACACCGATCATCCACCATGTTACCATTCACTACATTTATATAAGGAGAAGCAGTTATGAGCGATTGTACCCACGATTGCAGTACGTGCGGCGAGAGCTGCGCGGATCGCAAAAACGAAAGTCCCTTCCAGATCAAGCCTCTGCGGGAGGGCTGCCGCGTCGGTAAGGTCTACGGCGTGGTGTCCGGCAAGGGCGGCGTCGGCAAGTCCATGGTCACCAGCCAGCTGGCGGTGTCCGTCCGCCGCGAGGGCTACAACGTAGCCGTGCTGGACGCTGACATCACCGGCCCCTCCATTCCCAAGGCCTTCGGCATCCACGGCCACGCCGTGGCCCAGGGCGACGCCATTGTCCCCGTCACCACCGCTACCGGCATTCAGCTGATGTCCGTGAACCTGCTGCTGGAGCACGAGACGGACCCCGTCATCTGGCGCGGCCCCGTGATCGGCGGCGTGGTCCAGCAGTTCTGGGGCGACACCCTGTGGAACGACGTGGACTATATGTTCGTGGACATGCCCCCCGGCACCGGCGACGTGGCCCTCAACGTGTTCCAGACCCTGCCGGTGGACGGCGTCATCATCGTGGCATCACCCCAGGACCTGGTGTCCATGGTGGTGCAGAAGGCCGTAAAGATGGCCCAGATGATGCACATTCCCATCGTGGGTCTGGTGGAGAACATGAGCTACGTGCAGTGTCCCGACTGCGGCAAAAAGCTCTATATTTTCGGCGAGGGCAAGACGGAGGAGGCCGCCAAGGAGTACGGCCTGCCCCTGCTGGCCAAGATGCCCATCGACCCGCAGCTGGCCAAGCTGACGGACGACGGCTGCATCGAGCAGTTCGAAGGCCACTGGCTGGACGGCGTGGTGGACGCCATCCTCAAGAAGTAAAAAAATATCCCGCGGCACTTCACTGCCGCGGGATATTTTTTTACTTCTTTTTCTTGCCCAGATACGCTTCCTTGATGGATTCATCGGCCAGCAGCTCCGCGCCGGTACCGGACTTGGTGATGCACCCCGTCTCCAGCACGTAGGCGTAGTCCGCGATCTTCAGGGCCATATTGGCGTTCTGCTCGATGAGCAGTACCGTCATGCCCTGCTGGTTCACGGTACGGATAATGTCGAAGATACCCTGCACCACCAACGGCGCCAGGCCCAGCGACGGCTCATCCAGCATCAGCAGCTTGGGACGGCTCATCAGGGCCCGCCCCACAGCCAGCATCTGCTGCTCGCCGCCGGACAGGGTGCCCGCCTGCTGCCAGTGCCGCTCCTGCAGCCGCGGGAACAGGTCATACACCCACCGGATGTCCTTTTCGATGCCATCCTTGTCCTTGCGCAGGTACGCGCCGATCTTCAGGTTTTCCAGCACCGTCAGGTTGGGGAACACCCGCCGCCCCTCGGGGGACTGGGCGATGCCCGCCTCCAGCACCTTGTTGATGGGCTTGCCCAGCAGCTCCTGCCCATCGTAGGTGACGGAACCGCTGTCCGCCTTCACAAGGCCCGATATGGTGCGCAGCGTGGTGGACTTACCGGCGCCGTTGGCGCCGATGAGCGTTACGATCTTGCCGTCCGGCACCTCCAGGCTGATGCCCCGCAGGGCACGGATGCCGCCGTAGGACACGTGGAGATCATCAATCTTCAGCATCGTCTGCCACCCCCAGATATGCGTCAATGACGCGCGCGTTGTTTTGGATCTCCTCCGGCGTGCCCTGTGCGATGAGCTCGCCGAAATCCAGCACATAGATACGGTCGGCGATGCCCATCACCAGATCCATGTGATGCTCGATGAGGAGGATCGTCTTGTGGAACTTCTCGCGGATCTCGCGGATGAACTCCGCCAGTTCCAGCGTCTCCTGCGGGTTCATGCCGGCAGCCGGCTCGTCCAGCAGCAGCAGCTTGGGGTCGGTGGCCAGCGCACGGGCGATCTCCAGCCGCCGCTGCTTGCCGTAGGGCAGGCTGGTGGCCAGCTCGTCCTTCACGTCCTCCAGGCCCACCACCCGCAGCAGCTCCAGCACCTCGGCGCGCTGCCGCGCCTCCTCCCTGGCGTTGAGCCGGAACATGGCGGTGAACATATTGCTGCTGCGCCGCAGGTGCTTGGCGATGAGCACGTTGTCGAACACGGTCATGGACTTCCACAGCCGGATATTCTGAAATGTGCGGGCCATGCCCATTCTGGTCAGCTTATCGGGCGTGGGCTCCAGCACGGACTTGTAGTCCCCCAGGTGCTTGCCCTTATACTGGCGGCGCATCTTGCCGCGCGGGTGGTTCTCCACCACCTTTTTCCCGTCGAACAGTACCTGCCCGTTGGTGGGAGCGTACACGCCGGTGATGACGTTGAACGCCGTGGTCTTGCCGGCGCCGTTGGGACCGATAAGAGCCACGATCTCGCCCTCATTGACCTCCATGCTCAGATCGTCCACGGCTACCACACCGCCGAACTGCATGGTCACATTTTCCACGCGCAGCACGTTTTTCGTCTCACTCACTGTGCGTCACCGCCTTTCGCCGCACTCTTGCGGGTAAAGAAGCGCCCGATCTTCCGGATGTCGTCATACACCGACACCTCGCGGGTGCCCATGATGCCCTTGCGGAAGAACAGCACCACGATCATAATCAGCACGGAGAACACCACCATGCGGAAGCCGTAGCCCAGCAGGGGTACCCGTGCGCCCGACGCCGTGTACGTCTCCAGATCCAGGAACCGCAGCCACCACTCGCTGCTGGCGTAGTAGATGAACGCCGCAATGACGGAGCCGGACACGGAGCCGATGCCGCCCACCACCACCACCAGCAGGATCTGATATGTCATGCTGGTGGTAAAGGACACGGAGGACACCGATGTGTTGCACATGGCCAGCATGGCGCCGGCCACGCCGCAGAAGAAGGAGCTGACCACGAAGGAGATCATCTTGTGCCGCGCCAGATTGATGCCCATGGCCTCGGCGGCGATCTCGTCGTCGCGGATGGCCTTGAACGCCCGCCCGTAGGTGGAGTTGATGAGCAGCACGATCAGCAGGATGCACACGCCGGCAATGGCGGCGTAGGGCATCACGCTTTTCGGCGCGGTAAAGTTATTCAGCGGGTCGGGGCCGTTGGTCAGCGGGCCGAACTGGCTGAGCTGCACCAGACCGCGGACGATCTCCGCGAAGCCCAGCGTGGCAATGGCCAGATAGTCGCTCTTCAGCCGCAGCACAGGCAGGCCAATGAGGAATGCGAAGAACGCGGCCACCACGCCTGCCGCCAGCAGCGCCAGCACCAGCGGCATCTGAAACTGCACCAGACTGTCGCCGTAGTTGCGGAACACGGTGCTCCGCAGCTCCACAGGGATGGTCAGAATGGCATAGGCATACGCGCCCAGCAGCATGAAGCCCGCCTGACCCAGCGAGAACAGACCGGTAAAGCCGTTGAGCAGGTTCATGGCCACCGCCGCCAGTGCAAAGGTACATACCTTCCGCAGCACGGGGAACCACATGGAGCTGGACGGCGCGAAGGCGTCCACGCATCCCACCAGCGCCACCAGCACCGCCACCAAAATGAGGTTGCAGATGGTGCGCTTGTTTTTCTCCCAAAATGTCGTTTTCATCCTCTCACACCTTCTCCGTCGTTTTCTCTCCGAAGAGGCCCGTGGGTTTGATGACCAGAATGATAATCAGCAGTGCAAACGAGATAACATCGCTGAAATCCGCCAGTCCGAAGGCTTTTGCCAGACTCTCCACCACGCCGATGAGCAGTGCGCCCACCACAGCGCCGGGCACGGAGCCGATGCCGCCCACCACAGCGGCGATAAACGCCTTGATGCCCGGGGTGGAGCCTGCCATGTGGTTGATGCCGGTGTTCTTGGCGAAGTACAGCAGCGCGCCCACCGCCGCCAGGAACGAGCCGATGATGAACGTCATGGAGATGACGCGGTTGATCTTCACGCCCATGAGCTGCGCCGTCTCAAAATCCTTGGACACGGCCCGCATGGACATACCGAACTTGGTGTGGTTGATAATAAGCACCAGAATGACCATCAGCACCACCGCTACCAGTGGGGAGATGAACACCGCCAGCTTGTCCTTCACGCCGAACACGCGGACGCTCTGGCTGATAAGGGGGATATCGGGGAACTGCTTGGCCAGACCGCCGGTGACGTAGCACACCAGATTCTGCAGCAGATAGCTGACGCCGATGGCGGAGATCATCACGGACATCCGCGGCGCGGTGCGCAGCGGGGAATAGGCGCATTTTTCGATGGCAAAGCCCACGAACACCGTCAGGGCGATCATGATGAGGATGG
Organism: uncultured Eubacteriales bacterium; assembly: GCA_900545585.1. Lineage (GTDB taxonomy): Bacteria > Bacillota > Clostridia > Oscillospirales > Oscillospiraceae > Vescimonas. Next base: position 7,800 of record UQZR01000019.1, read on the forward strand.
TCACCCACATAGGCATGGTGGGGAAGGAGGCCGCCAGATAGATCATCATGATGCCCGACAGCATGAACAGATCGCCGTGGGCGAAGTTGATGAGCTTCAGGATGCCGTACACCATGGTGTAGCCGATGGCCACCAGCGCGAACTGTCCGCCTGTGGCGAGCCCTCGGATCAGATAAGGAGTCAGATTCATGTATGTCACCTCTCAAACCGAAAGAAGTACGGTGGCGCGGACCACCGTACTTCTGTGGGTCAAATCAGAATGGTCACGCAGCCGCCACCATGTCCCAGGCGAACTGAGCCATGACGGAGCCCTGGAACGGATCCAGGAAGCAGATACGGAAGTACCAGTCGTGACCGTCGGTGACGGACGCGTTGGTGCAGGACACGCCGATGGCGGGGATCTGGGCCTCAGCGAAGGTATCTGCCGCAGCGATGGACACGCCGGAGCCGTAGGAGCCCAGGGAGATCATAGCGCCTGCGGAGACGATGGAGGAAGCAGCGGACACCGCGTTCTCCTCCAGGGAGCCGTTGTCGGAGACGTACAGCTCCACGGTGTACTCCTCACCGGCGATGTCGATCTTGTTGTCCAGAGAGTTGGCATACTTGATGCCCAGCACTTCCTGCTTGCCGCCGCCGCCGTTGTTGCCGGTCAGGGGCTCATACACGCCGATGACGATCTTGTGATTGACGGTATCCAGCTTCACACCGGCGGCATCGCCGTAGTCAAAGCCGGTGGCCTGCGCGTCATCGTTCTGGACCTCCTGGGTCTTGACGAACTCGAACTTGGAGCCGTCGGCTGCGGCCTTCTTGATGTAGGCGCAGTTCTTGATGGCATCGCCGGTGAAGTTGAACTGGATCTTGCCGGTAACGGCGTCGTCATAGGTCAGGGTCCACAGCGCTCTGGCCACGTCCACGGAGGTCAGGTCAGCGCCCTTGGTCTCGGCCGCAGCGCGGATGGCCGCCATGGCCACATTGTAGGCGTCGAAGCCCAGTGCGGAGACAGCCGCCACAATGTCGTTGCCGCCATTGTCGTTGTAGGCGTCGGAGTTGGCGTTCAGCCATGCCTTGAAGCCGTCAACGAACTCGGACGCGGCGCTGGAAGCGGAGTCGTTCTCATCAAAGAAAGTAGAGCAGTACACGTTCAGACCGGTGTTGGCCATGCCGTCCAGAATGACGGAGGACTCCCAGGTGTCACCGGCCATGATGGGGCACTCCACGCCCAGGTCGTTGGCCTGGGGCAGCAGGCTGGATGCCACGGTGATGGAGTTGGGGGCAAAGATCACATCGGCGTCCTTATCAATGGCCTTCTGCAGATAGTCGGAGAAGTTGGTGGTGTTGGTGGGGAAGGTCTCCATCACAACGGTGCCGCCCAGCTTCTCAAAGGCGGTCTGAAAGCTGCTGGCCAGACCCAGAGAATAGGTGTCGCCTTTCTCGGCCAGCACGTAGGCCACCGGGGCGCTGCCGTCGGAGCCCTTGTTGTCGTCATCGGAGCCCTGGCTGTCGCCGCCCTGCTGGCCGCAGGCCACCAGGCTCAGCGCCATGACCAGCGCCAGAAGCATCGCAATAAACTTCTTCATTTCATTTTCCTCCTATGCTTTCTCCGGAGGACCCTCCCAAATGGGTCCTCCATAGAATGCACCCATTTTATCGGAACTCCCCTGCGATTACAACTGTGAGTTGCTCCGAAAAATCGTGCCGCTTTTCCCCGGAAGGCCTTGATTTCTCCGGCTTTTCCGCCGCTTTTGTCTCCCCGCCGCGTACATTTGCCGTTATTTTCCGGCATACTTCCCCGACATTTGTCCGCCACTCGCAGACACGTTTTTCGTCATTTTGCCCAAAGCTCTATTATTTTTCCCTATAATCAGCCCTCCCGCCCGCGCTATTTGCACAAAAGAGGCCCTGCGGCAGCGCCGCAGGGCCTCTTTTTCTCATTTTTTGCACGGACCTTTACCGTTCCTCCGATGCCTGCCCGCCGGCGAAATAGCTCTCGAAGGTCTCGGCATCCATGGTCTCGTGGACCAGCAGATACTCCGCCACGGCCACCAGCTGCTCGCGGTTGGCCGTCAAGATCCGGCGGCACCGGTCGTAAGCGCCGTCGATGATGGCGCGGATCTCCTCGTCCATCTCCGCCGCCGTTTTCTCCGAGTAGGGACGGGTGTGGCCCATGGACTTGCCGATAAACACCTCATCGGTGCCTGCGTCGAAGGCCACGTTGCCCAGCTTTTCCGACATGCCGTAGGTGCCCACCATCTTTCTGGCAATGGCCGTGGCCCGCTGGATGTCACTGGACGCGCCGGTGGAGATATCACCCAAAATCAGTTCCTCCGCGGCGCGGCCGCCCAGCAGGGATACGATCTGCTGGGTCATATACGCTTTGGAGCGGTAGGACCGGTCCTCCTCCGGCAGGAAGATGGTCATGCCGCCCGCCTGTCCCCGGGGCACGATGGTGATCTGGTGTACCGGATCGTGATCGGGCAGGGCGTGGATGACCACGGCGTGGCCCGCCTCGTGGTAGGCGGTGAGCTTCCGCTCCATCTCGGGGATCACGCGGCTGCGCTTTTCCGGACCGGCGATGACCTTGATGACCGCCTCATGGATGACATCCTCGGTGATGAACTTCTGGTCCCGCCGGCCGGCCAGCAGTGCCGCCTCGTTCAGCAGGTTCTCCAGATCCGCGCCGGTAAAGCCCGCGGTGCTGCGGGCCACGCGGCCCAGGTCCACATCCTCCGCCAGCGGCTTGCCGCGGGCGTGGATCTTCAGAATGTCCTCCCGCCCCTTAATGTCGGGCAGCCCCACATATACCTGCCGGTCAAAGCGCCCGGGCCGCAGCAGCGCGGGGTCCAGGATGTCCACGCGGTTGGTGGCGGCCAGCACCACCACGCCCTCGTTGACGGCGAAGCCGTCCATCTCCACCAGCAGCTGGTTCAGCGTCTGCTCGCGCTCATCGTGTCCGCCGCCCAGGCCGCTGCCGCGCTGGCGGCCCACCGCGTCGATCTCGTCAATAAATACGATGGCCGGCGCCTGCTTCTTGGCCTGCTCAAACAGGTCGCGGACGCGGCTGGCGCCCACGCCCACATACATCTCCACAAAGTCGGAGCCGGAGATGGACAGATATGCCACGTCCGCCTCCCCCGCCACGGCCTTGGCCAGCAGGGTCTTGCCGGTGCCCGGAGGGCCCACCAGCAGCACGCCCTTGGGGATGTGTACCCCCAGTGCCGTATACTTCTCGGGGTCCCGCAGGAACTGGACGATCTCCTCCAGCTCCTCCTTCTCCTCATCGGCGCCGGCCACGTCCTGAAATGTCACCTTCTTGCTGCCCGTGGGTAAGCTCTGGGTGCGGGCCTCGCCGAAGCGGGCCATCTTGTCGTTGGCCGCCGCACCGCCGCCGTTCATCCGGTTCATCAGGTTCAGCAGCAGGATGAATCCCATGATCGCCAGTACATAGGGCAGCAGCACCTGCACCCAGTTGGTGGAGTGGTCGGCGTGGTAGTCATAGGCCTCGATGATGCCCGCCTTGTTCTGCTCCACCACCAAATCGTTGAGATCCTCGTAAAACGTCTCAAAGCTGTACAGCTCGCAGGTGGCGGTGGTGCCGTCCCGCAGGCTGGCGGTGAGCCGCTCATTCTCGATGGCGAAGGACTGCACCTTCTCCTCCATGAACAGCGAGCGCAGCTGGCTGTACGCAATGTCTCCGGCGCGGCGCATGTTGCCCGCCAGATACCCCACGAATACCACCACAAGGACCACCAACAGCAGGCCGGTCGCCCCGAATCGTCTTCTTTCCAAAACCTTACGCCCCCTTTATCCGATCCACCGCACGCCCTGCCAGCTCTGGCCGGAGCCGATGGAGATGGCCAGCAGCATCCGGCCCTGCACCTGTGATACCGGAATGTACGGCTCCCGCAGATACCGGCTGTCATGAGAGCCTGTGCGGTTGTCGCCCATCACGAAAATGCAGTCCGCCGGTACCTGAAATGTGTCCTTTTCGCTCTGTGTGATACCGCTGACCGGCAGATAGTCCTCGTCCAGCTTCTCTCCGTTGATATAGACGAAGCCGCCCTCAAAGGACACCGTCTCTCCGGGCAGTCCCACCACCCGCTTCACCAGCACGTGGCCCATCTCCTCGTCCCAGAACGTGACGATGCTGCCCCGCTGCGGCGCCGGATCGCTGACCAGATAGGGCAGCCGCCAGCCTACCAGCAGCGATTTGGTGGGAATGGTGGTCTCCATGGAGCCGCTGGGCACGTAGGCCAGCTGCAGCAGCACGCGGAAGATGAGCACTACCACCGCCAGCGTCACCAGCAGATAGCCGTAGTCGCTCCACAGCCGCTTCCACCGGCTCTGCTGCACCGGTGCCGCGCCGCTCTCCGGCACGTCCGCCGCAGGCATCTTCCCCTGCGCCGTATCGTTCCGCGCCGCGTCCGCCCTGTTCCGGGCCAGACGCTTGCCGCCTTTGTCTTCCATATGGTCTCCTTTCGCCGCCGGATGGCTATACGAATTGTATAGCCATCCGTGGAAAATTACGTTTTGTTATGCTATCCGATCCAGCGGACACCCTGCCAGCTCTGGCCGGAGCCGATGGAGAACGCCAGCAGCATCTGCCCCTGGATGGATGCCGCCGGTATATACGGCTCCTGCAGCAGACGGCTGTCCTTGGACCACTCGCGGTTGTCGCCCATCACGAACACGCAGCCCTCCGGCACCTGGAACGTCTTGTCGCACAGGGTCTCCACGCCCTCCGGCAGATAGTCCTCGCCCAGCTGCGCCCCGTCGATATACACATCGCCGCCCTCGAAGGACACCGTCTCACCGGGCAGTCCCACCACCCGCTTCACCAGCACCTCGCCCTCCTCGTCGTTCCAGAACGTAACGATAGCGCCCCGCTGGGGCACGGGGTCGGCCACTGCATAGGGCAGCCGCCATCCCACCACCAGTGATCGGGTAGGGATGGTGGTCTCCATGGACGCGGTGGGCACGTAGATGAGCTGCAGCAGCACCCGCAGCAGGAACAGCATCACCGCCGCCGTGACGACCAGATAGCCCCAGTCGTCCCACAGCCGCCGCCACCGGCTCTTTCCCGCCGGTGCGCCGCCTGCCGCAGCCTGCTCCGCTATCGCCGCACCATCCGGTGCGCCGCCTGCCAGCCGTTTGCCGCCCTTGTCCCTCATCTGTCTGCGTCCCCCGTTCTCTATACGATGCGTATACAAAATACGCCGTTTTACTTGCTGTATACCTCCGGCTTCAGCACGCCGATGTAGGGCATGTTGCGGTACTGCTGGGCGTAGTCCAGCCCGTAGCCCACTACGAACTCGTCGGGCACCTCGAAGCCCACATAATCGGCCTTGATAGGCTTTTCCCGCCGCGCCGGCTTATCCAGCAGGGTAGCGATGGTAACGGACGCCGCGCCCTTGGTCCTGAGATAGTCCGTCAGGAACGCCAGCGTGTTGCCGGAGTCCAGAATGTCCTCCACCACGATGATGTCGCGGCCGCTGATGTCCCGCTGCAGATCGCGGGTGATCTGCACCACGCCGGAGGACTTGGTCCCGTTGTTGTAGGAGGACACGCCGATAAACTCCAGCTCGCTCTTGAGCTGGGCCGCCCGCACCAGATCCGCCATAAAGATGAAGCAGCCGTTCAGCACACCCACAAACATGGGGTTTTTATCGCGGAACGCATCATAGATCTCCTCGCCCAGCTCCGCCACGCGGGTCTTGATCTCTTCCTCAGACAGCAGGACCTTCAGAATATCCTGATCCATATTGCTCTTCGCCATACCGTTTTGTCCTCCGTTAGCTTTCTCTCATTATAATATAATATATGCCCTCGCCGGATGGCTCCGGCAGGAAGCTCCTGTCCACGCCGATGCCCCACGCGGCGGCGGCCACGCCGTCCACACACAGCACCGGTATTTTCCGGCGGTTCTCGGGTCTCACGCCCCGCTCCGCCATGAGCCGCTTCAGACTCCGCGCCCCGCGGCCGTCCGGCAGTGTCAGCCGGTCCTCCCGCCGCCAGCAGCGGGCCGTCAGGCGCTGCTCCGCGCCGCACCGCAGTGCCAGCGCTCCCTCCATGGGGCTTCTGCTCACCACGAGGTATCCCGCGCCGTAGGGGTTCTCTCCCCGGCGCAGTACCGTCTCCTCCGGCGCCGTCTCCGCCATGCGCAGAGTCAGCACGCCGCCGCGGCACACCGCCTCCACGCCCTCCGGCAGCGACAGCGCGCCCTCGCCGGCGGCCAGCTGCTCCAGCGCCGCCAGATGCACTGCACCCAGATCCTTCCGTCCCGTGGGCAGCCGGTCCAGCAGCAGCCGCAGCATCCTGGGCCGCAGAGCCTCTGGCGCTGCCAGCAGCGCTTCGCAGTCCACGCCGGTCCCCGTTGACCGCAGCCGCTCCGCCGCCAGCGCATCCAGATAGGCGTTCTCCCGCCGCAGGATGTCCGCCGTGCAGGCGATGTGTTCCGCCGCTCGGGGGTTGATGCCCTCCAGCTCCGGCCAGATCTCCAGCCGCAGCCGGTTACGGGCGTAGGCCGTGTCCCCGTTGGTCTCATCGGTGACATACGCCAGCTCGTGCTCGGCAATATATCGCTCAATGTCCCGCCGCGGCGTGTCCAGCAGCGGCCGGACGATGTTGCCCCGCACCGGCGGGATACCCGTCAGGCCCTGGGGTCCTGTGCCCCGCAGCAGCTGCAGCAGCACCGTCTCCGCCAGATCGTTCTGGTGGTGGGCCGTGGCGATCTTCTCCGCGCCGATGGTCTCCGCCGTCCGCTGCAAAAACTCGTACCGCGCGCGGCGCCCCGTCTCCTCCACCGTCAGGCCCCACGTGCCGCACAGGGCGTACACGTCGGCCCGTTCCGTGTAGAACGGGATGCCCCGCCGGGCGCAGAAGCTGCGGACGAAGTCCTCGTCCCGCTGGGCGGTGGGGCGCATCAGATGGTTCAGATGTCCCGCCGCGGCGGTAAAGCCCCGCTCCTGCCCCAGCGTGTGCAGATAGTCCAGCAGGCAGATGGAATCCCGCCCGCCGGACACGGCGCACAGGATCACGCCGCCCTTTTCCGGCAGCATGTGCCACCGCGTCATCCACGGCGTCAGGTCCATGGCTCACTCCTCATCGTCGTAGCGGTTCTCCAGCGTGCCGAAGGCGGTGTACTCCGGCATCCACCGCAGCTCCACCTTGCCGGTCTCGCCGTGGCGGTTCTTGGCCACGATGCACTCCGCCACATTGCGCTTTTCCGAATCGCTGTTGTAGTAATCGTCCCGATACAGGAACAGCACGATGTCCGCGTCCTGCTCGATGGCGCCGGATTCGCGGAGGTCCGACAGCATGGGCCGCTTGTCGTCGCGCTTTTCGTTGGCACGGCTCAGCTGGCTCAGGCACAGCACCGGCACCTGCAGCTCCTTGGCCATGATCTTCAGCATACGGCTGATGTCCGACACCGCCTGCTGGCGGTTCTCGCCGGAGTAGCCCTTTCCGCCGGCGGAGGTCATCAATTGCAGGTAGTCGATGACCACCAGCCCCAGATTCTCCAGCCTGCGGCATTTTGCGTTCATATCCGCCACCGTCAGCAGCGGATTGTCGTCTATGCGGATATCCATCCGGCTCAGGGAGGACGCGGCCTCGGCGATGCGCTGCCAGTCGCTCTCCCGCAGGTTGCCCGTCACCAGACGGGTGTTCTCCACCAGTCCCTCGCTGGCGATGAGCCGCGTCACCAGCTGCTCCCGCGACATTTCCAGGGAGAAGATGGCCACGGTCTTGCCGGATTCCTTGGCGGCGGACAGCGCCACGTTCAGAGCCATACTGGTCTTTCCCATGCCCGGGCGTGCGGCCAGCAGCAGCAGGTCGGACTTGTTCAGGCCGTTGATCTTGGCGTCCACGGCGGACAGGCCGGTGGACAGGCCCGGCAGCGTCTTGCCGCCGCTGGCAGTGAGCTCCGCCAGATGGTTCATCACGTCCTGCAGCACCATGCTCACCGTCACCATATTCTGGGCGCTGCGGCCCCGCCGGATGGCGTAGACCTTCTGCTCCGCTGACTCCAGCATGTCGCCTGCGTCGCCGTTGCCCTCCTGCACCATGGCGGTGATGCTGCCGGCGGCTGCCGCCACCTGCCGCATCAGCGACTTGTCCAGCACGATCTTCACGTACTCCATGACGTTGGCGCTGGTGGGCGTCACGTCCATCAGCTGCACCAGATAGTCCCGGGTGTTGTCGTTATAGACGCCGTTTCGCTCCATCTCTCCCGCCACAGTGACGCCGTCAATGGGCCTGGAATAGATGAACATATGGTAGATGGTCTCAAAGATATCGCGGTTGGCCCGCAGATAAAAGTCCTCCGGCTGCAGCTTGTCCATGACGTCCTTGATGCAGTCGGGGTCGATGAGCATGGAGCCCAGCACCGCCTGCTCCGCCTGGGGCGAATGAGGCGCCTGCCGCAGCAGCAGATCGTCCGCAGCCATATGAGACCCTCCTCTCCGTGGTAAAAGTTACTTCTCCTCGATGACCAGCACGTACACTGTGCCGCTGACCTCAAAGCCCAGCTTGGCCTTGACCTCGTAGCTGCCGAAGCTCTTGATGGGCTGGTCCAGCACCAGTTTCTTGCCGTCGATCTCCATGCCGAACTGCTCCTTCAGCGCACCGGCGATCTCCTTGCCGGTGACGGCGCCGAACAGCTTGCCGCCTTCGCCGCCCTTGGCCGCGATCTTCACCTGGCAGCTCTTGAGCTTCTCGGCAATGGCCAGCGCCTCCGCCTTGGCCTCCGCGTCCGCCTTGGCCTTGGCCTTGGCCTGCAGCTTCATGGTGTTCACCGCGTCGGCAGTGGCCTCCACGGCCAGTCCCTTGGGCAGCAGGAAATTGCGGGCATAGCCCTCCGCCGCCTCGATGAGCTGGCCCTTCTTGCCCTTGCCCTTCACGTCCTGCTTCAAAATCACTTTCATCGCTCTGTATCTCCTTTTCGTCAGTTTTCAAAGTAACGGTCGATGGCCTCCAGCAGTCTGGCCTTGGCCTCCTCCACCGAGATGTTGTCCGCCTGACCGCCGGCGGTGGTGGAATTGCCGCCGCCGCCCAGCGCCTCCAGAATGACCTGCACGTTCACCTCGCCCAGCGAACGGGCCGACATGTACACGCCCTCTCCCTTCCGGTACAGGACAAAGGACGCCTTGATGCCGCGGATGGTCAGCAGTTCATCCGCCGCCTTGGCCGCCGTCACGCGGTCGCACTCGTCCTCCAGCGCCACCACGGCAATGTCGTCGTGGTACAGCTCCGCCTGCCGGATGATGGCATACCGGTCTACCATGGACTGCAGGTCGCCCTGGAACAAGCGCTGCACATCCTGGGTGTCGGCGCCGGTGCGCCGCAGGTAGGCCGCCGCCTCGAAGGTGCGGCCGCCGGTACGGTTGGTAAAGTTCTTGGTATCCAGCACAATGCCCGCCAGCAGTGCCTCCGCTTCGCATTTCAGCACATCGGAGGGCTCCACCAGATACTGCATCAGCTCTGTCACCAGCTCGCTGGCGGAGGAGGCGTAGGGCTCGTGGTAGTTCAGGGCCATCTTCTCAATGTAGCTGCTGCCCCGCCGGTGGTGGTCGATGACCGCCACGCGGTTGCAGGTCTCCAGCATCTCCTCGGACTCCACGCTCTCCGGCCGGTTGGTGTCCACCACCACCAGCAGCGCCCCGGGTTGGCACTTCAGAAACGCCTCGCCGCCGGAGATCATCACACCGGCGTATTCCGGCTGCTCCGCCATCTTACGGATCAGGGGATGGGCGGCGTTGTTCTCGGTGTCGATGACGATCTGGCACTTCTTGCCCCGTTTGCGGGCGATGCAGCACACGCCCATGGCCGCGCCGACGGAGTCCATGTCCGCGTACTTGTGGCCCATGACATATACCTGCTTGGCGTCGTCGATCAGCTCGCCCAGCGCGTTGGCCATGACGCGGGACTTCACCTTTGTCCGCTTCTCCGTGGACTTGCTGCGCCCGCCGTAGAACTCGAAGTTTACCCGGTCCTTCACCACGGCCTGATCGCCGCCGCGGCTCAGCGCCATCTCCAGCGCCAGCGAGGCGTTCTTGAACAGCTGGTCGAAGCTGTCCTCATCCCGTCCCACGCCGATGGACAGCGCGGCGGACACGCCCTCTCCGGCCTGCACCTGCCGCACCTTCTCCAGCACGTCGAACTTGCTTTCGGTGTAGCCGCCGTAGTCCTTCTCCTCAAACACAAACAGATACCGGTCGCGGTCGTAGCTCAGCAGCAGTCCGCCGGAGCCTGCGGCCCAGTCGTTCAGCTTCTCCTCCAGCGCCGCCAGCACCGCCGAGCGCTTGCTCTCGGGGCAGGCCTTCATCAGCTCCTCGTAGTTGTCCACCATCAGGATGGCCACCAGCGGGCGGGTCAGCTCCAGCGTCTGGCGCATCTCCTCACTGTCCGTAACGTCCATCCAGTACGTGGTGGCCAGAGGGGTCTGGTCCCGCTCCATCTCCTCCGGATGGCTCAGAGAGCCGAACACCCGATAGATCCGGCCGTTCCAGGGGAACAGCTCCGGATACTCCCGCTTGCCCTCCAGCAGCCAGCGATAGCTGAAATCCGGCACCACAGTGTCCACCAGCATCTCGAAGATCTTCTCCTTCTGGCTGGTGAGCTGCATGAACATATCGTTGCTCCACAGCACCTCGCCGGTGTTCACATCGAACACCAGCATGGGCAGCGGGGCGTACAGCATGTTGCTGGAACGGGCGGAATCCATGCCGCCAGATACGCGATCCATGTACTGCCGTACCGAGGCCTGGGCCATCTTGTTGCGCCGGTTTCCCAGCAGCAGCACCACCACGGCCGCCAGGGCCTCCCCCGCCGCCAGCAGCGGCTCGACCGGAATGGTCACGATAACGAAGGCCAGCAGGCACAGGCTGTATAGTGCCATATTCGTGCGGAACCCGCGAATGATCTTTTTACTCAAAGGGCGTCCTCCTCCCTTTTGATGGGAATACGTCTCCAATTTAATATAGGAATTGATTATAGCACACAATTCCCGTTGGGACAATAGGTGCTTTTGGAAAATCCCGTCAGTTTCCGTCTCCGCCGCGCCTGCTGCGCGCCCTGTCGGAACCTGTCGGCAAGTTGGGGGTGTACAAACAGGAAAATGTGTGGTATACTTTGTAAAAAGCACAGAAAATTGTGCGTATTTTTTGGTCGTTTCGCAGAGCGCGCGCCTGCGATCATATAGACAAAACAAGGGGACTTTTCCCCGTGACCATCCACACAGCGGCTGGGCGATACTCCGCTCCCCCTCCGGCGATGCAGGGCCGGCGGCGCGGCGGACCGCCTTTGTTTTGCTGCGGCCATTTTTCCATGTCCGGCGGCTGTGCGGTATCTGTGAAAAAGCAAAGGAGTAATCGACATTTATGGCAGAAAAACTGAAAATCATTCCTCTGGGCGGTCTCAATGAGATCGGCAAGAACATGACCGCCTATGAGTACGGCGGCGAGATCATCGTCGTGGACTGCGGCATGGCCTTTCCCGGGGACGATATGTACGGCATCGACTGCGTCATCCCCGACGTCAGCTATCTGGTGAAGAACCACAGCCGCCTGCGGGGCATGTTCATCACCCACGGGCACGAGGACCACATCGGTGCCATTCCCTACGTCCTCAAGCAGATCAACACCCCCATCTACTGCACCCGCTTCACCGCCGGGCTCATCAAGCTGAAGCTGCAGGAGCATGGACTGCTGAACTCCACCAAGCTCATCACCGTGGAGGCGGGCCAGACTGTGAAGGCCGGCAAGTTCCAGGTGGAGTTCCTCCATGTGAACCACTCCATCGCCGACTCGGCGGCCTTCGCCATCCACACGCGGATGGGCACCATCGTTCACACCGGCGACTTCAAGATCGACTCCACGCCCATTGACGGCGAGGTCATCGACCTGGCCCGCTTCGGCGAGCTGGGCAAGCAGGGCGTTCTGGCGCTGCTGGCCGACTCCACCAATGTGGAGCGTCCCGGCTACACCCTGAGCGAAAAGGCCGTGGGCGCCACGTTCATACGGCAGTTCACCGGCTGCACCAAGCGCATCATCGTCACCACCTTCGCCAGCAACGTTCACCGCATCCAGCAGGTGCTGGACGCTGCGGCGGCCTGCGGCCGCAAGGTAGCCGTCACCGGCCGCAGCATGGAGAACATTATGAAGGTCTCCACGGAGCTTGGCTATATGAAGGTGCCCAAGAACACCCTGATGGACATCAACCGCATCAAGGGCCTGCCTCTGAATCAGCAGGTCATCGTCACCACCGGCTCTCAGGGCGAGGAGATGAGCGCCCTGTACCGCATGGCCTTCTCCACCCACAAGCAGGTGGATGTGGGCCCCGGCGACAAGGTCATCATCTCCGCCAGCGCCATCCCCGGCAACGAGGTGACGGTGGGCCGCGTCATCAATGAGCTGTTCCGCAAGGGCGCCGACGTGGTCTACGACAAGGCCGACATGCTCCACGTCTCCGGTCACGCCTGTCAGGAGGAGCTGAAGATCATCCACGCCCTGACTAAGCCCAAGTTCTTCATCCCCCTCCACGGTGAGCAGCGGATGCTCCAGATCCACAAGCGCGTGGCGGAGAGCATGGGCATGCACCCCAACAACATCGTGGTGGCCGAGAACGGCTCCGTCATTGAGCTGACCACCAAGCACATCAAGTGCGAGACCAGCGTTCCCTCCGGCGAGGTCTTTGTGGACGGCAGCGGCGTGGGCGAGGTAGGCGCTGTGGTCCTCAACGACCGCAAGCTGCTGGCTGAGGACGGTATGGTGGTCATCGTGCTGCCCATGTCCAGCCACGACCACCAGCTGCTGTGCCCGCCGGAGATCGTGACCCGCGGCTTTGTGTACGTCAAGGAGTCCGAGGAGCTGTTGGACACTCTGAGCCGCATTGCCACCGACACCGTGGACGGCATGTCCGCCAAGAAGCGCCGTGATGACGGCGACGTGTGCCGCGCTGTCCGCTCCGCCGTGTCCAGCTATCTCTACAAGACCACCAAGCGCAGCCCCATGATCATCCCCATGGTGACGAAGCTGTAAATATCTGGAATTTTCCTGCATCCGTGGATTCCCGATATTTTGTATAAGCGTGAAAAACAGGTCTCTGTGCCGCATCGGCACAGAGACCTGTTTTTCATGTTTTGGGAGGGAACTTTTGGTCATGGCGGCGAACCGCCGCTTCAGGGATAGAACTGGAAATTTCCTCCAATTTTTGTGCAACAAAAATAGCATGAATTTCCGATTTACTTCCGGTTGATTCCCGTTTATTTCCGGTTTTGCTCTTCATGATGAAGAAATTTCCGGCTCAGAACCACTTCTTCCGCTTGAAATACCAAATCAGAAGAGCCACCACCAGCGCCGACACCGCCGCCACCGTGATGTAACCATAGCGCCAGCCCAGCAGGGGCATGTTGGGGAAGTTCATGCCGTACCACCCCGCGATGAGGGACAGAGGCAGGAAGATGGCGGTGACGATGGTCAGCACCTTCATCACCCGGTTCTGGTCGATGTCTACCTGCGCCTGATACTCGCTGCTGATCTGGGTGGCGTATTCGTGGAGCATCCGTGTCTCGCCCCGCAGGTTCTCCACCTTCCGCAGAAAGTGATTCAGCCGCTTCTTGCTGTGACCGGAGAGCTGCTCCTCCGCGTCCTCCAGCAGGGTGGAGGCGAAGTCGCACAGCTGCGCATAGTAGCGGTTGGTACGGTTCAGTTCCTTGCGGATCACGCTCATCCGGTGGAGAAACCGTCCCGTGTCGTTGTCCAGCACCGCTTGCTCCAGATCGGTCAGCCGCGTCTCCAGCTGCTGGATGTAGGGCAGGTCGTCCCGGATCAGGTACAGCAGCAGCGCCACCAGAAAGCTGTCCGGGCTGTCCGGCAGCGGCGCGCCCTGCTCCGTCAGGCGGGCGGCGCAGTCCGCTGCCGCCTTGTCGTGGTCCACCACCGCCAGACCTCCGCCCGCCCATGTGAAGCCCAGACGGCGGGCAGGCTGATTGGAACGCGGCGGCGTGCGCAGGTGGCCGGTGACGCCGGTGCGGTCGATGTGCAGCCAGCAGAACTGAGACTCATGCGGGTCGGCAGGCGCAGTTGGCACGGACAGCCCGGCGGGCAGCGCCGCACTGTGGGCCTCCTGCGGCGTAAGGATGGCCAGCACGCCCAGTCCGTCCGCCGGTGGGGCGGACTGGGGCTGTAAGCCGCCGGCAAAGAGATAGTACATGGGATATCTCAGCTCCTTTTCAGGTTCAGGCTTGCGGAGCAATACGTCCTCGCGCCCCGCGGGGCAGCAGGGCGCTGATTTTGCGGCGCATACGTCTCCTCCGGATAGCTTTGACGGTTACTTTTTGTGTTCTATTCCCCATACCGTCGGCGGTACAGCAGCTGCTTGGCCGCCTTCTTCGCCTCCGGCACGTATCCCTTTCCGTCGATGACCTGCTGCAGCTTCTCGTCGGAATACTCCCGGAAGTTATATATGAACCTCTCCACCGGGTCGGTGATGGCCTGCTCCTCCGCCTGCCGCTTTTCAAATTCCTCCAGCGGCGACGGCGGCGCAAACATGGCCACATACCGGCACGTCTCGCAGGTGTAGATCAGCACCTTCATGTGCCGCTCCATGATGGGCAGGCCTGGGTCATCCACCGTGGTCAGATAGCTGGCGCAGCGCGGCGGCATCATCTTCCCGCCGCACAGGGGACACTCCTTCGCAAGAATAGCCATTTCCCGCTCCTTTCTCCGTCAAAGCTCCGGTGCGTCCGGCGTCTTGCGGTACAGCAGGGGCTTGCCCTCGGCGTCCACCAGCACCGTCATGCCGCCGGAATAGCCGGAGGCGTGATAGAGATACTGCACGCCGGTCTGGGTATCCACCCAGATCTCGCTGCTGCTGATGAAGCCGCTGTCCTCCAGGACCTTGACGAAGCGGCTATCCTTTTGGGCCATGGCTTACTTGCCCTCGCTGTCCAGCAGCGCCTTGGTGCTGGCGGCCAGGCCGGCCAGACCCTGGATCTCGCTGGGGATGATGATCTTGGTGGCCTTGCCGTCGGCCACCTTCTCCAGCGCCTCCAGCGCCTTGAGCTTGATGACCTGATCGTTGGGGGCGTTCTCGTTCAGCAGCCGCATGGAGTCTGCCATGGCCTGCTGCACCTTCAGGATGGACTGGGCCTCGGCCTCGGCGGCCATGATCTTGGCCTGCTTGGCGGCGTCAGCCTGCAGCAGGACGGACTGCTTCTCGCCCTCGGCGATCAGCACCTTGCTGGCCTTCTCGCCCTCGGCCTGCAGAATGGACTCGCGGCGCTCGCGCTCGGCCTTCATCTGCTTTTCCATGGCGTTCTGGATCTCGCGGGGCGGCAGGATGTTCTTCAGCTCCACGCGGTTGACCTTGATGCCCCACGGGTCGGTGGCCTCGTCCAGAATGGAGCGCATCTTGGCGTTGATGGTATCGCGGCTGGTGAGGGACTGATCCAGCTCCAGCTCGCCGATGATATTGCGCAGGGTGGTGGCCGTCAGGTTCTCGATGGCGCTCATGGGGTACTCCACACCGTAGGTATACAGCTTGGGGTCGGTGATCTGGAAGTAGATGACGGTATCGATCTGCATGGTGACGTTATCCTTGGTGATGACGGGCTGGGGATCGAAGTCGGCCACCTGCTCCTTCAGGCTGATCTTCTTCACCACGCGCTCGATGAACGGCAGCTTGAAGTGCAGACCCACGCCCCAAACGCTGTGGAAGGCGCCGAGGCGCTCCACCACGTAGGCCTTGGACTGCTGGACCACGTTGATGCAGCTGACGATGACCACCAGGATGATGATCACCAGAACGATGATGGCGATGGTGCCCGGGATGTTGTACGGCATATGCGTTTCCTCCTTATTTCTTCTTCTCTTTTTTGGTGTGCTTTTCCTTCTTGTTCTTGCGGGTCAGGTGGATGATGCGGGTGACGACAAAGGCCAGGACCACTAAAAGGCCCCTTAGAAAATAGGGCATTTACGCCTCCTTTTCCACGTACAGCTTGACGCCCTCCATGCGGATCACGCGGACCATGGGGTCAGGCTCGATGATCTCCCCGGTGCTGCTGCGGGCAGACCAGGTCTTACCATCTATGTAGACGGCGCCGGTGGGCACATCGTTGTCGATGCGCTCCGTGACCCGGGCCGAGCCGCCCAGCACGCGGTCGGCATTGGTAGGCTTGATGTCCTTTTTCATCAGCTTCGTCACCAGCGGACGGGTGGCGGCCAGCGCCACGATGGACACCACAAAGAACAGCGTCACCTGGAGCCAGATGGGGCCGTTGCAGACGGCGGCGACGAGGCCCGCCATGCTGCCCAGCACAAACCAGATGGACGTCAGGCCCGCCGTGACCGCTTCCACCACGCCGAAGATGATGATGGCGGCGATCCAGATAGCAGTGGACATATCCGTGCTTCCTCCTTTCAGACAGAGGCCGATGAGACCGCTGAGCGCTCCGATGCCCAGCAGGACCCCTGCGGCCAGCCACTTGTTTTTCGGGGACAGATTGGTGAGGAAGGCGGAGAAGGCATTGTGCAGCGTCTCCCGCGGCAGGGGCTGCTGCGGCGTCTCCGGCGGGGTGTCCGGTACGGCGGGCTGCGCCGGAGGCGGCGCTTCCTCGGCGAACATGTCGGCAATGGACACCTGATAGCGGTTGCAGATATACAATATCTTCTCCATCTCCGGATAGCCCCTGCCGGACTCCCACTTGCTCACCGCCTGGCGGGACACCTGCAGCTGCTCGGCAAACTGCTCCTGGGTCAGGCCGCTGCGGCGGCGCACCGATGACAGCTGCTCTCCAAATGACATACGCTCGTTCCTCCGTTCCTCTTGCCGACAGTGTAGCACATGGGCGGTTTTTGTCCAGCACCTTGAAGTTGCGCCGGCCATTTTTTTGCACCAGACCGCGCAACCTGAAGTTTACATTTCTTATTATAGCCGATTTGCGCCGGAAAAGCCATAGGGATTTTCCACGCAGTTCGGGTTGCGCCGCAGCGAAAAGTCGGGTATACTGTTGGATACGAATCTGAACGAACGAGGTACGCCGAACATGGTGACATATATGATACCCTGCCTTCTGGGGTTGGAGAAGCTGGTGGCCGATGAGGTGAAGCGTCTGGGCCTGCAGGACGTGCAGGCGGAGAACGGGCGCATCCTGTGCCGCGGCACGGCGGCGGACTGCGCGCGGCTGAACATCAACCTGCGCTGCGGCGCCCGGGTAATGATGGTGCTGGGGCAGTTTCCCGCCCGCAGCTTCGAGGAACTGTTTCAGGGCGTGCGGGCCATCCCGTGGGAGGATTATCTGCCCCGTGACGCGGCGTTCCCCGTGAAGGGCTATGCCATCTCCTCCCAGCTCCACGCGGTATCCGCCTGCCAGAGCATCATCAAGAAGGCCATGGTGGAGCGGATGAAGGCGGCCTACGGGCTGGAGCAGTTTCCGGAGACGGGCGTGAAGTACCAGGTGCGGTTCTCCATCTTCAAGGACGAGGCCGCCATCTGTCTGGACACCTCCGGTGAGGGGCTTTATAAGCGGGGCTACCGCGCCGTGGGCGTGGAGGCGCCGCTGCGGGAAACGCTGGCGGCGGCGCTGGTGACGCTCAGCCGCTATCGGGGGCGGGACCCGTTCTGCGACCCGTTCTGCGGCAGCGGCACCATCCCTATCGAGGCGGCGCTTATCGCCAAAAACCGCGCCCCCGGGCTGGACCGGCGGTTCGATTCCCAGCGGTGGGCCTTCCTGCCGGCGGAGGCGTGGATGAACGCGGCGGACGAGGCCCAGGGCAAGGAATTCCACGGGCAGTACGACATCTGGGGCGGCGACATCGATCCCCGCGCCGTGGACATCGCCCGGGACAACGCCCGCAAGGCCGGAGTGGACGACTGCGTGCGGTTTGAGGTGGCGGACGCCGCCAAGTTCCGGCGGGACAGCCGGTACGGCCAGCTGGTGACCAACCCGCCCTACGGCGAGCGGCTGATGGAGCGGCAGGAGGCGGAAGAACTGTACCGCATGCTGGGCAGGGTATGGCGGACACTGCCGGAGGGGTGGCGCACCCTGGTGCTCAGCAGCCACACGGAGTTCGAACGGGCCTTCGGGCGGCCGGCGGATAAAAGGCGCAAGCTCTATAACGGTATGATAAAATGCGACGTGTTCTTCTACGGAAACGTATGACTGCGAAAAAAGAGGTTGCGTAAAGAACGTGTTAATTTTCAATTTGTTCACTTTCTTTTCTGCGGCCATGCTACAATACTAAGAAAATCTTAAAGTTTTTCCCAGACAGTTTATTGGAGGAGGAGCTTTCCGATGAAGCACGTTTTCATCATCAATCCCACGGCGGGCAAGTCTGACAGCCGTCAGAAGATATACGACATGGCAGAGGCCCTGCGGACAAAGCATGATCTGGATGTGCAGTGCATCCTGACCAAGAAGCAGGGGCACGCCACAGAGATCGCCCAGCGGCTGTGCGACAGCGGTGAGGAGCTGCGGTTCTACGCCTGCGGCGGTGACGGCACCGCCAACGAGGTGGCCAACGGCATTATCGGCTACGACAACGCGTCCATGACCGTGATCCCCGTGGGCACCGGCAATGACTTCCTGAAAAACTTCGGCGACGATCTGGACAAATTCCGCGACGCCGAAAATCTGTGGGACGGCCCCCAGTTCCCCATGGACGCCATTGACGTCAACGGACGTATCGCCCTGACCATCGCATGCTCCGGCATCGACGCCCGGGTGGCCGCCGACGTACATAAATACAGTGAGAGCCCCCTGCTGGACGGCAAGAGCAGCTATATCTACTCGCTGGCAGTGAACTTCCTGTTCAAGGGCATCGGCTCCCACTGGACCGTGTCGCTGGACGATACGGTAATGGAGGGCGACTGGTCTCTGGTGGCGGTGTGCAACGGCCGATACTACGGCGGAGGGTTCATGCCCGTGGCCGAGGCGCGGATGGACGACGGCGTGCTGAACACGCTGGTGGTCAGGGAGGTGAACCGCCGGACGTTCCTGAAGTTCGTGGGGCCCTATTCCAAGGGCAACTACCACAAGTTCCCCGACTACGCCCAGTGCTACACCCCCCAGGTCGTCCATATCCACTCGGACAAGCCGGACATCGTCACCTGTCTGGACGGCGAAAGCGTGGTGAACCGGGACGTGACCATCAAGCTGTCCGACAAAAAGCTGAATTTCTTCGGCCCCGCCGGATGCAGCTGCAACCGCACTGCCCGCCCCAAGGGACCTGAGTTGAACAATTTGTGAATTTTTCAAATTTTTCCCGTTTCCCCCTTGCAAATCCCGAATAGTGTGGTATGATAAGCACCGTTAGCACTCCATGTATTTGAGTGCTAACGGTGACTTTGTTTTTTCAATATTGTGAGTATATAAAAGGAGGAAGCAGCTATGAAACTGACACCGCTTGCTGACCGCGTGGTGCTGAAGATGACCGAGCCGGAGGAGACCACCAAGGGCGGCATCATCCTCACCGGTTCCGCCAAGGAGAAGCCCTCTGTGGCAGAGGTCATTTCCGTGGGCCCCGGCGGCACCGTGGACGGTAAGACCGTGGTGATGTCCGTGAAGGCCGGCGATAAGGTCATCACCGACAAGTACGCCGGCACCAAGGTGACGCTGGAGGACGTGGAGTATATCATCGTCAAGCAGAGCGACATCCTGGCCATCGTGGAGTAATTCCCTGAAAGGGGGAGCAGGCTCTCCCTTTCGATCCCCCACCGCCAGCTGACATCGGTCACTGGCGAACGCCGCCCAGGGCGGCTGGGTCAATGTATTTTTGCCACGTTCACGCCGCGGCAAAAATCAATAGGACCCGTTGATTTATTCATTCAGAATGGGAGGCAATTTTATGTCTAAGATCATCAAGCGCGGGGACGAGGCCCGCAAGGCTCTGGAGGCCGGTGTCAATCAGCTGGCCGATACCGTAAAGGTCACGCTGGGTCCCAAGGGCCGCAACGTGGTGCTGGATAAGAAGTTCGGTACGCCCCTGATCACCAACGACGGCGTGTCCATCGCCAAGGAGATCGAGCTGGACGACCCGTTTGAGAACATGGGCGCACAGCTGGTGCGCGAGGTGTCCACCAAGACCAACGATGTGGCCGGTGACGGCACCACCACCGCTACCCTGCTGGCTCAGGCCATGATCCACGAGGGTCTGAAGAACCTGGCCGCAGGCGCCAACCCCATCGTCATGAAGAAGGGCATGGCCAAGGCTGTGGACGCCGCCGTGGCCGCCATCAAGGAGCAGAGCCAGAAGGTCAACGGCACCGCCGACATCGCCCGCGTGGGCACCGTGTCCTCCGGTGACGAGAACATCGGCAAGCTCATTGCCGAGGCGATGGAGAAGGTCTCCGCCGACGGCGTTATCACCATTGAGGAGTCCAAGACCGCCGAGACGTACAGTGAGGTGGTGGAGGGCATGATGTTCGACCGCGGCTATATCACCCCCTACATGGCCACCGACATGGAGAAGATGGAAGCCGTCGTGGACGATCCCTATATCCTCATCACCGATAAGAAGATCTCCGTCATCAGCGACATCCTGCCCCTGCTGGAGCAGATGCTGCAGAGCGGCAAGAAGCTGTTCATCATCGCCGAGGACGTGGAGGGCGAGGTCCTCAGCACCCTGCTGGTCAACCGTCTGAAGGGCGTGCTGAACGTGGTGTGCGTCAAGGCGCCCGGCTTCGGCGACCGCCGCAAGGAGATGCTGCAGGATATCGCCGTGCTGACCGGCGGTCAGGTCATCAGTGAGGAGCTGGGGCTGACCCTGAAGGACGCCACCATCGACATGCTGGGCCGCGCCCGTCAGATCAAGGTCACCAAGGAGAACACCATCATCGTGGACGGCATGGGCGATCCCCAGGCCATCAAGGACCGTGTGGCTCAGATCCGCGCTCAGATCGGCGTGACCACCAGCGAGTATGACAAGGAGAAGCTGCAGGAGCGTCTGGCCAAGATGGCCGGCGGTGTGGCTGTCATCAAGGTGGGCGCTGCCACTGAGACGGAGATGAAGGAGAAGAAGCTGCGCATCGAGGATGCCCTGAACGCCACCAAGGCCGCCGTTGAGGAAGGCATCGTGGCCGGCGGCGGCACCATCTATGTCAACGTCATCCCTGCCGTCACGGCGCTGCTGGACAGCACCGAGGGCGATGAGCGTGTAGGCGTGCAGCTGGTGGCCAAGGCTCTGGAGTCTCCTGTGCGTCAGATCGCGGCCAATGCCGGCATCGACGGCAGCGTGGTGCTGGAGAAGGTACGCACCTCCGGCAAGAACGGCTACGGCTTCGACGCCTACAAGGAGGAGTACTGCGACATGATCGCCAGCGGTATCGTGGATCCCGCCAAGGTGACCCGCAGCGCCCTGGAGAACGCCGCCAGCGTGTCCGGCATGGTGCTGACCACCGAGTCTCTGGTGGCCGACAAGCCCCAGCCTCCTACGCCGGCTCCCGCCGCACCCGACATGGGCGGCATGGGCATGTATTGATCCCCTGGAAAACAATAGAGAGGGTGCGGCGGCTATGCTGCCGCACCTTTTTTCTCCCGTTTTTGCAAAAACCTGTTGACAAACGGCCGTACGATGTGGTATAGTAACTCGTGCCTGTCGAGGACGGCATGGCGGCGTAGCTCAGTTGGCTAGAGCATGCGGTTCATACCCGCAGTGTCACCGGTTCAAATCCAGTCGCCGCTACCACGTCCGGAGAGATGCTTCGGCATCTCTCCGGAACCCCCTCGACTCACAAAAACGGCCCGTTGGTCAAGTGGTTAAGACACGGCCCTTTCACGGCTGTAACATGGGTTCGAGTCCCGTACGGGTCACCACTTCGGCAATCCGTCTCGGGCTGCCGAATATGGAGGCTTAGCTCAGCTGGTTAGAGCGCCTGCTTCACACGCAGGAGGTCACTGGTTCGAGTCCAGCAGTCTCCACCAAAAAGTTCCTGATTTCGTCAGAAATCAGGAACTTTTTTGCATATTTGGCTTGAAATAGTGACGCGGTATTTTCGCGTTTTATCTTTGACCCAAACCGTGACCCAAAAGCCGAAATGACGGGAGAGGGGCGGATGATGCTATCCGCTCCTCTCCCGTTATTTTTTGTGTTTACATCGCCTGACTGATAACATTCCCGATGGCATCGGCGGCGTCACGTTTCATCTCCGCTGTGGCGTGGGTGTAGGTGCTGAGTGTGAAGCCCGCGTCGTAGTGTCCCAGCGCACCGGACAGCGTCTTGACGTCCACGCCGTATTTGAGGGACAGCGTGGCGAATGTGTGTCTGAGGTCGTGAAACCTGATGTGTTCCGCGCCGATGGCCTTCAGGATCTTCTCATGGGTGTGGCGGAAGGAGTCCGGGTCGAACATGGTGCCGGTCTTGGGCGACACAAACAGGTAGGGACTGTGTGGGTGCTTTGCGTGCTCCTCTACCAGCAGCTCCACCGCCCGCTGCGGGATGGCCAGCTTGCGGATGGAGTTGGGCGTCTTGGGCTGGCTGACCACCAGTTCACCGTTGATGCGGTTTACCTGCTTGCTGACGGAGATGGTCATATTCTCCACATCCAAGTCCGTCCACAGCAGGGCGAGGAGCTCGCCTCGGCGCAGGCCGGTGGTCAGCTCCAGATAGAAAGCCGCCAGCAGCCCGCGCCGTTCTGCTTCAGCCAGATACGGGCCGATCTTGTCCTCCGGCAGTATTTTCATCTCGCGCTTCTCCAGCTTCGGCAGGCGGCAGCCCTTGGCGGGGTTGGTGAGGAGCAGCCGCTCCGCTACCGCCTGCTCCAGGCAGTTGTTCAGCAGCGTGTGGATGCCCCGCACCACGCGGGTGCTGAGACCCTTGTCCTTCAGTTTGATGTGGGTATACCGTTGGATGCGGCCGGATTTTTGCAGGTCGTTGTAGAACTTCTGGATCTGGATGGTGGTCAGTTTTTCCAGCGGCGTGTTGCCCAACTCGGGAATGATGTGGTTGTCAATGTAGTTGAGGTAGTAGTCCTTGGTTTTCTCCCGCAGGCGCGGCTCGGCGTAGACCTCATACCACAGCTTGATCCACGCGCCCAGCGTGTACGACTTGGCACGGCTCATGTCCAGCTTTTCAGCCTCCGCAATGGCCTGCTTGAGCTTTTCCTTGGCTTCTGCCTGCGTCTTGGCGAGGACGCTCTTGTGGATGGGCTTGCCGGTGGTGGGATCGCAGCCTGCGGTGTAGCGGCCCTCCCAGCGGCCGTCCTTCCGTTTGCGCAGACTCCCTTCTCCGTTTGCACGTTTTTTCGGCATGGTATCAACTCCTTTTCTTGGTAGCCAATACACATACCACAAGCCGACCTTAATAGCTATCGGAGATGGGCAGAGTTAAGAGAAAGTTATCAATTCCGCAGCGGGGGTATTCTTTGGTTACAGCGTGGTCATTTTTGCGCTGTGTTGGCGTCGATCCACTCCCGCAGCTTGTCCTTCGGCACTACGATGCGGCTGCCGATCTTCAGTGCAGGGAAGCCCTCGCTGTGAACTAACTCATACGCTCCGGCGCGGGAGATGCCCAGCACCGCCGCCACCTGCACGACGTTCAGCATCAGGGGCAGCTCATCGTAATTCTTATAGGTACATTCGTTCATTCGCTCCTCCTTACATCATGGTCATATCGAAACCGTGATACTGCTCATATTCTTCCTCGTAATTTTCCCGTTCCTGACGGCGGGACTGATACCACTCCACCAGTTCCTGCAGCAAGAGGCTGCTGTAATACAGCTCACGGGCAAGGTCACTGACCTCGCTGTTCTCGTCCTCGCAGAGGGCGCAGATGGCAGCCACTGTACCCGCCATGCCGCAGACGGCATCCTCCAGCGTAGGTGTCGGCTCACGATGGTCATAGGCAATTTCCCGGCAGGCTTGCAGATAATCCGCGCCGCCCAGCCGGAAGTACAGCTCCATATTCTCGCGCTTCAGCGTCTGGTCGAACAGCTTGCTGTCCCGGCAGCGGATGTTCTCCGGGGTGGTGTAGGTGATGTATTTCTGATGCGGCTCCCATTTCACATCGTAGCCATAGGCATTCATATACGCAATGAACTCCTGTTGCGTGCGGCTCTGTTCCATAGCCTCTTTGATATGATCCGTCAGCCGCCTCTTCCACGTCGGGATGCGGAACGGGTCGGCCTTGGACTCCGTGACGGACAAACCGTACTCCCGACAGAGTTGGCTGCAGTAGTCCTTGACCTGCTGCATCTCCCTTGCAGACTGATGGAGTTTCACGCCCGTCTCGAAATTGACGGAGTTCATGATGATATGATTATGGATGTGGGCTGTGTTCATGTGGGTGACCACGATGCACTGGTAGCCCTCAAAATGCTCCGCCAGCTTCACCCCCAGCTCGTGCGCCGTTGCAAAGTCCAGCGGATCATCCGGCGCGAACGCCTGCACGATGTGGTAGTAGCCGCGGCCCTCCGTTTTGCGGAACTGCTTTTTCACCGCCTCAAATTCCGGCACCGCCGTCCGCGCTACACAGTTGACGCCGCTGATGAGCTGTTCCGCCGTCTTTTCCCGGTTGGTGACGTAGTCAACGATGCCCCTCAGCCCACGCGAGACAGCAATGAATTCAACGTTTGCCATGTGTTTTCATACACCTCCATGAACGGCTCCATGTTGACCAGCTCGACGTGACCCTGCCGCGCCATGACGACCAGCTGATTCAGGTTATTGCCCTGCCGACGCAGCTCGCGGATGAGGTCATCCACGCCGTCGATGACCGTCACATCCTTGTCCATAGCCGCGTCCCGCACATACTGACTGAGAGACTTGTGCGCCTTTTCCGCCTGAAGCGAGATGTATTTCTTCTGCCACCCCGCCACGCGGATGCGGATAAATTCTTCTTTCTTCATCGTACTCTCCTCTCTTGAATTTCAAAATCACCCAAACGAAAGCCCAGCGCAGCGGGTTTCGTTTGGAGACGAAACGCAAGGAAGCAGCTGGAGTTTTCGCCGAAGGCGGAAACGGAAGTGGCGGACTTTGCGTTGAGGAAGGGGTGTGGGCTTAGCCCGCATGCAGCGTTTGGGGAGCGGTTTCGGCCAGAGGCCGAAAACCGTACCACAAACGCGAAACTTGCCATCGCGCCAAAGGCGCGATGCTCCGCTTCCCCAAACCTCCGGCGTCCCACGACACGCTCGCCTTCCTGCGAGACCACACAGCGGCTCATAGGGGCGAACACGGCGGTTCTGCGGCTTGCGCCGACAGTTTCTGCCGTACCCGCTGTCGCTCGGCGGCGGCTTCGGCGAGGTACAGCTGGTGCCGGGTGTACCACTCCACCGCCTCTCGGATGGGGCGAATGTGATAACGCAGGTTGCCGTTTTTCTTCAGGCCGTTCCGCATGATGACCGACGTCGGCTCTACGGTGATGAGCCCTTTTTCTACCAGCCCAGCCACATAACGCTTGACGGAGCTCTTGCTTTTGCCGATGGCTTTACCGATGGTTTCGTAGCTGGGCCAGCACTCGTAGGTGCGCGGGTCTTCCAGCCGCATCAGTACAGCGTAGGTCGCCAGCTCGCCGGTGCTTAAGTGCAGAGAGAATATCTCGTTAGGCAGTGGTGTGAAGTTTTTCGATTTGTTGTTTTGTAAGTTCAATAGATACCTCCGATTTTTGTTGACATGGCTGTGCGGATGATGTAGACTGATTGTAATATTAATTAGACATCTTGCTCGAGCCTATCATAACAAAGGCGGCAAAGTCTGTCAATGCTGTCGAGCAATATTTACAATTAGTCCACAATTGGAGGGCACTATGTGGTACTGCAAAATGTATTTCCCTGGAAGGCATGAGGTCATCGAGAGCGATGCCTTTGGCACGCAGGGAGCGCCGTCGCGGCGAAAGACCTTCCCGTTTTTAGAGTCGCTGTTGTCCTTTACTGAACTGGATATGGAGAAGGTCTCCATCGTGCTTCGGTGTATCTCCGATGACTTGGAGAGCCTTGACCGCGAACGTGTGACCAACGCCATGGCCAAGCTGGGAGCGCTGGCGGATACACACAGCTTCTTCCGTGTGCTGTATACCAAGTGGTTCTATCTCCATTCCGTAGGTTTTGAGAACGCCACGACTGCGGTATCAGAGGCATTAAATGAGCTGCGGATGCTGCCGGAGGAGCTGTCGCTGTACCAAAAGCAGATCCAGTGTTTCTTCGATCTGATACTGGATATAGACAAGGTCGGGCGCGAGCCCAGCCGGCAAGTCATGCGTTACTATCATTTTGACCAGCCCGACCAGCCCAGCGACCCGGAGTTGTTCCCGTTCCGTCTGCTGACCACGCGCTTCGAGCCGGTGGGTGGCGATGCTTGTGCGCCGGTGCTGTACGCGAATTCTGTGGCGGATATGATCAGCTTTTCTTTGCAGACTTGCGTGGAGCGCAGCATCACTGTGCGCCGCTGCAAGAACTGCGGACGCTACTTTGCACAGACGGGCCGTGTCAGCGCTGAGTATTGTGACCGTCCTCCGCTGGATGGTCAGTCCAGCTGCCGGTTGATGGGAGCTTTCCAGCAGTGGACGCTAAAGCAGGCGGGCGACCCGGTATTCAAGGTCTATCGCAGAGAGTACAAACGCCGCTTTGCGTGGATCAAGGCCGGGCGTATCAGCGACAGCCAGTTCTACGCTTGGAGCGAACAGGCCAGAGAGCAGAAAAAGAAATGTGATGAGGGTATCATCACTGAGGGCGAATTCCAGCGGTGGCTGAAAGAGTCGTAGGCAAGCAGAGGGCAGACCGAAGAAAGAGGCCAGCGAAACCAGAAAACTGCCGCGAGTCGAGTTTATCGAGTGGTTAAAGAAAGAAGAGGTGTGACCGATAGTCACACCTCTTCCTGTGTTGCAAAAAGCAAGCAATGAGCACACATTTAGAAAATGGCAAAACTCGTTTTCTTAATATGGCGAGTTATAATAAAAGTCTAAGAGCCCACAAGCAAAGACGATACACCATGGAGGCGGCGTATCTGGTGTACAGCAGCTACATAGCCGCGTTGGGCGAAAAGCTGCGCAGGGCGCGGCAGGAGATGTTCCCCTGCCATGCCTTGCGCAGCTTCTCCTTTTCACTCTTTCAATCCACGGGAATACCCGACCTGCACAGTATGGCATAGCTTACAAAAAAAGTCAATGTATTTTGTTAATTATCCTTGTCACTGAACTCTTTACAAGCCCCGTTTCGTGTGCTATGGTTAAAGCATCAACATATGCGCGTTAAAAAATATATGACAGGATGTGATCGCCATGTATCCTGCCCATATCCGCGAAACCGGAGAGCGGCAAACCGTCCGGGAGCATTGCCGGAACACGGCGGCGCTGGCCGCAACCGCACTGCGGCCGCTGGGTCTGGAAAAAAGTGCCTATTTGGCCGGTCTGCTCCACGACGCCGGAAAAAACAAACAGGAGTATGCGCAATACCTTTCGGAGGCTGTCAGCGGCGGGAACGCCATCCGGGGCAGCGTCAACCACACCTTCGCCGGCGTCCGATTTCTGCTGGACAGGTGGCATTGTGGGGAAGGGGACCTTTCCTATTCCGACGTGACCGCAGAGCTGCTGGTCTTTGCCGTTGGCTCACATCACGGCCTGTTTGACTGCGTCGACCCCCAGCAGCACAGCGGTTTTTTTCATCGCCAGACCAAGGAGGGGATCTTTTACGATGAATCCCGACAGGGCTTTTTGGCGGAGGTTGCTGACGAGGAGGAGCTGGAGCATCTGTTCCGCGACGCCGTCCGGGAGATGACCCCGATGCTGGATCGGCTGGCGGCTCTGTCCGCCCAAGCGGACGACAATGAGGCGGACCGGGAGACCGCATTTTATATCGGCCTTCTGGCCCGGATGCTCCTGTCCGCCGTGATCGAGGGAGACCGCATGGACACCGCGGCCTTTATGGATGGGATAGAACCGCCCGTGTTCCCAGAGGATATGCGGCCAATCTGGACAGAACGGCTGGCGTTTATGGAGAAGAAGCTGGCGGCATTCCCGCGAAAAACGCCCATTGATCTGGTGCGCCACACCATCTCCGACACCTGTGCCGCCGGTGCCGCCCGGCCCGGAGGTGTCTACCGCCTGAATGTTCCCACCGGCGGCGGAAAAACGCTGGCCAGTCTCCGCTTCGCATTGACCCACGCGGCAAAGTGGAACTGCTCTCGAATTATCTTCACCGCGCCGCTGCTGTCGATCCTGGATCAAAATGCCCAGGTCATCCGCGATTACATAGGGGACGACGCTTTGATACTGGAGCATCACTCCAACCTTGCCGAGCCGAAGGAGACGTCGGAGCGCTTGCAGGAGCTGGAGCTGCTCACCGCCTCATGGTCGGCGCCGATCGTTATCACCACGCTGGTGCAGCTGCTGAATACCTGCTTCAGCGGAAGGACCAGCGCCATCCGCAGATTTCACGCGCTGTGCGGCAGCGTCATCGTGATCGACGAGGTGCAGACCGTTCCCGGCAAAATGCTGACGCTGTTTAATTTGGCGGTCAACTTCCTGTCCGAGGTCTGCGGCGCCACCATTGTTCTGTGCTCCGCCACCCAGCCCTGTCTGGAGGCAGCCGACCATCCCCTGCACCGCCAGCCCGTCGATCTGGTTCCGCAGCAAAAGGCAATGTGGGACGTCTTTAAGCGCACCGACATCCAAAATGCCGGATGTGCCAAGCTGGAGGAGCTCCCGCAGATCGTTGCGGAGGCACTGTCGTCGTGCGACAGCCTGCTGGTGGTGTGCAACACGAAAAAGGAGGCGGCGTTCCTGTTCGAGTCACTGCAAGCCGCGAATTGCCGGTGCTTCCATCTGTCCGCCGCCATGTGCATGCAGCACCGCAGGGAGACTCTGCAAGCCTTGCAGTCCGCGCTGGACAAGCCCTCCGCCGACAACAGGCAAAAGGTCGTCTGCGTCTCCACGCAGGTGATCGAGGCCGGTGTGGACATCTCCTTCCAGCGGGTGATCCGCTTCTCCGCTGGAATGGATAGTGTCGTGCAGGCGGCAGGGCGGTGCAACCGGCACGCCGAGCAAAAGAAGCCCGCCCCCGTCCGCCTCATCCGGTGTACCGACGAGCGGCTGCGCGGTCTGGACGACATCGTGCGCGGACAGAACGCCACCACCGCGCTGCTGACCGCCTTTTCCCAAACACCGGGGGCTTTCCGACACGATCTGTCCTCCGAGGAGGCCATCCGGTTCTACTATCGCCGGCTATACGCAGAGATGGAGCCCGGCTTTCAGGACGACCAAACCCCGACCCACGGCTCCCTCTATCATCTGCTGGCAGATAATCCCCGCTATGCAGACGCCAACTGCAAGCAAGGGCAGCGCTATTTTCTGCGTCAGGCGTTCCGTCTGGCAGGCGGTCTTTTTCAGGTATTCGACGAGGACACGGGCGCCCTGCTCGTACCCTACGGAAGAGGGCGCGAGCTGCAAAACACGCTGCGGAACGCCGCTCAGGTCTACGGGCAGAAGGATTGGGCAGTCATACGCGGCTGCATTGACGAGGCAAAGGGCTACTGCGTCAGCGTCTACCGCTATCAGTTGGAGCGGCTTGAGGCCCTCGGCGCCGTGACCTCACTGTTCGACGGCGGCGTACTGCTGTTGTCCGACGGTTTTTATAACGAACATACCGGCTTTTCTCTGGAGGCCGGTACCCGTGATTTTCAGGAGGTGTAGCGATTGAAAACGGAACATCCCAACATCGTAGAATTCGAGGTATACGGAGACTACGCCCTCTTCTCCGACCCGCTCATGCGTCTGGGCGGTGAAAAGTGCAGCTATCAGATACCCACCTATGAGGCGCTGAAGGGCATTTTGTCCTCCGTATACTGGAAGCCCACCTTCATCTGGCGGATCCTGGACGTGCGGGTCATGAACCCCATCCAGACCGAGGTGAAGGGCATCCGCCCCATCAAATACGGCGGCGGCAACGATCTGGCGTATTACACTTATCTGAAAAGCTGCCGGTATCAGGTGCGGGCCTGCTTCGACTGGAACGACAACCGCCCGGAGCTGTGCGGCGACCGAAATGAGAACAAACATCACTGCATTGCCCGCCGGATGATCGAAAAAGGCGGGCGGCGGGACATTTTTCTGGGTACCCGGGAATGTCAGGGCTATGTAGAGCCCTGCGTGTTCGGGAGCGGCGCAGGCGCCTATGACGATCTGCCGGAGCTGGGCTTCGGGCTGATGTACCACGGCATCACCTACCCGGACGAGGCCTACTCGGAGGAGACCCGCGGGCGGATGACTGCCCGGTTTTGGTACCCGGTCATGAAAAACGGCGTCATCCACTTTCTCCCGCCGGCGGAATGTCCGGGGCAGAAGCCTCTGCGGGAGATGCCTATGAAGGTCTTCTCCGCCGACGAGGGCAATTTTATCGGTCTGCGGGAATTTGGGGAGGTGGAGTAAATGGGACTGATGCAGCAAGCCTATGACACCTACTGTGCCATGGAGCCGCAATACGCCGGTATCTACGGCAAGGCGAAGGAGCCGCTGGTTCCTGTTTCGCACCAACTCGTAAACGCAGAGTTGGAGCTTACTCTGGACGCAGGCGGTCATCTGCTGGACGCCCGCTCCGTCGAGGCGGAGCAGGCTGCCACCATCATCCCTGTGACGGAGAGTTCCTCGGGGCGAACCGGCAAAGCCCCCGGCGCACACCCTCTATGCGACCAGATTCAGTTTCTCTCCCCGCTGTATCCCGCCAAATACGAAAGCTACCTGACACAGCTGCACCGCTGGGAGCTATCACCCTACGGCCACCCCAAGCTCTCCGCCATCGCCCGCTATGTGGAGAGGGGAACAATCGTTGAAGACCTGGCGCAGCGGGGTGTGATCTCCCTGAATGAAAAGGGGCTACCCACCAAGGAAAAACAGGTGGTCCGCTGGCGCGTAGAGACAGGTGGGGAAAATGAGACGCCCGCCTGCTGGCAGGATCAGAGCCTCTTCCAAGCCTTCATCGACTACTATGCATCCACGAAATCCGGGAAGTCTGCGTTTTGCATGGTTACCGGTAAAAACGCCCCGCCCGCCAGCCAGCACCCCAAGAAGATCATCAACCTGTGCGCCAACGCCAAGCTGATCTCCGCCAACGACACCAGCGGCTTTACCTATCGGGGCCGCTTCACAGACGATTCGCAGGCTGCAACTATGAGTTACGAGGCATCGCAGAAGATCCACAGCGCGCTGCACTGGTTGGCGGCGACCCAAGGCGTCTTCATCGGCGGGCGCACCTTCCTGTGCTGGAATCCGCAGGGCATTGAGATCCCCAAACCGCAGGCCGCCTTCCTGCGGCGGGGCGCCGCCAAGCAGATAAAATACTCCGACTATCGAAAGGCGTTGTCGGAAACTCTCCGGGGCTGGCAGGAGACGATCCCGCGGGACGCCGGCGCCGTGGTGGCCGCCTTTGATGCCGCCACATCCGGACGTCTTTCCCTCACCTATTACAGCGAGCTTCCGGTCTCTGATCTTCTGGAGCGTCTGCACAACTGGGATGCACTTTGCTGCTGGGAGCATTCCTCCTTCGGCATACAGTCTCCCTCGCTTTCACAGATCGCAGACTGCGCCTTCGGCACGGTGCGCGTCTCCGACAGACAGACAAAGCTGGAGACGGACGAGCGCGTCATGCGCCAGCAGATACAGCGGCTGCTCTCCTGCCGGGTGGACCGGGGCAAAATGCCGGCTGATATCGCCCGCGCTGCGGCGGCCAAGGCGTCCAACCTGCAGATCATGGACGCCGCCCTGCGGGAAACGGTATTGTTCACCGCCTGCGCGGTGCTTCGGAAATACAAATATGATTGGTACAAGGAGGAATGGAGCATGGCACTGGAACCGCAGAAGAAGGATGTCAGCTATCAGTATGGACGGCTTTTGGCCGTGTTTGAAAAACTCGAGCGAGATACCTATGATTCCAATGAACAGCGAGAGCCCAACGCGATCCGGATGCAGTCCGTGTTCGCAAAGCGTCCGCTCTACGCCAGTCGGATCATCTGGGAGCAGCTGAAAAAGGCGTACTACCCCAAGCTGGCGCCTGGCGCCAGAATAAAATACGACCGCATCATTGAGCAGATCATTCAGGAAATTTCCTCCTTCCCGCAGGCGGAACAGGAGGAGTCTCTGAAAGACACCTATCTCTTTGGGTACTATCTGCAGCGCAGTGCGCTGTACACATCCGGTAAAACCGAAAATAGTCAGGAGGAAGAATAAATGAGCAGCTTGCAAAACAAGATCGATTTTGTGGCACTGGTCTCCGTGATCCGCGCCAACAGCAACGGCGACCCTCTGAACGGCAATCGCCCCCGCACCGACCTGAACGGCTTCGGTGAGATCTCCGATGTGTGCATCAAGCGCAAGATCCGCAACCGGATGCAGGATCTGGGCAAGCCCATCTTTGTTCAGTCGGAGGATCGGTGCAGCGATGGCTGCGGCAGCCTCAGCGAGCGGGCCTCCGCCGCTATGAAGGGCATCAAGGATCGGGAGGAATATGCCCGGCGCGCCTGTGAGACGTGGCTGGACGTGCGTACCTTCGGGCAGGTCTTTGCCTTCAAGGACGCCAAGGGCTTCTCCTGTGGTGTGCGCGGCCCCGTCTCTATCCATCAGGCGTCCAGCCTGTCCCCCGTGGAGATCGAGTCCCTCCAGATCACCAAGAGTGTGAACGGCGAGAAGAAGGAAAAGGGTGAGAACCGCGCCTCCGACACCATGGGCATGAAGCACTTTGTCCGCTTCGGTCTGTACGAGATCAAGGGCTCTATCAATGTCCAGCTGGCGGAAAAGACCGGCTTCTCCGAGGAGGACGCCGACACGGTTAAGGAATGTCTGCGCACCCTCTTTGTGAACGATGCCTCCTCCGCACGGCCCGACGGCTCCATGGAGGTGGTGAAGCTGTTCTGGTGGCGGCACAGCTGCAAGGATGGGCAGTATTCCTCCGCGAGGGTCCACCGCTCCGTCAAGGTCGCTCTGCGGGACGCGGGTACCATCCCCACCGCTGCAGACGACTACGTGATCTCGCTGGAGGCACTGCCGGGTCTGGAGCCGGAGGT
This sequence comes from uncultured Eubacteriales bacterium, assembly GCA_900545585.1. Taxonomy (GTDB): domain Bacteria; phylum Bacillota; class Clostridia; order Oscillospirales; family Oscillospiraceae; genus Vescimonas. The sequence continues at coordinate 40,774 of UQZR01000019.1, forward strand.
GATCGATGGCGTATAATGAGGAGGACTTCCTACAGCTCTCCGGCTTACAGCATTTCCGGTTTTGCAGGCGGCGGTGGGCGCTGATCCACATCGAGCACCAGTGGGCGGAAAACTACCGCACCATTGACGGCGCGATCCTCCACGAAAACGCCCACGACACGGACTTTCAGGAGCGGCGGGGCGACCGTTTCATTACGCGGGGCGTCAGCGTCTATTCTGCGGAATTGGGTGTATCCGGACAGTGCGACGTACTGGAATACCACCGGGGCGCTGTCGGGATTCCCCTCTCCGGAAAAGAGGGACTGTGGCAGCCGTACCCTGTGGAGTACAAGCGGGGCCGCCCCCGGGAGGACACCGGCGACACCCTGCAGCTATGCGCGCAGGCCATGTGCCTGGAGTCCATGCTCTGCTGCGACATCCCCGAGGGCGCACTCTATTACGGGGAGATCCGCCGGCGAGAGAGGGTGTCCTTCACCCCGGAGCTGCGCGCAGGGGTGCGGGAGCTGCTGGCGGAAATGCACGAGCTGTACCGCCGGGGCTATACCCCCAGGGTCAAGCCCACCAGATCCTGCAGCGCCTGCTCCTTAAAGGAACTGTGCCTGCCCAAGCTGATGAAAAGCAGAACCGTCTCCGCGTATCTCCGGGCGGCCATGGAGGAAGCACCATGAAGCAGCTTCTCAACACGCTATTTGTCACCTCTGAGGACATCTACCTCTCGCTGGAGGGGGAAAACGTGCTGGCAAACCGAGACAAGACCGTCGTCGCCCGCTATCCGCTGCACACGCTGCAAGCCATCGTCAGTTTCTCCTATGCCGGTGCCTCCCCCGCGCTGATGGGAAAATGCGCGGAGGCCGGGATCGGTCTGGCCTTCTGCTCCCCGCATGGGCGTTTCCTCGCCCGCACCTGCGGTGAGAGCAGCGGCAACGTGCTGCTCCGGCGTGAACAGTACCGTGTTGCCGATGACCCCGCCCGCAGTTGTGCGATAGCCCGCACCATGATCTTCGGCAAGCTGAGCAACGGCGCCGCCCGCATCCAGCGTACCCTGCGGGATCACGCGCCCCGCGTGGCGGGCTGCGGTCTGGAAGACGCCGCCGCCAACATCCGGGCCATGCTGCCGCAGGTGCTGGCTGCCGCTGACTTGGACACCCTGCGGGGAATAGAGGGTGCTGCCGCCACCGCGTATTTCAGCGTCCTCGATCACATGCTCCTGAGTCGAAAGGAGGCTTTCTTCTTCCACGGGCGCAGCCGCCGCCCGCCGCTGGATCGGGTAAACGCCATGCTGTCCTTCGCCTACAGTCTGCTGGCGCACGACTGTGCCAGCGCCTTGGAAAGCGTGGGGCTGGACAGCTATGTAGGCTTCCTCCACCGCGACCGGCCGGGACGGCAGTCGTTGGCGCTGGATCTGATGGAGGAGCTGCGGCCCTGCATGGCAGACCGCTTCGTGCTGACCCTTGTGAACAATCGGATGCTGCGCCCGGAGGACTTTCAGGTGCAGGACAGCGGCGCGGTGCTGCTGTCCGATGAAGGCCGTCGGAAATTCCTGAAGACCTGGCAGGAGCGGAAACGGGACACACTGACCCACCCCTATCTGGGGGAAAAGCTGAGCTGGGGCATGGTCCCCTATGTGCAGGCGCTGCTGTTGGCCCGCTGCCTCCGCGGCGACTTGGACGGCTATCCGCCGTTTTTATGGAAGTGATGCTATGCTGGTGCTGATCACATACGATGTAAACACCGAGGACGCCGCCGGACGCAAGCGCCTGCGGCAAATTGCCAAAAAGTGCGTGGACTATGGACAGCGGGTGCAAAATTCCGTGTTCGAGTGTCTGCTGGACGCAGGACAGTGCCGCCGCCTGCAGGCACAGCTCCTGTCTATCATGGATCCCGAGAAGGACAGTCTGCGCTTTTACTATCTGGGGAAGCAATACGAGAAAAAAGTGGAGCATTTCGGTGCGAAGAGCACCTACCTGCCGGAGGATCCCCTGATCCTCTGACACACGTCTCCCGGCACGGCGGTGGTACAGCGCACGGGCATCCGGGACGTGCCTTCCCGCCCCTTGCGAAGTCCAAGTGACCAGTAATTGTCGGGAGGTTCGCAAGGCTTTTCCCGAGAAAGCGCTGGTCTTTCCCCGGTTTTCTCGGGCAGCCACCCCGTGTTTTCCCCCAAAAAACGCAAAAATTCTACTTATTTGTCAAAGATCCGCAGGTAAAACTGTGCATCTTTGCTGTCGCCCCCCTCGCGGGGGGCGTGGATTGAAATTGCTCTGCTGCCATAATCGTTGTGCCGGACCCGGCGTCGCCCCCCTCGCGGGGGGCGTGGATTGAAATGCCTCGCCTAATATGTTCCCGCCGTGAGCTATGGTCGCCCCCCTCGCGGGGGGCGTGGATTGAAATTTTCATGCGCTGAAATCGGTTGATCCCCTTTTCGTCGCCCCCCTCGCGGGGGGCGTGGATTGAAATCGAGACGCCGTGGGCTACCTGCAGGAGTTCGAGCGGTCGCCCCCCTCGCGGGGGGCGTGGATTGAAATTTTGCCATGTCTTATCCTCCTGTAAATTGACGGAGTCGCCCCCCTCGCGGGGGGCGTGGATTGAAATATCGAGAATGGATGACAGACAGCCCCGGGTAACCGTCGCCCCCCTCGCGGGGGGCGTGGATTGAAATATCTGCGCCACCGTGACATAGATGTCGGAAAGCGGGTCGCCCCCCTCGCGGGGGGCGTGGATTGAAATCACACTTTTGATAAAAGCATAGAACCATTTGTCGGTCGCCCCCCTCGCGGGGGGCGTGGATTGAAATAGAGCGGATCACCACGCGCTCCGAGCTGGGAGGCGTCTCCCCCCTCGCGGGGGGCGTGGATTGAAATGCGAATACAGGGTACCCCGCGGAGATCTGTCCGCCGTCGCCCCCCTCGCGGGGGGCGTGGATTGAAATATCCGCGCATAGATGGTGCTGCGGCTCATGCCCGGTCGCCCCCCTCGCGGGGGGCGTGGATTGAAATCTTCTGACCTACGGCTCCGCTGCGATATGCGGAGTCGCCCCCCTCGCGGGGGGCGTGGATTGAAATCGTCAGGACAGGTCCTTGCCGGTGCTGATGTTGCCGTCGCCCCCCTCGCGGGGGGCGTGGATTGAAATCCAAAGGGTACGAATTTTGACCTGGTATCCGCGGCGTCGCCCCCCTCGCGGGGGGCGTGGATTGAAATCCGTTACTGTCATGCCACACCTCCTTACTCCCCCAGGTCGCCCCCCTCGCGGGGGGCGTGGATTGAAATGTCAGCGGCAGCACGGACGGCCGGAACGTGGTGGGTCGCCCCCCTCGCGGGGGGCGTGGATTGAAATTTGTAGGTCGCGCCGGTGGCGCTGGTGTCGATGGGTCGCCCCCCTCGCGGGGGGCGTGGATTGAAATCGCTCTACATCATGGCTCTCATCCGCGCCGACGGCGTCGCCCCCCTCGCGGGGGCGTGGATTGAAATGTCCGTCTCCGCTCACATCCAGTTTCTCATAGTCGTCGCCCCCCTCGCGGGGGGCGTGGATTGAAATTTCTCGTAACACAAACCGGCGCAGCTGCGGCGCGTCGCCCCCCTCGCGGGGGGCGTGGATTGAAATACCTTATCCTCAGCCCCGGCGTCGGACTGTACTTCGTCGCCCCCCTCGCGGGGGGCGTGGATTGAAATCACCATAGTCGGGCTGGAGCTTGAACAACGTGCAGTGTCGCCCCCCTCGCGGGGGGCGTGGATTGAAATGCCAATTGAACCAGCTACTACCGGTTTTTACTCGGAGTCGCCCCCCTCGCGGGGGGCGTGGATTGAAATGAGACGAACTATCTGAACCGGCTGCTGGCCATGCGTCGCCCCCCTCGCGGGGGGGCGTGGATTGAAATCGTGACCCCTGACGGCCACGACATACCGTTAAAGTCGCCCCCCTCGCGGGGGGCGTGGATTGAAATTACTACGAGGCGCAGGCAAAGGACGTTCCCGGATGGGGTCGCCCCCTTCGCGGGGGCGTGGATTGAAATAAAGTATGCAGACCGTCACGGTACCAGCGGCAATGTCGCCCCCCTCGCAGGGGGGCGCGGATTGAAATAGCCGCTCACACAGCTCCGCGCCGGTCACGGCCGTCGCACCCTCGCCCAGTTTGCCCGCCGGTCCCTCTCTGTGGCCGAAATGCCGCAGAACACTCTCCGGCAGCACGTCCGGAAAATACCGATTGACATACGTAAGCAAATCGGCTATACTGATAGTGGAACCGGTTAGAGGAGCGGATTCGTCCGTGAACTTTGGCAGCGATGCAGCCGGTTCTTTTTTTGCGTTTATCGCATACAGAACATCCACGGACATGACCTCGTTGGAGGCACGATTTACAACGAACTGTACGATGTACGGTTCGTTGTTTTTGTTTTTGGCGACGCCCATCAGCACATACGTTGCGTCTATGGTGTCCAGTTTCGGCACCAGCTCATTGATACGCACAGCATTCTGCAAGATCTCGCCTACCTTCAAAGTAGCCGGTGCATTGACAGTAAATCTCCGGTCCAGCCCGTGCCGCAGCACCTTTGCGCTGATGATCACATCCGCGTCCGTATCGTTAACGTGTACGTACACATTCCCATTCTGATTTACGCCGCCGTACTTTTTTGCCTCCGCAAGTGCCTTGTCGACCACTTCTTTGCGGGTAAGTCTGTCCGCGTTCTCCACCACCGCCAGCGTCATATCCGGCTTTCGCACCAGTGCGTCGTAGGAATAGTCTTTCAACATCATCCGTCCGTCGCCCTCACCGGCGGCGGTTTTTGTTTTCTCCGCCTGCCGCTCCGCCGCGTCAAAAGCCGCCTGCCATTGCTTTGCAATGTCCTCCAGCTCGGCAAAGTCCTTGCCGTATGCCTCCTGCGCCGCCATGTCGCGGTATTTGCCGGTGAACGCGGTTTTGACCTTGGCAAGAAATTCCTTTAAGCTGTCCAGCAGCTTCTGCGCCGCCGTCCGGTTTTCCTTGGAGAACTTGGCAAACAGGTCTGCATCGTCCAGCATATCACCGGCGAAGTCTGCCGCAAGCTCGTCCATCACCTCGTCCCGCGTCAGCGTCACGCCCTCCTGCTCCGCCGCCTCCATGTACCGCTCCACGATCTCCGCCTCTGTGTCCGCGCCGTTTTCCCGCATCTTATCTATGAACGTGACCATCTGTTCTCGCAAAGCCGCCGAGGAACTGCTGCGTACCGATATGCTCTCCCGCACGGCGGCATCTCCGTCTTTGCCGACTACCGCTATTACCCCAACCAAGTGGTGTATCACAAGATCATGGACGCACTGACCCGGTACGGGCCGGAGACGCAGTCATCCACTTGACTTTCCCGTCAAAGCGCTTTACCATATAAGCATAACCGAAAATCAGCCCCATGCAGTAGTGTACAGCTTAGAGTTTCGTACTTTGAGGAGGGCGGCGAGTCGCCGCTCTGTTTACCAAGAGGACGCACGCTTCGCAAGCGAAGCGACCGCCTGATACCGCTCCGTCGAATCGCGAATCACCATATGATTATCAATTCGACTCCGCTCACATCAGGTCACTTTGTACTGCACGGGGCTGATTCTATGTCAGGGAGGCCTCTATGAAAATCGAGAAAGATGCGGTCACCTTCGAAATGCCGGACGCAGACTTCGTGGCCAAATTCGGTATGCAGGCCGCCGCGGACATGGTGCTGGATTTTCACTGCTTCCACCCGCAGCTTCCCTTCCTGTACGACGCACGGCAGCTGGCGGCGTTTCTCTCTACCAGCAGGCAGAAGCTCCTTTACTATGCGCGGCACACGGCGGCAGCGTACCACCCCGTCACCATCTCCAAGCGTAACGGAGCTGTGCGCATACTGTCCGTGCCGGACAACACGCTGCGTCGCTGGCAGCGGAAGATCTGCCGGGATCTCCTCGCCTATCTGCCTGTCGCACCGCAGGCCACCGCCTATCGAAAGGGCGGCACTCTCAGCGGCAACGCCGCGCCCCATGTGGGCAAACGGTATCTCCTGAAGCTGGATATCTCCGACTTTTTCGGCAGTATCCGCTTTGAACAGGTCCACTCTGCCGCCTTTCACACCCGGTACTTCTCCCGGCAGGTGGGCTTTCTGCTGACCGCTTTGTGCTGCAAGGACGGTGTCTTGCCGCAGGGCGCGCCCACCTCTCCCGCGCTTTCCAATCTGGTCATGCGGAATTTTGATACGAACATGGCACGCTGGTGCCAGCGGCGCGGCATCGCATACACGCGGTACTGCGATGACCTGACCTTTTCTGCCGATCATCCGCTGTTCGCCGTCTATTCGAAGGCGAAAAATATGCTGGCGGAGATGGGCTTTGACCTGAATGAGGCCAAGACCCATTTTATCACCAATGCCGGACGGCAGAGCGTGACCGGTCTGACCGTCAATGAGAAGGTATCCGTGCCGGCCGGCTATAAGCGCTTACTTCGGCAGGAGGTCTATTACGCCCTGCGCTTTGGTCTGGCGGACAGCATCCTGCGGGGCGGCCGCGCAGCGCTTCGCACAGACGGCGTTCCTGATACGGAGCGCTACCGGCAGCAGCTATTGGGACGAGTCCAGTATGTGCTGCAGATCGAGCCGGAAAACCGCTGGTTCCGCGAAGCAAAGCAAAAGCTGCTGTTCTGCGATGACCTCCCGAAGGTCTGACGCCTGTTCTTTGGTTACAGCGTGGTCATTTCTGCGCCGTTGCAACCGGCTCACCTACATCCTGCGGTTGGTTACGAGCGCCAAATAATGTGTAAATTGTAGGTTGATTTTTACCTATATGCGGGTATAATAAGCATAGGAGGTGTTCACCATGACCATTGATACAAAGACGATCGTTTCGGTCACCGAAGCGAATCAGAACTTCTCGCGGGTAACGCGCATTGCCGAGAAAAACGGGCAGGCGGTGATTTTCAAAAACAATAAGCCCAAATATATGCTGGTGGATCTGGATGTGTCCCCCATGATCGATATGACCGATGATGAGAAGATCGACGTTGTGGCGGCGCGCATCCTGAAAAAGTATAAGCCCGCATTTATGGAGCTTGCGAAATGATCAAGTTTTCGAAAGATAAGGTGTTGCTGCTCCACAAGCTCATCGCCCAGGAAACAGGCGGCAGTATCGGTCTCCGGGATGAAGCCCTGTTGGATTCCGCATTGGAGAACGCCTTTGCCGGCTTTGACGGGCAGGAGTTCTATCCTACCAAGGAGGAAAAGGGCGCACGGCTCGGCTATACGCTCATCTCCAACCACGCTTTTGTGGACGGCAACAAGCGCATCGGTATGTACGTTATGCTGACGTTTCTGGAAGTGAACGGGATACACATGGAGTGCACCAATGAGGAAGTTGTGGAGGTCGGATTATCCGTTGCCTCCGGCACAATGGACTACGACTCGCTTCTCCAATGGGTGCGCGACCACAGGATTTGGCGGTTTTGAAGGAAGTCGATAGGCGGCACGCCTATTCTTTGGTTACAGCGTGGGCATTTCTGCGCCGTCGCGGGGCTTGACCCAAACCGTGACCCAAACGCGGAAAAAAGCAGGTGGATACAGGCGGACACAGTGGATCGCCCGCCGAGCCGAAAGTATGCAAAAGCGCCGGAAAGCGTTGCGGCACAACGCTTTCCGGCGCTCATCGTATCTTCACACGCAGGAGGTCACTGGTCCGAGTCCAGCAGTCTCCACCAAAAAGTTCCTGATTTCGCAAGAAATCAGGAACTTTTTCAGCTTACCAAGCGGGTGGTTTTGTTTATGCTGCTTTCTGGCAAGAGGACAGATGCGCTCTGTTTTGCGTGCAGCCCGTGCCGTTAGCAGAGCTGCTCCAGTTGAAAGGCCAGCTCGGTGCGGCCCACAACGGCGTGGTGGTTGTTGTAAAGGTTTTTGTCGTGGTAGCGGGGCAGAGAGCAGGCTTCCTCCGGCGTGATGACGCCGAGCTGGGTGAGAACCGAGAGGATGGCATACGGGACGATGGAGGAGGCGCCGTCCTCCATTTTGAGGGCAATGCCGATCCCCTTATCCTTGATGCCCACGGCATAGAATGCGCTGGCGCCTGATTTGCAGAAGATTCGGTCGCCGAAGGCGGCCATCAGCTGCGTGCAGATGCGATCGGTCCCTGCCACCATTTCCGGATGTGCTGTCATGGCGGACGTGATGCGCCGGAGGACAGCGGCCCGGGTGGGGGCGAAAAGCGTGGGGAGGGACATGCGGGCGTAGCCCTGTGCCAGCCGGTAAAGGGGCAGCGCGTGGACCGGAACGCCGCAGCCGTCCACGGCCAACTGGACTTCGGAGGTCTCTACGCCGCACATTTCAGCGAACACCGAGAGGATACGCTGCTGAACAGGGTGCTCCAATGCAGTATAGTTCTCCAAAGACTCCCCGAAATGGCGGGCGGTGATGAGCATACCGGCGTGCTTTCCGGAGCAGTCGCAGTAGATGGGCGCCCGGGGGATGCCGGCGATCTTCAAGGCGTCCTCGGCGGGGACATACATGGGGTATTCCGACCCGCAGCACAGCTGGTCGGGGGAGAGACCTGCCTTGTGCAGGATGCTCTCCACGGCCTCTACATGAAAGGGCTCTCCGTTGTGGGAGGAGCAGATGACGGCCAGCTCCTGCGGGGTAATGCCATAATGCTCCAGCGCACCGCTCTCTGCCACGGGGATCGCCTGAAGGGGCTTGGCGGAGGAGCGGGCAAATGTAAGACGCTCCGGATCACCGAGCTTCCAAAGGATCCGGCCTGTGTGATCCGTTACCGCGATATGTCCCCGGTGGATCTGATCCACCAGATCACCGCGGTATTGATAGGCAATAACAGCCATAGCATATACCTCCGTTTCTTAGATCACAAAGTAGAAAAAGCGCAGCACATCACCGTAATCCTCGGCATCAAAGGCCACGGTGGTGGGAGAGATGAGGCTGGCGCCGGGATAGTGGGAGCATCCATAGGCGTCATAATGATGTACATAGGTGACCTCCACGTGGAAGTGCTCGGGAAGCGCCGGAGGTGTGGCTGTCTTTGCCGCCGCCACAGCCTCGGCCATCATGCCTTCGATCTCCTCGCGGACAAGCTCCGGGGTCTTTGTCAGAACGCCGTAGCCGTGGCCGGATTTGGTTGGTACGGTCAGCAGGCCGGGTACGGTGCGCGCCGCAGCCGCACACATCCCCTCGTCGCCGCTGGCGAATAGGGTAGGAACGCCCCGGTAAGCGGCGGCATGGGCGTACATCTCGAATTCTCCCCACAGCGCGCCATTGACCGTAAGGCGGAAAATGCGGGAGCTTACCATCGTGTGGGACGTGGGATTTCCGGGGGCGGAGGCGGCGTCGTGAAAGCCGACCATCAGCATACCGTCATAGCTCTCGTCAAAAATACCGGTAAGACCCACAATATCGTGGGTGATCCCCCGAAGGAGACGGGCATCTCTGGGGAGCAGGGCGCAGTCAATGTTGCAGCCGTCTCCGTGCATATCCTCTATGACGACCTCGTCGGCTCCGCCGGAGAAAAGGCCGCGGGCCGCGGCGGAAGGTCATGTTGCTTCGCTGCGGATACGCCGCAGGTAGCGGTAGACCGTGGGTTCGGAGATGTGCAGTTCCCTGGCGACCTGTCCGACGGAGCCCTTGGTCTGGAATACGCCCTGCGCTTCCAGAGAGCGGAGTATCTCCAGCTTGTCGGCGGTATGCATGGCCTCGGAGGGGATACCATAGCCGAGGATGGTGGAGTGGATCAGATTGCTGGACAGCTCCGGGATGGAATCATCCAGGTTTTCGGTATAGGCGGAGCTTTCCTCCTCTTGCGGAAGAGAAAAGGAATGGAGCAGGTTGGAAAGATGCTCCGAGAGCACCAGAATATCCTCCACATCGTGGTTCACGCAGATCAGCCCCACCAGATGACCCTTTTCCTTAATGAAATAGGTGGAAGAAACGAAACGCTTGCCTCCCCGGGTGCGGCCCTCGTAGTTGGCCACATAGTCGTGCTCCTTATAGGCTCCGGTTCGCAGCAGTTCCTTGGCCAACTCCGTCATGGGGTCGCCCACGCGGCGGCCGCTGAGATGCTCGTTGCAGGCGGCAATCACCGAGCGCTCCGGCGTGGAAACGTCATGGAGGATGATCTCATAATTCTTTCCGCAGATCTTCCCCATAAATTCCACCAGAGGAATGTATCGCTCAAGACTGGCGTAGTTGCTCACTGTATCCCTACTTTCTCAACAATAATTCTTGCCTGATAAAAAACTGTCACATAGTGCTGCTGAAAGTCAGTATATCGAAAATGAATGGATAAATCAACACCTAATATGCCGGAAAGTTTGGGGGGGATGTAACATTTTTTTGCAGGCCAAGGCGAAAATAGCCTTCGAAGCAGCGATTTAGACAAAAAATTATCAAACTTCTTGGCACTTATGTGAGATTGACAAGGGCGGTGTGATAAATTATAATCAAGAATGTAACAAAGTTATCAGAAGGGAGGCTCAATGTGAGGGGGGGGGGGGGGGGGGGGTGGGGGGGGGGGGGGGGGGGGGGGGGGGGGGGGAGGGGGGGGGGGTGGGGGGGGGGGGGGGGGGGGGGGGAGGGGGGG